>CAIVAT010000108.1 GCA_903903985.1 uncultured Bacteroidales bacterium | reverse complement strand
TTTTCACTAACCTAAATGATGTCAATTATGGCAAAACAAGCTAAAGAAAACAAGTACGTCTACTATTTTGGTGGTAAAAAAGCCGAAGGTACGGCCGAAATGAAGAACCTTTTAGGCGGTAAAGGTGCGAACCTCGCTGAGATGGTTAACATTGGGCTTCCCGTACCTGCCGGATTCACTATTACCACAGAGGTTTGTACTTACTATCAGCAGAATAAAAAAACATATCCCAAGGAATTAAAAAAACAGGTTGCCGATAGCCTGAAGGACACAGAGAAGGAAATGGGCGCCATTTTTGGCGATAAAAACAACCCACTCCTTGTTTCTGTTCGCTCCGGCGCCCGCGCATCCATGCCCGGGATGATGGAAACAGTTTTAAACGTAGGGCTGAATGATATTACCCGTGAAGGTCTGATTAAAAAGACAAAAAATCCGCGCTTCGTTTATGATTCACAGCGCCGCCTTATACAGATGTATTCGGATGTTGTGATGGAAAAGGCCGCAGGAATTGAGCCGAAAGAAGGACAAGGCGTTCGTGTTCAGCTTGAAAAGGAGCTCCATAAAATGAAAGAAAAAAGAGGAGCAAAAAGTGATACTGACCTTACGGCCGAAGATCTGAAAGCCCTCATCGATATCTACAAGAAAAAAGTCAAAGATGTACTTGGCAAGCCTTTCCCCGAAGATCCCATGGAACAGCTCTGGGGTGCCGTTGGAGCAGTTTTCTCCAGCTGGAACGGGAAACGTGCCATTTCTTACCGTCGTTTTGAAGGCATTCCCGATGAGTGGGGAACCGCAGTCAATGTGCAGTCAATGGTATTCGGAAACATGGGTGACACCTCTGCTACAGGTGTGGCTTTTACCCGCAACCCTGCCACCGGCGAAAACTATTTCTACGGAGAATGGCTGGCCAACGCCCAGGGCGAAGATGTGGTAGCCGGTATACGGACTCCGAACCCGATCAACGAAATCGGCAAGAACGAGCATACAATGAAACTTGAATCACTGGAAACAGCCATGCCGGTTGTTTACAAAGCCCTCCACAAAATCGAACGCTCGCTGGAAAAGCATTACCGCAACATGCTCGATATCGAATTCACCATCCAGGACGGCAAACTTTACATGCTTCAGTGCCGTGTCGGTAAACGCAATGGCCCGGCTGCTGTAAAAATGGCAGTGGATATGTTTAATGAAAAGCTGATCACCAAAGAAGAAGCTGTTTCCCGCGTGGAACCAAGCCAACTTGATGAACTGCTTCACCCCATCCTCGACCCGAAAGCAGAAAAGAGCATTAAACCGATGGCAAAAGGTCTTCCTGCAGGCCCCGGAGGTTCAACCGGGCAAATTGTCTTCAACTCCGAAGATGCAGTAGCCTGGGCTAAAAAAGGTAAAACCGTCATCCTCGTCCGCGAAGAGACCAACCCCGAAGATATTGAAGGCATGCGTGCTGCACAAGCCATCCTTACCGCACGTGGCGGGATGACAAGTCACGCCGCACTCGTTGCCCGGGGCTGGGGCAAATGCTGCATCGTAGGTGCCGGTGGGCTGAAAATTGAAGCTTCTAAAAAAACAATGAAAATTGGTGATCTCACCTTGAATGAAGGTGATTTCATCTCCCTCAACGGGTCGAAAGGCTACATTTACAACGGCCAGTTACCCATGATCAAGGCTGCAGAAGAGAATCCGGATTTCCAGGCTTTTATGAAACTTTGTGATGCGGTCCGCACCATGAAGATCCGCACCAATGCCGATACCCCTGATGATGCTGCGAAAGCTCGTGCTTTTGGCGCCGAAGGCATCGGCCTGTTCCGCACCGAACATATGTTTTATGGCAAAAATGCTGAAAAACCGTTGTTCCTTCTCCGAAAAATGATTGCCTCGAAAACGGTAGAAGAACGCCGCAAAGCCTTGAACGAACTCTATCCTTATGTAAAGGAAGATATCAAGCAAACCCTGGCCGCGATGGACGGTTATCCTGTTACAATCCGTACGCTCGATCCACCCCTTCATGAATTCATCCCACAGAACGAAGAGGCCCGCAAGAAGATCGCCGACAGCCTGAAAATCACCATGGAGGAATTCAACCGCCGTGCAGATGCACTGCACGAAACCAACCCGATGATGGGGCACCGCGGAGTGCGCTTGGGAATCACCTATCCTGAAATCACCGAGATGCAGGTACGTGCCATCTTTGAAGCAACCGCTGAATTGCTGAAAGAAAAGAAAAAAGTGTTCCCTGAAATCATGATCCCGGTAACCTGTACCGAGAAGGAGTTGAAACATCAGTACCTGATCATCGATGAAATTTATGCAGAAGTGTGCAAGAAGTTCAAGGTGAAAGAGATCCCTCACATGGTGGGAACCATGATCGAAATTCCCCGTGCTGCGCTCACTGCAGATAAAATTGCAGAAACCGCTACCTTCTTCTCGTTTGGAACCAACGACCTCACACAAATGACTTTTGGCTTCTCACGAGATGATATTGGAGGATTTGTTCCTGCGTACATTGAACAGAAGATCCTTCCGGTCGATCCTTTCCAGGTCATCGATTTCGAAGGGGTAGGCCAGCTCATGAAGATGGCTGTCGAAAAAGGACGGTCAACCCGTAAAGACCTGAAGATAGGCATTTGCGGTGAACATGGAGGCGAACCTGCTTCCGTTGAATTCTGCCATTCACTGGGATTCAATTATGTTAGCTGTTCCCCTTTCCGGGTTCCAATCGCACGCCTGGCTGCAGCCCAGGCTGTAATCAAACAGAAAAAAGCTGGTGCTGCAAAACCTGTTGCAAAAAAGGCAGCTGCCAGGAAAAAGTAACCTTGTTACTGAGAAAAGAAGAAGCTGACCAGGAAACTGGTTGGCTTTTTTTTTATTACAATAAACCACCTTCACCATCGCCGGCATGAACCCCGATTTTGCGATCCTGCATGGTGGCCGACAGGATCAGTGCAATCAGGCACAAACCGGCACCTCCTGCATACGCCCAACGGAACCCGGATGCCAGGGTTTCCTGCGAAAGCATGGCAGCATGGTTTCCATCAGCCAAAAATCCGGTTGGCAATGCTGTTGCAAAGAGAGACTCCATCAGGATGATCCCGGTCATCTGCCCCAGATTGGTGGATAGTTTGAAAACGCTGGAGGAGATCGACTGTTTATCAGGATCGGCCACTGACATGATAAAATTATTGTTTGGGGTGATGAAAAAAGCATAGGCAATGCCCTGCATTACCAGGAACAGAAATACAACCCATAGATGCATTTGCCCCATGAACGCTATAAAAAACAGGGAAGCAACAAAAGCAAGCAACATTCCGGATTGCATCAGTCGGGTTTTTGATACCTGGTCGGAAAGGTTGCCGGCGACCGGGCTCATCGCACTGAAAATCACTGCAAAGGTCATCAGGATAAACCCGGCATGCTCCACCTTGATATGCAGCACGTAAGTAAGCAGGAATGGCATCAACACGCCGCTTCCTGCCAGAAGTCCATATCCGGCCAGTGAAATGATCACGCCGGTGGCAAATTCACGGTGACGGAAAATCCGCAAATCCAGAATGGGGTCTGCAGCTTTCCCTTCCTGCAGGATAAACAATACAATAAGCAGGATTGATAAGGGAAATCCAATAAACATGACCGGGCTGTCCCAGCCAATTTTACGTGCCTGGTTCAGGCAAAAGACAAGCAGTGCCAAACCAGCAAAACTTAAAAGTGCTCCGGCATAATCAAAATGTCCCCCGACGATAGCACCGTTTTGTTCCTTTTCACCGGGAATGGCTTTCCACGCCAGGAGCACTGCAAATATACCTACCGGTACATTGATTAAAAAAATCCAGTGCCAGTCTAAAAAACCGGTTATCAATCCCCCCAGGGGATTGCCAACCAGGAGTCCAAGCGAAACCATGGGGGAAAATATTCCGAAAGCCCAACCCCGGCGGTCGGGAGGAATGAATCTCGATATCAAGGAAATGCCGGTCGAATACAACATGGAAGCACCCATCGCCTGAACCGCCCTGGCCGATACCAGGAAAGCCATCGACCCGGAAAACCCACATAAAAGTGAGCTCACGGTAAAAATGATAAATCCTGAGATAAAGACCTTTTTAACCCCGTACTGATCGGCCATTTTTCCGAAAATAATCATGGTGCCTGCCATCACGACCATGTAAACCAGGATGATCTGCACCACACTGCCTGTTCCGACATGGAAATACCGGGCGATATACGGGAGGGAAATATTCACGATATTCCCATCAAGCAGGGCCATAAAACCGGCCAGGGAGGTACTGAGGATGAGTGCTACCTGCTGTGACTTCTTTTCAATGTACATATAGTCTTATCTTTATCGGAGAAAAAGAAAATTTCTCAATGTGACTTTCCTGTTTCAGCATAGTCCACCAGTCGTTGCACCTGCTCGACAAGCACCCTGTTAACCAATGATGCCCACTTTTGAGCCCCGCCAGGGATATAACCACCAACAGCATACTTCAAACTGATTTTTGATCCTGACGGAGCCGGGGTGATTTCAAAAGTCATGCTACCTGTCACCGCCTGCATCTGGAGTGGTCCGATACCACCCTCCATGCGCAGGAGTTTTCCTGGAATGACATACACGACGGTCATATGCCTCACACTGCCTCCATTGGCAAGTGTTTCGCAGAAGCAACCGTTGGCAAATGGCTGAATGGAAAGGTTCGATGAATTCCCCGACCATGTATGCTCCGGGTTCCACCAATTTCCGACATTACTGACAAGATATTTAAAAAGGCTATCCGGTGGAACCTTTGCAAATTGATCGGATTTAACCGTAAAACCGGTTGATGAACTATCGACAACCTCAGCCTTTGTCTTCGGTGTCAGGAACAACCCGATCAGGATAAATAAACCAAAACAAATTATGAATTTCATCTTAATAAGATTGGCCTGCATTTTCCGGACATTATTCTCAGCGCCTTCTCTGTGAGCCTCCGTGCAATTTTATTGCTGACCGCATCACAGAGAAATCACTCAGAGAGCAACAGGGATAAACAAATAAGAATAAAACTTGTGAATTAACCAGTTAACTGTTATCACAAACTTACATAAAAACTGCGGTTCATACACACACCGCATAAAAATCAGCGTTCCGGCTTTTGCCGGAACGCCCCCACAGCCTTACCTTTATATTTGATAACGAGCTCGAAGCTCAATGTGAAACATAACTTATAAAGTC
>CAIVAT010000107.1 GCA_903903985.1 uncultured Bacteroidales bacterium | reverse complement strand
GCAAGCCATGGGCACCAGCGGGTAAGAACACCGGTTTGCCAATGTTCACTGACACGATAGGTTGTGCCGATGAAGGGGAACCGGGGATCACAACTGGCGACACCGGAATAAACATCCATATCGGAGCCCACTCCAGTCGCGTCAAAACGCTTGATGACGGGGTTGTTTTTCTGAGGCGACATGATGTTCTTCTCCACCGGGCACTCCAGTGGTTCGTAGTGCTCTGGGAACGGTCCATCTACCAAACCCGGACCGAAGAGGCTTGCCACACCGTCCGGTTTCATAATGAACGGAGGCCTTCCCGCGCCTGGATTACCCACGCCATCAGGAACATCGCCTGCCCATTTTTCACCATCCCACTTGATAACAGCCCGCTTGGGATCCCAGGGTTTACCGCTGGGATCGACGGAAGCGCCGTTGTAAATGATGCGGCGATTTATTGGCCAGCACCAAGCCCATTCGGGATAAAGGCCGATGCCGGAGGTATCTTTCGTCCCTCTGCGCATAGCCAGATTACCCTTTTCACCTACAGAGCCGCAATAGACCCAGCAACCTGAAGATGTTGATCCGTCATCCTGCAGCCACGCAAAAGTCGGCACAGGATCACCTTTTTTGAATTCCTTGAATTCACCCTTTTTAGTGGGATTTTCCATCCTTTTGTTTTCCAGGAAAACACCGTTTATTTCAGCGGCAACTTTCCTTGGCTCATAATGGAATTCATGACCTACATGCTTGCCGTATGGCCAGGTAAGCTTGGTTAATGCTTCTTTTCCCGGGCCGCCCTGCTTGACGTAGAGATCCCGAATCTTAAAGTAAAGTTCACTCATAATGTCCCCGTCGGGCTTGGATAAACCAACGGGTTTGATTGCCTTATAACGCCACTGCATTAATCGGCTGCTATTTGCTATGCTTCCTTCCTTCTCAATAGAGGATGCACACGGAAGCATGAATACTTCTGTTTTAACCTTGGCGGGATCCATCCCCGGGCCGCGCCAGAAAGAACCGGTTTCGTTATCAAACAGGTTGACGTTGACCATCCAGTCGAGGTTGGTCATCGCCTGACGGGTTTTATTGGAATGGGCACCACTGCACGCCGGGTTCATGCCCCAGGCAAAAAAGCCGGTGAACTTCTTTTTATACATCTGATCGAAAATTGTCAGCCACGAATAGTTGGCGCCGTCATCGAGTTTGGGCATGAGCTGATATGCCTCTTCGAGTGTGGCATTCGTGCCGTACATGGAACGCAGAAAGCTTGCCACATATTTCGGAGTGTTTTTCCACCAGTTGAGGCTGTTTTTCTCCTTTGTTTTCGGTGTTCGCTTTTCATTAAAATCTTTGAGTGTCTTCATTGATGCCGTAGGAGTGCCAAGATAGCCGGGCCAGATGTGGAACAAAAGCCCGTGATCAGTAGAACCCTGAACATTGGATTCACCTCTCATAGCTGCGACTCCGCCGCCGGCAATCCCCATGTTACCAAGAAGGAGCTGAATTATGCACATTGTTCGAATGTTCTGAACACCCACGGTATGCTGGGTCCAACCCATTGCGTACAGCTCAACACCGGCCTTATCCGGCTTCCCTGTTGAGCTATAAATTTTGTACACTTCCAGCAGCTTGTCTTTGGGCGTTCCGGTAATCCGGGAAACAATTTCCGGAGTATAACGAGAATAGTGTTTCTGCAGCAGCTGGTAAACGCAGTTTGGATCTTTTAAGGTCTTATCTTTTTTAATAACGCCTTCCGCATCAACCTGATATGACCAAGTGTCTTTTTCATACTTGCCATCCGTTAAGCCGGAAAAGACACCCCTGTTTTGTCCCGGCATTTTAAATGCCGGATTTACCAGGAAAGAGGCATTGGTGTAACTGACAACGTATTCATGCTGAATGAGGTTTTTTTCTAAAATGTACTTGATCATACCGCCTAAGAAAGCGATATCGGTACCTGACCGCAGGGGGGCATAGAGATGAGCTTTAGCCGCCGATTG
>CAIVAT010000106.1 GCA_903903985.1 uncultured Bacteroidales bacterium | reverse complement strand
TTTTGACGGGTTGTGAAGGATGGATTTGTGTTTTGTGAAAAAAAATTTACCTTTGCACCCTGAAATGGCCTCGTAGCTCAACTGAATAGAGCATCTGACTACGGATCAGAAGGTTGGGGGTTTGACTCCCTCCGGGGTCACAGGATATAAGGAGACCGCCCTTTGGGGATGGTCTCTTTTTGTTTAATGAACGATGCCGAATCTTACGGACCCTTTATTATATCTGAGCAGATAAATTCCTGTGGGTAAAAAACCCATGTCAACATATCCATGATTCGTTTTGCCCTGGTGTAGTAATTGTCCCATGACGTTATAAATCTCAAAATTTTCTGTCTTGACATAAAACCTTCCGTCACTTGGGTTAGGATAAACTGTAAGACGATCTGATTTGTGATCAGTGATAGATTCTGTATTATTATTTCCCCGGTACAGAAAAATGATCCAGCTTGCAGCCTCTGGTACGAATAAGCCTTCGGCTCTTGGATAACCATAGAGGCCAACACGATATTCCCTGGTCGTAAGATCATGGACTATCTGTAAAGAGTCAATAGCCTTCCATGCGCTGTCACCGCGCAATTTATAATTGTCCCAGCCATAATAGCCGGCAATGGTTGTGTTGTACCACTCCGCATTTGCCGGGAGTTGGATGTGGGAATTTGTCAAAGGAAATAGATCTGCCGGGCGGAAATTGGTTGGATATTCTATTTGACCTGTTCCCATCCAAGTCACGCCACCCCGAAACAGGGATGAGTTGTCATACTTGTAATTGAAGTAAACGTGAGCATAATCCCAGTAGTTGTCAAAGTAATAGCGGATCGGTAGACTGTCCTTATCACAGCCATCGTCACACTTCTTGTAGTTAGTCAGGCTTACAGAATTTAGTTTATAGGTTATAAAATCAACATCGAAAATAGCAAGGTTCATGCTGTCAACCCTAATAGAATCAGCGGCAATCAGATGTTTTGGATTGATATGAGGATAATTGTTTAGAATTTTGCCGGGAATAAAGTCGTGTGATTGAGCGGCTGAAAAGCCTGCAATAGCCATCAGGATGAAGGTTAAGAAACGTTTTTTCATGAGCCTTTTAAGTTGTTATATGCAAATATACAACCAACTATAAGAAAAGCAACGGGAAGGTCAAAGGCGGTAAGGACCTATCCAAATTGGTCTAAACCGTTTACTGTGGTATATTGGCAATATCTCTTATATTTAACACCTTAGATATCCAATCGGGCTCACAGGAAAATAAGCAGCTTGCTTGTATTTATGTGAGTGGCTGTTTTATTTATTCCTTATGCAGTTTAGATACTGTTTAAAATTCCAGAACTGAATACACCTTTAACCACAAAGGACAAAGCCTGCATGCCAGCACGTAGGGAAACACAATGTACACTATGATAATCTTTGTGACCTTTGTGTAAATCATTGTGAACATTGTGGTTAAAATAACCTGGTAATTGATGACGAATCTTTTTGCTTAAGAATTGTATATTGTTAAACTGACACTTAGTTTAATGATTCAGGTTTTGACTGCTTACATTCCTTGTCTGACTTACGGTTGAGGGCATATCAGGCTGCGTTAGTTTTATATCGCTTGATAGAACTGAATATTTCCCTTTTTTCTGATAACGCTTCTTCTAAATCAAAATCATCCTGAAGTCCCAGCCAGAACTTTGCTGAATTCCCGAAATAAGTACTTAGCCTCAGCGCAGTATCAGCAGTGATTCTCCTTCTTCCTTTGATGATCTCACTGATCCTTGTCTGGGGAATTTTAATATCGTTTGATAACCGATAAGCAGAGATATTCATTGGAATCAGAAATTCTTCCATTAAAACCTCTCCCGGATGTATGTTTTGCAAGTTCTCCATGTTTCAATTATTTATGATAATCTATTATTTTAACATCAAATGAATTTCCATTGTGCCATTTAAATTTGATCCGCCATTGATCGTTAATCCGGATGCTATGATAATCCTTAAGGTTTCCGGTTAGTTTCTCAAGCCTGTTTGAAGGGGGTATTTTTAAATCAATTATTGACCCCGAATTGTTCAACATTCTGAGTTTTCTCCTCCCAACATGCTGAATTTCATTTGGAAGTTTTGCTGACCTGATTCCGTTCCAGATTCTTTCAGTTTCTTTTGATCCAAAAGATTTTATCATCCTGCCGCATTACGATACTAACGCCAAAGATAAGTATAGTTTTTCGGAAAACCAAATTTGTTTAATGAATGCAGCCCGGCTCTCCTGCGACTGAAACCTCCTGAAGAATTCTTACCGATTTTTATCCGGGTCAAATTATTCCGACAAAGTTGAGTTGTAATCGTAGCCCAGGCTTCGGCTATTTCACGTTTGGAAAGTTTGGGTTGTGTGTTCTGCATTGAGCAAAGAAAAGCACAATGCTGACAATGTTAGAGGAGACTTATTACAGACAACTTTCACTGGTTTTCTTTGTCTTACTTATTGATACTGAACAAAATTCAACAACCAATATGCTGATTTGTTGACGCTGTCCGATTTGCATTGATTAATATTAATTACTTTTGATAGATTAATCGCCGGTTTACAATGAAAACCAGGGTAATTATCATTTTTTTTCTGATTCCTTTAAGAAACCATGATTTGTAAAATGTGAATGAGAATTAAAGTTATCACCGGCCTGATTTTATTGTTACCGTTCTTTGGGTTTTCTCAGGGCGAATGGAACAATTGGTATTTTGGATTTTTTGCTGGTTTGGACTTTAATTCAGGGAATCCGGTTGCGCTTACCAACAGCACAATGTTGGCAGGAAATCGGGTCAATATGACCGTTTCAGATTCAATTGGGAATTTGTTATTCTATGGGAATTATTCACAAGTCTGGAACAAGAATAATGTTGTTATGCCGAATGGTTCTGGTCTTTTAGGTGGTATGGATGCTTCACAACCGGTTCTTGCTGTTCCGAAATTGGATGAGGATAGTGTTTATTATATTTTTACAATTGGAGATGGACTTTCCGGAAATCCACCTTACGGAATGTACTATTCCATCCTGGATTTACGACTCGATGGAGGACTCGGAGATATTGTTCCTTCTATGAAGAATATCCCTATCCCTTTAGCGAATGATGCTTATGTATATTTGACAGCAACCAGACATAGAAACAACAGAGATATTTGGGTAGTGGTAGTCAAAAATGGCATCAAGGATTATTATGCATCTTTCCTAATAACTCCATCCGGGATAAATTTGACTCCTGTATTGAGCGAGACGAAGAATCTTCATAATAGTACAAATAACGGTGATATTAGGATATCTCCCGATGGCAGTAAACTTGTCAGGTGTGATACTCTCGCGGAGATGTGTAATTTTAACGATAATACAGGAGTTGTATCAACTTTATTCACATTCAAATCCTACTTTGCGACGCCAATTTTTTGTAGACCATATGGAGCGGAATTCTCTTCAAATAACAAGTACTTGTACATTGCTGAAAATGTCATAACATTTCCGGATTCAGTTAGAGGTCCCTTATTTCAGTATGATGCCAGCATTTCAGATTCTGTTTTATTTCGTCAAAGTGAATACCATGTTGGTGATTCATCAAGATATAACCTGCAAATAGGCCCCGATGGAAAAATTTATGTATCACCCTATGAACCTCCGCCAAATTCAAAAAACTATAATCTCCATGTTATTAATAATCCATCCATACATGGAGCTGGTTGCAATTATCAGTATAATGCAGTCAATCTTGCGGGTAAAAGGTCGTTTGGCGCTTTACCTCAATTTTTCCAGCGTTATAAAGCCTACCTTCATTCTATGGGTAATTGTCAGAATGATTCAATTCATTTTTCAGGTGATATCTGGCCTCCGGCAGATTCCATCCGGTGGAACTTTGGCGATCCAGCATCAGGGATAGCAAATATTTCAACACTGGCAAACTCATCTCATAATTATTCAACACCAGGCACATATACTGTTGAACTCTATGTCCGGCATAATGATAACCGTACAGACACATCGTGGAGGACGATTACCATACTTTCAACTCCTCAACCTATGCTGGGAGCCGACAGGACGATTTGCCTTGGAACGAATGTAACCTTTGATGCAGGCGCTTGTTCCGGCTGTACCTATTTATGGAAAGATGTTAATTCAGGAGTTACCGTTGGCACAAATCAAACGCTGACCACAGGACTGGCGGGTAAATACTGCGTTACAGTTACAAATCCGGGGGATTGCGTGGGCACCGATACTGTGCAGCTTGTCACTACCGCGGTTCCTCAGGTTGGCAATAACCCGCTATCAAAAACCATCTGTTCGGCAGAGTCAACGGGAATAATTCTTTTACCATCGGTTCCAAATACTGTATTTCACTGGACGGCAACCCTCACATCGGGCAGTGTTACCGGCTTTTCTGCCGATTCAGGAGTCGTGATCAACCAGACGCTCGTTAACCCGATGTCAACAGCGGGAGTTGTCACATACCATATCACTCCTGAAATCGGAAGTTGTTCAGGAACCATGGTTGATTTTCCGGTAACGGTCAATCCCGGAGATTCTGTAAAGGTTTCCATTGCAACTACAGCAACCACCGTCTGTGCCGGCGCTAACCTGACATTTACGGCCACACCTTATAACCCCGGTTCAAATCCAGTTTACTTGTGGAAAGTTAACAATGTTACCCGGGGTTCCAATTCGCCGGTATTAATTTACATGCCAGGCAACGGAGATCAGGTTAAATGCATTCTTACTTCTTCAAATACCATTTGCACTTCAAACAATCCGGCCACATCCAATGGTATTACAATAAATGTAAATCCAAACCTTGCAGTAAGTGTTTCCGTTTCTTCTTCGGCCAATCCGGTGTGTTCAGGATCGTTGGTTACATTTTCTGCAACGCCCACCAATGGCGGCACTTCTGCTTACTACCAATGGAAAGTAAACGATTTACCGGTCGGGACAAATTCTCCCAATTATACATTTACACCGTTAAGTGGAGATGTCGTGACCTGCACACTGACATCCAACATTGCCTGTCCGCAAGCAAATCCGGCCACTTCAAATCCGGTAACCATGACCGTCAATCCCAACTCACCTGTTTCCCTGACTATTGCTGCTTCAAATAATCCGGTCTGTGCCGGTATTCCTGTTACATACTCTGCAACGCCCACAAATGGAGGATCATTGCCAGCATTCCAATGGAAAGTAAATGGACTGCCGGCCGGGACAAATTCTCCCAATTATACATTTACACCGTTAAGTGGAGATGTTGTGACCTGCACACTGACTTCAAATATTGCCTGTCCGCAGGAAAATCCGGCCACATCAAACACAATTACCATGGTAATCAGCGATGGTCCCCTGGTTTCGTTCTCCGGTTGCTTTGATACGATCACATCGATCAATGCCAAACCGATCAAGCTAAAAGGAGGGATACCATTGAATGGAACTTACTCGGGTGCAGGAGTGAATTCAGCCACAAGTGTCTTTACTCCATCGGTTGCCGGAACCGGGACAAAGATCATCACCTATTCTTATACCAATGCGGCGCTTTGCACAGCAAGCAAAACCCGGAAAATCATCGTACAACCCGCACCTGTCTTTGTGTGTGGAAATAACCTGGCAGACATCCGCGATAACAAAATATATCCATCGGTTCAGATCGGCTCCCAATGCTGGATGGCCAAAAATCTGGATTACGGAATGGCTGTCTTATCATCACAAGTTCAGAATGATAATTGCATCTCGGAAAAGTATTGTTACAATGATTTAGACGGTAATTGCACCAACTATGGCGGACTTTACCAGTGGGATGAGCTGATGAAGTATGACGATACTCAGGCAGGGCAGGGGTTTTGTCCTCCGGGGTGGCATGTGCCAACCGAAGACGAATGGCAAACGTTATTTAATTTTTACAAAGGTGATGCGTTGGCAGGGGAACCGCTTCAGGACAATCTTATTTCTGGGTTCAATGCATTGAGCAGCGGCGTTTCCTATTTGAATTCAAGCATGCGTTTTAAGGGTTTTGCAACCCTCTTTTGGTCATCAACATCATCGGGTCAGTTTAAAGCATTATCGCATGGGATGAACACATACGACTATTCTGTGTCATTGTATACATCTAGCAGGGCAAATGCTTTTCCGGTGAGGTGTTTGCGAGATTGACTTTCCTTTAATCCCATTTTTCAGGATTATATTCCAAATCAAGACAATCCTCGAGTAATTCGTCTTCCTGTTATTTATTTTGTATTTCAACATCTGTATCAGGGCACTAACATTCCATTTCGATACATCTGTTCTCTGGGTCTCTGCGCCTTCGCGGTGAAAAAATCTTGTTTGTAAATCGCAATATTGGCAAACGTTAAAATGTAAGAAAGTCAAGCGGTAAACTGGCAATGAGTAAAATGGTAAGTCTGAATGCCAGCTTAATAACTGGGATATGACTTTCGGTTTTCGACTTTGAAAGGATAAGAAATAGACCTGTTCTCTGCGTCTCTGCGCCTTCGCGGTGAAAAAATCTTGTTTGTAAATCGCAATATTGG
>CAIVAT010000105.1 GCA_903903985.1 uncultured Bacteroidales bacterium | reverse complement strand
TCATAAAATGAGCTCAGATTACTTGCAAAACTATCTCAACGAATTTGCTTACAAACTAAATAGGAGAAACTTCGCTGATCTATTCGAAAGGGTAATCATAGCTGCTGTTTTTCCTTACTGGTACAAAAGTGCTTAATCAATAATTAATTATGAAAATATTACTAAGAATCACATAGGTCGTTGGATTAATTGTTCTGTTTGCCTCATGTCAAACAAAAACAGATGTAAAATTGGTTCTTTCAAATTTGGAAACCAGGAAGGAAATCATGGATACTATAGCTTACAATAGCGATATGTCGAAAGAAATGATGGGTATATTGATGAATAGCAAACACGGCATGATACTGATGATGGAAAAATGCAAAAGCGACACCGCAATGATGTCCACGATGTGCAAAACCATGATGGGCAATAAAGAAATGACTGATATGATGGAAAAGATGAAAAAAGGAAATGAGGATATGAAAAAGATGGGGAATATGCATAAAATGCCAGGGATGGATAAAAAAGCTACTAAGTAATATTTAATAAGAAGCCGATGAATACTAAGAATATGGCAAAAGACTTTCCTATAATTTGCGTGGGCGGTTCAGCTGGTGGTCTTGATGCTTATACCCGTTTACTCCGGAATCTTCCGGCAAATATGGGTGTTGCTATCGTCATTGTTAATCATTTGAGAACAGTAGCCACCCACCTTCACGAGATTCTCCCGCGCTATACAGAGATGCCGGTTGAACTTATAACGGAAAACCTGGACATCCAGCCCAACCATGTTTTTATAATCCCTGAAAAGCGGGAATTGCACGTTTTAAATGATGAGTTTCGCCTGAAACCGATCTCAAAGCCTCACGGTTGGCCCGATGTGATTACGCTTTTCCTGCGCTCCTTAACCAAACACTGGGATGGCAAACTCATCGCTGTTATTGTCTCCGGATATGACGGGGATGGAGCAGAAGCGCTTTGTGGAATAAAAGAAGTAGGAGGCATTACTATAGCACAAAAACCCAATACAGCTGCGCAGCCAGATATGCCGGAGAGTGCAATAGCAACCGGATGTATTGATTTTATCCTCTCACCAGAGGATATCGCCCGGCAAATTGCCCGAATTGCGCACGCGGATAAAGCGGATAATTAAGTAGAATGCCAATTTATGGCAAATAAATAAAGTTGGGCAGTAGCCAGAAATAAACTAGAAAGGAGAATAAATATGCCAGAATTCGGATCACCATTTTCAGGATTAGCAAACGACAGAAAGCTCACAGACGAGGAACTTGTCAGGGCAATTCGTTTCATGGTTTCAGCAGAGTATGAAGCAATTCAGTTATATATGCAGCTTGCCGATTCAACAGACAATAAGCTTGCTATTGAAGTACTTAAAGACATAGCCGACGAGGAACGGGTGCACGCAGGCGAGTTTTTGAGATTGCTTCACGAGCTTGCCCCTGATGAGGAAAAGTTCTATGCCAAGGGAGCAAAAGAAGTTGAAACAGAGATCAAGAAAATGGTTTAAATATGCGGGTATTTAGCAAGAAAAGTAGTGACATACTTCAATCTGGAATGTGTGAATGATGTAACTATTTAGTAAAGTTATATAACACTTCAGGAAATTATTTCGATCACCTTTGTTTCCTATCTAAATGGAAAAAGAGAAATGAAAAAAGTACTTATTATTTTTAAATCAATTGCAGCTTTTGCAATGGTTGCATTCATGGTCATACTGATTAGCTGCACTGGCAAAAATGGAAGCAGTTCATTCACTCAGGCGGGAATTGACTCCCTCAGGAATGAAGTCAGAGAACTCACCAGGGGGAATGAAATGATTGCAAAAAATCTGAAAACATTTGACACCCTCGACTATACGGTATTTACTAATCAGCAATGGACACGGCTCCACGAAAGCCATTCCAAAGACATAAAAGTAAACTGGCCTGACGGGCATTTTACTACCGGCATCGAAAGGCACATTGCCGATTTGAAGGCAATGTTCGTGTATGCTCCAAACACCAGTATTAAGCAGCATCCTGTTCGTTTTGGTTCGGGCAATATGACCTGTGTTATCGGCGTCATGACGGGAACATTTACATTACCTATGCCTGCAGGCGCAGGAAAATTCATAAAACCAACAGGCAAATCATTTACACTCCCGATGTGTACCGTCGGAATATGGAAGGATGGTGTGATGATAGAAGAATATCTATTCTGGGATAACCAGTCTTATATGAATCAGATCGGATTAGGAAAATAATTAAGCTTTAAAACAACTGAAATGAAAACCACGAAAAACGCAATGAAAACAAAATGGTCCATCGACCAGGATCACAGTGAAATTGGATTTAAGGTCAAGCATTTGATGATTGCACATGTAAAAGGTGTGTTTAAGAAATTTGATGCAAGTATCTATACCAATGAAAAGGATTTTACTACGGCAGAAATTGATCTTTGGATAGATCCCTCCTCTATTGACACGAACAACGAAGCCCGGGATGAACATTTGAAAAGTGCTGATTTTTTTGACGTTCAGAAACATAAGCAAATCACCTTCACATCCAGTACCATCGGGGAACCGGATCATGAAGGTAATCGTGAATTGTGGGGAGAATTTACCATGATCGGGGTTACGAAAATTATAAAATTAAACCTGCAATTCGGCGGAATCGCTCATGATCTCTGGGGAAATGAAAAAGCTGGATTCACAATTACCGGGAAAATATGCAGGAATGACTGGGGTCTCGTTTGGAATACGCCCTTGGAAACTACCGGCTTGATGGTAGGCGAAGAGGTTACTATAGCATGTGAAATTGAGCTCAAAAATCTCGGACTAACCGATCTGACGCTGGAAATGGACCCCGCCTCACTTGTCAAAATGCAGGAGAAAGTGTGAATGATGTAAACAGCACACTTTTCATATATGAGATTCTGTCCCTTCCTTTTTATCCTGTTTATCGTTGTTTCATGTAACAACGGTAACGTAAAAATCAGCCCTGTCGTTGAAAACATAACGGAATCAGTTTATGCCTCGGGTACCGTAAAAAGTCAAAATCAATACCAGGTTTTTTCTACGGTTAATGGATTGATCCAGGAAATCTTTTTCAGTGAGGGGGATACCATTACAAAAGGCGCTCCCCTGATGAAAGTGCTGAACGAGTCTTCGCAACTGAATACCTATAATGCAAGACTTGCAGCAGATAATTCGGATATGTATTTCAACACTGACAAACTGAATGAAGCCAAGGTTGCCATAGCGACAGCCATGAGTAAGATGAAGGATGACTCCCTGCTTCTGTCAAGACAAAGTAAACTCTGGTCGCAAGCTATTGGCAGCCGGGTTGATTTTGAGCAAAGGCAACTGGCTTATAAAAATTCGCTTTCCAGTTACCAGGTTGCCGTTATTCATTATCGTGAATTGAAACGTCAGCTTGAATTTGCCTCAAAACAGGCCCAGACAAACCTGAAGATAAGTGCCTTGCAAACGGGTGATTACTTTATTAAAGCAGAAGCATCCGGCCGGGTCTATAAAATCCTGAAGGAAAAAGGGGAATTGGTTAATCTGGCAAATCCTGTGGCCATCATCGGCGATGCAAATAATTTTCTGATTGAAATGAAGGTTGACGAATACGACATTGCCAGGATCCGCCAGGGACAAAGGGTGCTTTATACCATGGATAGCTATAAAGATAAAGTATTTGAAGCCCTTGTGGAGAAGATAGAACCATTGATGGATGAACAATCCAGGTCTTTTACTGTCAAAGCAGCTTTTGTTACCAGGCCCCTGACACTCTATCCAAACCTGTCGGTTGAAGCAAACATCGTCATTCAATTAAAGGAAAAAGCACTTACCATTCCAAGGAGCTACCTCGCAGGGGATTCAATGGTGAAGCTGAGCAATGGTAAAATGAGAAAAGTGGCGGTTGGTCTCAAGGATTATAAAAAGGTAGAAATATTAAGTGGACTGACTGTTAACGACATAATTGTGGAACCTGCCAAATGAACATCGGGTTGATCGCCAGGATTGCCAGGTCGCTCCTGCTTGCCAGGTGGAAACAGACCCTGGTGGCAGCCATCGGGGTTACCTTCAGCATCACGATGTTCATTGCATTGCTGAGTTTTATGTCGGGGCTCAATAACCTGCTCGACGGACTGATGCTGAACCGGACGGCGCACATCAGAATATTCAATGAGATAAAACCCAACATTCATCAGCCGGTCAACTACCTGAATGAATTTAAGGGGAGCTATAATTTTATCAGGTCAGTAAAAGCCGGGAGTGGCAGACAGGCAATATACAATAGCGGGGCAATTATGCAGGTCCTGGTAAAAGATTCCCGGGTAATGGGTGTTGCACCGAAAATTACGGCTCCGGTGTTTTTTAACGATGGTTCAATTGACATCACGGGCATTATTTATGGGATTGATGTAACGGCTGAAAGCAATTTGTTTCATTTTGGAGAGTATGTGGTTTCATGCAACCCGCTCGATCTTAAAAATGTTTCAAACAGCATCATCCTGGGAGAAGGACTGGCGGCCAAATTAATGGCCGGTATTGGGGATGTGGTGCAGGTTACGACCGTTAGCCAGGAGAGGTTTCCATTGAAGGTAGTGGGATTTTTCCAGTCGGGTGTCCAGGAACTTGATAAGGTACAGAGTTTTGCCTCCATTGGTACAACCCAAAAGATCCTGGGAAAACCAGATGATTATATCACCGATATCCAGGTTAAGTTATATGATATAAACCAGGCTCCTGCTTTAGCGAAAGAATATGCAAAGTTGTTCCAGGCTGATGCCGAAGATATCCAGACTGCCAATGCACAATTTGAAACTGGTTCGTTTGTAAGGACACTCATTTCGTACCTGGTAGGAATTACCTTGCTGATTGTGGCCGGGTTTGGCATTTACAATATTCTGAACATGATGATTTATGAAAAGATGGATTCCATTGCCATCCTGAAAGCAACAGGGTTCTCAGGCAGGGATGTTAACCGGATTTTCATGGCGATCGCATTAAGCATTGGTTTATTCGGGGGATTGATGGGACTTCTCTTCGGATTCCTGTTTTCACTGGTGATTGACCAGATCCCATTTATCACCGCGGCATTACCAACAGTGAAAACATACCCGGTCGACTATAATCCGTTGTTCTATTTTATAGGTTCTTCGTTTTCAATCGCAACAACCTTCCTGGCAGGCTGGGCTCCGGCCCGGAAAGCAAGCAGGGTTGATCCTGTCGTTATTATCAGAGGTAAATAATCATGGAACCCGTCATCGTACTCCAGGCAAGTCATATCTGTAAAAATTTTCATGATCCAATCGTCATTAAAGTATTGGATGATATTTCTCTGACAATTCAAAACGGCGAGTTTATATCCATTGTTGGCAAATCGGGATGCGGTAAATCCACCCTGCTCTATATTCTATCTACGATGGATACAGAATATGAAGGAGAACTGTCGATAGACCATGAAATCATCCGGGGAAAAACAGAGAATCAACTTGCCCTCATACGCAACGAAAAAATAGGATTTGTATTCCAGTTCCATTATTTGCTAAATGAGTTCACTGCCCTGGAGAATGTGATGCTTCCGGGATTGAAACTGGGCTTATACCCGGAAGCGGAAATAAAACAGCACGCCCTTGAACACCTGAAAAATCTGGATATAGAAAAAGTAGCGGATAAGAAATCAAACCAGTTGTCGGGTGGCGAAAAACAACGGGTGGCGATTGCACGGGCCCTGATCAATAACCCGGCGATCATTATGTGCGACGAACCTACCGGGAACCTCGACAAAAAAAATAGCCTCATCGTTTTTGACATCTTCAGAAAACTGGCGGAGGAACATCATCAGACCTTGCTCGTTGTGACACACGACGAGGAGTTCGCAAAGAAAACCCATCGCATCATTGAAATGGAGGACGGAAGGATCATAAAGCAGTAGACTAATATTTCCCCATCCTCCTGGTGGTTCATTAGTTTATGAAGGATGCTTTAACAATTTCTTAGTAAAAACATAGCCGATATCAAATATTTCCCGGATCTTTTGAATGTCGAAAAGCCCATATCCGTCTAACTCTTTTGGTTCGATGAATAAAAAACAACCATCTGAGGATCGGTTAACTTTTTCCCGAAAACTCAAATGTATAGCCCTGTCCATGACTTCAAAAACACCCTCTCCCCGTTTGAATGATTTCACAGGGTTAACATGAATACAAATGATTTCCTTCTTGTTTTTGCTGAAAGGCTCAACTGGTAAATTATTTGACAGGCCACCGTCAACAAAAGGAATACCATGAATTACCACAGGCTGAAATATTACGGGAATAGAACTGGAAGCAATGATTGCATCAATAATATTTCCATGATTAAATATGTGCTGACTGCCATCCGCAAAACTGGTTGCAGTCACAAAAAAGGGAATTGGAAGATCCTCGAATTTTTTATATCGTAAATTTTTTTGTAAGAACATCCTTATGGTTTTCATTGAAATAAGTCCCAACTTAAACTCACGCCTGGAGAGCATGTTTAAGCTCAACTTATTAATGAAGATATCTTTAACCTCATCAGGTGAAAAACCATTGGCTAAAAATGCCCCGGCAATGGCACCTGAACTTGTGCCTGAAATTTCAGAAGGATAAATACTGCTTTCCTGCAATGCTTTAACCACTCCTAAATGGGCAAAACATCGACAACCACCGCCGGACAGTACAAAGCGCTTTTTTTTCATGTTTTAATTTTTCAAATGGTCCTTTTTCATTGATTGATGATGCCATCACTCTCCCGTCTAAAATCACGTGCTGATGCTTTTCCTGTTCCTGAATTTCCACCGGTAAAAAATACAATTTTGTCTTCAGGCCTTTTCAATGAATAAGTTATAAATGGGTTATTAAAAAAGGAAAATGGAATTATCCACCACGACAAAGGTTTGTTCTTTTATTTACTATTCACATTACACAATCAGTGGAAAAAGTTGCATGATTCATACATCTTCAAATGTCTGCACGCAACGTATCATGTTTGTGATTATGCGCGAGCCTGAATATGAACGGAGATAACATTTTTCATGCCGGACTGTATGAATGATGTAACTATTTATAAAAGTTATGTAACAGTTCCGGCAATAAATAGATACACCTTTGTTTCATAACTGAATAACAAAAGAGCAATATAAGCAGCACTTTCAATCAACTCTTTGAACACCTCAGTTCGAAAAAATCAACGTGTTCACTTTCAATACTTCAATCCAGAAATATGAATAAAGTAATCCTTTTAAAGAAAAGACCGGTTGGCAAACCAACGTTAAACGATTTTGAAATTTCCAGCGCTGCGATTCCGGTTCCCCCGGCTGGTAATGTTTTATTAAAGACTGTATATGTTTCTGTTGATCCATATTTACGCGGGAGAATGAACAATTCTAAATCTTATATCCCCCCTTTTGAAACGGGGAAACCTATACAATCGGGAATCATTGCCCAGGTGATTGACTCCCGGCATCCGGAATTCAGGAAGAAAGATTTTATTTCGGGGAATCTGGATTGGAAAGAATACCAGATATCCGATGGTAAAGGGTTGATG
>CAIVAT010000104.1 GCA_903903985.1 uncultured Bacteroidales bacterium | reverse complement strand
CGGCAATGAAAAAACAGAATCTGCATGCCAGTCACAATCTGTCATCGATGCTTCATTTAGTGCGTGGCTCCTGACAACAACGGCAAGCGGAGGATGCAACGGGGTTATGAGCACAATTCCAGTCACCCCTGTGGCCCCCAACGCTTGCGGCGGGTCAACCACGGTGACCTGGAATTATATCAGTTTCTGCGAGGTCACGAAGACATGCACAAAGACCTTTACCGTCCTCCCTGCTCCGGCGGTCATCTTCAACTGTCCGGATGACAAGACCGAAGCTGCATGCCAGCCGCAGGAAGCAATAGATGATTCATTTACAGCATGGCTCGCAACTGCCAGCGCATCGGGTGGATGCAACGGGTTATACACGAGAACGCCGGCATTTCCAACCGCTCCCCCGGCTTGCGGCGGATTTACGGATGTGACCTGGACCTATACCAGTTCATGCGATGAGCCAAAGACCTGTACCAAAAGATTCACGGTCAATGCCGCACCGGCCGTCACCTTCACCTGCGCAGCCGACAAAACAGAACCAGCGTGCCAGTCGCAGACAGACATCGATGCATCCTTCGCAGATTGGCTCACATCCATTAGCGTATCAGGCGGTTGCAACGGGACCGGCACACGAACACCCGATTTCCCGGTGGCGCCCCTGGCTTGTGGTGGTTTTACTGAGGTCACCTGGACCTATACCAGTTCCTGCGAGGTGTCGAAGACCTGCACCCGGAGGTTCACCGTAACAGCATCACCGGCGGTTCTTACTTGCCCTACAGATTACATCATGTCCACAGGACAGTCCCAGGCGGTTGTGGATGCCGCATATGCCGGCTGGCTCGGTTCCGTTACCGCTTCGGGTGGCTGCAATGCGACCCTTACCAACGATGGTTCGGGGGCGCCCCCTGCTGGTGGCGGATCCGTGACTGTGACCTGGAGCCATACCAGCAGCTGTGCACCATTAACGACGTCATGCAGTGCAACTTTCATGGTAGCCGAAACAAACAGCATCAGCGGAACCCTCACCTACAACAACCTTGACAAGACCCCGATGAATGATGTGACGATCCGGATTCAGAAGTTTACATCTCCAAAGGTGGATAAAATATACACCACCCATGCCGATGGTAGCTATGCTTTCGGAAACCTCTGTGCAGGAACCTATGCCATTTCACCCGAAATCACCCTGCCAACCGATGAAATAAATTCAACCGATGCTGCCCTCGTAAATGTCTGGAGCACCACAACTGGCATTACAGAATTCGTGACATTCCTGGCGGGAGATGTGGCAGGATACGATTCCTTTATTAATTCCACTGATGCATTGCGCATCCAGCGGCATTTCGTATTTGGTAATCCATTTGACAAAGATCCATGGTCAACCTGGAAGAAAGGAATCACGATAAACAGCAATTGGGATCCTGCCATCAAACCAACCGATTTCGATGTCACCATCAGCGGTGCCGATGTAATGAATTATGATCTTTACACCCAATGTACGGGCGACTTCAACTCCAGCTATACCCCTGGGGTAAAAAGCACAAACTCGGAAATCAGCCTTATCGTCAGACAAACCAGGCTGGCAGGTCCAGCGGAAAATCTCGAATTGCCAGTCAGCATGATAAATGCTTCAACGGTGGGTGCAGTTTCCCTCATCCTGAATTTCCCCTCAGATCTGATGGAGATTTCAGGTGTGACTATGAAAGAGAACGATGGTCAACTTGACTGGTCAGTCAGGGATAATGAACTGAGAATTGGCTGGTATTCAATGCATCCGATGGCATTTGAATCCAATGAAGATTTGCTGGTCATTCATTTGAAGACATCTGATACATTCAGCCAGGGCGACCTGATCCGGATCCAGCTGGCCGCAAGTCGGTTGAATGAGCTTGCTGATGGCAACTTCAAGGTGATCCCGGATGCCGAATTGGGTATTGACCTCCTCGGATTTTCAACGAACGGGATTGGATATCCTCCATTGGGAAATCCCCTAACAGTGACAACCAGTCCGAACCCCTTTGCAAATTATACGATCATCAGTTATACCCTGCCAGCCGCTGGCAAGGTGACCCTCCAGGCTAAAGACTTGCTTGGCCGGACAGTAACCTGGCTTGTAAACGAATTTGAAAGCAGTGGCAAACATTCAGTTACGCTGGATGCCCTGTCCCTGCAGCCGGGTGTTTACTTTGCAACGATCAAACTGGTTTACGGAGGTGGAGAGATGTTTAAGACCATTAAATTGGTACGGAACAGGTGACCTCTCCCCGGCCCTCCCCTTGAAGGGGAGGGAGACGTTCGGGGAAAAAAACACTTGTTGTTTCATAGTTGTCAAAATCAAAATAATGTTCAATAAATACTTAATATTTCAATTCTGGAACCACCTCCACCTCCCCTCCAAGGGGAGGGCCGGGGAGAGGTCACTCCAATTTCTACTTCTTATTCTCTGTTGTATAACAGAAAGTGTATTTGCTGAAACCGCCCCGGTCACAACGGCTGGTATTGTTACGAATGCAACAACAGCACCCGGGGCTGTCGTCGTACCGGTAACTGTTAAAAATTTTGTCAGCATTGGTTCATTTACCCTTACCTTAAGATACCAGGCCAACCTGGTGTCCTACGTCAGCGCCGCGCCCCATCTTTCGTTTCCCGGGATGACGATAGCAAATTCCGTCAACGGCACCGTGGGCAGGATCATTATCACCTGGCCCCAGACTCCTGGCGGGATCACGCTCCCTGATGAAACCCATCTGCTGGATCTGACTTTCAATTATATTTCCGGGACATCCGTTTTAAGCTGGCTTTATTCCAGCGGCAATGTCTGCCAGTATAAAAAGTACGCTAATGGTTCCTATGTTATATTAAATGACACTCCAAAATCAACGTATTACATTAAAGGCGGAATTTCAGACCATGGTGCACCCATCACTTCTGCGCCTGTCATCAGCAATCCTGTCCCCGGCCATATTGCCGTGCCTGTCAACGTAACCAATTTTACCGCCATCGGGGCCATGT
Source organism: uncultured Bacteroidales bacterium (assembly GCA_903903985.1). GTDB lineage: Bacteria > Bacteroidota > Bacteroidia > Bacteroidales > FEN-979 > CAIVAT01. The sequence continues at coordinate 10,343 of CAIVAT010000104.1, read as the reverse complement.
CCCTGACACTGGAATTCAACCAGGCCGTATTGAGTTACCAGGGTTGTACCCCAAACCCGGGCCTGTCGGGAAATTTCAATGCCGGCACGCAAATGGGTCCGAATGGAAAAATGATCTTTACTGTTTCCTGGTTTGGCATTGCCACCCTGCCCGCGGGCAGTGCAGTTGTGACCATTGATTATGTTTATTCCAACACCAGTGGCAGTTATTCAGGCCTGGAATGGCTCGAAACCGGCTCATCATGCGAATACGCCGATTCGCAGGCGAACCCCCTGCTGGATGCACCCACAGCGGATTTTTATAAGAACGGGGCTGTTTATGCCCAGGAAGCTCCAAAGGCATGGTTGCCGTTCATTGCCCATGCAGTTCCTTCAGGTTCACTGGTATTGCCAATACTGGTCAGCAACTTCACCAATGTAAGGTCTTTCACCCTTTCCTTTGAATATGATGCCGCCGTGATGAGCTACCACGGATTTACACCTGATCCTGCCTTCGGAAGTGCATTGACTGTAACAGACAGCCCCTCTGGATTGAAAAGAAAAATTGTGCTGTCATGGTCAGGAATTGCCAGTTTGACCCTCCCTGATGGCAGTTTGACCGCCATGCTGAATTTCACCTATGTGTCGGGAACCTCCACCCTATCCTGGATCACCACCGATGCCACCTCGTGCAGGTTCAATGATGCCGGCGGCAACGAATGTTATGATATGCCCAAACCGATGCATTACCAGGACGGCCTGGCTGCATCGCATACCGCACCACAAACGGCAGCTGCCAATGTGACGGCGACGGTCGGCCAGCAGGTGACAGTTCCCCTGAAAGTATTTAATTTTTCGAATATCGGCCTGTTTTCCTTCACCCTGGATTATGATCCTGCCGTCTTAACCTATGAAAGCGCAACACTGGTCCCGGCGATCGGGGGAACATTCACTCCATCCGCCGCTGGAACAGGACGGATCGCGCTGGCGTGGTCAGGTTCCGCGGCATCCCTTACCGATGGCAGCAACCTGGTCGATGTTATCTTTACCTACCATGGCGGGGCATCCCCGCTGGCCTGGTTTGGCGATGGCAATTCCTGCCGATATGCTGAAAGTGTTTCCGGGCCATCCCTTTATGATCTTCCAAAGCCATCTTATTACATCAACGGGTATGTCGGCCCCGATCCGATAGCAGCCGATTTCACAGCCAGCGCCATCAGCGGAGACCTCAGCACGACCTTTTTCCTGGAGGATCAAACCACCGGCGGGCCAACTGCCTGGATATGGAGCATCATTCCTTCAACATATTATTTTGTCAACGGCACTACTGCCACTTCTCAAAACCCACAGGTCCGTTTTTCATCCGATGGTGTGTATACGGTCAAACTGGTTGCGGCAAGAGGAACGAGTTCCGCTATCATGATAAAAACCGGTTATCTGTCAGTAGGCACCCCGGGGTTATGGACCGGTTTAATCTCCACTGACTGGTTCATTGGTGCCAACTGGCAGAATTTCATGGTTCCACCCTCTTATGCCTACGTGGTAATACCATCGTCAGCGTCCAACTGGCCGCACTTGAATTCAGGACTGACCATCGGAACACTTTGTAAAAGCGTTACCATGGAAGGAGCATCCAAATTGTTTGTTGACGGGGACCTTACCATAAATGCCGGCGCCTTTCTCTCATTCTCCGAATCCGGCAGCCTTTACCTGGGAGGCAACTGGTTGAATTTGGGCCTTTTCAGCTGCGGAGCCGGAACTGTCGAATTTACAGGGCCGAACCACGCATCCATCCTGGGGGGAGTAACTCCTGAGACATTCTGGAAAGTCGTCTTTGCGAAAACCAATGCAACCGTTTTAATACAAGGGAATATATATATCATCGGCACAGAAAATTAACAATTAACAGATCAAACATTCAACCGACAACCTCCAAAACCATGATGAACATTATAACAATCCTATCAATTATTCTAATTGTGCCGGTTTATTCGCTGTGTCAAAACCATGGGTCCGAAAATCTCTATGGAACGATCATCATCGAGAAAAAACCAGTGGATTTTACTTTTTTACATGCGCCTGACGGAACAACAGAAATATCCTGTTTTAACCATTTACCATCCGGGAATGAATATACATCAACCGCAGGTAAAGAAATTATTTCTCTTCATGACGTAAAAAAAATAGAGATCACCCGCCTGAATAAGGAAGAATTGCAATTCGTTCATGATTCATTGTCTGGTTGCACCTTGTATAAGGCAACCATTACCTTCAATGATAAAGACGGGAAAAAGGAACGGTCAGTTTATCTGGCTTTTAAATATTTTATATGGGGAAACACCGGTTCCGGTGAATTTCAGGAGCCTCGAGAAGCTGAATTAAGATATGTGGATGCCGTCTGCATAAATACAGAAGTCAAGTAATGTTGAGGATTGCTAAATATTATCACTCTCCGATGTCGTATAGATTCATATTACTCATTTTGAACCTGATTTGGATTTCCGCACCTGCCCAATCTCCCTTCCAGAATGTTGATGTATGGAATCTCAGTTACATCAACGAACCAACAATTTGCATCAACCCCAGGAATGTGAACCAGATGGTTGGTGGAGCCAACAATAACCGGTTCTTCAACTCCAATGATGGCGGGTTGACCTGGAATGCAGGTACGCTGTCAAGTCCCTGGGGTGTATGGGGCGATCCGGTGGTCATCGTTGATACCAGCAATAACTTTTATTTTTTCCACCTTTCCTATCCTTCCTCCCCGGGATGGTGGATTGACCGGATGATATGCCAGAAATCTACGGATGGCGGGCAAACCTGGTCAGCCGGCACCTATTTCGGCTGGAACGCAAACCCGAAAAGACAGGATAAAGAGTGGGCTGTCGTTAACAGGGCAAACAATAATATCTATGTTACCTGGACCCAATTCGACGACTATGGCACCTCCAACCCGATGGACAGTTCGATCATCCTCTTCACTAAATCAACCGACCATGGAGTGACATGGTGTACACCAAAACGAATCAGCAGAAGGGCCGGTGATTGCGTTGACAGCGGCAACACCAATGAGGGAGCCGTTCCTGCGGCCGGGCCAAACAATCAGATCTATGTTTCATGGGCCGGGCCGCTCGGCTTGATGTTCAACCGTTCCTTTGATGAGGGCGAAACCTGGTTGAATTCCAACATTTTCGTTTCCGACATTCCCGGCGGATGGGATTATGCCATCCCGGGAATCAACAGGGCGAATGGCCTGCCGGTAACCTGTTGCGACCTGAGCACCAGCCCTTACCATGGAAATGTGTATATCAACTGGAGCGACCAGCGGAACGGTGCAACAGATACTGATGTATGGTTCACCAGATCAACAGACCAGGGGAGCACCTGGCAAACAAGGATCCGGGTGAACGATGATCCGCCAGGGAAACAACAGTTTTTCACCTGGATGACCGTGGACCAGGTAACCGGATATATTTATATTGTCTTTTACGACCGCAGAAATTACAGCGATACCCAAACGGATGTTTATATGGCAGTTTCCACAGATGGCGGGACAACATTTGAAAACATGAGGATAAGCCAGGCCCCGTTTATCCCCAATAACTGCCCAACCGGGTCTAATTTTTTTGGCGACTACACCAATATTTCGGCACACAATAATATCGTCAGGCCTGTCTGGGCGACCTGCGACAACTCAACGCAAAGTATAAAAATTGCCATTATTAACAACCTTTACCAGATCCCCGCAACACCAATGGTGAATGTGGCCAATAACTGCGGATCTTCGACGCTGACAGCAGCCGGTTACACAGGAACTTTGTTATGGAATACAGGTGCAACCACAGCAGCCATTACAGTATCTGAAGCAGGATTGTATACGGTTACCCAGACTGTGAACGGGTTCACCAGCCCGGCCGGTTCCGGCACCGCAGCTCCCAAAACCTTACCGGTTGCAACTGCCTCAAACAACTCGCCGGTCATCATGGGGTCAACGCTGTCATTGAGCAGTTTGCCAAACGGCATGAGCAGCTATGCCTGGAGCGGGCCAAACAACTTTACCTCCTCGCTGCAAAACCCGGTTATTTCAAATGCAAATGCAAGTGCTGCTGGCTCGTATACAGTGACTGTTACAAATTCAAATTCATGTGCCTCATCCTCGTCATCGTTGGTAATTGTCAGTTTGACAGGAGCTCCCTATTATACCATCAGCGGAACCCTGAAATACAATAACCAGGGAAGTACCCCGCTGAACCTTGTCACGCTGGGATTAAAGGAGACCGGTGCGACAAGTACGACAAACAGCAGCGGCCAATACTCGTTCCCGTTCCTCAGCGCGGGAAGTTATAACATTGCAGTAACCGCGATCAGCAAGCCGGTGGGCGATATCAACTCGACAGACGCCGTACAGGCAAATTATTGGAGCGCCAACCCCACATCTGTTGAACATGTCAGGTTCCTTTCTGGTGATGTATCGGATAACAGCGCTATCAATGCGACTGATGCATTGAAAATTCAAAATTATTTTGTCTTTGGAACTCCTTTCGACAGGCATCTTAATTCAGGATCTCCCTGGACCTTCTGGAGATCAGGAGATGTTGTTCTGAATAATTATGACCCGAATGCTTCCCTGACATCATTCCAGGTAAATTGTGCAGGTAACATGACCGTTGACATCTCAGGCCAGGTCATCGGTGACTTTGGTGGCAGCTATACGCCGACAAACCTGGTGAAGGTTCCCCGTTCATCCATTGAACTTGTTTACAATGAAACCCTGCAGGCTGGTCCAGGTACATCCGTTGACCTGCCGGTTCGCATCACGAATCCATCGACCATTACAGCCGTCTCTCTCATCATGAATTTTCCCTCCGATCTGATGGAAGTGAAAGCCGTGACCATGAATGGTCACACTGGAGAACTTGCCTGGTCGGCAAGAGAAAATGAACTGAGAATTGGCTGGAACTCGCTGCAACCGCTGGATTATGAAGCCAGCCAGGAGTTGCTGGTCATCCATGTAAAAACTTCCGGAACATTCGGCCCTGGTGATGTGATCAAGCTTGAAATGGGGGCAGACCCGCTGAATGAACTGGCAGGCGGGGACTTAAGTGTGATCCCGGATGCCATCCTGGGGATCGGTGTTATCGAATATTCAGCATTGGGCATGGCTGATTTAACCCCGTCAACATCCCTGGCAATCCGCTGCCATCCTAATCCATTTCATGAAAAAGTAAACTTCGATTATTACCTGCCGGAAGCCGGGCATGTTATCCTGCACATTCATGATGCTGTGGGACAGAAGGTGCTCAAAATGAGCGATGAACAACAGGATAAAGGAACCCATTCCATTACCATTGACATGAAAGACCTGGTTCCTGGAATTTACACTGCTTCAATAAGATTTACAAGCAACAGGGATGAATGGATCAGGACAATCAAGCTGGTCCGAAACAGATAATCAAGGGAACCATGAGAAGGCGAATCCCGACAGGTTGATTGGAAACACAAGATTTACAGATGCTGAAAAAACACATATTGATATTGACACTGGGCATCAGCTTCCTTTTAGGGTGCAGGATGATTTTAAACGCCCAGAGTGGGCCCGTCACCAAATGCACAACCATACCTGGTGCGGGGATCGGGGTGGTTTCTGTTCCGGTGACGGTCACCGGATTTAACAACATCGGGGGCATTTCACTAACCTTGAATTATGATCCTGCAATCCTCCAGTTCGAGAACGTCACACTGAATCCTGCCATTTCAAACAGCCTGACCAACGGCAATAGCCCCGGGGTTTTTATCCTGAGTTATACAGGCTATCCAGGGATCAACCTGGCTAACAATGACACCCTGCTCACCCTCCATTTTAACTATACCGGGCCCCCTTCAGGAAGTACCTCCCTGCTGACATGGGTAGAAAGCCCGGGAGATGCGAATGAATACTCGAGCCCGGATGGGATCCCTTATGAAAAAGAACCCTTTGGAAACTACTTCATCAACGGGAGTGTGACTGTAATTACAGCTGCCACGGGGCTTTGGACCGGGTTAACTTCCTCCGACTGGAACCTTGGTTCCAATTGGCAAAATTTCACGGTTCCCCCGGCCTCCGCAATGGTGGTGATACCCACTGCCGCTCCGAACTGGCCGCACATGAACGGGAACCTGACCCTGGGATCCCTGTGTGCAAAATTGACCATGCAAGGTGCTGCAAACTTGTATGTTGACGGGGATCTCACAATAAATACCGGATCCTCCCTGATATTCACAGGGGCAGGGTCCCTGTTCCTGGGAGGCAATTGGTCGAATTCAGGCATTTTCAACCACGGGACCAGCACCATCGTTTTTACGGGATCACACAATGCACTGATCCTCGAAGGTTCATTACAGGAAACCTTTTGGAAAATAGACTTTTCGAAAACCAATGCTACAGTATATATACAGGGCATTGTCAATGTCATTGGCATTGACAACTGATGCTGAATTATTTTTTATGTGACGACTATACCATGCTAAAAAAACATCTTTTAAAATTAACTGTGTTCAGCTGCTTTCTTTTGGGATGGGCCATAATCTCTTCAGCCCAAAATGCCCCTGTCACCATCTGCGGAACAGTCTCCGGAGCCATTCCCGGTATGGTCTCTGTTCCTGTTACAGTCACGGGATTCACCGGCATCGGGGCTGCATCACTTACACTTGACTACAACTATTCGGTCATTCAATTTTTACAGGGATCACCAAATCCGTCATTACCGGGTTTCTTATCGGGTGACCTTGACCTTGGAAATGGGTTCCATCGCATCAGCATGGGGTGGTACGGTTCATCGAAAACCCTTCCCGATGGCACCACGATCATGACATTAAATTTTAACTATATCGGCGGAAACTCAGCACTCACCTGGTTTGATAACGGATCTTCCTGCGAATACGCTGATGGTATGAGTAATGTATTGAACGACCTGCCGACTGCATCCTATTATCTAAACGGTTATCTCTGTGAATCCATCGGAAATCCGGGTCCGGTTTCAGGGAATAATACGGTGTGCCAGGGACAGACCGGGGAGTCATACAGTGTTTTACCGCTGACCAATGTTACCGGGTATGCCTGGACGGTGCCTCCGGGAGCAGCGATCGTCAATGGCCAGAATACGAATTCCATCCTGGTCGATTATTCAGGAAATGCCGTTTCGGGAGATATCAGCGTATGTGGTTTAATTCCATGCGGGAATGGGCCCCTGGCGCACTTCCCGGTAACTGTCATCCCGCTTCCGTATGCCAGTGCAGGAAATGATACAGCCATTCATTACGGCACAAGCACTGCGCTTCATGCCGCATCAGGGGGTTCAGGAAACTTCAGTTATCACTGGTCACCGGAAGCGCTGCTCGTTGATCCGGATGTGCAGAACCCGCAAACCGTGATGCTGACAACCACCACCCTTTTTACCCTGGTGGTCGTGAACCAGGCCTCTTCTTCCTGCCAAACCAGCGATGATGTCATCGTAACAGTAACCGGTGGCCCGCTCAGCATGAATCCCGCCGCTGTTCCGGGCAATATCTGCAATGGTGATTATTCACAGCTTTTTTCCAATGCCGGGGGCGGTTCAGGAAACTTTACCTATCTATGGTCATGCATTCCGCCAGGGAACCCGCCCTGGAGTTCAACACTGGAGAACCCGGTGGTTTCGCCCGATTCATCCAGACTTTACCATTTATCAGTATCTGATGGCTTTACTTATGTGTCAGGGGCTGTGAACCTGTCTGTTTTACAATTGCCGGCAACACCGGAAATTTCGGTCATAGGCTATACGCTTTTGTCAAATGTTTGCTGCGGGAACCAGTGGTACCTGAACAATGGCGCAATTCCTGGCGCAACTGGTCAAAGCATCACGGCAACAGCCAGCGGCTTATACTCCGACATCGTTACATTGAATGGCTGCAGTTCCGATACATCGGAGATCGTAGGCGTGGTGGTTGGAATCTCGGGGACCGATAAATCGATATTCAGTCTTTCGCCCAATCCGGCTGATGACATTGTCCAAATCACGTACCCCGGGAATCTCAACAATATTAAAATCACGGTTACTTCGATCGATGGAAGGTTGATGGGCAGATATGACTTCATTCCATCCGCGGAAAATTATGAATCATCAATAGACATCAGCAGTTATAATCCCGGATTGTACCTTGTTGCAATTTCTTCAGGTAACAGGCGTGCAGTCAGCAAACTGATGGTTAATTAATCTTGAAATTTATAAAGAAACTATCACATATATCTATTGTTTTTAAGCGTAAAGCCATGAAAAAGATCTACTTAATGCTCATTGCCAGTCTAATGATCTGCAATGTTGTACTTGCATCAGTTGGGCCGGTAACTTCAGCCGGTTCTTTGACTGTTTGTAATGGAAGCCCCATTGCAGTCCCGGTTACCATCGCCGATTTTAACAATGTCGGGGGAATTTCACTGACGCTGCATTATGACCCTGCGATCCTGCTGTATCAAAGCGTAGATCTGAATCCTGCCATATCAGGCAGTTTCACCAATGGCACTGCGCCCGGAGTTTTCATACTGAGTTATACCTGCGATCCCGGGATCGGCCTTGGCAATAACGCCATCCTGTTCACACTCAACTTCGGCTATGCCGGGCCGCCGGCAGGGGGAACCTCCCCGTTGACCTGGACTGAAATCCCGGTGGAAGACAATGAATATTCGACCCCGGAAGGAATCGCCTACGACAAGGAACCGTTTGGAAGCTATTTCATCAACGGGAGCGTCACGGTGACTCCCGGCGGATGTGCGCCGGTAACCATGGCACCGGTTGTGACCAGTTGTCCGACGGGCTCGATCGCAGTTCCAATAAAGGTCAGCAATTTTAACAATGTCGGGGGGATTTCGCTCACTTTGCATTATGACCCTTCGATCCTGCTGTATCAAAGCGTAGATCTGAATCCTGCCATATCAGGCAGTTTCACCAATGGCACTGCGCCCGGAGTTTTCATACTGAGTTATACCTGCGATCCCGGGATCAGCCTGGGCAATAACGCCATCCTGTTCACACTCCACTTCGGCTATGCCGGGCCACCGGCAGGGGGAACCTCCCCGTTGACCTGGGCTGAAGTCCCCATGGAAGACAATGAATATTCCACCCCTGATGGAATCGCATACGGTAAGGACCCGTTTGGAGGCTATTTCATCAACGGGAGTGTCAAGGTCGATCCGCAGGGATGTGCGCCGGCAACTATGGCACCGGTGGTGACGAGCTGCCCGTCGGGTTCAATCGCCGTACCCGTCAAGGTCAGCAATTTTAACAATGTCGGGGGCATTTCGCTGACACTGAACTACGATCCGGCGATTCTTCAATTCAAAAGCGTGGATCTGAATCCCGCAATTACAGGCAGTTTCACCAACGGTACCATACCGGGAACATTCATCCTTAGCTATACCAGTGATCCCGGGATCAACCTGGCAGACAACACCATCCTCTTCACCTTGGAATTTTCAAGCACATGCCCTACCGGTGTGGCCACCTCGTTTTTAAACTGGGCAGAGATCCCGCCGGAAGCGAATGAATACTCCACCCCTCAAGGGATCGCATATGTCAAGACTCCGTTTGGAAGTTATTTTATCAACGGGAGTGTCACAGTAACGCCGGACAACATCGCTCCTGGCGTAACCACACCATCCGGGAATTTAGACCGGACATTAACCTGCAGCAATACTACGGGACTGGCAGATGCGCTGGAACTGGTTCCTGCGGCAACTGACAACTGCACGAATCCGCCGGTCATCCAGCTGATAACCGACATAACTACACCGGATCCCGGCTGTGCCAGCGCTTATGCACGGGTACGCACCTGGAACATCACCGATTATTGCAACAACACCAGCATCAACTTCATCCAGACGATCACGGTCACTCCGACAGACATGCCGGTATTTTCATCCGTTTCCGATATCACGGTATTATGCGGACAGGCTGCCACCAGCAATCTAACCTATACCAATGGATTAATCGGAGCCTGTGCGATCAGCGGCACAGCAACTTCCACCCTGGGAACCATCCCCGGCGCCTGCGGCGGTGATGTCACCGAAACATGGACGGCCGTCGTTTGCGGAAATACCATCACGACTTCCAGGATTATCCACGTCAGCCCCGCTTTGACACCATGGTTCCCGGCCCAACCGGCCATCACCGTGGATTGCGGGGAGGCTGCCACCCATGATCTGACTTATGACAATGGCTTACCCGGCGATTGCCGCCTGACCGGTACGGTCACCTCTTCCCTGGGAACCATTCCCGGCGCCTGCGGAGGAGATGTTACCGAAACCTGGACGGCCGTCGTTTGCGGAAATACCATCACGACTTCCAGGATCAT
>CAIVAT010000103.1 GCA_903903985.1 uncultured Bacteroidales bacterium | reverse complement strand
TTTATGACCTCCAAGCTTTTCAGGATCAGTAATTAACCAATCTACTGTTTACAAATGTAATTACATTTGTAAACAGTAGATTGGTTAATTACTGATCCTGAAAAGCTTGGAGGTCATAAAAAGATTCTTGCCAGTCAGTTGAAGAAAATACATGCCATCAGGAATCGAAGTCAAATAAGGTACGTTCAGTTCATTGCACCCTACCCTGACTTCCTGCTGTTGCATTGAAAATACAAGCACCCCCATGTTGTTATAAAGGTGAAGATCGAGTATCTGCTTTTGTGTGGCAGTAAAGGAAACAACAAACCCTTTGGAGAAGGGATTTGGAAAAATATGAACAGGCGTTGTTCCTTTATCTGCTACATTTACATGTTTCAGGGCTTTGATAAAGTCAGGGATACCGTAACCCAGCAACGAATCAGGATCGGATACCTGGTTACCGCTCAGTTCAATAGCCCGGGTTATCGACTGGTTATTCCAGGATGGCAAGGCTTGCCATAAGCAGGCCACCATTCCTGCAATCAGCGGACTGGAGAATGATGTTCCATTGTTATACATGATGCTGCCATTCTTTGAGAATACCACTGTCCGGCTTCCCATTGCCGCCACATTGGGTTTAATGCGAAGGGTTGCCTCTCCTACCGAACTGAACCCGGCCCGGATGCCGTTTGAATCTACTGCGGCGATAGCCAGCACATTGTATCCATCAGCCGGGGCACCGACGCATTTCCATGAAGACGCACCTGAATTGCCGGCGCTATTAACCACGATCATTCCCTTACTTGATGCGATATTTGCTCCCCGGGTGACCGGAGTGGTATTGCCGTTCATATCGGAACATGTATGACTTTGAGATATTTCGTTAAAAACAGTATATCCAAGAGAAGAATTGATAATGTCGGCTCCGGCGCTGTCGGCGAATTCAGCTGCAGAAACCCAATTGTATTCTTCAATAAGGTACTCAGAATTAACATCTTCCGAACGAAGAAGCCAATAACTTGCTTTCGGTGCAGTCCCGATAAGCTGACCCGGCAGGTTACTTCCCATGCATGAAAGCACTTCCATCCCATGTTCGTATTCCCTGTATACATTATTTCCGGGTGAAACAAAATCCCTGGTTCCAAGAATTTGATTATTAAGTCGTAAGCTATCGAAAGCCGGAAGAATGTCCACATCCGAAAACCCCGCATCCAGAACAGCAATGACCATGCCTTCGCCTTTATAACCAAGTTTGTGCAAACTGTCCCCGTTCAGCATATGCACCTGGTTGAAAGAAGGCCCGTAGTTCATCCCTGTATTCATTTTGTAACCCGCATCATTTAAAGATGCAGGTGGGTCTATTACATTAAGTGACACTTCCTCTAACTTGTATTTATCGTTTGGTTTTAAAGCATTTACATTTTTAAATAAACTGTTTTTAATCACCCGTTTTACAAATGGAAGCTGTAAAATTGAGTCAATTACCGACGGATTCAGACAATAAACAGTGACACCATTCAACCATTTTGAACGGGTAAGGATATTGACGGAATATTCTCTTAACCTGTTTACGTAAGACTGGTTTACCGGAATGTCATTTTCGACAACCGGGATCCCCTGCTTTTGCCTCCGCTCAATCGCTCTGTAAGAAAGGAACTGGGCCGGGCTGTTTATCGAGTATGGGGAATTGTTTTTGTCCATAAACTCGACGAAATATTTTTGAGGGGCGACTTGTGCCCTTGATAAGATCGATACTCCTGCTAAAATGATATAAATCGCTAACTTTTTCATTTTTTGAATAAATTTGCTTAAAATTACAAAAAAGCTATTTATGTTCAATCAACAGGATTTAATACAGATCACAGGCAAGGGAATGAATTTGCAGCTTATTCAAAAACAAATTGACCATTTCATCAGCGGGTTCCCATTTATCAACCTGGTCAGGCCGGCGATTACCGGCGACGGGATCCTGAAGTTTGACGATGAGCAGCTGAAGTTTTATCTCGGTTATTTTGAACAAAATCTGCCCGAATTAAAAGTCGTGAAATTTGTCCCTGCCTCCGGTGCTGCAAGCAGGATGTTTAAACATCTTTTTGAATTCAGGGAACAATATTTACCCGATGAGGCCGGCAAGGCGCTTTTCATGAAAGATCAAGGCATTCATTCGGTATATTTTTTCATAACCAATCTTATAAAAATCGCATTTTACAATGACTTGTCTGCATCGGTAGCCAAATCAGGGCATTCCATAGACCGGCTCATTCAAAAACAGGATTATGGGACCATCATCGATCATGTGTTATCTGCCGAAGGACTTAATTATGCTAATTTACCCAAGGCCTTGCTGAAATTTCATCAATACCAGGATGGTTCGCGGACTGCTGCCGAAGAACATTTGATAGAAGCAGCTGCATATACGCGGGATCATTCAAATATTGCCCGGATCCATTTTACTATTTCGCCTGAGCACCGGGATAAATTCGTGGATTTATTTGCAGTCGTTACCAGGGAATATGAAAGCAGGTTCGGATTACAATTTGACATCTCCTATTCTATTCAGCGTCCTTCAACCGATACCATTGCCGTGGATGAAAACAATGAGCCGGTTCGCAACCCTGATGGTTCACTGCTATTCAGACCCGGAGGACATGGTGCTTTGCTTGAAAACCTGAATGAGGTGGATGCTGATATCATTTTCGTTAAAAACATTGACAACATCGTACCCGATCATTTCAAAAGCACAACCATTCAATATAAAAAATTATTGGGCGGGTATCTCCTGTTCCTTAAAGACACCATTTCAGGGTACCTGTTAAAAATAAAAGAGCATCGGGCAATGCCTGAGGATGTTGTTGAAATGATACAATTTGCAAAGGAAAAACTTTTCCAGGACATCCCCGCAGGATTTGGATCGTATCCATTTCAAGATCAGGCTCAATTCCTTTTTAAACTCCTGAACCGGCCGATCCGCGTATGCGGGATGGTCAAAAACGAAGGTGAACCCGGAGGAGGGCCTTTTTGGGTGATGGGAGCAGATCATACCCTATCGCTGCAGATCGTTGAATCGTCACAGATCAACCTGAAAGATCCCGTTCAAAAAACCATTGTGGAACAATCAACCCATTTTAACCCGGTTGACCTGGTGTGCAGTACCAGGGATTTTGAAAACAATCCATTTAACCTCAAGGAATTTGTAGATGAAAACACGGGCTTTATTTCACTTAAATCAAGCGGTGGAAAGACCCTGAAAGCACAGGAATTGCCCGGACTCTGGAATGGAGCCATGGCCAATTGGATCACCCTGTTCGTGGAGGCGCCGATCATCACATTTAATCCTGTTAAAACTGTCAACGATCTTTTAAGGAACGAGCATCTCCCTGTTAAACATTCAGCGAAATAATTCTTCATGATGAAATTTAAATCAGCAGCCCTGTTTATCATTGCCGTTTTCCTGGTTCATAGTTTGAGCGGGCAGAGCGGCTATCATATTAAATTCAAAATCACCGGGCTCAAAGACACAACATGCATGATTGCCTATTATTACAGTAATGGGACCTATATCAGGGACACTTTGAAAGTTGACGGTTCAGGGCGTTGTATTTATAAAGCCCCTGCAGACCTTCCCAAAGGGCTTTATGTATTTGTAATATCTGATAAAATATACTTTGATTTTGTAATCAACAATGACCATAAATTCTCCATGGAAACTTCTCCGACTGATCCGATCAATAAAATGCTGATAAAGGATTCGCCTGAAAATGAATTGTTTTACAAATACCTTCGTTACAACCGGGACAAGTTCAATCAAATCCAGGAACTGGATGAAAAAGCCAAGCTTGTCGCGGATAAAAAGGACACTTTGAAGGTGTATTCCGATAAAATAAGTTTGATTAACAAGGATTTGATTGCGTTTAAGCTTGGAATTGTTGCCAGCTACCCGGAATCCTTCACAGCCCTCATGATCAATGCCATGAAAGAGCCAGAAGTCCCTGAGATACCAATCCTTGCAAACGGAAGGCCCGACTCAACATTCGGATACCGTTACTTTAAGGCTCATTATTGGGATGGAACTGATTTTACTGATGATCGCTTTCTAAGAACTCCCGTGTTTTACAATAAGTTAAAGAAGTACTTTGACAACGTGGTGGTTCAAAACCCCGACAGTGTCATTCGCGAGGTGGATACATTGATTGAAAAATCAAGGTCTAATACGGAAATGTTCAAGTTTCTCGTATGGTTTACAACCTACCGGTACGAAAATCCAGAATACATGGGATTTGACAAGGTGTTTGTCTATATCGTTGACAAATATTATGTAACCGGACAAACTTCCTGGGTAACAAAATCAGTGAATGAGAGTATTATCAAGAAGGCAAATAAAATCCGTCCGCTGTTAATAGGAAAGGTTGCCCCGAACATGATCATGATGGATACCAGCAACCAGTTGGTCTCGATGCATAACATTACATCTGATTTTTTGATCTTGTTGTTCTGGGATCCAGATTGCGGTCATTGTGAAAAAGAGATCCCGGTAATCAAGGATTTTTACGACCGGAACAAGGAGAAATACGGGGTTGAGATATTTGCTGTCTGTTCTGACTCTTCGCTGGTAAAATGGAAAAGTTCCATTAAAAAAAAGATGATGACCTGGATCAATGTGGATGGTCCGCGAACTTTGACCGGTGATTTTCATGACAAATATGACATCAGTTCGACACCTGTGATTTACCTGTTGAACAGAAAAAAAGAGATCATTGCAAAGCGGTTGCCGGCAGACAAGCTAGAACCATTCATTGAAAACTATATCAAGCATCCACCCAAACCATAAAGAAAGCCGTTCTGATCGCTCAGAACGGCTTTCTTATCATTCACTAAGCTTATATATTAGCTGTTGAGTTCTTCAATAACGGCTTTGAAGGCATCGGGATTGTTCATGGCTAAATCGGCCAGTGTTTTCCTGTTGAGTGTGATATTTTTCTCAGCAAGTTTACCGATAAAAACGGAATATGACATCCCATATTGCCGTACGCCAGCATTGATACGGGTTATCCACAAAGCACGAAAATTGCGTTTCTTCGTGCGGCGGTCCCTGTAGGCATAGCTCAACCCTTTTTCGACTGAATTTTTCGCAACGGTCAGGACATTCTTTCTTCTTCCAAATTGTCCTTTGGCCCGCTTCAGGATTTTTTTCCTTCTCTCGCGAGAGGCGACTGAATTAACTGATCTTGGCATGGTTTCTGATTTTTTGCGTTAGCGCTCCCGGTTACGGGAATCTTTTGGAGCTAATCACAAGTTAAACAATAATAATTACCCCTGGAGCATCTCTTTTACATTGGCTTCATCGGCCTTGTGAACCATAGTCGAATACGTAAGATTGCGTTTCCGTTTGGTGGTTTTTTTGGTCAGGATGTGGCTTTTGTAAGCATGCTTCCGTTTGATTTTACCGGTGCCTGTAAGAGCGAATCTTTTTTTCGCGCCGGATTTGGTCTTCATTTTTGGCATGTTACTGGTTTTGTTGAATTATTGAATTATTGAATTGATGATTGCTGTACTGACCAGTTTTAAACCTGGTCTTATTTTTTCGGTGTGATGATCATGATCATGCGTTTGCCTTCAAGGCGCGGCATTTGTTCAATTTTCCCAACTTCCACCAGCAACTGGGCAAATTTCAACAGGATCAGTTCTCCTTGTTCCTTATAGATAATCGAACGACCTTTAAAAAAAACATCCACCTTGACCTTCGCTCCGTCTTTTAAAAATTTGATCGCATGATTTAATTTAAAATTAAAGTCATGATCATCGGTATTCGGGCCAAGCCTAATCTCTTTGACAATAATTTTAGCGGTTTTGGCCTTCATCTCTTTCTGCTTCTTTTTAAGCTCGTAAAGAAATTTTTTGTAGTCAATCACCTTGCAAACGGGAGGATTTGCGGTTGGTGAAATTTCGACAAGGTCAAGACCTTTAACTTCGGCAATATTCAGGGCTTCACGAATGTTGTAAATGCCCGGTTCTATATTTTCGCCAACCACACGCACAACAGGCGCCTTGATCCATTGGTTGATGTTATAAGGTTCTTCTCTTTTTCCCGGTTTCGGATATCGTCTCGGGCCGCTAAATTGTGTTACTATTTTAATTCCTCCAATGATTAATGAATACTAATGATATATCTCAATTGATTCCTTCAAATTCATTTTTCATCTCTTCCTGAACGAGGTTGATGAAATCTTCAACTTTTTGTGGTCCCAGATCACCCTGTCCGTGTTTGCGAACGGAGACGGTTCCTTCATTTTCTTCCCGTTCTCCAACGACAAGCATAAAAGGGATTTTCATCAGCTCAGCATCACGAATCTTTTTGCCAGCCTTTTCGTTCCGGTCGTCAATCAGGGTGCGAATTTCGGAATTATTTAGCAAATTAAAAACTTTTTTTGCATATTCCTGATATTTCTCACTGATTGGCAACACAATAGCCTGATCAGGGGTAAGCCATAGCGGGAAGTTTCCGGCAGTATGTTCCAACAAAACGGCAACGAACCTTTCCATGGAACCAAACGGGGCCCGATGAATCATTACCGGGCGGTGTTTTTGGTTATCGTTTCCAATATACTCAAGTTCAAACCGTTCAGGAAGGTTATAATCTACCTGGATCGTTCCAAGCTGCCATTTCCTGCCAAGGGCATCCTTTACCATAAAATCCATTTTGGGACCATAGAAGGCGGCTTCACCAAGTTCGATGACCGTAGTCAGTCCGCGCTCTTCCGCTACCTCCATGATGGCGCGTTCCGCTTTTTCCCAATTTTCATCGGAGCCAATATACTTATCTTTATTTTCCGGGTCACGCAGGGAGATCTGAACAATAAAGTCTTTGAAATTAAGGGCTTTGAAGATCAGCATGACAATGTCCATCACTCCTTTAAACTCATCTTTCACCTGTTCGGGAGTACAGAAAATGTGCGCATCATCCTGTGTAAACCCGCGAACGCGTGTCAATCCATGAAGTTCACCACTTTGTTCATACCTGTAGACAGTGCCGAATTCCGCAAGTCTCACGGGCAGGTCGCGGTATGACCGGGGTTTTACCTTGTATATCTCGCAATGGTGAGGGCAGTTCATCGGTTTCAGAAAGAACTCCTCGCCTTCCATGGGAGTGGATATCGGACGGAAAGAGCTTTCACCATACTTCTGATAATGTCCTGAGGTTTTGTATAATTCCACATTGCCGATATGAGGGCAGATCACCTGCTCATACCCGGCCTTTTTCTGAACTTTTTTAAGAAACATTTCCAGCCGTTCGCGCAATGCCGCGCCACGAGGCAGCCACAAAGGAAGTCCGAGGCCAACTTTCTGAGAGAAAGCGAACAGTTCCAACTCCTTGCCTAATTTCCGGTGGTCACGTTTTTTAGCCTCTTCAAGGAAAACGAGGAAGTCGTCAAGTTCCTTCTGTTTCGGGAAGGTGATCCCATAGATGCGCGTCAGCTGTTTGCGTTTCTCATCACCGCGCCAGTAGGCTCCGGCGATATTGAGCAGCTTGATGGCTTTGATAAAGCTGGTATCGGGAATATGCGGCCCGCGGCACAAATCGGTGAATTTTCCGGATTCGTAAAAGGTGATCTGGCCATCTTCGAGACCCTGGAGCAATTCTATTTTATATTCGTCCCCTTTTGCGGTGAAATAATCAATGGCATCGGGTTTGGCAACATCCTTACGGATAAAATTCTGCTTTTCCCTGGCCAGTTCAAGTATTTTTTTTTCGATTTTCACAAAATCATCCGATGAAATCGAATAATTTCCAAAATCAATGTCGTAATAAAACCCGTTTTCAATATCCGGACCGATGCCGAATTTCACTCCGGGATACAGCAATTCAATGGCCTCTGCCATCAAATGAGCCGAAGAATGCCACATGGTTGCTTTCCCTTCCGCGTCGCTCCAGGTGTACAATTTAATTTTCGCATCCGCTGAGATTGAACGGGTTGCATCCCATATCTCCTCATTTACCTGTATTGAAAGCACATTCCGCGCAAGGCCTTCGCTGATACTTTTAGCAATATCAACCCCTGTAACTCCTTCAGGATATTGACGAACCGAATTATCGGGTAAAGTAATATTAATCATGTAACAATGGTGGATTTTAAGGGGTGCAAAGGTACAAAAATATATTTAATTACTCACCACTTTAAATTCAGTACGGCGGTTATTTGCACGTCCCTGATCGGTGGTATTGACATCGATGGGCTGGCTGAAACCATATCCTGCATATGACAGCCGCGCCTGAGCAATGCCATGCTGAACCAGGAATTCGAAAACTGCCTTCGCGCGGTTCCTGGATAATTCGAAGTTGTGTTCTTCTGTGCCAACATTGTCGGTATGACCGTTGACAGCGATCTTCAGTTTCGGGTTTTTATGAAGGAATTCCAGCATTCGCTGAAGTTCTGCAAGCGACTCATCTTTAAGCATATATTGATCGGAATCAAAAAAAATATTCTTCAGGATCACTGCCTCCCCGATCTTTATTGGTTTGAGTGGAATATTTTTAATAAATGGTTTCACCTCTGAATTTGTTCCTGTCAGCAAAAAATTATCGGAATAGAAGAGGTAACCATCTTTGGAAACGTTCAGCGCATAATTTTTTTCAGTGGGTAGTACCAGCAGGAACTCACCAGTTTGCTGGTCTGAGGATGATTCGGCACAGGTTTTTGATGTTGAAAGATCGATCAGTTCGAAATGGGCTTCCAGTTTCGCTTTGGTATCGTCATCATATACAATCCCTTTGAAATAGTTAGCAAACAACGGCCGGGCCTCATTGTAAAGCGGGAACTGGTATATATCCTGCCTGCCTTTCCCGCCCGGGATGTCTGAAGAAATATAGGCCAGGGTTCCTTTTGCATTGATAACGAGGGTGATCTCGTCGGCATGTGTATTGATC
This sequence comes from uncultured Bacteroidales bacterium, assembly GCA_903903985.1. Taxonomy (GTDB): domain Bacteria; phylum Bacteroidota; class Bacteroidia; order Bacteroidales; family FEN-979; genus CAIVAT01. The sequence continues at coordinate 8,412 of CAIVAT010000103.1, read as the reverse complement.
GGGTATCCAAGATTTACCGGGCGTTTCCAGGCACCATGCTGATCTCTGCGGCTGTAAAACAGGTCGAATCCTCCAAGTCCCGGGTGGCCCTTCGATGAAAAATAGAGGGTCTGATCATCCGGATGTATGAACGGCGCCATCTCCTCGGCCTGTGTATTGATGGAATCGCCCAGATTGACCGGGATGCTCCATTTACCACCGGGCTGAAGCTCCGATTTCCAGATATCTGAACTTCCTTTGCCTCCTGCACGTTTGCTGGCGAAGTACAGCGTTTTCCCATCAGAGGAAAAAGATGGCTGCGAATCCCATTGAGGCGAATTCACGACTTCGCCAAGATTTTCGGGTACCGACCATTGTGCACCGGTTCGTTTTGAATAGTAGATGTCGCAACTGCCATAGCCGTCCTCCCGGTTGCAGGCAGCAAAAAAAAGATAGTTCCCGTCGGGGGAAATGTTCACGGCACCTTCATTGCCATGGGTATTGATCGGCGGACCGATGTTTACAGCCTGTCTCCAGGTAGAGTCATCCCTGTTGGCATAATAGAATTCTTCCTCGAATTCCTGAGTCTGATCGAGGGTCAATGAATTTCTTGCGTTTTTACGGGTAAAGTAGAGCCGTTTCTCGTCCGGGGTGATGGCATTGATGTATTCATCAAACCTGGTATTGATGCTGTCGCCGATGTTCACCGGTGAAAAAGGTACCGGGTGTGCCACGCAATACATGGCGAATTCACAAGATTTGACACCTGCTTCGGCTTGCCGCCGTCTGGTTTCAGGGATTCCATCAGATTCAATGAACCGCTGAAAGTTCAGCCGGGCATCGGCATACCTGCCAATCTTTTTCTGGATATTTGCCAGGACAGAATAGAGGTTGGGAGAAAATGGATTGTTTGTTCTGATTGCCATCTGGTACGATTCGATCGCCTGCTCAATCTGCTGGCCGTCAGCAAGGATATCCCCCCGCAGAATATAAGCTTCCGTAAATGAAGGATCTTCCTCAATCGCTTTTCCGACCTCTCCGGTGGCCCTTTCAACCAATCTCGACTGATAGGAATCGACCGCCGAATAAAACCACTTTTCCGCTTTTTTATTTTGGGTGGAAAGATGCTGGGCACTGGCAAAGGAAACGCAAAATGCAGAATGAAGAATGAAAAATGCAAATAGAAATTGCCTGGGGATCATGGGATGTGCATGTATTTGTGGCTTTGCAGCGATATCCTCCATTTGGGGTTTGCCTGGATATAACGGATAATTTCCGGCATCATTGTGTTACGCCTGCTCCATTCGGGCTGGAGATATAACAAACATGAAGATGAAGCAAGCAGAGAATTTTCCTCTGCCCATGTAAAGTCGGTGTAGTCCTGGATAATCACTTTCAGTTCGCTGGCCATCAAAGCGACCTCCTTCATGGGCGGAGCATCTTTTTTAGGTGAGACACATATCCAATCCCAATCGCCGCTCAGCGGCTGTGATCCAGACGTTTCGAGGAAAATGCGGACCCCTTTCCTGTGCAATTCGCTGCAGAGATAATCCATGTTGTACAGCAGTGGTTCCCCACCAGTAACAACGATTGCACGCGCAGGATATGAACAGGCATGTTCCACAATAAAATCTGTGGAAACAGGCGGAAAATCACTGGCATTCCATGATTCCTTTACATCACACCACTTACATCCGACATCGCAACCACCCACCCTGATAAAATAGGCAGCCTGGCCGGTATTGAATCCTTCACCCTGCAGTGTATAAAACTCTTCCATCACCGGAAGAAGCTTTCCTTCCCGCAATAATTGATCTGTTGATTGTTCCAATGGGTTCAGATTATTTCTTTTTTCGCTGCTTTCAGTGTGTTCTGGAGCAGTGATACAATGGTCATTGGCCCTACTCCTCCCGGGACGGGGGTAATGTAGCTGCACTTTCGTGAAACCCGGTCAAAATCGACATCTCCTTTCAACCTGAAGCCTGATTTTGTTTCTGTTGACGGAATCCTGTGAACCCCGACGTCAATAACGACCGCATCTTTTTTCACCATATCGGCTGTTACAAATCCCATTTTACCCATGGCTACGATCAGAATGTCTGCCCGGGAGGCAATGGAAGCGATATCCATTGTTTGGCTGTGGCAGAGCGTGACGGTGGCATTCCCGGGAGTGGATTTGCGTGAAAGCATGATGCTGACGGGAGTTCCAACAATATGGCTCCGGCCGAGCACAACAATGTTTTTCCCAGCCGTTTCAACCTGGTACCGGTCAAGCAAGGTGATTATTCCAAACGGGGTTGCCGGCAAAAAGCAAGGCAGGTTGAGAACCATTTTTCCAATATTGACAGGATGAAAACCGTCAATGTCCTTGTGCGGATCAATGCGTTCAATGATTTTATATTCATCAATCTGCGCGGGAAGCGGAAGCTGTACGATGAACCCATCGATTTCTTCGTCGGCATTCAGAAATTCAACCGCTTCAAGCAATTTTTCCTGTGTAATATTGGATGGGTAACGGTAAACAGAGGAAATAAAACCGACTTCGCGGCACGCTTTCTCTTTTGCTGCAACATAGGTCATGCTGGCAGGATCGTCTCCAACCAAAATGGCTGCAATATGAGGTGGTTCTAGTCCTTTGTCCAAAAATTGAACCTTGACCTCTGTTGCAATTTCGGCTTTAATCTGATCAGCGATCAGTTTCCCGTCAAGAAGTTTCATTGGTCCAATCTTTAGTTCATGTTTTTCATGTTCCGCATAACATTAGACATGTTTTTTCCTTTGTTAGCGGTAACCATTTTCATCATTTTGCGCGTATCATCAAATTGCTTGATCAACCGGTTTACATCCTGAATGCTTGTCCCGGAGCCAAATGCAATGCGTTTGCGGCGGCTGCCATTCAGAATGACAGGATTGACACGTTCGGCAGGAGTCATGGAATGGATAATGGCCTCAATACCTTTGAATGCGTTGTCGTCAATCTCCAGGTTCCTGATGGCCTTTCCCATACCGGGAATCATGCCAAGCAGGTCTTTCACGTTTCCCATCTTTTTGATCTGCTTGATCTGCGCAAGAAAATCGTTGAAATCAAACTGGTTCCTGGCAATTTTCTTTTGAAGTTTCTGGGCTTCCTCCTCGTCAAACTGTTCCTGTGCTTTTTCAACCAGCGAAACGATGTCGCCCATTCCGAGGATACGGTCGGCCATGCGTTCGGGATAAAATATATCGATGGCCTCCATCTTTTCGCCAAGTCCGACAAATTTTATAGGTTTGTTGACCACGGACTTGATGCTCAATGCAGCGCCACCCCGTGTATCGCCATCCAGTTTTGTAAGTACCACGCCTTCATAATCAAGACGCTCGTTGAATGTTTTCGCCGTATTCACGGCATCCTGCCCTGTCATTGCGTCAACCACGAATAGTGTTTCCTGCGGGTTGAGGGCGCTCTTGATGTTGGCGATTTCGTCCATCATCTGTTCATCGATGGCAAGGCGGCCGGCGGTATCGACAATAACAACATTGTGCCCCTTATCCCTGGCATATGCCAGCGACCGTTTTGCGATTTTCACGGGATCGTTAGCAGCATCCTCTGAATAAACCTCCACTTCTATTTGCTGACCCAGCACTTTCAACTGTTCGATAGCAGCCGGACGATAAACGTCGCAGGCTACAAGCAATGGCTGTTTTCCTTTTTTTGTCTTAAGGTAGTTCGCCAGTTTTGCAGAGAATGTTGTCTTTCCTGACCCCTGCAGCCCCGCAACGAGGATGATCGCCGGTTCACCTTTAATATTAAGTTCCGTTTTCTGGCCTCCCATGAGTTCAACCAGTTCGTCATGAACGATTTTAACCATGAGCTGACCTGGGGAAACAGCCGTGAGAACATTCTGCCCCAGCGCCTTGTCTTTGACCTGGTCGGTAAATTGTTTGGCTATCTTGAAACTAACATCTGCATCGAGCAGCGCTTTCCTGACATCCTTCAGCGTATCGGCTACATTGATTTCCGTGATATGTCCATGTCCCTTGAGAACTTTAAACGCACGGTCGAGTTTATCACTTAATCCTTCAAACATTACAGGTTAATTTGGTTTAGATCGGGTAAAAGGTGACACGTGACACGGGTTGCGTGACAGGATTGATGGCCGTATTGCCTTTATTAATTACATTGTTCATCTTTGTCATCCTTTGATTGTGCAAAATTAACAATTTAAATTGACACTGGAAATGCACCGGATCGTAACCTTTGTATTTTACCTATGTGGTTAAACAGTACATCGATAAAGTCAATTCTTACAGTTTTTTTTTTGCTGCACCCTTTCCGGCAATAAAAAACATTGTAAGTTTGTGCATCCAAAATTTACCAACTAAATCATTTCAATCATGAAGAAAATTTTACTACTTTTTACAGCTATTTTTATGTTTGGCGGGTTTGCATTCTCGCAAACAATCCTCTATGAGGATAATCTTGACTCCTATACCAATAACAGCTTTTTAGCAGTTGACAACCCAACCTGGTGGACCACCTGGTCCAATCTGCCCGCGAGTGGTGAGGATGTTCAGGTAAAAAACACTTTCAGCCACAGTGCACCGAATTCCGGGTTGTGCGACGTAACATCGAACGTTGCTTCTGATGGTATTTTAAAACTTGGCAATAAAGTTTCAGGAGGTTATGAACTTAAATGGTGGATGTATATTGCAACCGGCAAGTGCGGTTATTACAACATCCAGCATATGCAATCTCCGGGAACTGAATGGGCTTTTGAACTGTTTTTCAGGGCAAATGGCACATTGGAACTTCAGGAGGGTGGAAATAAAATTGCCGGTACCTATCCCAAAGATACCTGGTTTGAAGTCAAACATCTTATCGACCTGAATACAGACAATATCGACTTATATATTGATGGAACATTGCTGAAATCATGGCCATTCAGCAACGAAGCTCAAAATACGGGAGGCACGCTGCAACTGGGTGGCGTTGACTTCTATGCCGGGGCTTATACGGGTACATCCGAGACACCTGTATACTATATTGATGATATTTCCTATTCCGAAACTGCCGTCAGTACCGACCCCATCATCGGGGCTGACCCGATTGCACCCTATAAATGGCTTGTCGGGGGAACCAACGGAACCGAGGATCTCACCGTTTCCAATACTGGTTTGTCTGATCTGACTTTTGATGTGAATATTCTGTACGAAACCGACAGCCATAAGAGTTCCACTGTCAGACCGGCAACAAACAATGAGTTCTCCGTCAAGAGATCCCTTACCAATGCAAAAGCTGATCCCACTCCTGCTTATGGTGCACCGGGCCCTGTCAGGGATGCATCGGCCCAACTTCATTATGATGGCGATCCTGCCTCAGCCGTTGGCTGGAATACGGTACCTGTATCAGTAACCGTTGCAGCACGGTTCCCGAATAATATGACCCTGCCGCATGCAGGTATGGATATCACTTCGGTTGATGTTTACGTGAATGAGCTCAACGCCGCACCGGCCTCCAACCTCATGAATATCAGAATTTACGGCATGGGGAACACCTATGAGCCAGGGCCGATCCTTTACGAACAGAGTTTTACACCCACCGCGGCAGTCTGGACTACCGTTATCCTGACCACTCCGGTCAAAGTTACCGGCGAAGACCTCTGGGTTGGATATAATTTCACTCAAACGACTGCCGGAGTATACATCCCCGGAACAGATGGTGGCCCTGCCGACCCGAATGGGGACTTTACAAGTACAGGGGTAGGTTGGTCGCACATCGCACCCACGCTTGATTACAACTGGAACATTCGTGCCAACCTTACCGGGACTCCTGCCACGCAATGGCTTTCAGTTTCTCCAATGTCGGGAGTTGCTGTTCCTGCCGGAAACAAGGCATTGACCTTGAATTTTTCCACAACCAGCCTTTCCCTTGGCCAATATCATGCAACGGTGAAGCTGCTGAGCAATGACCCTGTAACACCGGTGCTTGATGTTCCTGTAACCCTTGACGTTGTCGGCGTCGGTATTGATGAAGTTGAAAAAACCGGTGTCATGGTTTACCCCAACCCTGTAAAGAACCAGCTCAACATCGTCACCAACGGGAAGATCAACAATGTTACCGTTACTGATTTCACTGGCAGAGTCGTTTTCAAAGGAAACAATCAAACCCTGGATATCAGCGCTTTGAGTGATGGAGTTTATTTCGTAAAGGTTGAAACTGCACAAGGCACTTCCAATACGAAGTTTATCAAGAAATAGTTATTCAATGATTTTGTCGAAGAGGCTGTCTCATAAGTAGTTGAGCAGCCTCTTTTTTATTCTACATCCTTGCCGGCACCTGGATACCCAACAGAGCCATCGACTTCCGGATGGTTTCACCCACGAAATAAGTGATCATCAGCCGCAACAGCAACTTTTCGTTCTCCTCTTCCTTTAATACAGGCAGTTCCTGGTAGAACTGGTTAAACACCTTTGCAAGGTCGTACACGTAATTCGCCACAATGGCCGGACTTACTTCTTCCCCGGCCTGGGCAACCGTTTCCTGGAACTGGTATAGTCGTTTGATGGTTTCTTTTTCAAGGGGCAACAATGCGATGTGTGTAGAAATTTTTGCATCCTTCCAAAGGAACCCTGCGGCATCAGCTTTTGCAAGGAGCGATTGAATGCGGGCATAGGTATATTGAATGAATGGACCGGTGTTACCATTGAAATCGATGGATTCACCTGGATCAAACATCATGTTCTTTTTGGGGTCGACCTTCAGGATAAAGTATTTCAAGGCGCCCAAACCGATGGTCTTAAACAAATTACCTGCGTCGGAAGTGGAAAGTTCATTGGCCTTGCCGAGTTCGCGGGTGGTTTCCTCAGCGGTGCGGAACATCTCATCCATCAGGTCATCGGCATCAACGACAGTCCCTTCCCTTGATTTCATCCTGCCCTGCGGAAGTTCGACCATTCCGTACGAAAGGTGATTGATATGTGAACCATATTCCTTTCCCAGCCTGGCGAGCACTTTTTTAAGGACATCGAAATGGTAATTTTGCTCGTTCCCAACGACGTAGATCATGGAAGAAGGATGGTAATCATCATAGCGCAGCTGGGCGGTTCCGATATCCTGGGTCATGTACACTGATGTGCCATCGGCACGGAGCAGGAGTTTCTCATCCAGTCCTTCATTTTTCAGATCGGCCCAGATGCTTCCATCCTCCTTCTTTGTCAGTGTCCCGTTTTCCAGTCCTTCCATGACGAGTTTCTTCCCGAGCAGGTAGGTTTCACTTTCGTAATAGATGTGATCGAAATCGACTCCGAGCCGCTGGTAAGTCAGGTCAAATCCTTCATATGCCCAGCCATTCATCTGTTTCCACAAGGCAATCGTTTCATGATCCTTTGCTTCCCATTTCTGAAGCAGTTCCTGTGCTTCCATGATCAGCGGAGCCTGCCGTTCCGCCTCTTCTTCCGTTAGTCCCTTTTCAATCAGGCCGTGTATTTCCGATTTGTATTTTTTATCAAACAGCACATAGTACTTCCCGATCAAATGGTCGCCTTTGATCCCGGTGGAAACAGGAGTTTCATGGTTTCCCCACTTCATGTAGGCAAGCATCGATTTGCATATATGGATGCCCCGGTCATTGACAAGGTTCACTTTTATCACCTTGTGCCCGTTGGCTTTGAGGATCGCAGCCAGGGAATAACCAAGCAAATTGTTGCGTATATGGCCCAGGTGAAGTGGTTTATTGGTGTTGGGAGATGAATATTCGAGCACGACCGGGCGTTCCTGCCGGGTTTTATAGAACCCAAAATCCGGTTGGAACGCATTCTTCATCATAAACTTCAACCAGAATTGATCATTCAGCACCAGGTTGAGGAATCCTTTGATGACATTGAAGTCAGCAATCTCAGGCATATTCTGCTGAAGGAAAGTGCCGATTTCAGTGGCGGTGGCCTCAGGGGATTTCCTCGATATTTTAAGAAGTGAAAACACTACGATTGTAAAGTCGCCGGTTATCTCCTTCTTTGTCCTTTCCAGGCCAATCGACCCTGGAGCCAGTTCATGGCCATAAAGTTTCCGCAACGCTTCCCCGGTCTGTTCAAGTATTTTCGCTTCGATCATCTCCTCTTTGAATTTATTGCAAATTTAAGCCGAATTCAGGAAAATTAGTTAAAATTTTCCATTGGGCTTCATCAAATGGCTTGAACCTCATCCCTTGATTCCATTGGACCTCATCCCTCAGCACCTTTGCACCTCATCCCCCAGCCCCCTTTGCACCTTATTCCCCAGGCACTCTGCACCTCATCCCCCAGCCCCTTCTCCTGAAGGAGAAGGGGAGTTCCCTCTCCTTCAGGAGAGGGTTAGGGTCTCTTGCCTGGCGCTGCGTTGGGAAATATCCCATCTCATTCGCGGCCGTGATGATAGTTCTGTGAATCCCTGCCATTGCCATACGTCACCTCACTACC
>CAIVAT010000102.1 GCA_903903985.1 uncultured Bacteroidales bacterium | reverse complement strand
GAGGGTGTGCAGAATTTTGTGTAAACTCTGACTGTATTTAAATTCGGCATCGTTCTTCAAAATTAATATAAAATTGATTCACTATTTGCCCCCAATTTCTGAGTGGCATTGTCCATTTCCTTTGAACATTACAAACGGCCAGGAAAACGGATTTCAGGGCTGCCTGATCGTCGGGGAATACGGTTTTTGACCTTGTATACTTTCGGATAGCGCTATTAAGACTCTCAACTGGATTCGTTGTATAGATCAGGAACCGGATCTCCTGGGGGTAATCAAAATAGGCAGTGAGGTGGTCCCAGTTTTCTTTCCAGGATTTTACGGCATAGCCATATTTGTTGCCCCATTTTACCGCAAAATCTTGCAAGGCATCTTCAGCTACTTGTTTATTTGGGGCTCCGTAAATGAGCTTTAAATCGGCGACAAAGGCTTTTCGTTCTTTCCAGACCACATATTTGCAGGAATTACGGATTTGATGAACGATACAGAGTTGGGTGATCGTGGCCGGGAATATCGCTTTAATGGCTTGTTTGATGCCAGCAAGGTTGTCTGTACAAGCTATCAGCACATCTTCAACTCCACGCGCTTTTAAGTCATTCAGAGCACTAAGCCAGAAGGAAGCGCTTTCCGTTTCAGCGATCCACATGCCGAGAACTTCCTTATAGCCATCTTTATTAACTCCAAGAATCAGGTAGATGGTTTTGTTAATGACTTTCCCGTTATGCCTTACTTTCATGACGATCCCATCCATCCAGATGACGTAATAGACCGCTTCCAGTGGCTTTTGCTGCCATTGTTTGATATCCTCTAAAACAACTGACGTGATGTTTGAGATGGAGGATTCGCTGACCTTGACCCCATATATGTCGTTGATCGTGTCTTCAATATCCCGTGTACTCATACCCTTGGAATACATCGTAATAATGGCTTGCTCGATCTTTGCCGACATCCGTTGGTGCTTGGGAACAAGTACTGGATCAAAGCTGGAGTCCCGGTCGCGGGGAACCTCAAGAGGGATGTCTCCAATGTCCGTTTTCAGGGTTTTAGAACTGCTTCCGTTCCGACTGTTGCCAGTATTCTTACCGGCCTGATCATGCTTTTTGTAGCCCAGGTGTTCATCCATCTCCGCTTTGAGCATGGTCTGAACCGCATGCTTGTAGAGCTTGGAAATGTAGGCTTCCAGCTCTTCCTGGGTCTTCATCTTTTTGAGTTGCTCCTCGGGAATCTCAAAAGGAACATCGTCTTCCATTTTCATCTGTGTTTGTGGCTTTAAATTTAACATGATTTTGTAATTTAGCCTTTAAACACAGTCAACATTCGTTTACACAAAATTCCTCACACTCCCTTTGAAAATAGCACGAACGCATAACAGCGGCTATGCACCAGGCGGACAAAATTTGACAAACAATCAAACATCTAATACTATGAAGAAGCAAATTTCACTTTCTTTAATACTATGTATTTCGGCACTAAGCTCTTTTGCCCAGTTCACTTTTATTCATATTTCCGACATGCATGTTTCAAGCATTCCTTTCCAAAATAGTGATACGAATGCACAATACTTTCAATGTTATATTAAAGAATTTGCTAAGCTTAATCCTAAACCGGCCTTTGTTGCTGTAAGCGGCGATATTTCAAATGTAGGGAACCAATCCCCTGACGGCATGTATCCTGTTATTACACAGTACTTGTTTCCACCCAATTTAACCAATCCTGGTGTTGGTGATTATTTTATTGATTCTGCCCGGACTATCCCTATTTATTTCGTTCCCGGAAATCACGAGTATTGGGTCGCCCTGGTTAATCCTCCTGTATCAAATGATACACTTACCTATTATAAGAAATTTTTATCACCGGATATCGATTATGCAATAACAACCAATCTGGCAGTAATAGTGTTTCTTCGTTCGGGTTCTGATTCCACGATCACCGCGGAAAATAAGAAAGGCAGGGGACTGACAGATGAACAATGCACGTACCTTAGAAATATATTACGTGCCAACAGCAACAAACGAAAAATTATTGTCATGCATCATCCTGCCGTCAATGCGATTGGAACAAACTCTGACGGTACCCCTTTTACAGGAGTGATCAACAGCCCCGAGGACTGCTCAATCGCAAATAACAGGAACAATTTCCTGAATATCTGCGATTCAAATCATGTTGACCTTGTGCTTGACGGGCATGAGCATCAAAATGTGGTGGCTAACAGAACCGGGCAGGTGATTCCTGAAAACGGCTCCGATAGCACCCGCTATGTCCAAACCGCCGCGGCATTTAATCGTTCATACCGTATTATTACCATTGATTCATCCTATGTAACGATAAGTACTCCGATGCGAAGCTGCACAAGTACTGGTGTTAATGAGGTAATAAATCCACTAAACATCTCTGTTTTCCCAAATCCGGCTGCCGAAAAACTCACGATTGAATGCACCGGCCAATCCGAAATAGAAATTTTTAATATCGAGGGACAATTACTAAAAAGATTAACTACCAGTGATATTTCCACCACAGTGGATCTGTCGGACTTATCAGGCGGGATCTATATTATTAAAGCAAGGAACCAGAAGGGAATTGCAATAAAAAAATTAATAAAACAATAATCGCCCAGTGCATAACACGCCGTCAGCCGGCTTCCGGATCCGTCTTCTCGGATCTCGCATTTGATTAGTCTTTAATGTGTCTTACCACAGATCCCGTCTAATTTTTAAAAGAATTACACTGAGTTCCACAGAGGTTTCACAGAGTTCCACAGAGTGATTGAACATTTTCTCTGTGTAACTTCGTGTCTTCTCCGTGACCTCTGTGGAACCTTTTACCATTTTGCCATCCTGCCATTTTACATTTGTACCCCCTTGTGTATAAACAAGAATTTTTGTATGTTTGAGGGATGCTAGTGAATAGCCGGAAGATTATTTAACCATTGGATTTGGGCCGGGTAACCGCAATGAGGTTATTCGGGCATAAGCGGGTAATAATGCTATTGACCATCAAAGGAATATTTAAGAATCATAAATAAATAACAAAGCTATAAAACCATGAAAATGAAAATAAGACTTGTAGTTTTGAGAACATTTTCAATAATATTTTTAGTGTGTTTGACAATTTCAAAATTAGTAGGGCAAAATATCGACTCCCTGAATTTAGCTAAAAAGAGTCAGCATTTCAATTTTTATTCAACCAATGGTGACATTAAAGTGTTAGATTCACTGGCAATAACTTTAGAGAATAACTACTCCAGGATTACTAACCATTTAGGAATACAAATTGATAAAAAAATCAATGTCAAAGTCTTTCCAAATCTTAAGACCTTTCATCTTGCAATTAATTATCCTGATGCACCTGACTGGGTTGTAGGGTCATGTAATGGAGATGAATTAATGATGGTATCACCATTGAATCCGGGGAGTATTCATTCCTATGAATCCATTATGCAGGTGATTGTTCATGAATTTGTACATATAGCGGTTTCTTATGCACGTGGAGATAAAGGATGGACCACACTACCAAGATGGCTTAACGAAGGATATGCACAATATGAAGCAGGCCAGATAAACGAACATATCCGAAAAATTGTAGAATCAAGTGTGATAGCAAAGACACCGCCAACATGGACACAACTTGCTACCGCATCAATTATGGAATTTGGCAATATGAATGGTTATGGTCTCTCTGCTACGATTGTTGAATTCCTGGTTGTAACGTATGGTATTGAAAAATTGGTTTTACTTATAAAAGAGCCTGAGAATTTTGAAACCATCTATGGTTTGTCAGAAAACACCCTGGAGAAGCAATGGATTCAGTATTTAAAGCATGAAAAGGTAGAATAACACCCGCTAAAGAGCCCGCAACCGCAAGGAGGGAAATGAATGTTAGCCACCAATACTTGTATTTGTAAATTGAGCAACCAAAGCAAAACATAAATCAATTAAAACCCACCATGCTGCTTCGGGGCATAGCCTTGTCTTCTCAGATCCCGGATTTGTCTTCCCGGTTCCCGCATCATTTATAAAGAATTACACAGAGGTTTCACAGAGTTACACAGTGGGAATGAACCGCTTTCTCTGTGTAACTTCGTGTCTTCTCTGTGACTTCTGTGTAGCCTGTTTTGAACCTAATAGTTCGCATCTCGGATCTGCCTCCCTTGTGTATAAACAAGAATATTTGTATGTTTGGTGTGTCTGAATGAAGAACTGAAAGATTATTTCATGATAGCCTTTGTCCGTCTCCTTAAAATGCAGATTGAATTGTAAACCTTTTTAACTAAGCGAAAATGAAAAAGTGCCCCGAATGTAATTCAGAGATTGAGGATGATTTTGATGTATGCTGGAATTGTCAGTATAGCTTCACTGAAAATAAAGTTCTTGACACCGGCGATTTTAAATTGATTTGTCCAAAATGCAACATTGAAATAAAATCTTCCTTCAATTATTGTCCGTTTTGTCAATATGATTTAAGAGAGATCAATCGGGAAATTGGTACAAAACCGCAAGTGGCAAAACAAATTGATTGTTTAAGATGTAAGGTGCCTCTTGATTTTCAGGGTAATTTTAAACTTCATGACGAGTCCCGCGATGGATCAATCAGTGGTTTGTCAGAAGTACTTATCTATAAAGGATCATTTGATTTGTATTGCTGTCCGGATTGCGGAAAAGTTGAATTTTTTCTGCCTGGCATCAATCAAGAATAACGAGATAAAAGTGAACCCCCAATGCCTTCCCTCAGATCTGTCTTCTATGATCTCGGATTTGTCTTTCCGGATTTGCCTTTCAGACTTCACACTTCATAGTTCGGACTTGTCTCTTTCGTTATACGTTACGCGTCAGACTGTCTAAGAACCCCTGCTGACCGTCATTTCTAATGCCGCTCCGAACATCGCTGAATTTCTAACTCGGCATAGGGAAATGGATACACCCTTAAAGCGACCGGGATTATTTTTCTGACCAGAAGTGACTCCATTTTGACAACAATTTAGGTAGAATGTTGCCACTTCCCTTCGTGGAACTTCATGATACCTTCGTGGAACTTCGTGTAATAATTTATATTCCTGGTACCGTGTTTTTCAAAACGATGATGTTGCTCTTGGAGACAGCAACCGCGAAGTAGGAAACGGCGACTGCGAAGTGCTAACCAGCGATGGCAAAGTGCAAACTGGCGACTGCAAAGTGCAAACTGGTGAGTGCAAAGTTAAAACTGGTGAGTGCAAAGTGCAAACCGGTGAGTGCAAAATGCAAACCGGTGAGTGCAAAGTGTAAACCGGTGAGTGCAAAGTGCAAACCGGTGGGTGCAAAGTGTAAACAGGTGGGTGCGAAGTATAATTAGGTGACTGCCAAGTTTGAATTGGTGACTGCCAAGTTTGAATTGGTGACTGCCAAGTTTGAAAAGGTGACTGCATTTTAAATACAGGTGACTGATTTTTCGAAACAGGTGACTGATTTTTCATATCGTACGGGTGATTTTGTAAAACAAACGACTTTTATCATAAAATTGGGGGAAGGAGTAGACAAATTAACACCTGTATTCTTCTGACATACAACTGTACACCTCTATTTAAGGCCCGCGCGATTGATAAACCCTTCAGTTATCTTGTAAAGGCCGGTTATTCACCCAACTTTGCAACCGGGGTTGTAAATAACCAGGTCCTGCGATTAAATCTGACAGATATCGAAAAGCTTTGTGTGCTCTTTCAATGCACTCCGAACGACTTGTTTCAACGCGGTTTCCCACCGGTGACGATAAAACCAACGACAAACATCCTCTGAGTTCCCTGAAGCGGGGCGACCAGGTCGTTCACCTGACGAAAATGTTAAACTCCGCGCCTCTTGATAAGCTGGAGGAAATTGTAAGCATGATTAAGAAAGAGCTGGAAAGATAAAGAATGGCAAACCAGTTTTACCATTCTGCCTAAAGGTCAGTAAAAACCAGGATTTGTCCGGAAGTCTGATTTGTTGTAATATATGTTTTGCTGAATTCAAATAATATTTGTAATTTAGCATTGCAATAGCTACTTAACCATCAATATCATTAAATTAAATCCTGACCTTATGAAGACACTCTGCCTTGTTATCTTCGTTTCTTTGATCTCATTTACCTCACTCACCGCACAACCCGGGCTTAAGATCAGATCCGGCGGAGCAGTTACAGTCAACGGGAACCTCCAGGTTACCACGCCTGCTTTTTCCTGCGGGGATATCATGATGGATATCCGTGATGCCAGGACCTATCATACGGTGTTGATCGGGTCACAATGCTGGATGCGCGAGAATATGAACATCGGCATGCAGATCAGCGGATCGCTGGAACAAACAAATAATTCAACCATCGAGAAATACTGCGACGATAACCTGGAATCCAATTGTGATGTGTACGGGGGCCTCTACCAGTGGGGGGAAATGGTTCAGTACATCAACGGTGCTTCCGACACAACCTCCTGGGATCCTGTTCCTGCCGGCACAATCACTGGAATATGTCCCTCAGGCTGGCACATCCCCACCTATGATGAATGGTACACCCTTGCTACATTCCTGGGCGGATGGGATCCTGCAAGTTTGAAGATGAAAGAAGCAGGTACAACCCATTGGGATCCGCCAAACGCCGGGGCCACAAATGAGAGCGGGTTTACTGCATTACCCGGCGGCGGTCGCTTTAACTATGGTTTCGTCAGCTTCCAGGATCCTGGTTTTATTGGGAATTGGTGGGTGGATCACAAAGGCAATACGACTGCTGTTGCTGGTTATAGAGTCCGTCTTTACAGTTCATCCATCGGATTCACGGATTCTCAGGATCCTAAGGTAGATGGATACTCCGTGCGTTGTCTGAAGGACTAACTAACTTTTGAAAAGACATCTGCGGAACTCTGCGAAAAACTCTGCGCAACCCTGCGAGAAATTTATTCCCGTTGTGTAACCTCCTTAATTAAAAAGCAAAATGGCAAAACAGTTTTACCATCTTGCCATTTTACTATTTTGGATTTGACAGCCTTTGCAACTTATTGTTTCACGACAGATAAAGTGGTAGCCGATCCGTCATAGATCAGCCGCAGGAAATACATCCCGCTCTTCATGGATGACATATCTACCGTCATTTTTCCCGACGAACTCAACTCTTTTTCAATGGTCGATAAATGCCTGTCTGTGACATCCAGGAGTTCTGCCTTCACCTTCCCGGTGACCAAGTCAGGGAATTCAACAACCAGGTTATCTGTTACAGGATTGGGGTAAGTTTTTACAGAAAACTGCCTTGACTCATTTTCAATTCCGATGGGTCCCCCGACAAATGTCTTCCACACACCGGATGAAGATTCCGCCGCAAAGAGAGTGGTTCCCGAAATGTCAAGTTTTTCAACCATGCTCCACGCAGGATCAGAAATATCTGTCCAGATTTTTCCGTGGTCGTCGGTATAGAGAACAGAACCGTGGTTGGTCCCGGCAAATAGCCGCTCCCCGTTGTTGGTAATGGTATTGACATCGGTTCCCACGATGGCTGAACCGATGGGAAGCCAGAGTTCGGTCTGCAGGCTGTCGACCCTTCTCAGGATGCCTGCAGGATAAATGACATAAAGTTCCTTGTTTGTGCTGACAATGTCTGTGATCGGCACCGAAGGACAGCTGGTAACACCCCACGAGGAGCCATTGGTCGTGTATAGCAACCCCTGGTCAGTACCGGCAAAAAGAGTGTCTTTGCGGTTCTTCAGCTTATAGACATACTTTCCCAGGAGGTATTTATAGGTCCAGTTCAACCCGTTGTTGGTTGAGGTGTAGATCCCGTTATCCGTCCCGGCATAAAGAATATTCTGAAACTTCTCAAAGCTGGTTACCGTTCTGCCGCTGATCCCTATCGTTGGTGTCAACTGTGTTTGATTGGCGGGAATCGCTGCAACACCACCAATTCCACCAAGAAGGAATTCAGTGCCGGTGTACCAGGCATCGTTCAGGTTGGAGATCACATCCCCTCCCAGCTTTGTAAAAGTCGCAGCCTGATCCGGCGAGGAAAAGACTCCCTGTCCGGATGACTGCGATATTATATTCCCGGTGAATACCTGGTTCCAGAATGCCCTTAACCCGGTATAGCTAACGCCGGGGTCCCCGACAGGAAGCGCATTGACGGGTTTCCATTGGTTATTCACATACCGGGCAGTCCCGTAATAGGTTCCTCCGTTTGAGAGATCGGCAAAGAGAGCTCCGTCGCAGGTCACCATACCCACAATGAGTGTATCTCCACCCGGAACGATATTTTCTGTCCATTGCTGCTGACGCAATGAATACTTATTGACAGAGGAAGCATAATTATAGACATATAGGTTCGTTGAATCCGAATACAACGAATAACCGGGTCCGCTGGTTCTGATGATTTGCCAGGTCTGCCCAAGGTCGGCTGACCTCAGGATAGCATTACCAGATGACCGGTACAACACGTTTTTAACACCCAGTAATGCATTGGTCATTTCCCATGGAAAAGAATGGACCAGTTGGAAGTCCATATATTGCGTCAGGTTTAGAACCGATTTGTAAATACAGGCATCGGTGGATGTATTGTAGACCGCGATATACAAGTCATTTCCGATGTTGGCCAGGTTCATCCCTGATCCTGCAACAATTTCGGACGGTGGATTTAATGTACTCCAATATGTACCGTTGTCCGTTGAATAGTACATCACATAAGAGGCATCGAAAAAGATGATGTTTTTTCCGATCAGGTAGCCCTGGGAAACGAGGCAAGGAAGATTCTTTGATATCCAGTTTTTCCCTTTGTCTGTGCTTATCCTGAAAGTACCTGTATAATCTGTACTGTAAACCACGATCTGTTTATCATTACCCATTACCCTGTCATTGGTTCCGAGTATATAACCTCCAAGGCTGGAATATGTCCATTTCTGTTCAGCAGGCAGGAAATATGAAAGAGCACCTCCCCCAACACGCAGTGCAATGGATTGGTCGGAATTGTTAATAACGCCCTGGCCTGCGATGTAACATGATGAATTTGTCCACTGCGCTGAAAGATGGACGCTGATAAGAAGAAGGGTTAACAGTAAAAGTTTTCTCATAAGTATCGGAAATTAAGGGTGAGTGGATTATTGGGAAGGTTTTTGAATTCATGCTGGGCCTTTACAACAACAGAACAATAAACAAACATATAAAATTTTCCCTTTACATACAAAAGGGTTCATTAACTTTTAATGGAAATGGAGAATTACAGCAAAGTACCAATTGAAAAGTCTAAAACGAAAAGAGGGCGTCCCAAAAGGTCGCCCTCTTTTTCTTTTGCGCTCGGGCCGCGCGGCCTCGTCACCCCAACGCAGCTGCGACTTCCACTATCCCGCTTCGCGGGATTTCCGGCT
>CAIVAT010000101.1 GCA_903903985.1 uncultured Bacteroidales bacterium | reverse complement strand
CTCACCACGGCGGCGACCACGAGCGTAATTGTTCAGTCGCGCAGGACAGGCGGAAACTACGGCTGTTCAACAACAGGGTGGAGCACTATCTGTACATGGCCTGTTTCCTCAGCAACAATAAACCCGGCATTGAATGTTGCCACACCAGCCAATGGCACAACAATATGCGCAGGTTATGCTCCGGGTGCAACAATAACTGCCGGTTCAGGCGGTTCGTCAGGGGCCGTTGATTTATATGAATACAGTATCAACAATGGTGCTAACTGGTCGGTTTATACATCAGGGGCAGCCATCACCACTGCTGGGGCAACAGTAAATGTACTGATCCGCGCAAGCCGTTCGGCAGGCAGTTACGGTTGCAGTGCAACAGGCCCGACGATTATTGTAACATGGCCTGTTTCGGCGGTTCCGGTGGCACCCACCCTGGGAACAGCCAGTCCATCAACTGGCAGTACGATTTGCGCTGGTTTCAACACCGGTACCGTAAACGGAACAGGTGGAACAGGTGGATCATCAGGTGCGGCCAATGAATACCAGTTCAGTATTAACGGAGGAAGCACATACAGCAGCTACACCAATGGAGCGGCGATCCTCACCACGGGAGCAACCGGAAGCGTAATCATTCAAGTCCGAAGGACAGGCGGAAACTATGGCTGTTCGACAACGGCGTGGAGTACCATTTGTACATGGATTGTCGGTAGTTTGTCAACAGATCCGACAGGGGTTACGATAACCAACAATAACACTTGCAATGGGGTGTCTAAAACCTTAACCGTAACTGGAGGAAGTTTAGGGACGGGCGCAAACTGGCAATGGTTTACCGCTTCCTGCGGAGGGACTTCAGCCGGAACTGGTTCAAGTATCGTTGTTGATCCGGCAGCGGGAAGCAATACAATTTATTATGTCCGTGCAACCGGAACATGTTATACGACCGGTTGTGCAACCGGAACAGTTGCAGTAACACCGGATATCGACACTCCAACCACTCCGGCGCCTTCGGCGACCACTATTTGCCAGGGAAGCACCAATACCGCTTATACTGCTTCTTCCTCCAATGCCACCAGTTACAACTGGACGGTAACAGGCACGGGCAATACAATTTCAGGTACCGGAACTACCGGAACTGTAACATGGGATGCCGGTTATACAGGAACGGCAACAGTCAGGGTGACCGCCAATGGGTGCAACGGTCCTTCTGCCCCTGCCTCCACTACCGTGACCGTTCGTCCGACCCCGGCCGCAACGATTGGTGGAACAACCATAGTTTGTCAGAACGACGTTAATCCGATGATTACATTTACAAACCCTTTATCATTACCAGTTACAATTACATATAATATAAATGGAACAAATCAATCGACAATTAACGTTGGTTCAAATACATCGGCGACAATAGCCGCACCGACAAATACCGCAGGAATATTTGCTTATAATTTAATCAGTGTTATTTATCAATCTGCACCATCATGTTCAAATTCAATAACAGGAACCGCAACAGTCACGGTAACCGAAATCCCGGCAGCAACAATATCGTACGCTGGCACTCCTTTTTGTAATACCGTAAATACCTGGCAACCTGTTACTTTAAATGGTTCGGGTGCTTTTGTGGGAGGGACATTCAGTGCTCCAGCGGGGTTGAGCATCAATTCAACATCCGGTGCTATTATGCCTGTCACCAGTACTGCCGGAACCTACCTTGTGACCTATACCATACCAGCTTCCGGAGGATGCGGTACAGCTACAGCAACCACACTTGTTGCCATAACCGCCCTGCCTGTGGCGACTTTCAGCTACACCGGCAATCCATACTGCAGCAATGGGGTTAACCCAATGCCAGCCTACGGTAATGGGGGAGTGGCTGGGATTTTTTCTTCTACTGCCGGTCTTGTTTTTATAAATACAAATACCGGCCAGGTGAACCTGGCAGCAAGTACTGCAGGAACCTACACGGTGACCAACACCATTTCCGCTACCGGAGGTTGTGCACAAGTTACTGCTACCAACACCATTACCATCACTACACTGCCATCGGCTGCCATTACCTATCCGGGATCACCTTTTTGCCAGACACTGACTGTTCCGCAATCGGTCACCCTTACCGGCACAACCGGCGGTGTTTTTTCGTCCACGCCAGGCGGGCTGAACATCAATCCGTCAACAGGAGACATCATACCCAGTTCAAGTACCGCGGGAACCTATACTGTGACCTATACGATTGCACCTGCAAACGGATGCGGAACCGTGATTGCAACAACTCCGGTTACAATAACCGCCTTGCCCGTTGCGACGTTCAACTATGCAGGAAATTCTTTCCCGACATTTATTGGCGGAGGAACCGCCGGAATTTTTTCTTCCACAACCGGTTTGGTTTTTAGTAGTTCGGCTACCGGACAGGTTAATCTACCTGCAAGTACTCCGGGTACTTACATTGTCACCAATACCATTGCTGCTTCAGGCGGGTGCGGGATGGTTACGGCAACTGGTTCGATCACCATTACAGCGTTGCACACCGTGGGCTTTATTTGGGAAGGAACTCCCAGTTCGGACTGGAACAATCCCAATAACTGGTCAACGCGTGTTGTCCCCGGCTTGACCAGCGATGTAGTGATCCCTGATGCTTCAACAACACTCCATGATCCGGTTTTGCCTTTGACGCCGGCAGCCTCGGTAAGTACTGTCAACCTTGAGAATAGTGGAATTCTTGAAGGTGGAACCGCAACGGTTTTGACTTTATCAGGAGGTACAAATGCCTGGCAAAACCTAGGCACTTTTAATTCCGGAACCAGCACGGTAAGTTTTACGAATGCAAATGCAACCATTGCAAATACAACAAATTTCTTCAATGTAACTGTCGCCTCGGGAGCAGGCCTTACACCACAAGCGGGAACCATCCTGCGCGTCGCCGGCTCAATGGACCTGCAGGGAACAGGTGTTTTGCGTGCAGCATCCTTCTCCAATACCATCGAATTCAATGGGACAAACCAGGCGGTCATTAATCCAAACGGGGCGGTTCCAGGATACTATCATCTTATTTTAAGCGGGAGCGGAACAAAGACCCTTCCCGCAAGCCCATTGACAATTGCCGGGGATTTTTCTATGGCAGGCACATCTTCTGCAATTGCAGGCGCTGCGATGACGGTCGCCGGCAATTTCACCATCGGGTCCGGCACTTCATTTACAGGCGGAGGTTTCACCCATATCATCAGCAAAAACTGGTCCAACGGGGGAACATTTGTTGCAGCAGGTTCGACCATTCATTTTAATGGCGCTGTGGCAAGCAATATCAGCGCAAGTAATTTCAACAACATTACCATCAGCGGTGCGGGTACTAAAAATGTGCTCGGTACGATATCAGCAACCGGTAACTACACGCAGACTGCAGGTACTTTCAGCTTCAGCAGCCCAGTAAGCAATTCCATCACCATTGGTGGGAACTATACACAATCGGGTGGAGTATTTGATTTCAATACCGCGACATCAGGCAATAGTTCCATGTTTCTTGGCGGAAACTTCACTCAGACTTCAGGCTTAGAAAGCATGACAACCAGTGGAGCTGGCGCACTCAATGGCGTTATCACTTTCAATGGCACTGGCATCCAGACCCTGAGTGTTGCCAATCCGGGTGGTCCGGTATGGGTAGTGTTTTCTGTACCGGCAGGAAACAGCGTCCAGCTTCTTTCAAATATTGCACTGAACAGTGCCAATGGAGTTACCCAGGCCGGTTTCCAGGGCGAAATCCGTGTCAATGGAACCTTCGATCTCGGTACATCAACGGTTTCACAGTTGGGCGGAGTTGCCGGCACTGCAGTCTTCACGGTTAATTCAGGAGCAAAATTAATCACTTCAAATTCCGGTGGAGTCTCCGGATCAGTCTCCTCTGTCAATATGACCAGTACTTTCAGCAGCGGAGCAAACTATGAGTTTCGCGGCGCCTCAACCGGCACTTTTACAACAACACCTGTTGCAAACACGGTTAATAATCTGATTGTCAATGGTTCTGCAAGTGTCTCCCTGACCAATTCCCTGACAGTTGCCGGTAAATTGTCGCTGACCAGCGGAATGCTGACATTGGGAGCAAACACGTTGACCATTGCGGGAAGTTCCCCTGAGCGGACAACCGGCACCATGAATGCGGCCAACGCAGGTTCGACCCTGGCTTTCAGCAATGCCGCTGCCATCATCCTTCCTCCTTCGATTTTCACTGGAAACGTCAATAATTTAACCATCATGGGCGCCGGTGGCATTACAGCAAGCAGTGATTTTGCATTAAACGGAGTCCTCAACCTGCAGAGTGCAAACCCGCTTGCATCGAAAGGCATCCTTGATATGTGGGACGGCTCAGCAATGAAAACCCTGACCATGGGACCATCCGCCATCACCACCGGACTTGGTGATGTTACGGGCATCGTGCAACGCAGCTCCTTTCTTGCCAATACGCCTTATTCATTTGGAAATCAGTTTACAACCCTGACTTTCTCTTCCGGTGGGATCCTTCCGGCATCAATTGGCGTAAAGATCACATTGGGTTCAGTTCCCTTATGGAAAGCCGATGCCATCCAACGATCATATGACATCATCCATTCAGGGGGCAGTGCTTTGGGTGTGTCCATGAAACTTCATTACCTGGTAAGCGAGTTGAACGGGAATAATGAATCCGATCTTTTTTCATGGGATTATCAAGCCTCTCCCGGCCCGGTCATGCTTGAAAAACATGCCAGAACAGCCTATAACACATCAGAAAAATGGGTCGAATCAGCGATTCCCGATATAGGCCATTTCGGAACAACTTATGATACCCACTTATGGACACTGGCCCGCTCTGTATACGTAACCTTTGAAGGTACCAGAGGCTGGCGAATGATCACCTCGCCAACCCGCACCACCAGTGCTGACCTGCTCACCGGGTTTATTTCACAGGGAGTTCCGGGATCCACCTATCCGGATAAACAGCCAAATTTCCTGTGGTTTGATGAAACAGATACCCTCACGACCAACATGAGCTGGAGGACAAGTCCATTCAACGCGGAACTCGTACCGGGATGCGGATATTATCTTTATGTTTTCGACTCTGTTTCTGGTATTTACAGTGATACTTTGCCCAGGCAGATGTCCTCTTTCGGAAATGCCTATTTCCAGGGCAGTTTTACTTTTTCCGGTATGAATCATCCGGTGACTTTTACTCCCAGGGCGGGGGGGCAGATCAGTCAATCGCCCAACGATACGATTTTCTACGATACCAATATCGACGACCAGGGATGGAATCTACTTGGAAATCCCACTGTTTCCACGCTGAACTGGGATGCTTCAAACGGGTGGACCAAGACAAATCTCGATAATACCATATATATATGGGATCCGGCAGCAAACCAGTTCAAGGTTTGGAATGGGATAAACGGTACCCTTGAAAACGGGCTGATCAGTCCGTTCCAGGCATTCTGGGTTAAAGCAAATAATCAGAACCCCGCCCTTGGATTTACTGATGAAGCATTAACGACAGGAGGAACATTTTACGGAGGTACTTCGGTCAAGTCGACCCATGCCGGCAGTGCTCCTTCGGTGCTGAACCTCAAAGCAAATGCAGCTGGCCTTGAAAGCAATATCATGATTTCATTCAAGGATGATGGAAAGGCAGGTCCTGATAGATGGGATGCATACCGTTTGGAACCTCTTTCCAATTCCTGGCTGGAACTTTTCACCCTCTCTTCTCCGGCACATACAATGCCTTTAGTGATCAACAACCTTCCGCTGGACGGTCCCGATGTTATCAACCTTCCCCTTTACATCGATGGGCAAATCAATGGGCATCAGCTTGCCGGAACTTATACCCTGGGTTGGGATCTTCCGGTGGATTGGCCATCAGACTGGGCGATCAGTCTCCATGATCATGCTACAAGAAAAGCGATCTCGATGCAACGCAACAATTTATATTCTTTTGTCATTGGAAACACCAAGAGTACCAGCGATCAGCCCAATGCAGGGACAGATACGGTGCAGGGCAAGCAGGTACCGTTACTTCCTTTTTCGATCGTTGATCCGGTTGCAACAGGCAGCAAATTGAAAAGCGCTTCCCAGTTGCCGCCGTTTTCAATCGTGATTCAAAAAGGAGTATACCAGGTTGATCCTGTGTATTTATCGCCGGAAGCAAATCTCATGCAGAATTATCCGAATCCTTTCATAGGCCAGACAACCATCCGCTTCAGTCTTCCGGTACCGGCATTTGTTACATTAAGCGTGGTGGATATCTATGGACATCTTCTTGACGTTGTTGCAGACCGGCATTTTGAAACAGGAATATATAATTTGCCATGGAATTCCAGCAATGCGAAACCTGGAGTATACCTGCTGCAGATGAATGCAGATGGTTTAAAAAAGACAAAAAAATTAGTGATTTTATCACGATAATCTTGAAATACGTATGAAAGAAACAGGAAAAATACGAGTTGGTTTTCAGATGGGATTCATTCTGTCTTGCTTTTTCCTGTTTTCCACCCTGTACGGTCAGAATTCAATAAGTATCCGGGCATCAGCAACGGTTGTAGAGGCAACAGGCATTCAACTCATACCACTACAGGATATCGTCATCGATGAATCATCTGCTCAAAATGGAATATTGGAAATCTCACCGGTTATGGATGAGAAAGCAGGAAAGATCCTTATTAAGGGGAAGATTAATTCCATGATCAGGTTGTCCTATGTGAACCAACTTGCCCTGGTAAATAGTTCAGGCGAAGGAACGCTTGTCTTTAATTACGTTGTAAGCGGCTACAGGTCAGATAATCAGCGTGCTTCCCAGCTGCTTGATCAGATTGAACGCAACGTACAGTTCAATGAAAACGGTGACTACTACCTGTGGGTAGGAGGTAAGGTTGACCTGAACCAGGCGCGGCCGGGCAGTTATGAAGGAGAATTTACAATTCAAATCGAATATATCTGATATGCGGACCGGTCTGTCAAATAAAATATTGATTGTGGTGCTTGGCCTGTTGTGGTACCCATGTGATCTGGATGCCCAGCATGTCAGTTTTGGAACATTTGCCGCTGATGACATTCTGATTTCCAAGGGTACACCTGAAAATCTCAATTTCAATGACA
The DNA here is from genome assembly GCA_903903985.1 of uncultured Bacteroidales bacterium. GTDB lineage: Bacteria > Bacteroidota > Bacteroidia > Bacteroidales > FEN-979 > CAIVAT01. The sequence continues at coordinate 15,908 of CAIVAT010000101.1, read as the reverse complement.
AAACCCGGGTGATCAACCCGGGTGCCAGCCAAACGGTCACCATCAACCTGAATGACCCGCAGGCAGCCGTGTTAACCATTGAGGGCAATGAGTATCTTGATGTAACGGTTTATATCGATGTCCCGTTAACCCTTGACCTTGACCAGGCAAACAAAATACCGGTTAGCTTCCGTTTTGCATATTCTAATCTGAACCCGTTGAATGAAATCACGGCAAAAATGCAGGCCATTGAAGTACCGGCAGGATTTAACACGGCGACCTTCCCGATTTTGCGAAGGATAAATGGTCCTCCTGGTCCGCCGCCAACTCCTCCTTCGTCAGGATACACTGCGCCGCGAAAGACAGCTTACTTGTTTATATACGGTTCACTGGGGCCTGTGGGGAATGTGGATGCCGGGTTGTACGAAGGGACAGTTAATGTGACTGTGGAGTACACTAAAAACAATTGAAATGAAAGGGAGTACTTTTTGGCTACTGTCCTGGTTTTCTAAAAATGGCCCCGGAATTCTCATTTTTAGAATCCCATTGAATGAATCAATTTTTTAACACACAGATTGATAATGGTTTATGAAATTTTTAACCTTTGGAATGATTTTGGTAAACAGTAATATAGTTGTCCTTATTTCCTAACCTAACATGTTAGGGAGTAATTTGAAAAGAACCTAACAAAAAATTTAATAAAGCAACTATCTTTGCGATGACAATCTGGAAAAAAATAATCAACCCCTATAGTAGGAAATGGATGAATCACATGAGGCTGACAGGTATCCGGTCGTTGATTATTTCCGGATGTTTCCTGGTGATGGTAAACGTTCAAGGGCAATCCCTTAAGGTTCACCTGGATGTGAATTCAACGGTGGGGATGCAGGAGTTAATTCCATTTGAAGTTGTCGCTAACCATGAGATCCAGTCCCTTCCAAGAGGTTCATCCGGAACATCCACAATGATCCAGACGATGGGGGCTATTACGATTACCGGGAAGGAAAATATGGATGTACTGATCCGTCTTGATGCCCCTGATGTGCTGGTTAACAAGGAAAAGCAAACCATGCCATTCAACATGAGCCTGGCCTGGCAAAACGATGCAGGCTCCGGTGCGCAGAATCTTGTGTGGTTAAACAATAAAAACAATGTGTTTAAAATTGGCGGCCGGCCCAATGCTTCCGATCAGAAAGAAAAGCGCGACGATGAACTTCAGGCCTGTCTTTACATCAAAGGTATTGCTGAAGTTCCCGACAATGCTGAAAGTGCTTTCGAAGGAATTGTTCATCTGACGATCGAATATTAAACAAACTCATTTTCCCATAAACCACACCCACAATGAAACGAAGCAATGCTCCTTGAGAAAAACAGAACCTTTTTAGAATTTATCCGTATAAAAGGTTAAAATGAGAGACATAACAAAAAAATTGAAATTATTGAAACAAAATCACCCCCAATTCACAAATTAACCACAAAAACAAAAACAATGAAAAAAACAATGAAATTATTCGCAGCAATTACCATCATGATGGGTTTTGCAATTGGCTCAATGGCTCAATCAACCGACAATGACTTTATCGTAGGAAAAGCTGAAGTTTTGCAAGGCATCAATGTAACCGGGCTTACGGCTCTGGATTTTGGCAGGGTTTCCCCTGGCCTGGCAAAAACGATCAGCCTGACCAATGTTGCCACTGGCGGCCAGGTAGGTGAAGGAACCCAGACAACCGGTGTTTTTACCGTTTCAGCATCATCCGGTTCCAATGTTCAGATTCAATTTACGACACTGCCAGCAAACCTGGTAAATGGTGTAAATAATCTTCCCATAGGAACATATACCGCTGGATACGGGATTGCAACACCATTTGCCGGTACAACCTTTGTCCCTGCAACCGGTACCCAGGTGGCCAGTGGAGACTTCCCCCTGAACGATATTACAGGAGCCAACGCCATCTACGTTTTTATCGGTGGCACCGTTACTCCGGGATCTACACAAGCAACTGGAAACTATGCTGCCAACATTACGCTTACTGCTACCTATAACTAGATTGTACTGCTGTTAAGCAACTGCAACCAAGTGATTTTGAGCCTGGCAGGTTAAAAAAACCTGTCAGGTTTTTTTTAAATAATGCACATTTCAAGCGAAAGTTTTTGTAATTTCACAGTGAAATTCGTGTAACCTTATCTGGCGACTTTCGTATCATTCATAAACTGAACATATTAATATAATTCAGGATAAAACAATATTCATTTACATAAAATCCACTACCATGAAGGTTGTAATTACTGTTGCCATCGTTTTATTTTGCACACTTAGCTATACAGCACTGCAGGCACAATTGGCGATATCACCTCCTTATGTTTCTGTTGATGGCAGAAGCGGTGTCGGTAACCTGTACATCACCAACAATTCAGACCAGGCCCAGGAGGTTGAAATCTCCTTTGCGTTCGGTTACCCCGGTTCTGATGCCGACGGCAACCTGGTGATGAATTATAACGATACGGTTGCCTATAAACAGTATGCCATGGATCCGATTGCACGTGCTTTCCCCCGCACGTTCATTTTGCCTGGCAAGCAGCAGCGCACCATCCGGATCCAGGTTAAACCAACTCCGGGCATGAAAGACGGATTTTATTTCACAAGGGCGAAAATCCTTGGCAAACCTCAAACAGCTGAAGTTGCCAAACCTGTTGCTGAAGGCATCACCACGAAAATCACCTATAATTTCGAACAGGTTATTCCTGCCTTTTACAAGTGGGGAAAGGTAACCACAGGGCTGAAGATCGTGAAACTGGACGCGGTACAGAAAGATTCTGTGCTTTCCATCAAAGCATCTCTTAACCGTTTGGGAGATGCTCCTTTTATTGGCAGTATGATCGCAAAACTCCTGGATGCCAAAGGCAAAGTTGTTGCTACCACGCAATCGACGGTAACGGCTTATTTCAATGTGTTAAGGCGGATTGACCTTGGTATCGGAAAAGTAACCCCTGGAACATATAAACTGGAACTCACTTTTGAAACAAAGCGTGGCGACATGGCAGCCGGCGACCTGGTGCAGGCACAACCTGTGAAAGAGTCGGTTGATGTGTTGATTAAATAGTTACAGGATCAAGGAAAATGAAAAAAATAATTGTTTCATTTTTCCTTGGCGTTCTTGCTGTTTTTCCTACCTCACACCTGTATTCGCAGAGCTCCAAAGATGAGGAGGTCATGCTGGCATTCAGATACCCTGCAATCGGTGGAGTATATATCAGCAGTATCCTGAATGATCAAACCAAAAAATCATTCCTTCCCATTACCGAACTGTTCAATCTGTTACAGATCACCTACGAACCTGATATAAAAAATTTCACAGTCAGGGGGAGCTATCTGAACCCGGATAATCCATTTGTGATCAATCTCAATACTTTGCAAGTCAAGCTTGGGCGGGAAGTATTTGCGATTACGCCGGATGATTTCCGTATTGGCCCCATGGACTTTTACCTGAGTCCGGCAATTTTTGAAAAGGTTTTTGGCCTGGTTTTCACGGTAAATATTGATTACCTGACCATGACCCTCTTTACGGAAAAAAAACTCCCTGTACAGGAAAAGTTAGAACGGGAACAGCAAAGGAAAAAAATGCAGTCAGGTTCGACCACCCGCGAGGACTTTCCACTTGCCTATAAGCGTTCCCGGAAAATTCTTGGCGGTGCAATGATCGATTACGCATTGAACGGACTTTATACCAGTAATTCCCAGAGTGTAGGTTACACTTTTACCGGTGGGATGGAGGTGCTGGGCGGTGATATCCAGGGTACCGTCATTGGAATAAAAACCATGAACGCCCCGAATAATTTACAGGCCAGCGGCCTGCGATGGAGGTTTGTGGTAAGGGATAACCCGTTTTTTGCAAGTTTCACCGCGGGACAATTATCGACAACCGGATTGTTACGGCGGCAGATCAGGGGGTTTGCCATCAGCAATGACCCCGTTGAGCCCAGAAGGAATTTCGATACTTATGTGTTTGACGGAAGAACGGAACCGGAATCGGAGGTGGAACTCTATCTGAACGATCGCCTGATCGCCTATATGCGGGCTGATGAACTGGGTTATTACCGGTTCAATGTTCCGATTACCTACGGAACCTCGCGGCTGAGTACCCGCGTTTATACCCCTTCAGGTGAAGTGAAATTCATTGATAAAGAGATGCAGGTGCCTTTTACTTTTCTGCCGGCCGGCGTGGTTTCGTACAATGTACAGGGAGGTGTGATTGAAAATTCGATTTATGAACTGACCACAGATAAATATATCGGTCATGGTGATGTGGCGGTTGGAATCACGAAATGGCTGACTGCATCTGCCGGAGCAGACTATTTCGCAGCAAAATTGTGGACGGCAAAACCATTTTTATATGGCAGTCTGTCATCCCGGATTGCAAAACAGTACCTGTTATCAGCCGACATTGCCCCTGATAATTATTACCGGCTTTCGGGCAGTGTAATGTATCCCAGCGATCTCAGCGTCAGCCTGATTTACACGCATTTCCCTCATGCCGGCACATTCAATGTGCTTGGTGCGGTTGATGACCTTATCGGCAACATCTATCTTCCGATCAACCTGTTCGGTTTCACAACAGGCCTTCGTTTGGGAGGCGAACACACCCAGCTTGCCGGAAGTACGGCAACAAAATACAATGTTGACTTCAGTTCAAGGATATGGCAGTTCAACCTTCGGATCAACTACAGGCACGCTTTCAACCATGTTCATGATCTTACCTTTACCAGTGAGCAATCCCTGATAACATCCCTGACTTATACGATCGCCAGAACTCCCGGAGTGCCTGTGTATGTGAGGGGCATGTTCATCAGGGGCCAGGCCCGGTATAGTTTTATCAATAGTGGGTTCATCGAAACAGACCTTCAATTGTCGCGTACCATTTTCCGGAATGGAAGGCTCAATGTCAATCTCGGATATAATTTCCAGCAGAAATCCATCCTCACCGAAGTGGGGTTCACCCTGGATCTTAATTTTATCAGGTCTACCACAATGTTCAATTCAGTTGGTAGTTTGGCAGCTTTGCGCCAAAGTTTTACAGGATCGATCGGGGTGGATGCCCGCAATGGCAGACTGGAACCTTCGAACCGCGAGCAGGTTGGGCGTGCTGCCATATCGGTCGTATCTTACGTCGACAACAACAACACCGGCATTTATGACAAGGGCGATGAAATATTGCCGGCCAATTCAGTCATTCTCGACAATCCGGCTACCGTAAAGATAGGCGGAGACGGCGTATTGCGTTTAAACCAGTTACAGAGTTATTACCGGTATAACCTGAAAGTCAACCGAAACACCATATCCGATCCCACGCTCGTACCATTAAAAACAGAATTTTCATTTGTAACCGACCCAAATCAATACAAGCGCATTGAACTTCCGTTTTACCGGGGGGGGATTGTTGAAGGGAAAGTCTATATCAACAAACCTGAAGGTATGCAAGGGCAGGGAGGGTTGCGCCTGCTGATCAAAGGTGAAACCAATAAATATGAAGAAACCATACGTACTTTTTCTGATGGCGGCTTTTATGTTATGGACATCCCTCCCGGGAAGTACACCCTTGATGTTGATCAGACACAACTTGGTTTCCTGGGCGTAACCAATCCCCTTGGGGTCTTGAAATTTGAGATCCAGGCATTATCCCAGGGTGATTATATCGAAGGGTTACAGATCCATCTGATTCCGGATCCTGAAGTGGAAAAAACGGAAGGAAAATAAAAAAACCTGGCAGTTTTTGAATGTCTGCCAGGCATTGAATCCCCATTATTAACCACAAATTTAAAAATCAGAATACGCCAACTGCGAATTATACTTTTGTGCCTGTGTCAGGGAACGGTAGGATGAACCGTGGGAATTTTTAAACAGATGCAGGCTGCTGAATTCCAAAACAAGGCTTATTTCATGAATGCCACCATCTTTTTTATGCGGCCCGGTTACCTGCATGTCGTAGCTATAAGTGCATTTGATACTCATTTTGTCGGCAAAAACATAACGGTAACCACCGAGAAGGGCGATGGTATTGTTTTTTTCCGGGCCGTACAGGCCTTTGTACCAGAGGCCAAAATAAATTCCATAGTTTGTCAGGTTTATTCCCGCCTGAAGTTCACTTGTATTTCCCTGGTTCTGAAAAATAACCGCAGGGTTTATTTTTAAGGCGTCATCCTCCTTTTCGTTAAACCCGGAAGGGCATCTGACGGAAAAGACGAGATCTGCATGTACTGTCCATCTCCTGGCCAAAGGTGATTTCGTTGTTTGCAGAAAGGATTCATCCGGTTCAAACAGATGGTCAACTGCAAAACCGACGATACCGGATAAGCAACCCCTGGAATTCGTAAACTGGACCAACCCTCCGATTCCAAAATCCGGCAGGTTTAAAACATTGATGGCAGGACGTATGAACCCTGAATCATAAAGGTGGCCATATTGCTCAGCCAGTTTCTCCGTATAGTTAAAATCATCCCACGAAACACGCTTTTGCAGCCAGGAGGCTTTGATGCCGATTTGGCCGATCATAAACCGGTTGAACGGGACTCTTGCGGAAAAGGAAACGCCGAGGTTGAAATTTCTGATGAAACCTATTCCTTCATTGTCTGTATTTAAGATGACCCCAAACCCACCGCTTCCCGGAAGGTTTCTGTCGCCCAGGTCTGCTGAAAAATGATATCCTTTAAATCCGGATGCAGGCGTAATGTTCTGGCTGCGGGAGAGGAGCCTGAAGCGTGCCCCGGTATAAATTCCCGTAAAAGCCGGATTATAAAATAACGGGACGTTGGAAAATTGGGTATAGTAAGGATCACGACCGAAAAAATCCGGTGCAAACAGAACCATCATTAAGATTATCGAAGAAGTTGTTTTAACGATCCTTGTCAACGTCATCCACAATGCTTTTTAATACTGATTTCTCAACTGACAATTGTGAACAATGCAAAAAACGGTCCGGAAAGAACCCTGCATAGGATATTTAGCAGTTTATTATGCTAAGTATATTAAAATGAGAATGATAAAATTACCCGGTGCATTGCCGGAAAGGGCGGATCGAAATAATTGTTATGGAAAGAATAGGGCTATAAAGTGAAAAAACCGCACATGTGTGCGAAAATAAAGGTCGGATTTCGCTCTTACCGATCTTCAGGTTGTATTTTTTCATTTTACGGATCAGGGCATCACGGGTAATGCCAAGTGCTTCAGCAGCAGCTTTTTGATTGAATTTATTTGCGACAAGCACTTTGCGGATTAAATCAATCTCATGAAATTTCAGGTTGGCGTGATCCGTCCCTGGGAAAGATTGTGCAGGTTCCTGGTTTTTAAGCGGAAAATCATGGACTCCCAGGGATTTGTTTTTACTCAGAATGATGGCCCTTTCAGCCATGTTTTTCAACTCCCTGATATTGCCCGGGAAAGGGTAATGCTCCAGTGCCGTAAAGACATCCTCTTCAATGACAAGGTTGGGCCTGTTCAGTTTCTGAGCAAAGGTCCCGGTAAAATGGACCAGCAGGGGTTTGATATCTTCAGGCCTTTCTCTGAGCGGCGGGATATGAATCTGAAGGGTGTTAAGCCGGTGCAACAGGTCGAGCCTGAATTTGCCTCCAGCCACATCTTTCTCAATGTCATGGTTGGTAGATGAGATGATCCGGAAATCGGTATTTACCGGGGCTGTATCTCCAACCCGGGTAATTACTTTTTCTTCTGCCGCGCGTAAAATTTTCGCCTGCAGGTTTAAGGGCATGTCAGCTATTTCATCCAGGAACAGCGTACCCTGGTTGCAAACCTCAAAAAAGCCCATTTTATCGGCAACCGCACCTGTAAATGAACCTTTTTTATGACCGAAAAATTCACTTTCCAATAATGAATCAGTAATTGCACTGCTGTTTACGGCGCAGAACATATAATCTTTCCGCGGGCTTGAATAATGGATGATCCGGGCAATATTTTCCTTTCCCGTCCCACTTTCTCCGGTAATCAGCACATTGACATCGGGATACTGGGAGGCCGTCATGGCCGCTTCAAAAACCTCCCTTATTTTCCGGCTGATGCCGATGAAATGCCGATCAATTTTCTCTTCAAGGGTCTTTGAGATCAGGGAATTCCGTTCTTCCACCCGTTTGAGTTTGCGTTGCAGGAACAGGAACTTTTGTGTGCGCTCGATAACGATCTGGATATCGATATGCCTGAAGGGTTTGCGCAGATAATCGAATGCCCCCAGACGCATGGCTTTGATCACAGTATCCATATCTCCATGTGCGGAAATCACAACCACTTCCAGGTTTGGATGCTCGACCTTTATCTCCTTTAAAATATCCAGGCCACTGATCCCGGGCAAGCGCACATCCAGGATCAGGAGATCGATGTTATGGTGGTTCAGAACGTGACGGGCCTCCTCGTATGTGTTTGATTCAAACGACTCAAAACCTGATTTCTGTAAAAACTCATACAGCTCTTCGGTGAATTGTTTTTCATCATCCAGGATAAGGATCCCGATCTTTTCCTGTTTTGCCATTCTTCCCTTCAATTTTGGTTTTTCAAAAGTATCTTTATTTTGGTTCCAAAAGATAGATTACTCGAAAATTCCATCGTTCCATGCAATTCCTTGATTATCTGGTAGGATACAGACAGTCCAAGCCCGGTACCTTTTCCCGGGTCCTTGGTGGTATAAAACGGCAGCATCACCTGTTTGATATTCTCTTCGGCAATCCCGGTTCCATTGTCTGATACTTCGACAACGATCAGCTGATCCGCCGTAAAGGATTTGATTTCTACTGATTTACCATGCCCCGGGTCCTGAAGGTCCTCCTTCTCGAGCAATGCATCTTTGGCATTGGATAATAAATTAAGGATGACCTGCTCAAATTTATAAGTATTTCCCATTAGCTGGGGCAGTTTGTCATCGAGGGACAACCGGAGGTCGATGGCGTAATGTTTAAATTGCTCGGAAACCATTGAAACGGCATTACGTATGCTTGAATTGATATCAAAGGCTGTCAAAATATAATCATCGTGCCCGCGGGAAAAAACACGGATATGGTCAATGATGTTGCGAATCCTGGTAATATTTTCAAAAATTTTGTCAGATTTTTTTTCAAGATAACCCTTTTCCACGTGATCACCGGTGGCAATTTCACTCAGGATGTTGTCCATTGCCATGGAGATGGTATTCAATGGCTGATTGATCTCATGTGCAATGCCAGAAGCCATTTCTCCCAATCCGGCCATGCGATCGGAGTGGATCAGCTGCATTTCCAGGTTTTTGCGTTGTGAAATATCGCGGATAATCATCATCACCGAGATAGGCTTGCCCATGGAATCATGCAACACGGTTGCACTGGCTTCGGAAACGAAGAGGGATTGATCAAGCCTGATGAATTTTATTTCAATATTCTGGACAAGCCCATCCTTCATTGTTTTCTCGAAAATTTCAAGAAGATTGCTTTTTTCATCATTCGGGACCAATCCCGAAAAATTCAATCCTACAAGATCACCGGCTGTCTTTGTTCCGAAAAGGATAAGGCCAGCCGCAGATACTTCGGTAATCATCCCCAGGAGATCGATGATTAATATTCCATCGGGAGAGGCTTTGATCATGGTCCGGTATCGTTCCTCACTGAGCGCGAGGGTCGTATTTGCATAGGCCAGTTGCTGACGGAGAAAAGCTTCCCTGAGTTCACGTTTGACAACAGACCCAAAACGGGTCATGTTATCTTTCAACAAATAATCGTGTGCCCCGGCTTTGATCATTTCAACGGCTTTTTCCTCACCGATCGCCCCTGATATGACAATAAAAGGTACATCCATCGCTGATGCATGATAGATGGAGAGCGCTGACAGAACATCGAATTTCGGCATGGAGTAATCTGAAAGAATCAGGTCCCAGGATTGCAGCATCAAGGCATCTTTCATCTCTTCGGCGGTTTCAACTCTCCGAAAATCAACGTGATAACCCATTTTTTCCAGGTGGCGGGCATTTAATTCAGCGTCATGCTGACTATCTTCAATGATCAGAACAGATAGCTTATTTTCCATACCATATATATTATGTAGTAATAGAAGGGTAAATTTACGCCAAATAATCATTCCATGGAAATTAAGTGGATGACTCCCCGCCCTGGATTTACCCAACGGAAACAGGGACATTTCCATTTTCTATGTATTTTCGCAGAAAAAACGATATGAAAACGATGCTGCCCTTGATGTTGATGCTGATCCTGATGGGATGTGCCCAAGAACCAAAGTCTGATGTTCAGGCGCTGATTGCCACCGATGAATCATTCAGCCGGATGAGTGTTGAAAAGGGGCTGAATGCTGCCTTCATTTTTTATGCCGCAGACAGTGTCGTGAAGCTGAGGGACGGGGATTTCCCAATCATCGGGAAAAGTGAAATGACCAGGATTTACACGGCCAGACCCGATTCGGAAATGATCCTTCAATGGAGGCCTGTAAAAGCAGAAACAGGTCGGTCAAATGATCTTGGCTATACATTCGGAGAGTGGGAACTGTATCTGAAATCAAAGGATACGACCATGTATGGCAATTATATTTCGATATGGAGGAAGCAGCCGGATGGGACCTGGAAATATGTGGTGGATGCAGGATGCAATACTCCAAAACGCAAAGTGCAAAGTGCAAAATGAAAAATTAGAAATATTGAAGGGGAGCTCTTGAAAAAAGGACAATGAAACTGACAAGACAATTTCTTGATTTTTTCCATAGTGAGAAAGCAGGAGGGATGGTCCTGATCATCTGTACCATTTTCTCCCTCATGGCTGCAAACTTATTCCCGGGTGCAGTTTATACCGAATTATGGAACATCAACCTGGGAGGCCATCCTTTGCAGCATTGGATCAATGATGGGTTGATGACCGTTTTTTTTCTGATGATCGGGCTGGAACTTGAGCGGGAAATATATTCAGGGGAACTTTCAGAATTTAAAAACGCGTCGCTGCCACTATTAGCCGCTTTGGGAGGGATGCTGGTTCCAGCGGGGTTATACCTGATTATCAATATAAATACTTCGACCCAACCCGGTGCAGGTATTCCCATGGCAACTGATATCGCATTTGCGATTGGTATTTTGTCGTTGCTTGGCAGCAGGGTCCCCGCTTCTCTGAAAGTATTTCTGACGGCCCTGGCTGTCATTGATGATCTTGGTGCCATCCTGGTCATCGCATTTTTTTACACCGCATCCCTGGCATGGTCTGACCTGTTGGCTGCTTTGGGAATATTTGGCTTGTTGTTGGTTTTTAACAGATTGAAAATCAATCAGATCTTTCCTTATTTGATAGGAGGATCCCTGATGTGGTATTTCATGCTGCATTCAGGTATTCATCCCACGATCACCGGTGTATTGCTGGCTTTTGCAATTCCTTTCGGAGATGGAGGTGACAAATCGCCCTCTTACAGATTGCAACATTTTTTACACCGGCCGGTTGCATTCATCATCCTGCCATTGTTCGCCCTGGCGAATACGGGGATACTGATTGGCAGCAACATGCAATCCGGTTTAATTGAACCAAGCAGTATTGGCATTTTTATCGGGCTGATCGTGGGTAAACCATTAGGGATATGGTTGTTTTCGAAAGCCGGTGTATGGTTGCGATTCTGTGCACTGCCCCCGGACCTAATATGGAAACATATCGCCGGTGCGGGTTTTTTAGGCGGGATTGGTTTTACAATGTCCATATTCATTACGTTGCTTGCTTTTAATAAGGAAACACTGGTCGACCAAACAAAAATTGCAGTGCTGATTGCTTCAGCTATTGCAGGCATTATCGGTTTTTTCTGGTTGCGTAAGACGTTGCCGGACCAGTAATCTTTTCTTTGATCAGATTACCGGGGTGGGTTCCGAACCCACCCTGGCGACAAACTCCGCCCCGGCGAATTCCATTCCGACGAGATCTGTCCCGCCTCAACCAACCCCGGCCAACTTCAACGGATCCTGCCAAAGAGTATTGAGCCAAAAAAGATTGTGTAGGGCAAACACTTACATTAAAATCAGCCCAAACCCTACAGAGAATTTCCCGATCCCCTATGATGAATTTCATTTAGTTGCCATAGATTCGCTCCGTAACCAAAAAGAGGCGGCTATTGATGTTGGCACAGGTATCATTGAGATGTTACAGTATTGCATCGGTACAAGTCATTGATTCGAAGAACGCACTTTCAGCCAATGAGTTGTGTTATGGATTTTCAGGTATTACGAAGTGGAAACCAGCGGAAACCTCATCCGATTTTAAAAGAGATCGACAATATAAACCAAACATATACAGACTCACAAAATTTAATATTCACCACAATTAAACATTGTCTTATGAAAAACCTTCTACTCCGATTTACAAAACAAAACATTCGGATGATTGCAAGGATGTTGATCTTCCTGGCAGTTCTTGGATATTTTGAATCGTCTGTTTACGCGCAGATCACAGGAACTACCCCAGGATCGCGGTGCGGCGAAGGAACGGTTACACTTGGAGCAACAGCCAGTTCAGGTACGATTCATTGGTATACGGTTCCTTTTTATGGTACCTCGGTGGGTACCGGAGAAAGTTTTATCACGCCAGTACTGGTCGTTTCGACCTATTATTATGTCGATGCAGTTGATGAGCACGGATGCGGGATTTGCGACCGGGTGTCGGTACTTGCAAGCATCAATGCTTCAACGGTCACTTCAAGTATCTTCTATGCAAGTTCAACTTTTTGCAAAACCGTTGCTACTTCTCAGCCGATAACCTCTACAGGAACACCCGGGGGTGTTTATACTGCGACCCCTTCAGGGCTCTCTCTAAGCAGTTCAACCGGGGCTATTCTGCCAAGCACCAGTTTGGAGAATACCTACACGGTGACCTACACGGTTTCACCGGCACCTGGTTGTTCGGAGCCTCCTGTTTCGACCCTTGTAACCATTGCCAGCGCCCAGGAACAGCCCACGATATCATATTCCGGGTCGCCTTTCTGTACATCGCATGCATCAGTGAATGTGGTTCGTACCGGAGCCATCGGAGGCACCTATTCCGCTTCCCCGTCCGGGCTTACCATTGATGCCGGAACAGGTACCATTACGCCGGCATCGAGTTCAACTGGAACCTACACGATAAGTTACCTTGTTTCCGGTGCTGGAGGGTGTACGCCTCTGACGGCCACCACGACTGTGACCATCCTTCAGCTTCCAACCGCAAGCATTTCGTATCTGGGTGCACCATTTTGCAACAGTCTGGGAAGCCAGCCGGTTACACTTACCGGAACCGGTGTTTATACGGGTGGCGTATATTCGTATACCGGCAGTGGCACCCTATCACTCAATACATCTTCAGGAGCTATCCTGGTTAGTTCAAGCACCCCTGGTACCTACACTGTGACATATACACTGGCGGCAGTTGCACCTTGTGCACAGGTAACCGCAGAGGCTTCTGTGACCATTTATCCTGTGCCAACCGCGACCCTCTCTGGTACAACGGCCATCTGCAGCGGAGGCACCACCAATCTGAGTTTTGCATTCACAGGCAATTCACCCTGGACTTTCACCTATACCGATGGGACCACTCCGGTAACCATTTCAAGTACAACCGACAATCCCAAGATCATCGGGGTGAGTCCAATTGTCAATACAACCTATTCGCTCTCCGCAGTAAATGATGCACATTGCATTGGCACCACATCCGGTTCAGCTGCGATTATCGTCAGCGTGCAGCCGGTTGCTGCATTTAGTTATACTGAAACACCGTATTGCAGCAACGGCGTCAATCCATTCCCGACCTTTACAGGTGGTGGCGTCCCCGGTACTTTTTCATCCACCGTAGGACTTTCATTCAGCACCAGCACCGGAGAAGTCCACCTTGCAGCCAGCACAGCCGGAACCTACACGGTAAGAAATACAGTTACGGCGCCATCAGGATGCACAGATGCATGGGCTGAGGCCACGATTACCATTACAAAATTACCTGTTGCAACATTCAGTTATTCACAAAGCGCCTATTGCACAAACGGCATCGACCCAACAGCAACTATTCCGGTTGGGAGTGTTGCAGGAATTTTCTCATCCACCACCGGCCTCGTTTTTCTCAATACAAGTACTGGTTCGATCGACCTTTCGGAAAGTACTGCCGGAACATACACAGTGACCAATACCATTGCCCCGGCCAACGGTTGCGGACAGGTTACAGCTACATTCAATGTAACGATAACTGCTGCACCGGTACAGCCAGCAATTTCTTATTCGGCAGCATCATTTTGTGTCACCTCACCTCTCCAGGATGTTGTTCAGACAGGTACCCCGGGCGGAACCTATTCAGCTCCGGCTGCCCTCTCTGTTAACCCGATCACAGGACAAATTAACCCCGCTGCGTCTACTGCAGGAGGACCTTATACCGTTACCTATACCATCGCGGCTGCAGGCGGATGCAGTGTGTTAACCGCAACATTTGATGTAACCATGTTGAGTGCGCCAACGGCTACTATTTCTTATGCTGGCCATCCATTCTGTAAATCCGTCGCAACTGCACAGCCGGTAACATTGACAGGCACTGCCGGTGGAGTTTACACCTATTCCGGAACCGGAACACTCACCCTTAGTTCCTCAAGCGGTGCAATAACGCCGAGTTCAAGTGACGCAGGCAATTATATTGTAACGTACACCATTGCTGCATCAGGAGGATGCGCCGAAGTAACGGCAACTACCCCCGTGACGATCACCGCCACCCCGACCGCCACCATTTCATATGCGGGATCACCCTACTGCAAAGACATTCTCGAGGCACAGGCAGTTACACAGACCGGAACCCTGGGCGGTACCTATACAGCAACTCCTGTTGGATTGGTGCTCAATTCATCCAGCGGGATGGTTACCCCGGGATCAAGCGATCCTGGATTGTATACAGTAACGTATGCTATCGGGGCTTCAGGCGGTTGTGCCTCTGTTGAAACCACTACAGGTGTGAGGATTAACGCACTGCCTGCACCCGTCATTACAGGGACCACCCCATTATGTATTTTATCAACCGGCAATATTTATTCGACTCCGTTTGTAACAGGTCATTCATATCTATGGACCATCAGTGGAGGTACAATTACTGCCGGTGACGGAACGAATTCAATTACTGTTACCTGGAATGATCCATTCGGATGGCTCACTGTCCAGGAAACGATCACTGCCACCGGATGTCAGGTGACGACCGATTATTTTAACGTTGCCCTCAATCCGTTGCCGACAGCGACGATCAGTGGAACGACCAGGTTATGCCAGGGCGCTACTGCACCAGACATTACATTCACCGGGGCAAATGGCACAGCACCTTATACCTTTACCTATAAGATAAACGCAGGTGGAGATCAAACAGTCATCAGTACCGGAAATACGGCAACGGTATCCCAGACTACAACAGCTGCCGGGACATTTATTTACACGCTGGTCAGCGTTCAGGATGCTTCCAGCACAACCTGTTCACAGTTACAGAGCGGAACAGCAACCATTACCGTTGACCCGACTACAGTTGCCGGAACTATCAGCGGTAGCAAAACAGTTTGTACGGGAACCAACTCAACCACGCTAACCCTGAACGGAAAGACAGGCAGTGTGGTTAAATGGCAATACTCATCTGATGATTTTGGAAGCGACATACATGATGTGGCCAATACCACAACAACACTGGTCGCAACCGATCTGACCTCCACAACCTATTACCGTGCTGTGGTTCAGAGCGGTGTATGTTTAGTTGCCAACTCGACAACTGCAACCATCACCGTGGTACCGGATCCTACCATATCATCCCAGCCAACAGCAACAACTTATATCTGTGCCGGCGGAACAGCAACTTTAAGTGTGACGGCAGCCAACGGAACCGGGGGTTATGTCTATCAGTGGGAATATTACAGCGGCGAAGGGTGGGGAAATGTTACAAACGGTGACGTG
>CAIVAT010000100.1 GCA_903903985.1 uncultured Bacteroidales bacterium | reverse complement strand
GGGATCCAATTATTGTTCACAATCATGTGACACTCTCGTAACAATCCCTTAACAAAACGATGGTTACATTATGTGGCGCATGAAGATATGCGATTGCAAGTTCGGAATTTTTCATGTTAAGATCACACACAACCAAATCACATAATCATTATGAAGAAATTAGCATTATTGGTCGGTCTGGCCGCCTCCCTCGGGTATAACAATGCGCAGGCTGTTGACCTGAACTGGGCCGGCGATGTTCGCTATCGCTACCAAACTGAAAAAACTGATGATGGCAATGCTGCGACTACAGATATCACCCGTAACCGCCACCGCGGTCGTCTTCGTTTGGGCGCAAACGCCTGGGTCAACGAAGAGCTGTCAGCCGGTGTCCAGCTCGCAACAGATGATATAACACAAACCACATCAACTGGAACTGGTAGCGGTTTATGGTATGCTAATGAAACAACCTCACGCAACCAGACCTTTGGCAATACGTTTCATGCCAGTCCCGTCTTTTTGAATGAATACTTTATCGACTACCATCCAGCCATGCTCGGTGGCGACGTGAATGTAATCCTTGGAAAGAGAGCCGTTGCAAGCACTCTTACTGTTATCAACGATCTTGTGTGGGACAGCGATCTTACTTTTGAGGGAGCAACCCTTCAGTACGGAAAGGATGCCGCAGGCAAAGAAAAAGACGGTCTATGTGCAGTACTAGGATACTACCCGCTTAACGAGGTTAACGGTACAGCACCAGTTCCTAGCGCAACAGGTACAGCAACCCGAGTTGATGATGCATACCTTTTTGCTGCACAGGCAAGCTATAAAGGTGAATTCAGCGATCTCAACTATCAGTTAGGAGCCGCCTATTATGATTATGTGAATTTCGATTATGATGGCATGATCTTAAAAGGAACAAACAACTACAAAGGAAAGGATTTCAATATTGTTGAAATTTTTGGAAAAGTCGGCGGCCAGCTTACTGACACACTTCCATGGCAGATCACTGGGCAGTATGCCTTCAACACTGCGAAGAATGATGGTGGTCGCTATACATTGATCAACGAAGACAACAGAACAAGCTACCTCGTTGAGGGAAAAATCGGTGATGCCAAGCAGGTTGGACAGTGGTTCACTTCCGCTGAATACGCCTATATCGAGCAAGATGCAGTTACCGGCTTCACAGATTCAGACCGTAACCGTGGATCACAGGTAAATCTAAAAGGTATCAAGATAGGCGCAGCTTATCATCTTGTGCAGAACATGACTATTGGTGTGAATTATTTCAGGTTCAATAATATCATCGGCAATACTCTTCCTACCTCTAACCTCTTCTGGGTAGATGCTACTGTAAAGTTCTAAACTTTGTGTGTTGTTCTTTCGTTGTTGTGTTGTATTTGGTCTGGGTATCAAGGCTGTTTCTAATGCTGATGGGCAGCCTTGTATATCCTGTTTATGAACAACACTCTTTATCGCTATACATTTTATTAACTCAATTTGACAATCACTATGAAACTGTTCAAAAAAATACTTTTAAGTGCGACCGTTTTCGGCGTTATGGCGTCCGGCACAGCCCACGCTGCAGGTAAAATTGTTATTGACGGTTCGACCACAGTTGGTCCTATCGCAAAAGCGTTTGCCGATCATTTTACTAAAACTACAGGCGTTCAGGTAACAGTAAGCGAGTCCGGTTCAGGTAACGGTGCAAAAAGCCTTATCAATAAAACCTGCGACATCGCAACCATGTCTCGTCCGATGAAAGACAATGAACTGGCTGCTGCAAAAGGCAAAGGCGTCAACCCGGTAGAGCACGTTGTAGCGCTTGACGGTCTTTCTATTGTTCTGCATCCAAGCAACCGCGTCAATGCGCTTTCAAAAGCTCAGATCCGCGGAATATACATGGGTAAATATACCAACTGGAGCCAGATTGGCGGACCAAATGCCGGCATAGTTGTCATCCAGCGCGAATCAAACAGTGGAACTGCTGACTCGTTTAAAGAACTGGTCATGGGAAAAGATAATCCGATTTCAAAAAGAGCTGAAACCCAGTCAAGCAACGGCGCTATCAAGAGCCGCGTTTCATCTACTCCCGGAGCAATCGGATACATCGGCCTCGGTTTTGTTGATAACTCTGTAAAAGCAATTCTGGTTGACGGTGTAGAGCCTGACGTTAAAACAGTTAAAAATGGCACCTACCCAATTCACCGTCCGCTCTTCATGTACACCAATGGACAGCCAACCGGTGTTGTCAAGCAGTTCATTGACCTGACAAAAACCGAAGCAGGCAAACGCATCATCAGTGAAACCGGATTTGTCAATTATCATTAATTGTTGACAATAAAGACTCGTTGCACTGCAAAGGTACATTAGAGTACAAACAGCCACCTCTCTATAAGGTGGCTGTTTGGTTTTAACTATAAATAGTTACATGAAAAAAAGTTGATGGACGGGATGGTTTCGAACATCTATAATTGTTGAACAAATTCCATCACGTCTGGACTCGCGTGGACCTCTTTCCTGATAATGAGTTATAATCTAAGTTTACCTGTTCAACATAGGTGTTACACAGTTGCCGGTTCCGCAGTAACGGTTAAGAATAAAAATCACCAAAAAAGTCAAGGTATTCTGACTATAATTGTAACAACAACATATTATGTCAAATCCAATGCTACTTGTTATCGAGGACGACCAGAACCTCTCGAAACTCCTTGAATACAATCTCGTCCGTGCCGGCTTTACATGTCATCTATCAGGTTCCGGTGAAGATGGACTTGAACAACTTGCAGCGAAAAATATTGATTT
>CAIVAT010000099.1 GCA_903903985.1 uncultured Bacteroidales bacterium | reverse complement strand
CCAGGATCCGCAGTTTGCCTATCCGGTTTTTTACCGGTCATTCAATAAATCCTATTACCATCTCTCAGTCTGGAACGGAATCCGTCAGAGCGGATGGCTCAGCATTGCCAACAAGGTGCCTCAGCTCAAGCAGGCTATCATGAAAAACCAGATGACCATCAAGTATCACATAGAGATACCCGATGATTATTTCATGAACCGGTATCCTTCGCCTGATTACACTCGGGAACAGCGTGAGTCGGCAAGAACGAAGGTTCTTTCGGAAATGAACGATTTCCTGTCAGATGTCGAGAATACCGGAAAAGCCTTTCTCACCTTCACATTTTTCAACAAGTTCAAAGGTGAATACCTTGCCGGATGGAAGATCAACGTGATTGACAACAAGCTCAAAGATGATGCTTATCTGCCGGATTCGCAGGCAGCAAATTCAGAGATATTATTTGCCATCGGGGTCGATCCCTGCCTGGTGGGTTCAGGACTTCCCGGAGGCAACCTGGGGGCAGGAAGCGGTTCGGACAAACGGGAAGCTTTCTGGCAACTCAATGCCGAGATGGGTATTTACCGGCAGATTAGTCTGGAACCCCTTTATTTCATCCGTGATTTCAACAAATGGTCTCCGGATATTGAGTTTGATTACGTGACCGTTGACACCTCTCAAACGATGCAGGACCATCCGACGAAGATTGATAAACGCATCGACAAGAATATCGCATGACAAGACTGATAGACAATCTTTCACAGGTTTTGACCGCTGCATCCATTAATGTCAGCAACTCGATCGAAAACTGGTTTCCGTATATTGATGAAGCCCAGGAAACATTCATCAAACCAGTGCTTGGCAATGTTCTTTATGATCAACTGCAAGACCTGATGGCCATCGATCCGGTTCCTCCGAATGATGGAACCACCCCGGAAAACCTTGCTGATCTACTCTCAATGATCCGCAAGCCACTGGCACTTTATGCCTTGTGGCTTGGCGCCGATGAATTCGGCGTGAGCATTTCATCCCAGGGTATCCAGGTCATTGAATCACCAACACACAAAACAGCACCTCAATATCGGGTGCAGAACCTCAAAGAAAATTGGATTCGTAGGGCAAACACTTCGCTGGATCTTGTGCTGAAATTCCTTGATGAACACAAGGCAGATTACCCCGGATATGATCCCCAGGATGCCGACCTGTTTATCCGTGGTACCCTTGAGTTCAACAGTGAGGTGGATATACGCGAGAGCAGACGGGTTTTCGTATGCCTCAAACCGATCATCCGCTCTGTGGAAAAGAAGTATATACGACCTACACTTTCTGCGGAATTGTTCTACGAGCTTAAAAATGCCTGGAAATCCGATGATGATTTGGTCACGGCGCAATTGGTTCTCATGGACTTGATCCGTCCCGCACTGGCGCATCTTACCATGGCCAGGGCACTGATGGAAATCTCCATTGACATTCTCGACTGGGGAATTTTCGATACTGCCGGCAACACGTTTGCCAACGTATCTTCAAAGCAGGCTTCCAACAAAGAACGTATCTCCATGATGGCCGAAGCCAATCAAAAAGATGGAGAATCAGAATTGAAAGCACTGCAGCAGTTCCTTGATGAAACTGCCAGTGAGGATGTTTACCCGGCTTATTTTCATTCAAACCGGTATGCCGGTAAAGTAAAAGCAGAGACACGCAACGAATTCATAAACAAATCCGATAACTCATTTTTCCTTGCATGAAGCCACTTGATTTTATCCTCCAGGATGTCTTTGACTTCATAAAGATCATTGCAATTCCGGTGATCGGGTTTTTCCTATACCAATTCTACATAGGTGTAACCTCACTGAAGAAATCGGTTGATAAGCTCATTGTCCAGATGCAGTGTCGTGAAACTTACTGCACTGAGAAGCATAAGGAAATCGGCGAACACTTGTGCCGGCATGATACCGGCATTGATGAAATGAAAATCACCCTGGGCGATCATGGCGAAAGGATTTCAAAGGTAGAAGGTCAATTATCAAAATAAGAAGAACTTTTGCCATGAACCAAATTGAAATCGATGGTAAGACATATTTCACGCCTTCCGACTGGAATGAGCTGACAAAAAAACAGGTTTTATTTGTCAGCCGTCTGTTTCAGGGACAGCTCAGTATAGTGGATTTTAAACTTCGAGCGCTGTTTGATTTCCTTTCTGTCAAGCCTAAAGACATCAAACGAATCACTCCGGAGGATGCATATTTCCTTTGTGAATCGCTTGATTTCCTTTTTAAGGAAGTCTCCTTAACCAAAAATCTTATACCTGTAATACGTACCGGCAAAAGAAAATACCTTGGCCCGGCGGATGCCATGATGAACTGCACCTTTGGGGAATTTACGATGGCAAATTCCCTGCTTGATTCTTTTTCAAGAACCAAGGAGCAAAAGTACCTCGATGAAATGGTGGCAGTTTTATACCGGCCAAGGAAATGGTTTTGGTTCATCCGTAAGACTTTTACCGATAATCAGGACCCCCGGAAAAGATTTGTAAACCGGACGTTGAAGAAACGGTGCCTGAGAATATCCCAGTTGGATTACGAGGCCAAGTACTCCGTTTTCCTATTCTTTTCCGGTGTTTTAAATTCGCTGCCCCTGTTGTATCCTTACGTTTATCAAAAACAGGGTGATATCGGTAGTGAAGATAATGGTTGGGCTTCGCTGATCATCTCCCTGGCCGATGGCAAAACCGATGATAAAAGCCTTGAAACGGTAATGAATTCGAACATTTATAACGTATTCATCGGGTTAAACAAGAAGTCTAAAGAGTATCACGAGTATATGAGTAAGATCGAATCCTATGACCGACATTAATAGTTACGTTGAGTATTTCCGCACAATTGCCAGTGAACACAAGGAAATCAATGATTTCTACATGATGGACATCAACGAGCCGCTTGCAGCCCTGCGGTCAAATATCAAATACCCTGCACTGATCCTTACAAGCCTTTCCGGGAACTTTGAAGCTTCGAACTTTGACAACGTCTTGGATTCTATCAATGGCGGGTTCCTGATCATTGGCCACCTCGATCGAATTGATGATTTTTCCGGTGAAATGCAGCTTGTTTCAAAGATGAAGCAGATCGGAACCGATATCATTGCCAGGATGCTTCGCGATTATCTGGAATGCGAACTGCTTGCTCTGAAAGCCATTCCGGGGTTCGATGTCAACACTATGAGTTATGAGATGCTTGGGCCGGTGTTTGATAATGATTATGGGGTAATGTACACTTTCAAACTCCAGGATTGCCTTGATTTAGAGTTTTACCCTTCCAAATGGGAAATATCATAAGCCTTTCCCAGCGTGAAATCAATCTTTGCTCAAGTCAAAAATTAATATCTTTTGAAAGGTAGGATAATAGAGACCTGTTCTTGGTTTTATGCCTTATATTTGTATTTGGTTTGATTTTGAATAACACTACAAACTCATTTATCGTTCTTAAACATATTCAAAATATTGCGTTGCTAATATTTTTCTTATAGAAAACCGCCAATTTTTTAAAATGCAGAGAAATAGTTTTAGTGGACGCACCCAATGGGTGTGTTCCTTTTGCTATTTCAGTTGCATTTGGGTGCTTGGCGGTACCTCTATAAGCTGAACATGGGCGAAGGTTCATGCCCTTTTTTTTGTTCACTGGGAGTACATTCTATCTTGATTACCCAAATATTAGTTGTTAAGTCGCAAGTATTATAGTCCACAGTCAAGATTTCACATCCAAATCTTTGGTTTATTGCTTACCTTTACCATACGTTACCATAAAAAGCAGCGTTTATATCGCAATCCTTTCCCCATGAATACCAGGAAACAAAAATCAAAAAAATCTGCAAATGGCTCATTATCAGCAATATCCCCCCCCCCCCCCCGCATAATAAAAATGAAATAAAACTGTTCCCCATCGTAGGCATCGGCGCCTCGGCAGGCGGGCTTGAAGCATTGGAACTGTTCTTTGAAAACATGCCCAAAGACAACGGGATGGCATTCGTGGTAATTCAACACCTCGATCCAAACTACATTGGCATGATGCCCGAATTGTTGCAACGAATTACACCGATGAAGGTATTCCAGGCAAGCGACAACCTTAAAGTGAAGCCCAACTGCGTGTATGTGATCCCACCCAACAAGAGCCTGTCGTTGCTCAATGGCGCGCTGCATTTGTTCGAGCCGGTTGAATCACGCGGACTGCGTTTACCGGTTGACATTTTCTTCCGTTCAATGGCCGACGACAGGCAGGATAAAAGCATCGGCATCATCCTTTCAGGAATGGGCTCCGACGGCAGCCTGGGGCTTAAAGCCATCAAAGAAAAAAACGGTTTCGTCCTGGTGCAGTCTCCTGCCTCAGCCAAATTCAATGGCATGCCCTCCAGCGCCATCGAAGCCGTAATTGCCGATGTTGTGGCGCCGGTTGAGGAATTGCCGGCCAAACTCATCGCTTTGCTGAAGTTTATCCCTGTAGTGAAAACTGATCCCGAATTAGACAGAAAGGTCTTAAGCAACCTCGACAAAATTATCATCCTATTGCGCGAGCAATCAGGCCACGACTTTTCGCTGTACAAGAAACAAACCTTATTTCGCCGCATCGAAAGGCGAAAGGGCGCTCATCAGATTGACAAGATAAACACGTATGTCCGCTATTTGCAGGAAAATCCCAAGGAGGTCGAAATTCTTTTCAAAGAGTTGCTGATTGGCGTTACCAGCTTTTTCCGTGACACCACGGTGTGGGAAATGCTCAGAGAAAAAGCGCTCCCCGACCTGATCAGCGAATTACCCTACGGATATGTGCTGCGTGCCTGGGTGACCGCCTGCTCCACCGGAGAGGAAGCCTATTCACTGGCAATTGTTTTTAAGGAGGTACTGGAAAAAATTCAAAACCACAACAACCTGACATTGCAGATATTCGCCACCGATATCGACACTGATTCCATTGAGATTGCCCGCAAAGGTATTTACCTATCGAATATCATTGCCGATTTATCCCCCGATCGTCTGAACCGGTTTTTTACGCCTGATGCCGAAGGTTACCGGGTGAATGCGATCATTCGCGAAATGGTGGTGTTTGCTCCCCAGAATGTGATCAAAGACCCGCCCTTTACCAGGTTAGACATACTCACCTGCCGCAATATGCTGATATACATGGAGCCCAAATTGCAGGGAAAACTGATGACGCTTTTTAACTACAGCCTTAACCCGGGTGGGATCATGGTGCTTGGCACTGCTGAAACAATTGGTAACCACGACGAAGGGTTTGAAGAGATTGACAGCCGGAATAAAATTTTCAAACGAACGGTAACTTCCCGGGCGCCCGGACTCATTGATTTTCCAAGCTCCTTTTATCCCAAAAAAACAACAGCAACAAAGGAGAAGATAATACCAACATCAACTGAAGGCATACGAACCCTTGCCGATCAGGTATTGCTACAGCGATTTGCCCCGGCCAGTGTGCTGGTCAACGACAAAGGCGACATCCTTTACATGACCGGCCTCATCGGAAAATATCTTGAACCGGTTGCCGGAGAACCAAACTGGAATATCCATGCCATGGCGCGTGAAGGATTGCGCGAAGCGCTGCCGGGCGCATTGCGCAAGGCAATGCAAAACTTCGACCCGGTGATTGTGCGAAACATTAAAACCGGAGCCAACGGAGGCGCCCGTTTTGTGGATGTTACGATTCAGCGCCTCGAAAACCCCGTGCCGCTCAGGGGTATGATCATGGTAGTGTTTGCCGATGTGCCGGCTTTGGTTGAACAGGATGCCGTGAACCCGAAAACAGGTAAACAACGTTCGGGCGGAAAGCAGAAGGAATGGGAAATTAAAATGCAGCGATGCAATGAGGATCTGCAAAGTACCCGTGAAGAGATGCAGGCATCGCAGGAGGAGCTTAAGTCAACCAACGAGGAGTTGCAATCAAGCAATGAAGATCTGCAATCGACCAACGAGGAACTCACGACCTCCAAGGAAGAGATGCAAAGCATGAACGAGGAACTGCAAACAGTCAATTTTGAACTGAAGACCAAGGTCGCTGATTTTAAACAGGCAAGCAACGATATGCAAAACCTGCTCAACTCGATCGAAATTGCCGCGCTGTTTCTCGACAAGGAACTGAACATCCGCAGGTTCACTGACCCTTTGTTCGGTATAATGAAAATACGCAATTCGGATATTGGCAGGCCATATACCGACATAAACACCGATTTGCAATACCCCGAAATGCTAAACCATTCCCGGCAGGTATTAAAAACCCTGACATCTGCGGAATCTCAGATTTCAACAACCGACGGAAGGTGGTTTAGGGTCAAAATTATTCCATACCGCACCCTTGATGACCGGATCGAAGGGTTGGTGATCACATTTATTGACATCACCATGGCCAAAAATTTAGAAATAGAATTAGCCAATGTAAATAATGAAGAAAAAGTAAAGCGGGTGGCAGAATTGATCATTGCCAACAAAGAAATTATTTTTCAAACCGAAGAAAAGGAAGGACTGGAAGCAGAACTAAAGAAGGCGATTGAGATATTAAAAGAAAATAATCTTTACCACGCATGAAAAACGATCCGGGAATATGATGAAAAACGATAGCAAGAATTCAGAATCTCAAAACCTTCGCCAAAAGGCAGAAGTGTTGCTGAAAATGAAACCATCACAAGTTGATTCATCGCTTTCGGCCATCGAAACAGTCAAGCTCATTCATGAGCTTGAAGTGCACCAGATTGAGCTTGAATTGCAGAATAAAGAACTCATTCTGGCAAGATCCAGCGTACAGGAACTTGCTGAAAGATACACCGAATTGTATGACCTGGCCCCGTCGGGATATTTTACACTTTCCGATTCAGGTGAAATTCTGAACCTGAACCTCTGCGGAGCACAAATGCTTGGCAAAGAACGTTCGAGATCAGTAAACAGCCGATTCGACGTGGTTGTTTCAAAAGACACAAAACCAATCTTCTATCTTTTTCTCGAACGGGTATTTAATAATAAAGGCAAAGAAACCTGCGAAGTGACCCTGACAACGAAAGGCAACTTATCAATGTTTGTTCAGCTTACCGGGATTGTTGCCGGAGATGGCGGGCAATGCCTTGTAACCGCCATTGACATCACTGAGCGTAAGGAGGCTGAGGAAACGCTTAGTAAAAACGAAGGTTACTATCGCGCGCTGTTTGAAAACAATTCTACAGCAATAGCTATCATTGAACCTGATTCAACGATATCAATGGTAAATGAAGAATATTGTAAAATGAGTGGTTACACGAAGCAAGATGTTATTGGAACGAGCTGGACAAAACAAATCCCACCCGACGACCTTGAACGATTAAAGGAATTTAACCGCCGGCGGCTGATAAACCCAAAGGATGCCCCCGGCAAATACGAATTTACTTTCTATAACAAAAATGGTGAAATAAAGTCTGCAGTCATGTCTATCACCATGATGCGCAATCAAAAAATAATAGCATCATTTATTGATATTACCGACCGCAAAAAGTCGGAGGAGACTCTTCAAATTTCCGAAAAGAGATATAAAGACCTTGTCGAAAATGCACTGGTAGGAATTTATACTACCAATTTACAAGGAAAATTCTTCTTTGCCAATAAGACAATGGTGAAAATGCTGGAATATGACTCCATGGAAGGAATTTTGCATGCAGACGTACAATCATTTTATAAGAATAAGGATGAAAGAGAGAAATTTATTAAGCTTCTCAAAGAGTCGGAACAACTATTCAATTATGAACTTGAATTAATCACAGAAAAAGGCAAAACAATAGATGTATTGGTCAATGCCTTTATTTCGGAGGAAGTAATAACGGGGATGATGATGGATATTTCGGGGCTCAAGCAGGCTGAAAACGAAATCCGTAAACTGAATGAAACCCTTGAAAAACGTATTGCAGAACGAACCAAACAACTCGAAATCGTAAATAAGGAACTCGCATTTCATTTGAGTGAATTAGAACAGTTTTCTTATATTTCCAACCACGATCTTCAGGAGCCGTTGCGCACGCTTACTCAGTTCACACAGCTTTTAAATGAAAAATGTGCGGGTACACTTGACGAAGAGGGCGCAAAATACATCGAATTTATTAGCAAGTCAGCAGTCAGGATGAGCTTGCTGGTAAAGGATTTACTTGAGTATTCATTATTGGGGAAAGCGAGTGTAAAGACCATCGTTGATTGCAATGAAATTGTCAATGCAGTTCTTGGTGATTTGGATGATTCCATCAAAGGAAGTAGTACAAAATTAACTGTTCAGCAGCTGCCAACCTTAAATGGATATGAAACAGAACTGAGACTACTTTTTCAAAACCTGGTAGAAAATGCGATCAAGTACCATGAAAAGGACATGGTTCCGGAAATAATTATTTCGGCCGAAAGCCGCGAAAAGGAGTGGCTCTTTTCCATCAAGGACAATGGAATTGGCATCGATCAGAATCACTATGAAAAGATTTTCATCATTTTCCAGCGATTGCACAACCGAAGTGATTATGAGGGCACAGGAATTGGACTGGCCCACTGTAAGAAAATAGTGGAAATGCACGGGGGTAAGATTTGGGTGGAATCAACACCCGGGCAGGGAAGTGTTTTTATGTTTACAATTCCAAAATTATAGCCGTTCATGAAGAAAAAACTGAACTGTGTTTTGCTTGTGGATGACAATGATTCAGATAATTTTATCCACAAAAGAGTTATTGAAAAGGCCGGTATAACCGACTTCATTGGAATTGCATTGAATGGCCGGGAAGCCATCGATTTTCTTACAACCAAATGGGTGATGAGGCAACAGGAAAGTTCATTTCCCCGGCCTGCGTTAATTTTCCTTGATATCAACATGCCGCTGATGGATGGTTGGGAATTTCTTGAAGAATATCATATGTTGGACGAAGATCAAAAAGGCAAGGCAGTCATTATCTTGCTCACAACATCTTTAAATTCTGCTGATATAGCAAGAACAGAAAAGACTGTTGGTAGTGGTTGCTTTCTCATCAAGCCGTTGACATTGGAAATTATCGAAGACATCATGCAGAAGCACTTTCAGGAATATCTTTAAATGTAGATATCCACAGGAATCGATAATAGAAAAAATGGCTAGTCAATAACTGGCTTTTTTTTGTCCTTTACCATCCATAGCATTGTCCTTTCCTTTGCTCAATGCAAACCTCCCAACCTAAACTTTCCGAACGTGAAATAGCCCAGGCCTGGGCTAAAATCACTATTATCAAAT
>CAIVAT010000098.1 GCA_903903985.1 uncultured Bacteroidales bacterium | reverse complement strand
TATTCAGTGTTTATCTCTCAATGGTGGATTTTTCAATGTTTCCCAGAGGCAATCGTTCACTATTTTCAGGATCTGCTCCATCTTATGAAGATCAACCCTGGCGAAATCATCCAGGGGTGTATGGTATTCAACCGGAAAACCGGCATGAAAGGTAAGGATTGGGACTTTCCGGTCGGAAAATGGCCTGTAATCACTTCCTGAAGCGCCGGTCACATCCCAGAGTTCAAGTACAAACGGATGCTCAAGTTTGGAATTGATATTTTTTGCCAGGGATCTTAGATCTTCATTTAGGGTCATGGTTCCGATGCTTAGTCCTATCCTGCCAGTGTCTTCCGGTGCACTCCGTGAGATCATGTCCATGTTGAGAACCAGGGAAACCTGCCGGGGAACCAGCCGTGAATGCATCGCGAAGTAGGTGCTCCCCAATTTTCCCCTCTCCTCCCCGACCCAGGCGGCAAATATGATATTACACGGGGGTTTCATGGGATTTGAAGACCATGCCTTTGCCAGGGCGAGCATTCCCGCCACACCGGACGCGTTGTCATCAGCACCGTTAAAGACCTGGCCATTCCTTACACCCAAATGATCATAATGCCCCCCGATGATGATGTTCCTCGTTGTGTCGATACCCTGGATCATTCCTATGACATTCCGGATCATCACCTCTTCGGATCTGACAGTAACCGAAAACCTGAGTTTTTTGCCCTGCATCGGACCGGAGGCAGTTAACAGTTCGCTGGCTGCCTTTTTTTCAAATCGAGGCAGGTCGATCCCGGTACCATCCAGGAGCTGCAAAATTGCATCTGTTCCCAAGGTGAAGCAAGGTATCTTCAGCTTTCCTGAATCGCCAGGTAAATAATGACGGAAATTTTCATTATCCCCGTCTCCGGATGTGGGTACATTTATTTTGCTGTTCAAAAGATGGGGGTCGATAAAAACCACAGCTGCCGCTCCATGTCTTTCAGCAAGTTTTAGTTTCTTTCTTACGGTCGCAAAGTCATCTTCAAATGATCTGCCCAACTTTTTTGAAGCCAGGGAAGTGGTATCCGCATGGCCTGGATACCCGTCGACAACCACGACCACCTTGTTTCTGACATCTGTATTAGTGTAATCATTGTAACCCTTGCCCGGGGCTTCAATACCATAGCCGATAAATATAACAGGGGCCTCGGTTTCCCTACCAAACGGAACAGGGTCCACGATAAAATCGGTACCTGGTGCGAACTTGACCACTGGTTCTCCCTCTACAGAATTCCGGATTAATTCAAGGGAAGATTTCTCAACATGGCATCGGATCATTTTAAAATTCTGAAAAAAGGTCTGGCCGGAGTTTACCGGTGATCCCGGGCTGCTCTTTATTTCAGTGTCACCGTATGGCATCAAACCATTGAGCTGCATCATGGAGGCAATATAGTCTGCGGCCATTAAGGCGCCCCGAGTGCCCGTTTCACGACCTTCCATCCAGTCGGAAGATAAGAATGACAGGATTCCTTCAAAATCATGCTTTACAGGAGTAGGAACAGGACTGGAAGTGGTCTGTGCCCGGAGGGTCAGCGCGGAGAACCACATAAACAGCAAAAAGAGGTAGGATCTGCACATAATGTATGATGTATTGTGAATCGTAAATCGTAAAATGCAAGAATTCCGGTTGCACTGTGCCGGGACGAACTGCTGATAGCCCTCCATTGTGTCGGCAACTACTTCGTTGATCTGAATGGATGACATGACCTGAATGACCGTATTTAATTGTTGGCTCTGACTTCCGTTAATGCAAATATAACTATATCCTGATAAAAATTTTAAACTCTGGACATTGAAGGCAAAAATGAGAAAATAAGATATATTTGTACCAGCTTCCTTCACCCTTTTAGCAAACCGGAACATGGAAAAGAAAAAGATGCCGCACACCTTGATTATTATTTCAGTTATCCTGATCCTTTTTCTTATTCTGACCTGGATCATCCCGTCAGGGCAGTTTGATCGTCATGATTATCACGGCCGGCTGGTTGTGGTTCCGGGAACCTACCACAAGGTTGATCCGCATCCACAAGGGTTTATGGAGCTGTTCACCGCACCAATTAAAGGCATGATGTCGGCTTCACAGATCATTGCCCTTGTATTGCTGATTGGAGGTGCATTTGGGATCGTCAGCAAAACGGGAGCAATCAATTCCGGGCTGGCGCGTGTTCTTGAGGCTACGCGTAAAAATCCGAAGATCAAGAGATTCATCATTCCCATTATCATGTTCCTTTTTTCATTGGGCGGCGCTTCATTTGGCATGGCCGAAGAGGTTATGGTCTTTGTTCTGATCACCATCCCCCTGGCAATGGCCATGGGGTATGATTCACTCACAGGGATCGCTATGCCCTTTCTCGGGGCTGCATCAGGTTTTGCAGGGGCATTCAGCAACCCGTTCACCATCGGTATCGCCCAGGGCATCTCGGAGATCCCGATATTCAGTGGGTGGGAATACCGGATCGTGGTCTGGCTTGTGCTTATGACCACCGCTATTATTTTTGTCATGCTATATGCAAGGAGGATAGAAAAGAACCCGGAACGAAGCCTGGTTTACGAGATTGACAAAAAAAGAGATCTTACATCCTATCATTCTGCCGAAGACCTTGCCTTAACACTGAAAAGAAAGCTGGTACTGATCATCTTCTCTTCCTCCATCGTTATGCTCATTGTCGGGGTCAATCTCTGGGATTGGTATATCAATGAAATTGCCGGATTGTTCGTGTTTATGGGAGTCCTTACTGCCTTGGTTTACCGGCTTAACCCGGATACTGCAGTTGGGTCTTTTCTTGAAGGTGCCCGCGACATGATGACTGCAGCTTTCGTCATCGGGCTTACCCGCGGGATGCTGATCATTGCCACTGATGGAAAGATTATTGACACCATTCTTGCAGGCATTGCCGGAACCATGGGGCAGTTCCCCAAAATTATTTCTGTTCAAATGATGTTCGTATTCCAGGGCTTTATGAATTTCTTTGTTCCTTCAGGTTCGGGCCAGGCTGCCCTGACCATGCCCCTGATGTCACCCCTTGCCGATCTGATCGGTATCACCCGCCAGACGGCCGTGTTGGCTTTCCAGCTGGGAGACGGGCTCTTCACCAGCGTTTTTCCGACCAGCGGTGTTACCATGGGAATCCTGGCCATTGGGAAAATTCCTTATGATAAATGGGTCAGGTTTATGCTGCCTTTGTCACTTATTTTCCTGATACTTGGATGTCTCCTGCTGATTCCCCCGGTCCTTTTATTTGCATATCATTGAGAGATGTTAACGGCAGCCGAATATTCCACGACAGTTCAGATGTTTTATTAGTGGTCACCATAAATCGGCGTACTATAGTCAGTTGCTCTGGCTCGTCGAGGCAGGCCCCTTGCTTAAGTTTTACAATGCAGGATCTTTTACCGCAGGGCGGGGAAGGTTGCGTGGGTTGAAAAGAGAAATATTTTTCAATAATACTTGACTTACGACCTGTATTTCATTACTTTCATAAAATTATATAAGGTTAATGCTATGGTCTGAAAAGAGTAATGTTTTGGATTTCGATCTATTAGCCATAAATATGTTAGGATTTTAAAAGTGGAGTCCAGGGACCACTTTATAAAACGGGGCGTCACCGAAAAGCCAAACGAGTAGGAAATAAACAATAAAAGCTATGACAAAAAAAATTATTCTCACATGTTTGATTTGTTTCGGAATCGGAATAATCATTAATGCACAAAAATTAGATAAATTTGGTGCAGACATGGGCAAAAAGAGTGTGATGGGCAAAGAAATCCGTGTCCCCTACACAAGTCTGACAAGCTATTTTGGGTTTATAAAGCAGGGTGCTGTTCCTGATGAAACCAGAAATGGTAAAAAATTCTACTATCTCTACGTATGGATACCCTCGGTGGCTCCGGAAATTGGCGTCAGAATGATCTCTCCAATTCCAGAAGGAATGAAACCGTCAGAAACTGACTTTGTGGGCGCTGATTACAAAGACAATGAAGGCAATTCAAAAGATTATTTTGATACCTGGATCACCTTTGAAAGGGCGGATGGTATTGTAAGCGTGGATGATATATTGAAAGGCAAATCTGCTACCTGGAACACCTATGAATCCAACGATGATTCGGGTGAGTTACCTGCTCAGCCTTCAGGTAGTAAATACAATTCCCTGATGCGTATAACCAGCGAAGTAAATAATCCTTTAAAGGCATTGGTGGTTGGTTTGTATCGTATTGGCTTCACAACGTATAAAACCGGTGAAGTTCAGGGTAGTTTCCTGGCACAGGTCGGGGCACCTGTTAAGCTACCAGGAGTTGGAATTTCTTCAAGCCTTGAGGATTTATTGAAACAAGTCAAAAAATAATCCAGGCAGAGGCACAGAAAATGATCCCGGCAGCGGTTTGGGATTATTCCTTGGCAAAGATTTCTCTGAAAAGCAGGGTGGAAAATTATGGGTGGAAAGCGAAGAAGGGAGTGAAATCACCTTTTATTATACGTGATTGACCAAAGCAGCAGGTTAGCACAGTTATTGAAATGCTGAACCCTGGTTGTAGTCGTTTTTCAATCATCACACACTATATCTAATAGTTATCAAGTGGAAAACCTACAAACAGGAAAACAAGGTGCTGATCCTTTGTCTTTTAAATTGTACAGAGTAAATTTTTTCCTGAGAAGCGAATAAAATATATTTTTATTATTATTTTGTTGCCCGAAAAAACAAAAGCTCTCATTCCACCAGGGTTTGAGAGCTTTTATCATACACTTAACAGACCTATTATCTAAATTGGAATCATTCCAGATTATCTCAAAGGGGTTGATTTTATTGAGAGAATGAGAAATTGATGGAAAATTGTATTTTCCCTCTTTTTCAACTTTTTGCCTTTATGGGTAGTTTCTTCCATCTTCCCCAACAAATAAAAGTGGCAACTGGAAGCTCCCTATTATTATTTCACTTTCATTTGGAACAAAACGATTCAAGCAAATCTCGAAGGAGTTAAGCACTATCACTGACAAAATGCTGTCAAAAGAGTTGAAGGAGCTTGAAGTAAATCATCTTGTGAAGAGAACCGTTTACGATACTTTTCCGCCAACAGTAGAGTACTCCATAACAGAACACGGAAAATCTCTTGAAAAAGTAGTCGCCGAGTTACGGAACTGGGGATTGAAGCACAGGAAGAAAATAACAGAAAGCTAAATAAAAACCATGTCGGTTATTGACCTTTTTCAATATCCTTGCCGCACGGAACCAAAGTAATCCGAAAATGATAGTTGCCGGGGCTAAGATAAAAACAACCGGTTTTGATTCCGACCAGAACCAGTACATCCCGGATTTATCAAAAGTAAATGCGATGCAAAATAAACCACACATCAGGGTCAGGCTCATAAAAAGATTTCTCGTTTTCATATAATTGATTTTTTTGTTAAACAAATTATTGACGGCACAAAAGTATGCTGCCAAAACACTTGTTTGCAAAAAAACAGGGGTTGAGAAAGGGTTGAGAAAGGGGTTGAAAAAAGGTTTATTGTTTTGAATTGAAAAGATTATCAAGTTGTTGTATTTCTCTACGGTTTTTTATCCCAAGAATTTTATAAACTTGATTAATGTGTGTTTTCAGGGTACTCAATTCAATATTGAGTTCTGCCATTATTTCTTTATTCGATTTTCCTTTTACAATAAGACTTAGAACTTCTTTCAACCTTGGGCTTAACTCCTTTAGTTTTGTTTCAATGCTATCTGATTTTTCCTCAACTCTTTCTTTAAGATTTGTAATGAGTAAGCTTGTTTTTTGTCTCTCAATCTTTATCCATATTATGGCTATTAATGAAATAATAAATGCTAAAATAATAGCAATAGAAGGATAATCGCTCCAAAGCAATTTAATATTCCTGCTATCAAACTTGAATGCAAATAATGAAAAGAAAAGAAAAACAGCTATCAGTTCAAGAACTTTTTGTTTACGAAAAAGCAGGTCTGTTACTTTAGTGAATAACTTCATTCGATACTTTATTCTTTTTTCAGAAGTTAAAAGGATTGTATTAATATCTTGAGGCTAAAATGGGACATCATGTTTGACAGGCCGGCATCAGTGATCACTATTTGCCGTCCCATCGCTGAAGCATGGGATTGGGTTTTAGAATTTAACCTTATCCATAAAAGCAAAACTCATTTGTAATGAGATTGCCAAAATCGCCAAAAACAAAACGAGCATCGAAAGTTTGTTTTTGGCAGATGTTTTACTTACTGATAGTAATATATATCCAACGAGAAGGTTAAAGCAACCCCATAAAACATTTACCCATGGAGAAGAAAGTCCTTTACCGGGAGGATGTGAAAAAGGAGTCGGAAATGGGTCTCCTGAAATGCCATGAAAAAAATGGGGAAGTGCATTTACCAAAAATATTCCGGCGAAAAATGCTGCTACATAGTGATACCATTTCTTGTTTGTGATCTTTAGGTGATTAAACCTTTCGCAAATATAGAACTTATGTTGGGAGGTTCTACCCTGGATTATTTAGAAGTACTTTATTTTGGACGAGTTTATTTTCCTTATTCCCCCTTGGATTTGATGGCGTTTGATTGTTTTGGTTAACTGGGGGCAGGACCTGGATGAGTGAAGCCTTATTTATCAGGTGCTTTAAATTTCATTCTTTTATTATCCTGCCTGTTTCTGCCCTGGCGTTGCTATATAATCTCAATATATAAACTCCTTTTGCAAGTTCACTTATGTCAATGTCTGTTTTACCTTGTTGTATCTTCTGTTGCATAAGGATTTGTCCCTGCAGATTGTAAATGGAAATAACAGAAGGCTCAGTCATGTCTGTTATAATAGTCACTTTTTCTGATGCAGGATTGGGGTATAGATTAAGAAAGTGTTTATTTTTTTTAGAATGATCATTGACCGAAGTCACATTTTGATAATTAAACTTTACCACAACCGCTGATCCGGCAGGAACATGAATTTGTGTCTGATGCGAGAAAACTGTCAACGGCAGCCAATTATAAGCAGGAATTGTTCCATATGAATTTATCACCTGCCCGCCAAGTGTATCTGTTATTGTATCTGCCAAAGACGGGGAACTTAGCCTGACGTATTCTGCACTAAGATAGTTGCTGTTTCCGGTATCTGTCACTGTTAAATTTATCAATGCATTTTGCAATGTGTCTTTATTAATGGCAGTTGTGTATATATTTCCCAAGCTGTCAATAACATTATAACTATCAAGGTTTATAATATCGTCAGTTACCACAGAAGAAATGAACTTGCCTTTGCTTCCGATTTGGAAAGCAAGAATTCCATAGGCAATTGGGCGTGCACTATAAATATTATCTTTCTTCGAAAAAACAGTATACGGTCCATTAAGTCCTCCATGAAAATTAACTCCTGCACATCCGTCATCAGCCAACTTATACATGTAGTCCAAAGCCCACAGGGCTGAAGCAAAAGCATCACTCACGCCCCATTGTCCTCCCTTATCAAATGAATTGCATTCACTCATGCGAAAAGGGATCCCGCTACCGACGGCACACGCTACCAATCTCTTTACCTCAGCAGATACTGAATAAAGTTTTTCCCTATCCATCAAGGTATCGATCTGATTATGAACTGTTGTTGCATATGCTACTCCTCCATAGTAATGTTGGGTAAGCATAGATATCTTGTTACCCATAAAACTGCAGAATGGCTCCGTGAAATCTTCGTAATGACTGGCACAAGCTGGTCCCGTGAAAACAGCTGTAGAATTATAATGCTTGATTGTATCATAATAACGCATATATTCCCTTTCATAATCGATAACCGTATATGATGGATGACGGTAACCGTTAGAATCATAGAGGTCGGGCTCGTTGCCCACTTCAAATCCAAACAGCGCATTATTGTATTTTTGGATAACATAACTTGCTTCGGTTGCGGCAAGTGAAGCATTAGAATCTTTTAAATTTATACCCATAAAAATCTTGCAACCGGCTTGCTGTGCAAAACGAAACAAACTGTCTAATTCTGCTGTTGTGAATGTAGTATCCGTGCCTATAGTATCCATGGTTAAAGTGTCTCTATCAACTGAATTTCCTCCCACACGCAGCGACTTAATCCCACATGTTTGAAACAGCCGTATCAACGTATCACGGTGCGGGCTAAAAAAACCTTTATTCAGGCTGTTCTTCTCGAACGACAAACCGGCAAAATCGGAAGGGATCGTTTTTCTTATTTCAGTTGGATGAAGAGTAATATTAATCGTGTCCTGTGAAAAACAATCAAGAGAAAACAGAAAAAGAAATATAAAGCAAAAAAGTCTCATAGTATTTATTTTATTGTACCTGACAATTAAGTGGAAGAAACGACGGCTTTGACCAGCTTTCGCCGGAACGGCTTAACCATCTTATTTTATTGATTGTTGTTTTGTTTTTTGCCAATGAGCACTAACAGTTCATTATAAATATCTACAGGGTTTTGTTCATTCTCATCTATTGAAAACATTGAACATCAATATACATCAAATTTAAGCAAAAAAGGATAAATGTCAATAGCTTGTTAGATTTATATTAGGTCATGTGCATAAATAAGAACATCTTACAATGCTCTAACTGTATTAATTCACCACTATCCGGCAAGTATATACCGGGAAAAAAAGATTATCGTCATCCCGCTCCAAAATGACTATAATAAATATGTTTCAGTCATGCAGAGTGAGCAAGAATATTTTCTAATTTTAAATGATTCGAAAAATAACGGAGTTGACTCCTTTCTTTTCGGAGATAAAATAGAAACAAACAGTATGAAAAATTTGCTTCTTGTAATGTTGGCTCATCTGCTCAGTATTACAGTTTGTATTTCTCAGGAAGTAGGATTGTCTTCCGGCAGTATCGGTTGCAAACTCCAGGTGAGCAGCGACAACCAGTTTATTAAGGTTAACATGGTTATCCAGGGTTCGCCTGCAGACATGGAAGGATTAAAAGCCGGTGACCATATCATCGGCATCGACGGTGTGAGTGTGAGGGAGATCAAAAATCCCATCAATCATATAAAAGGAACTCCCGGGACTTTCGTTAAACTTGCCATCGGCCGATATGGAAAAGCTGGTATTTTGGAGGGGAATGTCCCCCGGATTTCAGTCCCCTTATCCGATGAAAGAAGGTATGTTACCGAAGGAGACCTGGCAACAAGGATCTATACAAATGACTTTTCCGAGCACAGACAAATGGTGCAATCGTCAATGGCGGTCCTCGATGATGAAGATGTCAATATATTCAACTACAGGTCGTATGATTTTGAGTACACCTCTGCCCAGGATCCCTTGCTCGAAAAGGAACTTTTCAAGGAAGTAGCAGACCAGTTAAATACCATGGGATTGAAAAGATCCCAGAACAACCCGGATATGCTGATCTTGATGAGCTCCTATTCAGGTTCAAAAGAGCATTACAATCCACCCCAGCAGATCATCAGCACCCGGATCAGTACGGCTTATGACTGGTATTGGGGCTTTGTGCCCATACCGATCACTGAATCGACCACCCAGGGAGGGTATACCGAGGTAACCTATCTCTACTCAATCTCCCTGAAATTCCTGGATGCCCATAAGATCGGGCACAGCAAGCTCCCGCCGGTGATCTGGTCGGGCTCCGTTTCCCAGGCTTCGAATATAAAAAGCAACCTGGTCGACAAAAGCGGCGACCTGTTCACTCTTCTGCTTTACCAGTTTCCGACCGTGTGGATCCCTAATTCGGAATATTATTTGCTGCTGCATTACACATATACCGGGATCATCTATGACCTGAATGACATGAGGACGGTTGCTGACGTAATTCCAGGCTCGCCTGCTGCGACTGCAGGTATACAGAAAGGGGATGAAATCATAAACATATTCAATTCCAGGGTCCCGGATAAATACTCCGATGCAGGCAAGGACCAGTGGTCCTACGTGACATCTGGCAACAACAACGGATTGCGGTATTTATTCATCATGTCGAACCTCAAGTACAAACCCTATATGCAGAAAGATCTGAAAACTGTTTCCTTTATGATCAAGCATAATGGGGACAGGCAGAAGGTCAGGGTAACACCCCAGGACAGGCTGTATTTTTCGCTGGTGAAAAATTGACATGATCGTAAACATAAAAAACAAACAATAACAGATGAACATTTCAAAAACCAACAAGAGATGGGGCCTCATTTTGTTATTGCTTGCTGCCATTGCCATACTTGCTTTATATCCGTTGCCGCCACAAGCTCCCATCCAATATTACGACAGGCAAAGTGGCTTATTAAAAACGGAAAAAGTGGCTGGCCAAAAGTGGTTGGTGTGGCTGTATAATAATCCGGTTGGCGAAGCAACATTGTGGGCGCTGGCCAAAAGAAAGGTGGTTTCGTCTGTTTATGGCAACAGCATGGATCATCCTTCATCGACGAAAAAAATACAAGCCTTTGTTGAAGAATTTGATATCGACATGAGCACCGCCCAAAAACAGGAGTTCAGTTCTTTCAACGATTTCTTTACCCGGAAACTAAAGAATAATGCCAGGCCGCTGGATACCAACTCAAACATTACAGTGTCGCCTGCCGATGGAAAAATACTGGCATATGCCAATATCAGCAACAGCGATTTTATCATCAAAGGATACCGCTTCAATATTTTTTCGTTTTTGAATCATGCCCGCCTTGCCCGAAAATACCTTGATGGCACCCTGGTGATCATCCGGCTTGCCCCTTTCGATTACCACCGTTTCCATTTTCCCATTAGCGGAAGTGTATCACCCATCATACGGATTCCACG
>CAIVAT010000097.1 GCA_903903985.1 uncultured Bacteroidales bacterium | reverse complement strand
TTTTGATACGCTTATCATTTGTATTCTAACCGTGGGAGCCGGTACAACGATCAAACTGATGTCAAAATGGCTAAGCGAGGAGAAACTGAGGAAGGATGTCGAGAAAGAACAACTTAAAACCAATCTTGCCTTATTAAGGCACCAGGTAAGCCCCCATTTTTTCATGAATACCCTGAATAACATACATTCGCTGATTGAAATGGATACAGAAAAGGCCCAGGATGCGGTCGTACGCCTTTCCACCCTCATGCGGTACCTTCTTTATGATTCGGCGCAGAATACGATCGAACTGAAAAAAGAGATCGAATTCATCAACAGCTTTATTTCGCTGATGCTGCTCAGGCATTCGGATGAGGTGGAAGTTACCATTGTGATCCCTGAGCAAATGCCGGATGTTAAAATCCCCCCGATGCTTTTTATTTCATTGCTTGAAAATGCCTTTAAACATGGGGTCAGATACCCGCAGAAGTCGTATATTTATTTTGAACTCCAGATGAGCAACACTTACCTGACCTGTATCATTAAAAACAGCAAACATAAGACTGCAGCAGATTCCAAGGGCGAATTTTCGGGAATCGGTCTCGATAACATTAAAGACAGTTTAAAGTTATTATACGAGGATAATTTCCAGTTGAGCATCCTTAATAAAGAAAGTGAATTTGAAGTTGACCTTAAAATTCCACTATGAAGATTAAATGCGTTGCCATTGATGATGAACCGCTGGCTGTAAAAAAGATATCAGCATATATTCAAAAAACACCCTTTCTGGAACTGGTGGCTGAATGCCGCGGTGGATTCGAGGCGATAGATATCCTCGGAAAGTATAAGATTGACCTCCTGTTTGTCGATATCAACATGCCCGACCTGAACGGACTGGAGTTCGTAAAATCACTGGCTGACAAACCCTATATCGTGTTTACTACCGCATACAGTGAATATGCTGTGGAAGGTTTCCAGGTAGATGCGGCAGATTATTTATTAAAACCCGTCACCTACGGCAATTTCCTGAAAGCAGCCAACAAAGTGAAAAATCTCATTGATTTAAACGCGAACAGCCAAAAGGAAAGCATCAGGGCGACCGCCAGTCATTTGTTTGTAAAATCAGATTACAAACTCATCCGCATCGGGTTGGATGAAATTCAATATATTGAAAGTCAGCATGAATATATCAAGATTCATTTGATCAACAGTGCCCCCGTAATGACGCAACTGAGTTTGAAGACCATCGAAGAGCAGCTTCCATGCGCCCGGTTTATGAGGGTTCACCGTTCCTATATCGTTAATCTGACCAGGATTTCAGTGATCGAGAGAAACAGGATCGTTTTCGATGGAAAAATTTATATCCCGGTCAGCGATCAGTACAAAGAAAAATTCCAGGCCTATATTGACGGGAATTTTGGCTGATGACTTCAATCGCTGTTGACCAGGTTCAGGGTTTATCATAACTTTGTTCCGAAATGAATTAAAACAACCTGGCATGAAAACCCTCATCATCTCGGTAATTCTCCTTTCCGGAACGCTTAATTGTTTTGAATCAAGCCTGTTTGCGCAGGGTATAAAGCCGGCAGGAGCGGGGAACCCGGCATCCCTGGCGTATAATCCGTATGAAAATTATCCTTTGTACAAAGGAACCGATTTAGGCGTAAATTATCACAGATCAGAAACCATCCTGAAAATATGGTCTCCTCCGGCCCAGGAAATGAAGCTGAAACTATATAAAACTTCAACGGGGAATGACCTTCAGGAGGAGATCAGTTGCCGGAAGGACGCAGATGGCGTGTGGAAAGCGGAATTAAAGGGCGACAGGAAAAACATCTATTACACTTTCCAGGCAAAGATCAATGGAAAATGGAATGACGAGAACCCCGACCCCTATGCCAAAGCTGTGGGTGTAAATGGGAAACGGGGGCAGATCATTGATCTGAGCGAGACAAATCCCTCGGGTTGGGAAAAGGATGTGTCGCCGCCACTGAAATATCATACCGATGTGATCCTGTATGAACTTCATATCCGCGATCTGTCCATTGCGGCAAATTCCGGCATAAAAAATAAAGGCAAATTCCTGGGCCTTACCGAATCGGGAACCAAAAACAGCCATGGGCAAAGCACGGGAGCCGATCACATCGCCGAGCTGGGCGTGACGCATGTACACCTACTGCCATCGTTCGATTTTTGCAGCGTGGATGAATCAAAGCCGGATGTTCCTCAATTCAACTGGGGGTATGATCCCCAAAACTTCAACGTACCGGATGGATCTTATTCCTCCGATCCGGAGGATGGCAAGGTCAGGATCGGGGAATACAAAAAAATGGTTCAGTCCCTGCATCAGAAGGGGCTCCGGGTGGTAATGGATGTGGTTTACAACCATACCGGCCTGACACACAATTCCAACCTGGACCAACTGGTTCCCGGTTACTATTACCGCCAGTGGGAAAAGGACGGGAAATACAGCAATGCTTCCGCCTGTAGCAACGAAACTGCCTCCGATCGCGCCATGTTCCGGAAATTCATCATCGAGTCGGTAACGTACTGGGTGAGGGAATACCATGTGGATGGCTTTCGCTTTGACCTGATGGCCATTCACGATATGGAAACCATGAACGAGGTGGCCGCAGCGCTTCGTGCAATTGATCCTTCCATCATCGTTTACGGGGAAGGATGGACAGCCGGAGATTCACCGCTGCCTTCAGCCTACCGCGCGCTGAAAATGAATGCGAAAAAAATGAACGGCGTGGCGGTTTTCAGTGATGACATCCGGGATGCCATCAAAGGCAGTGTTTTTGACGAAAAGAGCACAGGGTTTGCAAGCGGGGCCAAAGACATGGCAGAGTCGGTTAAATTTGGCATTGTCGCATCGGGAGTGCACCCGCAAATCGATTATTCCAAGGTGAATTATTCCAAAGAACCCTATACGAAAAATCCCGATGAGGTCATCAATTATGTCTCGTGCCACGACAATCATACGTTATATGACAAATTAAAGATCTCACGCCCGGACGCTTCGGAAGAGGACCTTCTCAGGATGGATAAACTGGCCAACACCATTGTGCTCACCTCTCAGGGAATTCCTTTTTTGCACGCCGGTGTTGAAATGAAAAGAACCAAACGGGGCGTTGAAAATTCGTATAACAAACCCGATTCGATAAACCGGATCGACTGGGACTGGAAATACGAGAACAGGGAGTTGGTGGGTTATTATAAAGACCTGATCGCCCTGCGTAAGGCACATCCCGCTTTCAGAATGCAAACCAATGAAATGGTTCAGGAGCACCTGGTCTTTTTGCCGGTGAATGACCCGCAACTCATTGCATACCAGCTGAAAAATCATGCCAATGATGATCCATGGCAACAAATCATCGTTGTTTTTAACGGGGCTGAAACCACAAAAAATATCGTGTTGCCCCAGGGAATTTGGAAAGCGGCACTTCAGCACTATCAGTTTAAAAATGACGGGAACAGCTATTCACGCACGGCGAACATTGCCCCCTATTCAGCCATGATTTTATACCAGGAGTAATGATTAAGTACATCTCTTTACTCCCATGATCCTTCTTGAAAAACCGTATGTTTCCGATTTTCTCCAGGAAACAATTGTGCATTTGCAGATTCCAGTGCTTGCAACCGGGTTTTCAAAAAGCCTGAGGCTTGCCAGTGATATGAATATGGTTGAAAGCAGTGTTTTTTTTGCTGCGCTTGAAACCATCGAAAGTCCGCTGTTATACAGTAATTCAGAAAACTCGGTCGAATTGTTGAACCGTTACTGCCCGGATCATCCGGTTACAAAAAATGTGAATTACTTCAAGGACAAATCGAAGCTTCGCGAAATCTTTTCAAAAGCCAACCCAGATATATGGTATCACAGGTTTGCATTGAAAGAACTGGACGATGTTGATATTTCATCCTTCACATTGCCGTTTGTAATTAAACCGGTCAGGGGGTTTGCGAGCATAGGGATTCATTCAGTTTATTCCGAAACAGAATGGAAGGCCGCTCTTTCCGGGATCAAAAACGAGGTAAAACTGATGAAGGATGTTTTTCCGGATGAAGTGGTCAGCCTGAACGAGTTCATCATTGAAAAGTATATCGAAGGCACGGAAATAGCCATTGATGCATATTTCAGCGATTCAGGCGAACCCGTTATTCTCAATATCCTTACCCATTTGTTCGGGTCAAAATCAGACATGAGTGACCGCTTGTACATGACTTCTGATGAGATTGTAAGAAAGTATCATGATCCGATCGTTCAATACCTTGAGGAAATTGCCCGGTTGAGAAACCTGCGGAACTTCCCTTTTCATCTTGAAATGCGCCAGGCATCGAACGGCAGCTTTGTTCCGATTGAAATAAACCCGATGAGATTCATGGGTTTCTGTGTAGCCGATGTGGAATATTATTTTTATGGCATCAATCCGTATGAATATTATTTTCAACAGAAAAAACCGGACTGGGATAAAATTCTCGAATCGCGTTCCGACAAGCTTTATGGAATGTTTGGGATTGATATTCCAAAACATCTGGATAAAAACCGGATAAGGTTCGATTATGAGAAATTCATCGCACACTTCTCTAAACCATTGTTTTATATTAAGCTGGATTATAAAAAATTACCAATGGCGATCTATCTGTTTGCGGAGGTGGCAAAAAACCGGTTTTCGGAATTTGAGGAGATATTGTATTCCGACCTGTCGGATTTTATCAGTTCAGCAGGGCCGAATGGCTGATATAGTTTTCATCCTTGTGATAGATGAACAGACAGGTTCCTTTCCGGATGGTTTCAACCACAGGCCTGATCCATTCGGGAGGCAGCGAAGGGCATCCGAAACTTCTGCCAAGCCGCCCGGTCCTTCTGATGAAACTCTCCGTGGCATAGGCCGCACCGTGAATGATGATCTCGCGTTTCAGGGCGTTGTCGTTGAATCCCTTTTCGACCCCGTCGAGAAGCAGCGACAATCCGACACTGGCACCACGGATCTCTTCCCCGGTGATATAAAACCCCAGGCTGCTCTGATATGAACCCGATTTGTTCGAAAAATGCGTTGCATATTCGTCACCGGTATTCCTTCCATGGGCGACATAGGTGTTGAATAAAAGGGTTTTGTGCAGCAGGTCGATCACGTACAGCCGCTTGCTTTTGCTCGATTGGGAAAAATCGATGATGGTGAGTATGCTGGAATTCCTTAACTTACCATCCGACTCAAGCTTGCGGTATCCTTTCAGTGCAAGTTCGAAAACCTCGCTTGACAGCTGCTTTCCCGATAAATTTAAAGCGGCATACAACTCATGTAACCCCTCCATGGCCGGAACCAGGTTACCGGAACCCGCCCTGTTCATGACCGGAACCAGAAGCAGCAGTAAAAACATCAAATGTTTTCTCATGCTACAAAGGTACGCATATATTCAGGACCCGGCGTGTTTGATTCAACCAGGGCATTTGCTATACGTCACATAATATTCAGGATCAGCGCGTTTTGTGTATTTGACGGTGGTTAATCACTGGACGGAAATTGTGCCCGTCGTTCAAATCCGGAGCTGCCACGAAGAATGGTTACACCCGTTTGCTTTTGAAAGCAAGGTTGTTCCTGGCGTGAACCGCACCCGGGAGATGAATGTCAACGGCTGTAAACCAACAATCCGGAGACTGGGGCTGAAAACCTGGGTGAATAGCAGAAAAAAGGAATTACTCAAAAAACAGAGATCCGGATCTTCACAATTTTGTTGCGGATTGGTGCGTTATTAAATCCTGGATGGGGAGATCCAGGGTCAAAAATTTACAACAATTATTTTTCATGAAGAGAACAACTGAAGGGATGATGTTAATGGTTTGCTCCATGAAGCAATAGTACCTCCTATTCTGTCAATTTCCGACAGCGCCGGACGCCAAGCCTTGATGCGATAACGACAGGCATCATTTAAACATCAGTAAACATGAAAAACGTAATGATTGCCGTGCTGGTCACCCTGGTGGCTGCATTGAGTTCCTGTAAAAAGAACGACCAGGCCGTTTCATCAGGTCAGAATGCAAATGTTGCTTCACTTCCGGCGAAAGCTGT
This sequence comes from uncultured Bacteroidales bacterium, assembly GCA_903903985.1. GTDB lineage: Bacteria > Bacteroidota > Bacteroidia > Bacteroidales > FEN-979 > CAIVAT01. The sequence continues at coordinate 28,716 of CAIVAT010000097.1, read as the reverse complement.
TTCATATGTAGGGAATAATTATCCCGATGCCACCATCGATTATGTTTTAATTCAGAAGAGCGCTGCCGCTCCCTGCATCGCGGTGCTCAATACGACCGAGGAACTGGCGTTTACGAGTGCCGGCGATTACCTGGGCAACGGATTACTTTATCATCATGGCAACCATGGGGGCGATACCATCCATTGGGATACCATCCATTGCGATACGGTTCACGGAGGCGGGCATCACGGAGGCGGGCATCATGGCGGGCCCCATGGCAACGGAATTCCGGTTGATTCCCTGCCCTTGTTGATCACGGATTATATTTCCGCTCATTTCTCAGGGTACACGATCATGCATGCCAGATATGATACATTGTGTCCTGAAGGAGCGGTAAAGGAAGTGATGATCGTTGCCGCCGGAACAGAACCGGTCAAGTTGCTCTTTGGTGCCGGTGATGTATTCCTGATGCAGGCGAGCCGCGTTCTTTATGCAACGTTACCGCAGCAGGTGAAGGATTACATCACCGCGAATTATACCGGGTATCAGCCGTGTTACAGATCGGAAAAACTCAATCTTGCAGGGAATGTGATACAATATTCTGTTTATGCCAGGTCAGGCTCCAGCCGGGTAAAGGTGCGCCTGATGGAAGATGGAACGCTGGTCTGCGTGCAATAGGGAATGGATATTTCATGGAAAGCCCTGCCGGATATCATTTCCGGCAGGGCTTATATTTTACATGCATTTACCCTTGATTTATTATCGTTAAGAAATCAGGCGTAATTTATCGAATGCCCAGAATACCAGGGATAAGGTTATTCCGACGGTGGCTGCCAGTGCCATCCCGTTCAATTGTATTGATGCCAGGTGGATACTGGCTCCACTGACCCCGGCAATAAAGGTGATGGCTCCCAGTACCATGTTGCGGTTCATGCTGAAATCAACTTTTTGTTCAACAAACAAGCGCAATCCCTGAACGGCGATCACACCGTAAAGGAGCAGTGTGATGCCCCCCATGACCGGGATGGGAATGGTTGAAATGGCTGCAGATACTTTACCAATGCACGAAAAAAGGATGGCAAGGATGGCTGCCCCGCGGATAACCCAAACAGAATAAACCCTTGTAATGGCCATGACTCCGATATTTTCGCCATACGTTGTATTGGGAATTGATCCGGTGAAACCCGATAAAACATTGCTGATGCCATCCCCGAGCAATGACCGGTGCAGCCCTGGGTTTTCCATGAGGTCAGTCCCGGTGATCTTTCCCGTAACGATCAGGTGGCTGATATGCTCGGCAAGGACCACCATGCATGCCGGGGCAATGATCAGGATTGCGGTGATATCAAAAACCGGGGCATTGAATTTCGGCAGGGCAAACCATGCAGCCCTGGAAATCGGGGTCGGGTCGACCTGGCCAAGGGCAAGAGAGATCAGGTAACCCGAAACAACTGCAAACAGAATTGGAATTACCTGCATGAATCCACGGAACAACACGGAACCCAAAACCCCGATGGCCAGCGTCGACATCGAGACAATGAGCACATTGGTTTGCATGACAAAGGGTTCAACAACTTTTCCGACCGGCACAGCAGCGGGAGCCAGCCCGGCCTGCATTGCAGCGGTCGGCGCCAGATCAAGCCCGATCACTGCAACCACAGCGCCCATCACAACCGGCGGCATGACGATATCAATCCAGCCGATGCCCCACCGTTTCACGACGAATGACATAAGGATAAAGAAAAAACCAAAAAAAATAAAACCCGGCTGGGCATAGCTAAATCCGCCATATGCACTGATAACCAATAGGGTGGGGGCGATAAATGCAAAACTTGAGCCAAGGTAGGCCGGGATCCCGCCTTTGGTAACCCATGCATAGATCAATGTGCCCGTACCATTCATCAACAATGCGATTGCCGGATCGATGCCCAGTAAAATCGGGGCAAGGATGGTCCCCCCGAACATCGCCGTGAGATGCTGCAGGCTGAGCGGCAAACTTTCAAAAAACGGAAGCTTTTCGTGGATCCCAATGATGCGTCGTGCCATACGGAGTGTTTGTTATCAGTTTTCTATTTCATAGATGTACCAAACCTGTGTGCGATCAAGCCAGTTGTTGAGGTTGAAATGTTTTACCCATTCCGGATAGGTTGAATAGACGCATTTAAACTTTTTTAATTTCCCGATTTCCATGTGCGAGCCTTTGATCGCAATGAGATATTTTTTTTCAGGAACGGAATCAAGTCCGGCAACAGTTTCTGCCTTCCTGATCACCAGGTCGCTACGTTTGTAATAGCTGATATCAAGAGCCCGGTGATACGGGTCATCCGAAAAATAATAAAGGGTTGCCGGATAGGGATATTGATGAAAGATCTTCCGGTAGATATTGACCTGGCTGTCGGCGGGAATAAAAAAAACGATGACGATGAAAGTGCAATTCACGATCCAGAATATCTTAGCAAAAACCATGATAAATTTATTTTCCAGGACAGGTACTTTCCACAGGTCTTTGACACGTTCCATCCCTTTGATCACGAGAATGGGCAAAAAGCCGATCAAGGGATAAAAAAACCGGGTCTCCTTGTGACTGATCACGAAATGGATCAGGATAAATGGGACCAGTGTCCAGGTCAGCAGGTCATTCCGCAGGAGGATGAAAGTGATCAGTGAACCGATGATAAAGACGAGGCTGAACGGGGGAATGGCCCGGATGAAAATATCTTCAAAATAGAACCACCAGGGCTCGATCCCGAAGCCGGAGATTTTATCGGCAAGGATGTTCTGCTCGAAATAGTTCCAGGCGGCCAGTACCCACCGGCCATAAAACCACTTGTCGATCAGCACTCCGATGGCTATTGCTCCGACAATACCCGTCACCATTAAAACAAGCTGCACGATTTTCACCTTTGTTCCCGGCAACAAACCAGGGGATGCCGGTGCATCCTTGAACAAGATCATTCGATGCACCAGGAACCAGGTGAAAAAGCCGGCGATCAGGAATCCCGACTGGTATCGAAAAAGGAAGGAAAACCCCAATAACAAGCCGGTCAGTAAAAAATCAATATTGAGCAGCCTCCTTTTAAGGATGAAAAGGTAGGAAAAACCGATTATGAAAAGAGCACCCGACCATGTTTCAGAAGAGAATCTTACCGCATTGTACAGGGCGAACCACAATAAAAAAGATAATAGCAGGAACCACTTTTTCAATATTTCATCACTGATCTGCTTGCTGTATTGCCGGTAGATCATCCACATGGAGAGAAAAGAAATGCCCGCTGATAATATCCGCAGAAAAAAAGTAATCAGGAAAGGATCGCCGGCGCCAATTGGGGCAAGCATGTTATGAAGAGCGACCACCATGGCCGGTTGAATGGCCGGACGCATCTGTTGATAAAACTCCCAGGGTAGTGGCTCCACCCTCGAAGGGTCTAACTTCCAGCGGGCAAATTCGAGGATTTGAAAATGTTCATCCGGGTGATAGTACCCGACAGAGAAATAAGCAAGGATCAATAAAGCGGTGGCGCTAAGCAGAAAAACAAGTCCGGGCCTGTATGAAGAAAGGATCTGAATTTTCAATGCTGACGATTGTTTGCTGCAAATCTATAAAATATATCATGGCCCCGGAAGTCCCCGGCGCTTAATTTCAATGAATACCGGATTTCCCGGTATTTGCCAATGGATTATCCTCCAAGCCAGTTTTTAAAATCAGCAACCCGTTCACGGCTTACAATTGAGTTATCTGCAAGCAGCAACGGGGTGGTGATCTTCAGCCGGCTGTTGAAGTAGGTGCCCGATTTCTGGATGGAGTTCACATTGACAATGACTTTGCGGTTTATCCTGAAGAATTCAGAAGGATCAAGCATTGATTCCAGCTGGTCGAGAGAATAATCGACCGGGTATAAATGATTCGAATTCGTAGCAAGGAGAACGATTCCGTCTTCAAAAAGAAAATGGGCGATGTCTCCGGTTTTAACAGATACGATGTTCTCGCCCATCCTGACCATAAACCGGTTTTTATATTGTTTTTTTAACGATTGATATACATTGGCAATATTGTCAAGCATCAAGGTATAATCGTTCCGGTTGTGCTTTTTATATTTCTCAAGAGCATTTTGCAATTCCTCCAGCCCGACCGGTTTTAGCAGATAATCAATGCTGTTCAACTTAAAAGCACGGAGTGCATAATCATCATAGGCTGTGGTAAAAATAATCGGTGTATCGATGGCGATTTCGCTGAAAATCTCGAAACTCAGACCATCCCCGAGATGGATGTCAACAAACAGCAGATCGGCCTTGATTCCATTTTTAAATGCAGCAATGCTGTTCCTTATGGAATCGAAAATGGCAAGGATGTTCACGTTCTCATCGGCTTTCTTCAGGAGATTGCAAAGATGTTCTGCCGAGAGCTTCTCGTCTTCAATGATGATCGCATTCATTTTGAGGATAATAATGGTATTTTAACCATGAAGGTCTCCGCATCCTGAAGGATTTCGACCGGGAGTTTTGTGAAAAACGCATAACGCGCCCTGATGTTTTTCAACCCGGTTTGCGATCCGGGTTCATGCATCGGCCGTAACTGCAGGTTATTCGACACCATCAATTTTTCATCTTCGGATACAATGGAAATCGATAACGGGTGGTCGGATGAAACTTCATTGTGCTTGATGGCGTTTTCAATCAGAACCTGCAGTGCCATCGGCGGAATCAACATGGCGAGATCCGTTTTTTTTACATGGGTGTTGATGATCAGGTTGCGGTCGAACCGGATCTGCAGTAAAAAAATATAGGAGCGGATAAACACAAATTCTTCCTCCAGTGCCACCAGCTCGTTGTCCTGATTGTCGAGCAGATACCGGTATACCTTTGATAATTGGTTGATGAATTCGACCGCTTTATCCTGGTCTTTATAAACCAGGGACGAGAGGACGCTCAGGTTGTTGAATAAAAAATGGGGATTGACCTGGTTTTTCAGGTTCTGAAGTTGAGCCTGCAGGCTTTCAGCCCTGTATTTTTCGATTTCCACCAGCGAACTTTTCCAGTGCCTGAAAAACTGGGTGCTTATTTCAATGGTTAAAAGGAGGACTGACATCATGACCAGCACCCCCAGGATGATCACCGTTACCCTTATAAAATCCTTTCCGTTGAATGGCATTTCATTTGAAAAACAATTGAATAAAAAGGCCGCAAAAAAAATACTCACGGCACTGTATCCCACACCCAGCGCCATATGAACAAGGATCCTTTTCCGCGGTTGGGTGATCCAGGGGTATTTCCCGTTTAACCAATGGTCGATGCGGAGATTACCCTCCCACACCAGGATGGTGATGAAGATTGAAACCAGGAAATCGTAAAAGTGTAGAATCTTCCACGTTTTTCCCGGGATGAACACATTCAGGGCAAGGGTGATCAGCACTCCCAGAAGGATCATGTAAAGAAATCTCATTTTATTGTGCCGCATGGTTTTATGGAATTGACATCATCCGTGACCTTTTATTAATTTCCTTCTGTTTTCTCAAACTGATTGTGAATAAACAGGATCATCACGCCAAAAATGACTGCAACTACGACCAGGATCGTATTCAACAGCCCCTCTGTCCCGAACGACATTTTTATCAGAATGGTTGAAATGATGAACCCGGAATTCCTGATTACCTTGCTGAACCGGTCGGTGTATAAAAACGATATTAAAAGCAGCAAAACATCTGTAAGAATTAGTACGGTAAAAAATTCATTGAAGAAAACAGCGTTGACATCTTTGATGGAACTGACCATCTGGCCTATTGAAAAGAAACTTCCGTGTATCCACCTTGTCAATCCATAGATGGCCAGGATAAAAAAAACCGGGATCAGCGACATCGCGATGATGTTTTTCATCCTGATGAATTTCACAATTTCCTGTGCAAGATGGTTTTCTTTGGACGCTGCTTTTTCTTTGGGTGCGTTGAGCCTGTAAAAAAGATAAATCAGGGAAAATAAAATGACAGTTGCAATAAGATCATAAGTGAACTGGAGATCATGGGTTGTTTTAAACCAGTCGGCCGTAAATTCAAGGTTTGCCAGGTCTTTAAAGAGCCTCCTGATAACGATCAGGGTAATGATTTCATATTGTTTCCCGATGTAAATGGTGGTTGACTTTGGCAGGTAATAGACCAAAAGATAAACCTCATAAATTAAAATCAGGGAGAAAGGAGTGTAGATTGCGGCTACCGGGTTACTGAACAGCCCGGAATGATCATTCAGTTGTATCAATTTTAAATTTGCCAGCACCACCAGCAGCAGATGAACAATGAAGCTGATAATGGCGGCAGAAATGATGATCACTTCGCTTTTTTCCCTGATCTTCTCTGAAAGAAGGCTTGAATAAAAAAAATCAAACAGGGATTTGCTTTTAGCCATGTTGAGTGTTTTTAAATTTTCTTCATGCTTTTCGCCGGGCCTATAAAATTAACTTTTACCGGCTTAACATCGCAGAATTCCAGGGTAGATTTTTTTAACTGGTTAACACCTGGCAGACCGAACATGAACCGGTAATACCAGCCAGGCTGGTCGAGCGTGGTGATGGTCTCGTTTACGTCAGCCCCGGTAGTTAAAGCACCCGGTTTATATGAGCGGGCGATGGCAAAATTAAAACGATCCTTGATTGGATGGCTGTTGATAATCAGTGTTTTTTTCATGCTGCCCTGTCCTGTTTAAATGTTGTTGGAGACTTGTCCAGCTTTCCTTTCATATAAAAATAAGCCCGTTCCTCGTTTTTCATAAACGGGATTTCATTCCCCTCTTTTTTCTGAATAAAAATACTGTTTCTTTCAATACACCCTTATGGAAACTCCGCAGAAGGCCGGAAAAATTAAAACTGTATTCTGTAAACAAAGTTGGGATAAAACCCGATCTGGTACAAGGTGTTGATTTTATGGGTGACCGGGTTATACTGCTGGGCAAAAATGTTTTGATGGCCTGTCACATTCTGGATATCGATATAAAAGGTCTGTGACAGTTTCCATTTGCTGCTGTTATAAGTAAACCCGGCTTTGACATCCAGCCTGATGAAATCGGGGTAGCGTTTCGAAAACGCATAGGCATCGCCCATGAGCACCTCTTGCCCGGCAGCTTTCGATGCTTCAAGGTCGATTGGCGTGTAGTATCTTCCGCCGGCATGTGAAAATTTGACATCAACCGAAAAAGAATTGCGTTTGCTCTTCCCCACTTTAAATTCTTTCCCGGCCAGGATATTGTAAACATAATTCCCATTGAAGGCGGTGTTTCGCTCGATGCCATCACTGGGTTTGTATTTGGCTTCATATACCGAACCGGTTAACAAACCGTAGTATCCATGAGAAAAAAACTTTTCAACCGTCAGTTCAAGGCCATAGTTGGTTCCTGTTCCGCTGTTGGTGAGATTTCCCACTTCGGTGGGGGCATAGGAGGCCCCTTCATTCAACATCGAAAAACTGCCAGGACTCAGGGATACAGGCACATCATAGAGCATCTGGTAATAGCCTTCGGTTTTTATCCGCCAGTCTTTGAATGGCCTGACCTCATATGATCCGACAAAATGCAGGCTGCTGGTGAATCCAAGGTTCCGGTTTGATTCATCGTATGAAAAATCGGGCAGTTGATTCCTGTAATAGTAAACGGAGAGTGGCTGCATCTGGCTGTGATGGCCGAAGCCAATGCCGATGGTATTCTTTTCATTCACATAAAATTTCAAGCCGAGCCGGGGTTCGAAAGAGACGGAATGATTAAGGGTCAGCAACTGGCTGCGGAAACCGGCATCGAGTGTAAGTTTTTCGCTGATCCTGTATTTTGCCTCCAGGTAGGCCGACAGCAGGGAGGTAAATCCCCGGAAATCCCAGATATTGATCCATTCGTTTGAATGCAGGCGGTCCTGCAACCGGAGGTCAAGACGAAGAAAATCGCATTGGACCCCTGCTTTGGCCGTGAGGTGTGCGTTGGCCTTGTAATCAATAAATGAATTGATCTCATACCGGATCTCGGTATCCTTTGAATCCCTCGCCCTGATGGGCTCCTGTGCGCTGTTGATGGTGTCGAGGGCGTACCCGTTCTCCGAATAGGAGATGCCCACCACGCTCTTCCAGTAGATCTTTTTACTCAGACGGATAAAGTGTTTTATTCCGATTACCCCGATTTTACTGTTTGAATAGGCATCCTGGCCGGGCATCGCATAAATATCGGTTGAATCAATCGTGTTATGCAAAAAGTCAATGCTGCTGATCCCGCCGAGGCCGAACAAGGTAAATTGCCCCAGTTTTGTCTCACCTGAATTGATTTTAAAAGTAAGGTCCTGGTACCTGGGGGTGGCGGAAGTGCCGATCGAAATACCGAGGTTCTGAGCGAAACCGGTAAAGGAATAACGGTATGCGATGAGGTACGACGCTTTGCCTCCAACCCTGAAGGGCCCTTCCGACATGGCCTCTAAACCGGTCAACGCCCCGAACTGGATCATGTGTTCGCGCCTTTCCGTGTTTCCTATCCTCAGATGGATATCAAATACCCCCGCAACTGCATTTCCATAGTCGGCCGGAAAGGCAGAGGTGAAAAAATCAGAATTATTCAGGGCATTCGGATTCAAGGCACTCACCGGGCCACCTGTTGTTCCAAGGGTTACAAAATGATTCGGATTCGGGACGGTCAGCCCATCGATCTGCCACAGCACCCCCATCGGGGAGTTCCCCCGGATCACGATATCATTGCGTGAATCATTTGGTGTACTGACCCCGGCAAAATTAGAGACCAGTCTTGACGGATCTGACCTTCCTCCCGCGTACCGGTTGACTTCCTCCATTGAAAACGACCGCGCACTCACCGGCGCCATCTGGTTGATCGTTTCATGTTTCTTCACCCCGGAAATGACCACTTCTTTGAGCGAACTGATGTTTTCCTCCAACCCGACTTCGATGACAACCTCTTTTCCCGCGGTGACAACCACACTGGAGATCACCACCGGTTTGTAACCAAGGTAGGTAGCCTGGAGGTCGTACCTGCCGGGATTTACGCCGGCAATTCTAAAGCTTCCGTCAATTCCCGTGGAAGCGCCAAGTGCCGGGACTGAGCCGACGATAACGATGTTGGCCCCTGGCAGGGTGACCAGCGATTGTTTGTCGAACACCGAGCCCCTGATGACCTGTGTTGGCTTTTGCGCGGTCACCGGGCTTAAAAAAGCGATTGATGCTGAAATAACGAATAAGAAAAAGAGTCCTTTCATGGCAGATTGTTTTTTCTGCAAAAAAAGGGAGTAATGAAGGGGGTGGAAAGATAAAACCTGTTGAATTGTCGATTTCAATGGCTGGATTGCAGGTCAGCCATCCTTTTCCAGGCACCAGCCTTGTTTATGACGGATAAAAGAGAAACCAGGAGATATCAAAAGAGCTTCAGCATTTGATAAAATGCAAATCATTGGTTATCAATTAATAGTTGTCCCAGGCGCTCATCCCGGTCATAAATATCCTTATAAAAGTTGATCGCTCCTTGTCCATCCACCCACGCGGTCAGGTAGCCGATATATACAGGGATTTTTTTCTTTAACACGCAAGTGGTTTCCTTTCCGGCATGCATGGATGCATCGATTTTTCCGGGCGTCCAGTTGGGATCATCCTGCAGGATGGCCAGTGCCAGTTCCCTTGGTTTTGCAACACGGATGCAGCCATGGCTGAAGGCCCTGCTCTCCCTGGCAAACAGGCTTTTGGCAGGGGTGTCATGCATGTATATGTCATTGGAATTGGGAAAGATGAACTTGATCAGTCCCAATGAATTGTTTTTACCCGGTTTCTGGCGTACCTGCCCGTTATTCCATTCCATGTTGTGCTTTTCGAGGTAATTCTTGTTCTTTGACATTCCCGGCTTCACCTCTTTATTGATGATGCTCTGCGGCAGGTTCCAGTAAGGGCTGAACACAATATAGCTTAACATCCCGCTGAAGATATCTGTTTTTGTTACGTTGCTCCCGACAACCACCGGGGAGGTGAGTTCGATTTTGCCCTTCCTGACGAAGGTGAGTTTGAAGGAGGGGATGTTCACGACGATATACTCCTCCGCCTTTGCAAACTCAGGAGAGATCCATCTGCATCGCTCCATGTTCACGATGATTTTTTTAATCCGATCGCTGATCGGCACATTCATCTCTTTGATGTGTTCCGGCAAAATGGATTTACCGGGGATGTTGCCATTGCGTAACTGGTAATTTTTTACTCCTTCCTCAAGTTCAGGGTCATACCTGTTGCTTTGGGTGTCCTGTTTCAGATCTCCGGTAATGAACAGCCGGGTCCTGATCTGCTGGATCGCTTTCGCCGTATCGCCCGGCTTGTAGGCTTTTAACTTCGGGTCAAGGTCGATGGGGTTCCAGCCTCCCTGTTTCTCAATTTCACGATAATGCTTCAGCACTTCCCGGAGTTTGTAATACTGTTTGAACAGCGTGCTGTCATTGCGGTCGAGCAATTTCGGATCTGCTACAACCGAATCGAGCATGGCAACGTAAGTAACCTGCTTGCGGGGAAGAAGCCAGCCCAGGGCGGTCGTTGTTGTGTCGGCAAGGCCTTGGTACACCTTTTCGGCATAGAAGAGATAGAGGTTGGTAAGCAAGAATTCAATATCCGTGGCGGATAGCGTATTCTCCTTTTCATTTTCAAAAACACCGTCGATCTTTTCCTGGTAAGGAAATTTCGACGATACACCCTCCATGTCCAGATTCTTGACTTTGTTGAAAAGAGTCTGGCTAAATTCCACAATTCCCCGTTCATCATACCAAATAAGGGTAAACTTGCGCTGCCGGTAAACCGTTGTCAGATCCTTCCTGTATTTGTTCAATTCGGGGTAGGTTTGATAAAATGGGACCAGAAGGTTGCTGTCGAACGGCATGTTGCATTTCCGGTTAATTGCGCCGCGCAGCCGATCATCCGGGAGTTTGGCCGATGTTTTTTTCTCCTTTATTGAACAGGATGCCATCGTCATCGATAAGACCATAATGATGGCGAAAACAGGAGGGCTTAAAAGTTTCATATGCATTTCTTTTTTAGCAAACCAGCAGGTTTCAACCTGTTATTAAGGAAAAATTAGTTTGATCCCTGATCAGGTTGCAAAAGTAAATCCAAAAAACCAGTTGTATCCTGGTTTCTTTACAACTTTCGCGCAGATCTAAGTCATCCCACTGAGCAACCAGCCCATAGGAACACCGGGGTCAGGAAATTTGTAAATAAACAGGCAATAAGATGTTGGCGGATGCCACCGGTTATGGAGTAAATCTTTTTCCGGAAGGAAAGATTTGATTGAACAGGTTCGGAGCAGAAGAACCAAAAGTGGCGGAGGAATTGTAATCCGATTTGACATAATATTTTTTCATGCCAGGATTTATTGCCCCGTGCACTTCAACCGGCGACATGTTGTTGCCTTCAACTTTCAGTGTGTAGTTGAAAACCGGGATCAGGTCATTTTCACCGGCAAATTCATTCCCCATGGTTGTGGCGACGGAATTAAGGTATTTTTCTGTTTCGGCTGAATCAGCAGGTGCGTTATTGACAGACCATTTGCTTCCACTTCTGGAAAGCACAAATGAGCTGTCGCCCGGGTATATAAAGGTCAGTTTGGTAACCAGGCTTTTATCCAGCCTGAATATCACCCTGCTCCGGTATTGGGAAGGATTATCGGCAAACATCATCGATAAAAATCCATCCACGACATACACCCGCTCGTCGCCGGCAACACGAATATGCGATTTAGCCGACATATTCTGCCTCCCGCCATAATTTTGAGGGCTACGGTCCTGAGAAAAGGAGATTTTTCCCACCCTGAAATCGGCAGCAACTTTCTGACCCTGCTCAACAACCACCCTGGTGCCCAAAGAGTCGGTGATTTCGTAATCCTTCCAGTTTGATCTGTCGGTTCCCGCAACCCTTTCGGGCAATACATGGGCCAGGACCTGTAAAATGCGCTGCATGATTCCTGAATCGGCGGGATATCGCTTATTCATGTGGCTAATCTCCCATCCTTTCCCTCCCGACTTGATGAGTTTGAGAACATCGGTTCCATTTCCTTTCGGGTAAATGGTGATGGATGTGACTGCTGCCGAATCAACGATGAACAACTCGCTTTTAAATGTCCTGTCACCCTTCTGCCGGTCATAAATGAAAATGAACACCACCAGCGCAGCAAGGACAGTGAAAATGATCAGCAAGGATCTGTTGGTAATTTTCCTGAACATGATAATCCCTCCCTATTTTGTTTTCGTCAGATATGTTTTAATTCCTGTTCCCGGAGGTATCCGGCTAGATAAAGTCTTCATGCATCCTCTTCATCCGGAGGTTCCTGCGATATTGCCAGCGAACGATCCCGACCCCGATAACCAGGAAAATCGGAAGGAGGAAATTGAGATATTTAATCAATACTTTTTTCCCATCATCCATTTGATCGAGCGGCCTTGAATTGACCTCTTTGGTCCTGAGATCGATCAGCCCGGTATCATCGGAGATCCAGTCGATGGCGTTAACAATGAAGTTCAGGTTGTCGGGAGGGATCTGCCTGGCCTGCTGTCCCTCGCCGTTGACAGGAAAATCGCCATCAGAAACGACAAGGATGCGGGAAGGCATGTTCCCTGCGATTTTGCCGCTTAACAATCCGCATACGGTGAGGTTTGACAAAGGAAAATCTTTTTGTTGCCAGTTCCGGCTGATGTTAAAGGTGAGTGGTGGGTTTTCGGTGCCGGAATGTTCAGAGGTGGTTGCGAGAGGCGTAAAAGTCACCTCTTTGTTCAGTGCAACAAATTCAATGGGACTGGCAAACTGCAGCAGAACGGAGGTTAACCCTTGTGTAGCGGGGGTCGGAGCGAATTTTGTGATCAGCGGGAAATACGGAAATCTCAGGTTGGACTGGAAGGTCATGCCCCCTTGCTGCTGATTCACCATCACACTTCCGCAACTCTGGTCAACGATGAAATTCGGGGTCACCCGCACACCTTTATTTTCCAGCCATTTTTCGAGGCCGGTACCGACCGCTGTTCCTGAAGCGGTCTGGAAGTTGCCATTCACCCGGTTCATTGCAATGTAAATGTTTTTCCCCGAAGATAGAAATTCATCCAGCTTTCGAAAATGCGGCTCCGGGATCGTGTCTTTCGGATCAACAATGACCAGTGTTTTATACTGGTCAAGGCGCACCGCGGAGTCATTGAGATTCACGGGTTCAACATCATACAGGACCGACAGGGACTGCATGACCTGGACCATGGCATTGGGGGAAGTTTCGTTGTGTCCTTGCAGGAAAGCTATTTTGGGTTTGTTGTCAACAGACATTTTTTTAATAGAGGTTGAAAGGCTGTATTCCATGGCAGCTCCGGGCTGGATCACCGGGATCACCTCTTTCTTATCTCCATAGTGCACCACCGCACCAAGGTAAGCTTTTTGCTGTTTGACCTGGTCTTTTTCCCTGACATTGATCAGCACGGGGTTGATTCCCTCCTGCATCGCTTTTTGCTCGGTCGCCTCATCCTTGTTTGGATTGATGAATTCGAACAGCACTTTGCCATTTGAACGGCTGGAATATTCAATCAATTCCTCTTTAAAATCGCGCCGCAACCGGGAGAAGTCATTAGGAAGTTCTTCGCTGAAATAGGCCGTGACGGTCACAGGTTCCTTGATCGAACCCAGGATTTTTTTAGTCGCCTGGCTTAATGTATACCTTTTATCGGCGGTAAAATCAAGCCGCAGAAAGAACCGGTCGGCCAGGATATTGATCACAATGATGACCCCAGTGATCAGTAAAATATAAGATAAAATCGATTTTTTGTTTTTCATCTGTCGATTATTTCAGATCATTTTAATTTGAAATATTGCGTCTTGACAATGCCAGTTCAGTGCCGATCAAACCGGTAAAAATGATGGAGAGAAAATAGAGAACATCTTTTGAATCGATCACCCCTCTTGCCATGGATTCATAATGATTCGACAGGCTGAGATACCCGAGAATGCCTGCAAACCATCCGCCTGAACCGCTGCCGACAAGACCGAAGATGAGGTGAAAGAAAATCCCGATAAAAAGCGCCGTTAAGAATGCGACGATCTGGTTGCTGGTGATGCTGCTTGCGAATAACCCGATGCTGATGTACGAGGCGCTCATGAAGAGCAGGCCAAGATACCCCATCCACACCGAGCCGTGATCTATTTTCCCGATGCTTGCAACGGTAATATAATAGGGCAATGTAAGGGCCAGGGTGATGCAGATCAGGAAAAAAGCCGAGAAGAATTTCCCGGCAATGATCTGCCAGTCGCTGACCGGTTTGGTTACGAGCAGTTCAAGGGTGCCCGATTTCCGCTCATCGGCCAGCAGCCCCATGGTCACCGCAGGAATAAAAAAGAACAAGGTCCAGAATGAGATGCCGAAAAAAGACTGGAGACTGGCCTGGTTGACCAGGAAAACATCGCTGCCAAAAAGCCAGGTAAAAAAACCACTGAACCCGAGAAACAAGATGATCATCACATAGGCCATGAGCGAATCAAAAAACGACCGTAGTTCCCTTTTTGCAATAATCCAGATTTTATCCATAAATCAGTTTTTTCTGTTGAATTTGCAGTTATTTCATAAAAGAGGTAATTGATAGCCCGCTGAACCGCTGAAACTAATTGGTGATGGTAAGATCCCTGAATACCTCCTCAAGTTTGCGTTCCACCGGCGTCATTTCGGTAAGGGACCAACCTTTTTCCACGCACATCCTGAAGATTGCTTTTCTCGAGACCATATCGGGTTTGCTTTGGACTTCGTACGACTGCGTGTGGGCGGGCATGAGATCGACCAGCTCAACGGAATCAATACTTTGAAGGCTGCGGTAAATTTCATTCCTGTCGCCGTCTTCGATGGTTACCTTGACAATTTCCTTGTTCTGGGCCTGTTTTCTCAGCGAAGTTGCAGTTCCGTCGGCAACCAGTTGCCCTTTGCTGATGATCAGGATCCGGTCGCAGGTTGCTTCAACCTCGGCAAGAATATGGGAGCAGAGGATCACCGTTTTTTCACGACCTATTTTCCTGATCAGGTCACGTATTTCAACGATCTGGTTGGGATCAAGGCCCGAAGTGGGCTCATCCAGGATGAGCACCTCCGGATCATGGATCAGCGCCTGTGCCAGGCCAACCCGTTGCTGGTAGCCTTTCGACAGTTCATTGATCTTCTTGTATTTTTCATTCTTCAGCCCGCAAATCTTCACCATTTCGACAATCCGTTCACGGATTTTCCCTGCCGGAACACCCTGGATCTCCGCAACAAACTTCAGATAATCAATAACGGGCATCTCTTTGTACAGCGGGTTGGATTCGGGAAGGTAGCCAATATGTTTTTTTACCTCTTCCGGGTTTTCCAGGACCGACACTCCCCCGATTTTCACATCCCCTTCGTTCGGCGGCATGTAACAGGTTATGATCTTCATGGTCGTGGTTTTCCCGGCACCGTTGGGACCAAGAAAACCAACGATCTCCCCCTGGTTTACCTTAAAAGAGATATTATCCACGGCCTTTTGAAAGCCATAGGTTTTGGTGATTTTCTCCACGATCACTTCCATAGAAATCACTTTTAAAATTGCAGCGCAAAATTATAATGAAGTTTTTTTTTGTAAAAGGGTTTAACGAAAATTTAACAGATGTTCCAAAACACCTGCAAATAAAAGGGGACGACCAATAATTGCTTCATTAGACGTCAATCATACATTACAATATGTAAAATAAACTTGACATTATGTAATTTATGTTGTACATTTGTTGACGATTTTAAAAACGAACCATATGAAAACAAAATTTTTATTGCCACCGAAATTCAAGTCTGTTGGCTGGATTCTGATCGGTGTATCATTGATCCTTTACCTGTGGGCCAATCTGATCGGAGATATTCCATTCCTGGCCAACGCCAAGATCCTGTGCATCTACTATTCTGATGCCAATTTATGGAAAAATACGGCGGCCAGTAAATTCTTTCAGCTGCGTCAAACGGATATCCAGCCGGATATTATCGGGATCCTCCTTATTTTAGGCTGCCTGTTCGTTGCATTTTCACGTTTGAAGTTTGAAGATGAGTATATCATGAAAATCAGGCTTGAATCACTGGTTTGGGCGACCTGTGTCAACTTTATACTTTTGATTATTGCGATCATTGCTGTCTGGGGAACAGATTTTTTGGTTGTCATGGAATACAATATGGTCACCATATTGATCCTTTTTGTCATTCGGTTTTATTATGTTCTGTTTCTGTCGAGAAAAATACCAGGAAATGAAAAATAACATAAGAGTAGAGCGGGCCATATTGAATATAACCCAGGAAGAACTGGCTCAAAGAATTAATGTCAGCCGGCAATCCATTCATGCCATAGAAAACGGGAAATATGTTCCTTCGACCATACTGGCACTAAAAATTGCCGGTGTTTTCAGGAAAACGGTAGAGGAAATTTTTCAACTTGAGGAATCCGATACCGGGTAAGGATACCCTGCCATGATTTCCGGAACCGGCATTCCTTCCATGCCGGTTTCTGCCGTGGGATGAATTGAGGCATCTGCATGCCACATCCCTGTGAAAAGAACAGTGAAGAAATCATTTCACAATACCCATTTTGGTCTTCATATATCCGGCCCAGGCTTTGTAACATTCAGCATTGACATGAAGGGAATCAGATTCAAAATAATCTTTACGCAACTTCCCTTCTTTATCATACATCAGCTGTGTAATGTCAATAAATTTTGTTTTCCACCGGTATTTTACAAGTTGTTTCAGCTGCCGGTTTGTTTCCTTCTGGATCGCTAAATACTGGCGCCTCGCAAAAGAGGGTTTGACCGACATGAAATAGATCACGGTCTTCGGTAATGCCCTGTGCACATTCCCGATAAACGTATCACATTGGGCAATGAACATTGCCGGGTCTGTTCCGGATATCAAATCGTTGTCTCCTTCATAAACTACTATTTTGCAGGGTTTATAGGGCAGAACGATATCATTCATGTAATAATTCAGCGCTTTCATTGTGGAACCGCCAAACCCACGCTGAACGACCGTAATTTCTTTAAAATCATTTGCCAGGCCATCCCATTTGCGGATTGTTGAACTTCCCGTGAACAAAAAGGCGCCCCCGTGAGGAAAGGATGCCGAATCGTGCCGCAGAAAATCATTGATCTCAGATTCAAACCCAACCGGTGTTTTCCCGGTGATATACCCGGCAGGTGATTTCGATTGTGAAAAAGAAACACCATAAGCCAGGAAGATCAACAGGATGCAAGGAAAACATAGGTTCTTCATGACCAGTATTTTTTCATAAAAAAGTAATTTTCTATTTCGGACTCCAGTATGGATTAAATGCCTTCACCTCGGCGCCGATGTTCCCGATGTTGTAAGAAACGGCACTGTCTCCATGCCGTTTGCTTTTATGATTGTCAATGATCAGGCAAAAGGCAATGATCAGTTCAACATTGCAATCATGATCGGCAGTAATGGTATAATTGTCGCCTTCGAACCAGCTGACGGCTTCTTTCTCCCACCAGGCCACCTGGTTTGTATTTCTGTAGACCGAGAATTTTCTTCCACGATGACCATAAACATGATACATGTCGGGACTGACGTGACACTGATAGTGCATCTTCCAAAATGAATCGGCCCTGAATTCAACGGTACGGTTGTCGTGAAGCCTGATAGTATAGTTCGGTTTCCAGAAAAACCATTGCTTGTTTATCGTCAGCCTGGGTTTGAAATCATCGGTCTTGCACAAATTGATCACCGACAACAACCTGAACAGTTCATTGGATGCCTTGTATGCCAGCTGTCCATCAATGAAAACCTGGTATTTGTCACCGATGGCAATTTTCTTTTGATTGATGTCTATACGCATATGTTTTTCAGATTTTGAAATCAGAGGCTATTCTATAATGATCTGGTATTTATCCAATAACCCGATTATGCCCGATGATGAGAATTTCGCCTTCTTTACCCTGTTTTGCTCGAGGTCAAAGGAATAATTATTTGCTGTCCGGAAATCTGCTTTTTCTAAAATGGTGTGCATGAAAATGGTTCTGGTCAGATCACAATTCAGAAAACCCGATGAGGTCAGGTCGGCTTCGGTAAAATCAGCCTCTTTTATGGAACAGTCTCTGAATATCGTGTTTTTGATCTTTTTCTTCAGAAAAGTTGAATAATCCAGTAAACACTTGTCAAAGTTGAAAGAAAGGAGAAAGTCCCTGCATTTTGAAAAATCGATGCCCAAAAGCTTGCATCCGGTGAAACTGATATTTTTCATTCCTGTATTATTCAGCCTGACCATGCTGAAACTGCATTCTTCAAAATTGCAATCCAGAAAATCGCTGTCGGAAAGGTCACTTTTTAAGAAGATGCAGTTGCTAAAGGTGCAGGAGTCAAATTCATGGCTTGACAAATTCTTTTCGGAATAATCGACTTTTGTAAAGGTTTGTTTCTCTATTAGTTTTTTAAGCATGATGATTGCCGTTTATCTTTTATAGATGCTGAAAAATCAATCAGATACAACTTAGTCCCAGCCGCTTTGATTCCAGTTCAAGCTCTGTTTTGGCCGCATCAGGGGATTCGGTTTTTTTTATAGCCATTATTTCTTTATTCTCCGGATCATACAGCATAAGCCTGAAATCCTTTTGGGCAATATCAAGGGGTCGGTTGCCCCTGCTGTATGCCCGTTGCGTTTGGTTTAATTCCCTGATACCGAGTTTCATTGATGGCTCAATTGGCATCCACTTTCCTGTTCTCAGTATCCCAAATAAATTATTCGAGAATTTGACTCGTTTTCTACTATAGTCGACCAGGGTGCTGGAATGGGTAAATCCCACAAATGCGCCGACCAGGACAAGGATTGATGCTGAGAAATACAAACAGGTTAGGATCAACCCGGCGATAAACACAAAAATCCCCGCGGAAGATCCAACGGCTCCAAATGATTTATCAAGTCTGTTGTTTGTGATCATTTTGTTTTTTCATGCGATAACCAAAACAAGGGTGGCCGTGCCCGGGATAATCGGGCAGGCCGATAAAGTTACTATTTCTAACAACTCCATCACTATTTTTTTCTTCCTGAAAAGGTAGATTTATCATCGTTATTCTCCGGATAATATTTTTCCTGCTTTTTTGAAAAATTACTTTTTTAACTCTTCCCCCTTACAATTTTGTTGTATTCTTTTGAAAATCCGTACTTTTGCAGATTATAACCAATACTTAAAAAATGAAAACGATAAATTTCAGCGATCAGGAACTCGAGTCGATGCTCATGATGTATTACGATGAGCTTGCTGAGGCAAAACAGTATGTTGAGCAAATCCAGGAAATCATCAAGAAGCTCAGTGGCAAACCGGAAAATGAACCGGTAAAACGCGGAAGGAAACCACAGGCAGCAAAACCAGAAGTTGCACCGGCAAAAGCGGTTCCCGCTACATTAAAAAAGCAGAAAAAAAAAGCTGGACCAAAGCCAAAGGTGAAAGCAGTCAAAGCAAAGGCGGATGTTGAAAAACCCATTGCCAAACCAGTTGCAGAAAAGAAACCGTTGGCAAAACAGCCGGCAACAGTTAAATCTGTGGTTGGATCACTTCTCGCAGCGGCACCAAAGAAGGATGTAAAACCGGCAGTGAAGAATAAATCAACAGAAAAGAAAAGGTTGCAGGAGATGGCCGCTTCAGCTAAACTCAGTAAGCCGGTGGCGAAGAAACAAGCCGGCAAAGTTAGACCAACAGCGGTTAAGGTTGTTCCTGCTGATGAAAATATTGCAACTAAAGAATAGTCTCGCAGTAAAATTTTCGATACTTTAAACGAAAAAAGTCTACCCGTTCTGGGTAGACTTTTTTGTTATAGATTTAAGATTAAGCTTTTTCTTCCTTTCCTTTCATCAATGGCGTTATCAATATAAAGCGATTTAAAGGATAAAATGCAATACCACCCGGTCCGGAGTACTATCTTGGAGGTCTTGGCGGAGGCGGAGGAGTGGGTATTTGTATATTAACTGATGGCGGTTTTGGAGGAGAAGGAAATCTTATTACAACTGATGGCGGTCTTGGAGCAGTTGGTTGAATTACAACTGTTGTGCTTTTATGATAATCGTGATGATGGTAATGATGTTTATATTCTTTCTTAACCTCTTTATGTTCATCTTTTTCATGATGTGATTTTTGAGCAAATAGAGAAGCACCAGCAAATAAGAAAATTAATATGATTGTGAATGTATTTTTCATGGTCCGGTTGTTTTTAACAATAGGTATCCTTAATGGAATAAAGTATTCTACAAAGGTGCAACTCATTATTATTAAAATCGTTACAAAACTTTAAGAATAAGTTACATCATTCACACATTTCCACAATTGCGTGTATGATTGCCCTGAAGGTATTTTATGGGAGACTGTAAGATTATCCGATCTTCGGCCAGGAAAAAGGAAAAACATAAGCCAAAAATCAATAAAAAGTAATTTTGAAATGGTTCTCAGGATCAAGCCGTATCAGGGCTTCGGATTGGGGTTAGCCCGCATGGATCAGAAATAAAAGACCATGGGTATGATGGTGCTCATTCAAAATCGCAAATGGGTTTATGAATACCCTGATTCCTGCTACTTTTACAAATAGTGCTTTCCGGGTAAATTGGCGATCTGAAGTCATCATCTGATAAAATTTGTGACAACCTTCTTTTCGGGCATTGGCGATGGAACGGTACCTGCTGTAGCTTCTTTCATTTTCAACAGCCAGGCCATGTTTTTACCCAAAACACGCATAACCTGGACACCTTCACCATCCGAGGACACCTCACCGGGAGTCCGGCCATGAATAACATTCCAATAACGTGAAGTGGCAACGATCATTTCAGCGTAGGTAAGGTAATGGTACAAACTGTCCAATGTCGCAGACCCTCCCGTTCTTCTAACCGCAACCACAGCCGCAGCAACCTTATGGCGCAATAAATTGCCGTTTGATCCAGAAACATAGAAAAGCCGGTCAAGGAAGCACTTCATCGTCCCGCCTATGCCCGAATAATGAACCGGGGAACCAAGCACAATGCCATCGGCTGCTTTAACCATCTGTATCCATTGATTCAGACCATCGTTGCCAAGGCTGCATTTTTCATCTTTATTTTCCGCACATTTTCCACATGCGGTGCAACCATGAATCATTTTATGCCCGATATGCAGGATCTCGAATTCAATACCACTGGCGATCAGTTCATCGCCAACCATCTTCAGGGCATGACAGGTGTTTCCTTCTTTTTTGGGACTGCCATTGATTGCTATTACTTTCATGAGATTATTTTTTTATAGTTTTCGTTATCAGTTAACCGCCTAAACAATGACTACGTTGTAAATATCATGCTTATTCCTCCTGATATTCTGAATGAAAAACCCTCCAGGCTGGGGAATTTCTTCCAGCAGATCAAAGAACTCACAGGATTTGGGCAAAGGAGCAAAGATTAATGTGAACCGGTATGTCTTGCCCTCAGGTACATACGTCCATTCCGGAGCAATGGTGATATTTTCAGCATGGTGCATGTTGCTTCGTTCACCTGTGGCTTTGTCGATCAAAAAAGTGGAGTTCCAGATTCTGATACCTCCGTCAATTTCAGCATTGTAGATGCAATGCACGATCACCATCCCTTCCTCCTGGATCTGGCTTAGAATTTCATCCTTCAGCTTATCATCAAACCTGACGGCTGGCGTTTCAGTAATCGTTTCCGGATGTTCTTCGTTATTAACATTGCAATTCGGGCAGGTTCTTGTCATTTGGCAAATTTACGAAATTGGCTTCAACCTTTTTTTGTTTCCAATGATACTGATTGCCCGGGAAACAGATTGGTTTCAAAAAGGACTTGAAGCAACGGAACCAAAGGAACAGATTGAATTTTTCACGAAAAGTATTGAACAGGGAAATTCCCTTTCCGAATCATACTACAGCCGTGCAAGCGCAAAACTTGAGCAGGGAGATATACAGGGAGCAATTGATGATTATACAAAATGCATTGAACTCGATTCGAATGATGATATGGCTAAATCCAGCGAGATTTATTGGGCATTCCAAAACTCCTTTATGAATACTTCCACAGGGGTTAATATTAAAAAAGAAAATTACCCCTGTTCGATTGCTTGTTTTAAAAAGGCGTTGAAACGTTTTCCAGATAATCCATCAGCGTATGGCCGGTTGGGATATTGTTATCTGGCAATGGAGGATGATTCACTTGCAAATGAAGCATTGACCACAATGCTTGCAAAATGGGAATAATATAAAAAAAGCCGCCCTTTGGGAGCAGCTTTACGAAAAAACGGGAAATATACCGGGTTATTCAAAGTCGGCTTCAACAGGATTAACGGGTGCCAGCGAAATAACATCTATCGTATTCACATCAAAGGCTTCTTCAAATTCAGCGACAGCGGGCGTGGAGGGGGCAAGATCACGGAACGATGCTGTTTCAAACGGCATCTCCTCAAAGGATGCTTCGGATGGTGTAACGGGCATCAATGAGGAGATATCATTAACAGTGACAAAATCATCAAAGGTAGCCTCTGCCGGGGTGGACGGGGCAAGGAATACCATTATGCTTGTTGCGTTTTCATTTATTACCGTAACGGATGTTGTTTCATTTCCTGCGAAAAGAATGTTTGCCTGAAGGGCAAGAACTGCGGTGACGATGATGGCTGTTTTTTTCATATGGATTTTTTGTTTCAGTTTGATGATACAAAGATACCACCGCCAGCAAGGGCCGTGCAAGCGCTGAAGTGCCTGATCTGCGTGGTCGGTAATGCGCAATATTGTAACGTAGTTTTACGCAGCGCCTTCTCTTCTCTTTCTGTTATCAAATTGTTTGACTTTTTACCAAAAATATTGTATCTTTATGCGTTCACGCTGAATGGAATAGCGTCTGAAATCTTCTTTGTTAATCCAACCTGAAACATTGGAAGTATGAAAAACATCTCCTGTTTTATTGCGTTGCTACTGCTAACAGGCAATGCATTGTTTGCGCAAGTTGGTATTGGCGCCGACAATAACCAGCCGGATAATTCAGCAATGCTGGATGTGAAATCAACAAGCAGAGGGTTCCTCCCTCCCCGCATGACCACGGTACAGCGGGATCAGATAATTTCACCTGCTACCGGTCTGACCATATACAATATCACCAGGTTCTGCAATGAAACCTATAATGGCTCGGTATGGGTCAGCAATACCCATTGCATTGGTGAAAGTTACGGTGGCGGTATCGTATTTTATATTTATGACAACGGGCTGCACGGGTTAATCGCTGCCACAGCCGACCAGAGCACAGCAATGCGATGGTACAACGGAACAAACAGAATAACCGGTAGTGCCGGAGACGGGTTGAATGCCGGTGCAATGAACACGACAATAATAGTAACTGCACAAATGTCGGATAACCAATCCGGTAATTTTGCCGCAAAAGTTTGTGCAGATTATTCAGTAACCGTCGGCGGCGTTACCTATGGCGATTGGTATTTACCCTCAAAACTTGAACTGAATTTATTGTACCAGCAAAAAGGGGTTGCTGGAGTTGGTAACAACAACTATTGGAGTTCCACCGAGGACGGTGCTTCCAGCGCATTCTCTCAATACTTCCTGGATGGCAACCCGTACTCCAACCTTAAGATCGTACCCTTTAATGTTCGGGCTGTCCGGGCTTTTTAACCAATGCATTTCATTGTACCATCATCATGCTGATCCCCCGGATGACAGGCGCTCTTCGCTTGGCCATTGGAAACCCTGTTAATGGATCAAATGTTACCGTTACCGGAACGGGCGCAATTGCAAGCCCATATGTAATCAATGCAATTTACGGCAGCAATGCTCATAACATTGGCGAACTCTTTGGTGGTGGCATTGTGTTCTGGATTGACAATACCGGGCAGCATGGACTGATTGTCAGTTTGTTCAATACCAGCCAATCCTCGACATGGAGCACAATTTACAACGTTCTTATTGGACCCACAGCACAAAGCACCTGGAACGGACAGGCTAATTCTACCGCCATGATCTACCATCCCGCCGCTATAAGCAGCAGCGCAAAATTATGTAACAGCTATTCAAATCCAAATCACGGAACCGGCATTTATTCCGACTGGTATTTGCCTGCGGTCGACGAGCTCAGCCTTGTCTACCATGCCCGGTACCTATTAAATAAGGTTATTGCGGGGGAGTCTGGTGTGCCATTTCTTTCAGATGTAAATTATTGGTCATCCACTGAGTTCGACGCTCAAAATGCGAAGAACTACTACTTCAGCAACGGCGAAGCCGGCGAGAACAGTAAGAATTCGACCAATGTGGTTCGTTGTGTCAGGGATTTTTAACAATCTGTACATTTCCCCATTCAGTTTTCCAAAGAAGGGGATTGATCACCAACGCATTCCATCATGCCCAGCACCTGGTTCCCGATGTGATGGATAACTGTTTCCCGGGCTTTGGATTGGGGCTGTCCGGCATTGATCAGATATAAAAGACCACGGGTATAATTGTGCCCGTTCAAATTTTTTATACCAAATTCAATTCAATTTATTATATTTGGGTTTTTTTAGGGAGATTTTAAAAAAAACTCTTTCGATAGTACCAAAATGGAAAACCAAACACCTGATATGTGCACGAATTGGAAGACATCTTTAATATCCGGGATGTTTTCTTCCACAGTATTCCGGATATAAGCAATAAAGACATCCGGGGATGGTAAGGCATATGATCCTGATCAATTTTTTATTGATCAGAAAAGAATCGAAAAGGAGGTCTCTTATCAAAATTCACATTGATATATTGTTCCAATCGCGTTTAATATCATCCCGCTGACTAAGCATAATCAATAATGACCGTAGAGACTGAACATTCATCTGACTTTGCATCTTTAACCCTGCCTGTTGCAGGTGTTGATCCTGATCAGCCTTCATCGGATCCATCCATGAAGAAAAGATTATTGTTTCTGCGACTGGTGTCATTCGGATTGACCATTGCTGTCATCATTTTCATTGTCCTCATAATTCTTAAACTCAGATGAGATATGGGTTTCAGATTTTATAAAAGGGTTAACCTGGGGAACGGTTTGGGTCTGAACCTTAGTAAGTCTGGGGTGTCTCCCAGTATCAGAACCTCTTCGGGTTCCATTGGCACCAGGTACTTCTCCATTCCCACCGGAATTAAAGGATTATACTACCGTGGGGGTACGGGTGGCAAAAATGCAGGTCTGGCCTGGTTGATATTCATTTTATTGGTTAGTGTTTTCGTATTAGCCTATTATCTCATTATTGGAATCATCAATGGACTTATATTACTTTGGCATTGGATCGTGAAAGAGGATCATATTGACTATGTGAACCTGATAATCTTTCTTTCTGTGGTGCTTGGTATTTTGATGACAATATATTTTTCAATGCCATCAAAGGTTATTGTTGTAAAAGGATAAACGTAAAGATGGAAGAGTGTATTTTTGCCTGGAGTTTAGATGGTTTTGGATCGAAACTATTCAGGATTACCGAAACCGGGAACCTCCGGTTCATCAATCGCTATTGCGCTATGGATATAGATGAAAATGTTCAGGCGGCAAGTCTTAACGGTGAATATGAATACCAGGCTTTCGAAGAATTCTGGGAAGCGTTTACAGACCAGCCTTTCTGGCTGCGCTTTCGTCCAATTTTTATTCACAAGGATTACAAGCCCTTCTTACGGGATTTTTTTGACCATATACCGCAGAGATCGCTGACAATGGGTGAAATATGCAGGCTAACCCTGTGGTTGCATAAACTCGATTGAATCTGAATGGTTAAGGATGAATGTTTAAACAAGACAGTACTAATTGACACTGAAGTAAAAACAAAGATCAAAGTGAAGTGATTCCCAACCATGACGAACCAGCTTATTCACGATATTGTCAAAAAGCATCTTAACCCGTCCGACAAGTACATTTATGGATTGGCCAATCTGACAGGGCTTCTTCCTTCCAGGTTTGACGGTTATTCATCCGGGATATCAATTGCCAGAAAATTGGATGACCAGATCATTGATGGAATTATTGATGCCCCAACTCCAGCGTATTTGCATCATTATGAGGAAATCAATCACCTGACCCTTGCCCTTGCTGAATCGATAGCCAGGGATCTAAACCGGGAAGGTATCGGTGCTATTGCAATAAAACCAACTATCCTTTCTGATAACAATGAACTGGATGAAAAGTATCCGACTTTAAGGTATGATATCTCGCACAAGATGGTCGCCACGAGAGCGGGTCTTGGCTGGATTGGTAAAACAGATTTGTTCATCTCAAAGGAATTTGGTGCACGAATTAGGTTAATCAGTGTTCTGCTGAATACCGAAGTCGAACCTGAGGGTAAACCCATCACAAAAAGCAGATGTGGAAAATGTTCAATCTGTGTTGAAATATGCCCGGTTAATGCGGCTACGGGTCAACTATGGAATATCCAAACTGACAGGGATGTTTTCTTTGATGCGATAAAATGCAAGGACAAATGCAATGAATTTGGGCGAACCCATCTAAAGATTGATCGAAAAATATGCGGGATATGTGTTGCAGCTTGCCCGATCGGTAGAAAAAATTGAAACAAAATCCTTAAAAATATCAATATGAAAAAGTTAATTGCAGTAAATGGAACCCTTGTCATGCTCATCCTGTTTTCCGCCCTCCTGATCCTGTCAGGGTGCGCCAACAAGGAAGTTGTCACCGAATGTTTAAAAGGTCACACCTACAGCTTCTGGGGTGGTTTGTGGCATGGGATCATTGCCCCCATCGACCTGATCGCCATGCTCTGGAGGAATGATGTCTCAGTTTATGCCCCGAATAATAATGGAATATGGTATGCCTTTGGATTTGTGATCGGTAGCGGGGGCTGGGGATTCCTTGGTGGTCATGGAGCTTCAAGGACGTACAAGAAGCGGTAAATATTAAAAACCTGAAATCCAGCAACATGGATGACCCTTCAATTCAAATACGGAATGAAATCAAGCCTGGAGATCTCGGTAATATAATTTATCTGCATGGCTTGCAATATGCGAATGAATATGGCTTTGATCTTACTTTTGAAACCGATGTCGCTTTGGCAATTACTGAATTTTTCAGGTCGAAATCCGACCAGGAACGAATCTGGATTGTCGAGTACGAGGAGAATATGGCTCGGTGTGTTACAATCGTTAAACACGATGATGCTGAAAACACATACTCACTGGGGAAGGTTGTTAACGGAACAACGGTATGATTTGAAACCTACATGATTCCATATACCAACATCCCAGCCATTATGATTGCCCCATGCGGCATGAACTGTGGCATCTGTATGGCATATCTCCGAGAAAGGAACCGTTGTGTCGGGTGCAATATTGAGTCTCACCAAAAAGTCAATCACTGCTTTGTATGCAGCATAAAGAACTGTATTGAAAGACCAGCAGGATCACGGTTTTGTTTTGACTGTAAGAAATATCCATGTAAGAGGTTAAAACAACTTGATAAAAGATATCGAACCCGATATTCCATGAGTATGATTGAAAACCTAAACGGAATCAGGGATTTTGGGTTAGATCGGTTTATGGGGATTGAAAACACCCGATGGGCATGCGCCCAATGTGGAGGCCCGATATGCGTTCATAACAGGAAATGCTATCGCTGTATGGGCGTGGCTGATTGAATCCCCGCGAGCGCATTCCCCGCTGCTTACGGCGGGGTTAGCGAGCAAAAATTCAAATTCCTATGGGATCGAAGAATCCTCGTGGCTTGCCGCGAGGTTCTTCAATTCGGGGAATGACACCATGCAAAAACTATTTGCTGTATGATGGCAGGTGTATCCCGTCAATTTTGGCTGGTGGAGGCAACGGATCAGATAAGCAGTTTTCATTCCTCTCTTATTCAATGATCCGTCGCAAAAAATCACCATCGATAATCATTAGTTTTACTCCATTTTCTGCAACTGAACGATGTGAACTTAATTCATCGGAAACCACATAGGTCATCCCTTTTTTTAAAATAAATCTGTGGCCATCTTTGAGTTCGCTCACAAAATCTCCTTCCAAACAATGTACAATATGTCCTTTCCGGCACCAGTGGTCAGCGATATAACCTTTTGAATACTCCACTATTCTGATCCGTAATCCTTCAAATTGTGCGGTCTGCCAATACGCAATTCCTGTTTCGCCTTTGTGTTCTGTTTTAGGAATGTCTGACCAATTTATGGTTTGAAATGGAATGTTCTTATGACTCATTTTTTTATCCTCCTCAGTTTTTAACCCGACCCTTGGAGGGTCCATGATGTGCCTGTTTTCTCAGGTGTTTGCCCTGTTATTTAGTGTTCAACATGCTTTTTATCCTTTGAGAAATTTCATCTGAGTAGTAAACCGATCCACATAAATGACACTTTTTCATCAATTCGAAAAATGTCTTTGGTTCATTGGCATTGTCAAAGAGTTTTTTACCCATGTCAAATGGTACTGTCTTATCTTCTGCACTGTGTATACTTAATAGCGGTTTGTGGTATGTCTTTATGTAATTTACCGCACTGTATTTTTCGGCAATTAACAATCGACCCAGGAATCCATACTTTTTTGCTGCCATATCTTTATAAGAAGAAAAGCCACCTTCAATGATTAACCCATCTATATGTAAACGGTAAATAACAATGCGAGATTTCGGCAAATAAGAATGCAAGAAATCGGTAAATAAGGATGCAGAAATTCGGTAAATAAGAATGCAGGATTTCGGTAAATAAGCATGCAAGTATCCTTCCTCGATTAGTTTC
>CAIVAT010000096.1 GCA_903903985.1 uncultured Bacteroidales bacterium | reverse complement strand
TGAAATAAAATCATCGGTAATAAAATTATTTTCAGATCTCCTGATTTCATCTAATGCATCAATAATGATGACGATTCTATATTTGTTTATTATTTCACTTCTTGATAATGGCTGCAGGATAAGAATATCAAACAATGACAATAAGGATGTTGTTTTTTCTTTGATATTTACCAACTCATCCAGCGGGAGTTTGATCACAATTCTTTTATATTCTTCAATTTTTCTGCATAGCTGATAACTGAGGTTTAAAATTAAAAGTTCAGGATTCGACTTATTGGGAAATTTGAAATCGATGAAATGATAGGCTTTGGTTTCATCCAATAATTTGACAATGCAGGTGGCTAGAGCTGATTTTCCTATCCCCATTTCTCCGGTCAGCAATAGCACCCTTGAATCACTGCTGTCTGTTATCCATTTTATTACAGGATTAATAATCCACTTTCTTCCACAAAAATTTTCTGAACGTTCGAGGATTTCCCTATCGAATGATATTTCAGTAGGATTTAAAAACCGTTCAAGATATTCCCAGTCATTATATTTCCAATAAACATCCATCTCCTCTCCGTTCAAAGCATTGACCAATGAATCCAATCTTTTGTTGTATTCAGGAAGATGCTGATCAAAAGGTATACAATCAGAAAGATCAAGATATTTTTTCCGTGTCACATCCATCGGGAACTCAGTATATTCAAGCACAACAGGGAAAATGGATACATGGTAATTACTTGCCTTCTGAAGTTCATGAAGTGCATACCCGCACTCCTGCCCATTTTCTGTCCTGACGGAATAACTTGTGATGAAGAGTAAAAATCTACCTTGCTTTGGTTTTGACCGAAGCACCTTCATCGCCTCCAGAATTTTCTGGTGCGGGTTATCACCTGTTTTTATCCTTTTTTTATCAAACCAGATTTTGAAATTTCTCATCTCCAGGTCATCACAGATCTTGCTGACATATTCCGTAAAAATGTCATTCCCATAACTGATAAAGACAAAAATTTCTTCATTCAAAGCTTCGGAAGTTACAACTTGTGTCTCGGCCTTTTTTTCCGGCAAGGAAGGTGTCATTTCTGATTTCTGATTATCAGCATTTTTTCCAAAAAAACGTTTAATTATGTTCATAGTTCTATGTTTTATATAAAAATTAAGTACAATTAACTCCATATCGATAAGGTAAATGTCGTAAGTATATTATTATCAATAACCCGCTCTGTAAGCAGGCTTCTTATGAAGATGGAGAAGGTGCGCCAGCAGGTGATTTCCTTCAACTGCGGCGTATCGGCAAACGGCATTGTCTTTTTGAGCTTTGGTGCGGCAGGTTTGGTAACTTCCCCCTTCGCCATGGGATTGGGATTACTTTGATGTTGGGGTTCCTTCTCAGCTACGATTTCACTTATGGGGATATCCTGTGCGGGCTGCCTCTCCTTCGGTGGTCCATGTTCAGAGGGTTCCTGGATTTTGGGTTTTCTTCCGAAGAGGCGCCTGAAAAAGTTCATCTTTGGTATTTTTTGTATAAAACAGTGTCAGGTCTTTTAACCTCTGACAGGTCTGTATCGAGACCTGACAGGGCCTTTATGACCTGTCAATGTTTAACATCGGAATAAACAAGGACGGATCAGTAAAAATTTCCTACAACCTACCTGATTGTTCTTTTCAATTATATCAATAAGAAGGAATATCCAGTAAAGTTATATTTTTTTATTGCAGCCAATGCACACATAACTTTAACCAAGGAAGAAAAATCGTCATTTCAGGAAATAATTTTAATAAAACCCATTAGTATCCATTACAAAAATGAAAAATATTTAATATTTTTGTTTAAGTATTTAACCAGGGTTTCTTAATCGAATTGTCCATATCCTTCAATTAATCGATTTAATATGAAGTTTTTACCATAGATCTCCATTTAATCAAATATTAAATACTGTCATATGAAATCAGTAATAGGCTTTCTAAAACCTCTTAGAAAAGAGAATGAGGCGCTTTGCATGGAAATTGCAGAACTTAATAAAGCACTAAATATTTATAAACGGGAGAATAAATTGTTAGCTGAAGCGGTTTCTCCTTTGACTGAATTAGGAATTAAATATAATGATTTATCTGAAGCATTGAAACCAATGTATAACTCATATATACCTTTTCTTAAATCTTTTATCGAAAAAGAAATTGAGAAACAGCGTCAGGAAGCCGCTTTCCGAAGCGAAAACAGACGTTGCTCTTCTTCAATCTGATTTTCTAAGTAGTTTTTTGGAGAGAATTAACTTCTTTTGGAAATTGCGGTAATTGCTACTGCCATTCTTTCTTAAGACTAACTTTCGAATAAGCCCAAATAACGTTCATATCCACTTTTGAATGCCCAAAAAGCTTATCATTAACAGCGTTGTTCAGCAATCGCCATAATAAGCATTCATCTGCAGGGCATATATTTACCATATTACCAAGCAAATCTTCCAGGCTCCATTTAATATCAATATTCGATGCGATCAGTATATCTTGTTCAAATAGTGTAATAAATTGCCCAACAAATAGACTATGGTTTCCCTTTGCTAAAAAGGATGCCGCCAAACGAGCCAGAAGCAGGCGGGCTGTGATAAGGTCTGGCCGTTGCGTCTCTAATTTATATTTCCACCCGGATGTTAAGTGCAAAATAGATTGTTCAATATCATTATTCATCAGGTAAGCAACACCCAGATTTAATTCCCGGTGTGCTAACTTATGATAACTTGGTTTCCTTTGGTTTTTTTCAATTTCAAGTGAATCAGATAATTCAATAAGGGAACGATTCAATTCACCACTGCAAAGTGAATTGATGCCAAGATTGTTAAGGCAAAATGCTCGATGGGTGGAGTTTAGATCGTAATTTAACTCTGTTATTGCAAGTGCCGATTCCATAAGCCTTCTAGCCTCATTATATAGTTTGCTGGCTTCCAAAGTCTTGGCATAATTGTTTTTTATTGTACTCATGACAGGATGTCGGTCATAACCAAATGCGATGGCAATCTGAATTGCTTCCCTTGCTTTCACCTCAGCTTCGCTGATTTGGCCGGCATTTCGTAATGCCTCTGCAAGCGTAGCAATATCCTGGCATGTGATTAAGGAAAGGTCAGGATGGCATTGGTCGATTTCAACTGCCCGTTCAAATAATGGAATGGCTTCTTCGAGTTTGCAGAGATCCTGGAATACCAATCCCAGGTTTATGCAACGGAGGCCAAACTCTGGTGATTTCTGGTGAAATCTGTTTTCTGCCATTGCCAATGCTTCTTTGCATGGACCAAGTGCCATTTCAGGACGGAAAGTTTCGCGATAGAGACAACCGATGTTGCTAAGGGTGTCAAGCCGATCCAAATCATCGGTTTCTGGAGAATCCTGAAGTTCCTTAGCCTTCAAAAAGTGGTGTTCAGCAATTTCTGTATCTCCTAAAGATAGTGCAGTAATGCCTGCCATATTATGACACCAAACAATCGATATCTGGAACTCAAACCTGCCATTTTCAAAAATTTCGATGATACCTTCAGCAAGCTCTAATGCGAATCTGTATCGCCCATAATTACATAAAACCTTACAACACGTAAGTGCTGCTTTTTGAGCGAGGTGAAGGTCCGAAGCTAAAAAGAGTCGAATGGTTTTGTAAAGACAGTCAAGTTCCCAAAGCAGGGATAAATTTACAGGAGTAATGATAAATTCTTTCGTTCGCTTGAAAATCAGGCCACTCACCTGGAACTTCAACCCGGTAATAAAATAAATGTTTTTTTGCACCCGATTGTTTATCAATTGCCCTACTATGCGATGCATCTTTACCACAAACGGGTATCCTTCTTTATTTATCATATTGGTTACCTGAAGCAAACGAAGTCCTAGAAGGTGGTTTACAAGGTTAATCCATGGATCGTCATAGCCTGGGCCAGGGTCTTCCCGGAGTGTCGGGTAATCAATTGAGCCAAGATTGCGTAACCATGGCAGTGAAATATTATCAGGTGGCATTAAAGCAGCATATGCCAGTACCTGGAATTCAGCCGGACTAAGCAAATCCAGGGTTGGTCCCAGGGTGGCATCAATATATTTTTGCCTGTAACTGATACCTCGTTTTGTATCGCGGGAAATGTCCTCATAACCGGTCAGCCCCTCCTGGCGAAGCCTTTCAAGGAGAGCTGTACAGGTAATCCTGCCCCTCCGTTCACTGAGGTATACTGCTACGACTTCGATTGCAAGGGTGAAACCACCAAGAAGTCTGGCAATCTCTTCTGCAGCTTTTTGTTCCTGTGGGTATGGGAAAAGTTCATCAGGCTGATGTCTTTCGATGAGACGAACAGCATCCTCAACCGGAAGTTCATCCAGGCTTAGAAGCTTATGACGCTTAGGGTCATAGCCTAAATCGTCCTCTCCAATACGGGTAGTGATCAAAATATGCAGCCAGGGTTTTCCGGTTATCTGATCGGTCTGTGGTGGCTGTATCAAGCCGGGAAAATCAACATTGTCGAGCAGTAGGAGCGTACGTGGTAGCGGTGGATTTTCCTCGGTCAAGCGGGCTTCTGCTCCTCTGCGGGCGCGTATTTCCAATTCATTGACAATATGACGAGCAGCTTGGTCATCATCGTGTTTTTCCTCATCATTGAAGGTTATGCCAAGGTCAACTCCCAACAAGCAAAGGGTAGCGTTCAGGTTGGTTTCTCCGGAGCATTTTAAAAACCAACGTCCACCAGGATAATAATCGGCATAGGCATAGGCATATTGAACTGCGAGGGAGGTTTTACCTAGACCACCCAATCCTTGTAAAACAGTTAATACACCAAGACTGCCCAACCCTGCTGATTCATGGACACGTTGCATTTCTGATTCTCGTCCGACAAAATAAGGGTTGTGCATGGGAAGGTTCCCCAGAGCATCAGCAATGCTTCGAATTTTCGAGATACGGGAGTGGAGCGCCCGCTCAAGATCCATTAGTCGTGTCCTAACATCTACGCGACGAAGGGCTGCAACACCCTCATCGTGCCAAGGACGAAGGTCGAAATGGTTACGGCGGCGAACACGAGCGACCCAATCAGCAGCTTGCTTTTCGAAACTGGGTGAATCCAACCCGGGTATTTCAACAAAATAAACAGGAGCAACACCCTGCCCTGCAGAGGCACGTGAATGTTCATATTTGAGATATTCAATAATCTCCCACTCGCAATAAGGGCTGGATAAATAGCTCGGTGACAAGACTAGAAGAAGCAAAGTGGACTCTCGAAGCCCTTGCAAAATTCTATGACGCCAGTCCTCCATGCCCTCGATCTCTTCGGTATCGAAGAAACACAGAAGATCCCTTCTGGGTTTGAAAGAACGGAAATCGTTCTCGATTTGAACCTTCAAGTCAGTGATTCGACCATCATGGTTATCAATACGAGAGTAGCTAATAAATAGATCGTAAGGCATGACCTGAACATTTATGTGGCCTTTGTGAAGTATTTTGGTAATCTGTCAATCACCTTCAGTAATCTGCAAGGACCATAGTCCTTGTTTATTTCAGCTACAGGAATCTCATCAAATGGAATTATAAGATCATTGAGTTTTAATTCCTCTTTTACAATATTTTTCATCGGCTTTTTCTTTGGCTTAGATCCAAACCGGAACTGGAATGCCTGTTACTCTGCCATCCATTTTTTTTGCTCCATGAGGGCAAGGAATGTAAATTCAGCATGTGTTGCCTGGGGATAAAGCAGGTTGATTTTTGCATGTCGAGCTAAATTTATGTTTGAGTTTACTGAAATGGTTGATAACGAGAATATAAGCGCTATATCCTATGATCAGTGTCGCAAAGTAACGTGCAACAACCAACAGCCAATTAAAAACATTCGATTCGTACGATTCCATCTTGAACATAAGGATGGTATCATACAACACTCTTAACGGGTCTGTTGCTTTTCTTAACCCATTGATGCAATAACCCCAATAGCCCAGGATAACAACAATCAGGATCAGGCTGGTAACAAACAGCGGTGCTAGCCGTTTGAGGTGGTTCCTGCGGGTTTTTGATGGATGATTTGGTTGCATAATTGTGCTTTTTGAATAACTTTCTAACCGAATTTAAAACTATGTGGGTTGTCCTGTCCGTCTCCTTTATTCTTTATTGTGTAATTGTTGTATTGCTGCTTTGGCTCTTAGGTGATTTGGGTAAGCTCGATGGGTCTCAACTTTCATAACAAAATTTAGGGCATCTTCAATTTGATTCGTCGCCAGTTTTGATGGTGACAAAACAAATTTTCAACTTAATTTACTCTTTCTTTTCTTTATAAATATAATTGATCTTAGTGGTTTTATCTTCAAAGATTAAGGAGATTTGTCCCACTTTTTTAATCGAATTTTTAAGCCATTCGAATTGATTCAAATAATCTGGAATATTTGACTCCTTGCAACAATTCTCCAAAACGGGAAAGGCTTTTAGATATTCCTGAGCGGCATCACTTGGTTTATTGAGTTGTTCATTTATCCATCCTAAGCAGATCCAGGAAGTTGCCAAACTAAAAGCCAATTTTGCATTCCCTTGATTCGACTCAAAAAGTTCATAGGCTATGAAATTGTAATTTTTAAAAAAATTCAGGGCTTCTTCAAAGTTACCTATAGTCTGATGAATTTCGCCTAATCTAGACCAAGATAGTGCGAAGTCGTTTTTAAGCAACTCATTCTGGGGATTGGCTTCATAGAGCGTTTTCATTATTTTATTGCAATGCACAAAGGAAATTAGGGATTCATCCATGTGCCCCATCGCTCGATGGATAGATCCTAAATTCCCAATGGAGAGTGCAAGGTCGTGATTAAGTGACTCATTGGAGGGATTGGTTTTGCTAAGATCTTCTGTAAACTTAATATCAAGCAGTAAGTAATTCAGGGCTTTTTCAAAGTTCCCCATTGCCTGATGGATTTTGGATAATTTTGAATACTGGACCTCCAGATTTTTTTTATAATACTCATCGCGGGGGTTGGATTCAGATAGTCCTTCTGTTAACTTAATGCCCGTCTCGAAATAATTTAGGGCTTCGTCCATATGACCCATCTTCTGATGAATGACGCCTAATCTTTCATATGAGATTGCAAGGTCGTTTTCATGAGCCTCATTTTGTGGGTTGGATTCAAAGAGTTCTGCATTTAACTTGTAGCAAAGTTCAAAGTAATTCAGGGCTTCTTCAATTCGGCCCAACTCCAGATGGATGTCTCCTAATCTCAAATAGGATTTCGCAAGGCCGCTTTTCATAGACTCGTTGAGGGGGTTAGCATCATAGAGTTCTTTTCCTAATGCTGAACGCTTTTCAAAGTAATTTAGGGCTTCTTCCACATGACCCATCGCCTGATGGATGGAGCCTAATTTCTCATACGAGAACGCAAGGCCGTTTATAAACCACTCATTCTGGGGATTGGAATCATAGTGTTCTTTTCCTAATGCTAAGCGCTTTTCAAAGTAATTTAGGGCTTCTTCCACATGGCCCATTTCTTGGTGGATGTAACCTAATCTCGAATATGAGAATGCAAGGTTTTCTTTTGTTAACTCACTGTTAGGATTGAATTCAATGAGTTCTGTATTTAACTTGTAGCATTGTTCAAAGTACTTCAGGGCTTCTTCCATATGGCCCATCTCCTGATGAATGTCACCTAAATCCGAATAGGAGACCGCGAGGCCGTTTTTCAACCACTCATTAAGGGGATTTGATTCATAGACCTCTTTCCCCAATATTAAACGCTTTTCAAAGTAACTCAAGGCTTCTTCAAAGTGCCCCATTGATTTATAAATCGAACCTATTCTAGAATAGGAAATTGCAAGACCATTTTTTTGTAATTCATTCAGGGGATTAGATTCATTGAGTTCTTTAAGTAACCGGGCTTCATCATCAAAATAACTTAAGGCTTCTTCCAAATGTCCCATCATATTATGAATTCCGCCTAACGCATCGTAGGAAAATACTAACCCATATTTAATTTTTTCGGATTTTGGATTATCATCATATAGTTCCTGAATAATATTATTATCCTTTCTATAGTTAAGTAGTGCTTCTTCAAATTTCCCTTGAACTTCATTGATTACCCCAAGTCTACTATAGGAATTTGCAAGATCAATTTTATATGATGTGTTGTGGAGATTAGTATTATTGAGTTCTTTGCAAAACTTATTATACAACTCAAAATAATTTGTGGCTTTTTCGACATGCCCCATTGACTTATAAATGTCACCTAATACACAAAAGCAGCCAGCCAAATTATATTTATTTGTTTCAGAATTTGGATTTTCTGTAAACAGTTTCTGTGCTAAATTTTCATAATCTTTATAGTATGACAATGCTTTTGCGAACTTTCCCTGAACTTCATTAATTGACCCAAGTCTGCGAATTGAGAATGCAAGGCCATTTTTTACCGATTCATTATGAGGATAGGATTCATGGAGCTCATTAAATATTTTATTAGACTTCTCAAAGGAATTTATGGCATCATTAATTTGTCCAATTGTCTGTTGGATGAAGCCTATACTCATACTTAAAACGGCTTTGTCATATCCAAAATTCCATGTTGGTAATGAATCTCCATAATTCTTTTCCAGTACGCCGGTAAGTTTGTTTAATAGTGTCAATCTTTGGTTGAGGTTACCCTCCACTTCAAGAAAATTATACAGATTGTAAATTAATCTTTTCAACAGTACAGGAAAGATATCCTTATTATTCCCAACCAACACTGGAAGTGCAGCAACCATCTCCAATCCAGAAGAATCGAGAGTAACCGTTTCTGCCAGCACTTTTGTGGCGCCTGCCAGCGCCTCATCGTCAAGTTCGGAAGTATAGTAAACAATTGCTGGTTTTTTATCCTCCATTTGCATCAGGTGGTACATGGTTTCGGAAACCCGGAGGGCATCCGCTGCGGGTAACGATAACAAATGGGTGGCAAGGGAAGTATGCAGGTTTTTTAGGTCCTCCGGTTCCATTTTCTCATTCAGGGTATTCCGCAGTATTGAATGTGCCAGGTTCCATTGGTGGCCTTCGCCTTGTTCAACAAGGTGGGCATGAAACCAGCGACGCAGGTTGGCAAAGTTCAGAAGATCCCACTCAACGTTATTCGTGTTCTTTATCAGCGATTCGAGATCTGTTTCACGCAGGCCGTCACGCGAACAAGCAATGAAATTGAATACCGCAGGTGTAAACAGAATGCCGAAAATCAGTGCAGATTTCCCCACCAAGTTCAGGAACAGGTCGCCGGGTAACGCCGGAAATTTTTCTGCAATTTCCTGCATATACGCTACAATCTGAATGCCGCCGCTATTTTTACTGCCGCTTATTTTCTCGAAGTCAGCGGCATCCATCGCCATCAGGATACTCACGGCAAGGCTTAACCAGAGCGGGCTTGAAGCAGCAGGTAAACCATCCTCCCTTTTTATTCCAAGGATGATCTTTTCCACCTTCAGCGATATATCCTTGTGCTGCTTCCTGCACAGGCTTTTCAACATCCCGGCGGCTTCCTCTGTTGTGAAATGATCGATGCTCCGGGACAAAATATTTTTGTGAAAGGAGCATGCTTTTTTCTCAGTTCCTGTTATAGCAGTAACCAAGATCCGCACATTGGACGGCAAAACCGCTGGCATCCATGTCATGTAGGCTGCCCGGTCAGTGGGTTCAAAGCAGTCAAGAGCATCAATCAATAAAACAACCTTTGTTTTCCCGGCAGTCAGATAGATTAGTTCTGCAAAGCGTTCCTGCAACTTCTCAATGCCGGTTTTTGTTTCTTTCTGGTCTGGCTCCCGGAGCAGAAGGCCAACGGTATCTCCGGGTGATTGTAAAGTTTCATCTTCTTCTTTCAGTTGAAGAAAAACCGATAGTTGCCAATTCCAGCTTCGCAGGAGTCCCGCTACACTTTTTGTCTCAGTCGAGATGCCTGCCGAGTGTGCCAACACGAAGCAGCCTTCCTGTTGCATCATTTTATATGCCATCGAGAAAACAGCGCTCTTGCCGGAACCGCTCGCACCGGTAAGCACCAGCCCGGAGTTCCCTTGATCAGAAAGAAGGTGCAGGGTGAGTTCATCCAGCAGCTTTTTGCGTCCGCAGAAGGTGGCGACCTGCTCTTCCCCTTTATCAATGTTAATGGTTGTAATATGAGTATGGCTTTCGATAAAGGCATCGAGCAAGGCCAGTTCCTGCTCGGGTTGGTTTTGGGGAACCTGGTCCCAAGTATCCTCAGCATGTTTTGCACACTCTTGCAGGATGTCTTTTACCACCTGCTCTCCCCAGCTCTCCAGTCCTTTTACCCGCCGAAGATCCTTATCCCATTGAGCCTGGTAGGTTTTTACTTTACCGGGCTGCTGTTTTGCCTCAAAATGCTTCCTGATGGAAACTTTCAGTGTTTCGAGGCTGGTTTTTCGTTCCTTTTTTACAGTTGGGGTCAGATCAGGGTCAAATTCATCGCAATAACTTGCAGCTTTCTCTGGTGTAAAATCATCATAAGGCAGCCTATCGCGAAGATAGAAAACGCTGCGGTTCAACTGTTCAGCGCTTGCCAGCACCCCGAATTCTATTTCAAGGGCGGTGACGCTTTTTCCTTTAGCAGGTAAAATAAGTTTTTCACCAATCGTGGCGATTTTCATTCGTTCTTCCGGTGGGACCCAACCATAGCGGTCTCCAAGCAGCCCGATGAAAAAGGGTTTGCATCGCCGGATCTCTTCGAGAACAACCTGTAGTACGGTGGCTTCCCGTTCTTCTTCCTTCACGGAAGCGGTATCCACACCCCAGCGGAGGTCAACGATCTCAAGTGAAATTCGTTTTTTTCGGAGTTCTTCTTCTACTTTGGGGAAGACAATAGCTTTCAGATAACTGCGCTCGGCCTGCATATCGGCGAAGGTGCTGCTGATAAAGATTGAAAAGGTGCGCCAGGGGGTGGTTTGCCGGAGAGATTTTGACTCAGAAACTGATGAATCAGGTGCAAATGCTGGTGCAGGTTTAGAGTGAGGTTGATGGTGTGCTTCAGCTTCGCTCAGTACACCAGGTTCAGGTTGATATTCAGGCATATCTGGTTCCTGGCTCTTTGGGTTTTTACCGAAGAGATTTTTTAAACAATTCATCTTTGGATTTTTATTCTGATAAACTATGTTTCCTTATGTTCCAGCAACCATATCTGTGTCAACGCAATTTGCACTCCAATTTCTTAACTCAACCTATTTATCTCAAGAGGAAATAAGAATAAGATATTAATTGTGTGATACATATGTGAGTAAAACGGATCGTGGCACATGGATTGAACAAATACCAGTCAAACCGGTAAAAACAGCTGTATCAAAGATATTAAATAAATATTACAATACCATGAACACCCTAAGCATTGATTTCGGTTCGGCCAATAGTCTGGCGGCCTGTGTGGATGAAAAAGGCAACGTCATCCTCATCAAACATAGTGGAGAATCTGAAGCTGATTCCAACACCAAACATTTGCCTTCATTTATTGCCTTCCATCCTGACGGGTTGGTGAAAGCCATGGGAAAAGAGGCGAAATCCCACGCTGTTACCC
This sequence comes from uncultured Bacteroidales bacterium, assembly GCA_903903985.1. GTDB lineage: Bacteria > Bacteroidota > Bacteroidia > Bacteroidales > FEN-979 > CAIVAT01. The sequence goes on along the minus strand of CAIVAT010000096.1, from coordinate 65,641 downwards.
ACCCTAAAGAGGTGGTTTGGGGATTTAAACGTTTGCTGGGTTTGCCATTTGCGTGGCTGAAAGATAATGGCGAACTGGAACGGTTTGCCTATGATATCGTCCCCGACTGGCACGATGGTCAATGCCTGTGTGCGGTCGGGAAAAATTATACACCGGTGGAGTTGGTTTCCATCCTGCTGAAGAAAATGAAAGATGCTGCGGAGGAACAGCTATCGGAAAAATTCGATTCGGTCATTCTCACGGCGCCTGCATACTTTGACAGCAGCCGGAACAGCCGCCTGAAAGAGGCGGCAAGGATGGCGGGGTTTGATCGCGTTCAAATCATCGCAGAACCTGTTGCAGCTGCCATCGCGCGAAATCTTAAAATCGATACTTCCAAACAAATAACCCTAACCTGCGATCTGGGAGCCGGCACGCTTGATATCAGCCTGGGTAAGATGTTTTTCTCCGACACGCGTGAAATTCATTATGAAACCATCCGGAATACCGGGAATACAAGTTGTGGCGGGATAGACATCGATTTCAAAATAGCGAATTGGCTGATCAGCAAACTGGCCTTTGGGAGTGTGCCGGCATCGTACCGGAATGAACTGCAACAGCTGGCCGAAGAGGCAAAGATCAGTCTATCACGGCAGTTTGCGGTTCAAATTCCGATCCATTATAAGGATATCCAAACTGAATTTACGATATCGCAGGCTGACCTGGCCCTGATCTGTGTGGATATCCTGGCCGATTTCCGTAATCAGATACTGCAAGCGCTCCATGAATCGGGATATTCCACAGGTCAAATCGATACACTGATCCTGATCGGGGGCCCGACCGTGTTACCCATATTCCGGGATCTTTTACAGGATATCTTTTCCGGAAATGTCAAAGTACTGGAACAACTGGATGATTTCTACCAGATGTCTGAAAATGGAGCCGTTAACCGGATGACGGCAACGGCAATCGGAGGCGCCATGTATCAAAAAACAGTTTCCGACCGGTGCCCATTCGGCTATGGTTTCGAGGAGATGATGATCAGTGAGGCAGAGGTTGTATATAAACCGGAAATATTAATCCCCATGAATGCGGTATACCCCCATCCCGGCGGCACGATCGCCATTAAATACAGCAATCTGCTCAGCTTGTATGAATTCAAGCTGATTAAACAGGTGCCCCTCGCAGACTCCTCTGCATGCGAGTATAAATTTGTCAGCATCATTAAGTTTGCCGTGAAACATTCATTTTTTGCAAATATAGTCTGTGAAATGATGATGAATGAAAACAAAGAGCTGGTGGTCCGGATCAGGAACCTGTCAAGGCCGGAAGAATCCGTGGAGTACATTGGCGCTGATATCGATCCCTCTTCCGAAATCGTTGTGAAGTATCCTATCCGGTCCATGAAACCCAAAAATATCCAGGTGAAATCAGTGGAAATCGTTACACCAGGAACGGAGATCCTGGACGATTTCACAGGCTGGATGATTGATACGCTGATGTTGTCGGTAATCTCTTCAGCAAAGAAAAACGACAAATCCCTGGATAGGATTGAGCCCGTGATGAAGGATATCGTTGATGAATCCAAACGTCAGCCGGTGAGATACCAGCAACTGTTTAATCAGGCTGGCTGTTTGCTCCATAATAGTTACTCATCAGGCGTGCTGGATCCCGCGACCAGATACTCCCTGGAATGCGAACTGAATGACTGGCAGGACAGGTTATTTTCAGTAACTGCTTATTAACCTTAAGAACACATTATACCATGAAGCGTGATCAAACCCAATCGGAACTGAACTTCCTCGCCTCGACATCCTATGAGAACAAGGATTACCATGCAGCCGAAATGTATTACAAGCGCCTAATAGAACTCGATCCAACTGAATATAGTTACCAGAGTCAGTATTCCTTTGTACTGAGGTTGCAAGGAAAGCTGGACAAGGCATTATATGCAGTTGATACGGCCATTTCGCTGAACCCCCAAGATGTGGCTTTATACTGGATGAAAGCAGCCGCCATGAAAAGTTCTGCATGCAGGGACCAGAAATTATCCATTGTTGAGCGAAGGGAGGTTTTCATATTAAGCATTGCTCTGGAACAAACTTCCCTTTCGCTCGATCCGACTTGTGAAGAAGCCTGGGTCGATTTGATTGAGTCGAAGTTGTGCATCCTCGATTTTAATGGTGCAATCGGGGAATTGGGAAGGTCGAATAAACGCATCAAAAAAATGCGTCTTATATGGTCATTCCTGGGGTGCCTTGCCTTTATTCTTTCCGGTAGTGTTGTCGACGAAGAGTTGGGCGCGATATTCTTTGACCCCGATGCCTGTTTCAGCGCCTGGTGCCTGATAGAGGTCGAGTGTTTGTTAAAGGATCTGGAGAAAGAAGAATTCTATCCCGACCGCTTATTGATTGCAAGGAAATATCTCAGTCATTTTATTGACCGGAAAACCAAAGGAGGCATCCTGGCCAGATTGACGTAAAGAGTGTTCATTTATATTATTTACGTGATTTTTCAAATCAGCAGTATTTTCACTAATTTTGATTTATAAATCAAACATCATGCAGATACTGCTTTTTGTGAAGAACGGTAAAGGGCAGGTGGAGAAAAACTTTCTTGATTGGAATCCCCGGTATAGTGACCAAACCATGGACACAATCGCACAGAAAGGAATGGTCAGTCTGATCAGAAAATCTGATTTCGGAGAAATCGAACCTTTCATAAAAAAGGATGATTTCATGAATTGCGGGATCAGAAAGGATAAAATCGAACTTTTCCGCGCACTGAAACTCGATACGAAAAAGGAACACAATGTTCCCCGGCGGATCATAGTCAATACAGTTACTCCAGGCGCTTTTAAACGCAGTTTTGCCCCTTTTATAAATAAAAGGTTTCAATTTTCCGATCCCTCTTGTATGCTGTTTGTTCCGGATGTCATCCTTGAATCGCTCATCCATGCAACACCTGAGAAGTTATTACGGTTTAATGACAAAGACCCTATTTCATCGCTGCTCCTGGAAATCTCGCAGGAGGAGACGGTTCAAAAACTTCGTGAAGTATATCTTGGTGAATCGCCAGGTGCGCGATTGACCCGTGCCATGATTTTCAAGGCCTCAAAATCGAAATCACCGGTGATGATTCTGGGTGAATCCGGTACCGGGAAAGACCTCATAGCCCGTCAGATTTACAAATATTCCCTTTATTATAAAAAAGGCTTCCAGGTGGTAAATTGTTCTGCACTTCAGGAAACACTGCTGGAATCTGAATTATTCGGTCATATCAAAGGAATTTTTACAGGCGCTTTCGAAGCGAGAAAAGGATTATTTGTCGATACAAACGGGGGTACGATTTTTTTAGATGAAATTGGAGATCTTTCACTTGCAAACCAGGCAAAAATCCTACATGCAGTCGATCATCAGGAAATACGTGCCCTTGGTTCAAATAAAACCGAGAAAGTTGATGTGCGGATCATTGCTGCAACAAACCGGAATCTCGCTTCGATGATCAGCCAGAAAACTTTTCGCGAAGATCTTTATTACCGGCTGAATACATTCACCATTTTAACTACGTCGTTAAGGGAATACCCGGAAGATATTCCGTCCATAGCAACTTCCCTGTGGTCAAAGTTCAACACGCCCTATTCCCTCTCTCACGAGTTTTTAAATTACCTGAAGGAGTATCACTGGCCAGGTAATGTCAGGGAATTGAAAACAATGTTGAACAGCATCATTGATATTTTTGGGCATGTATCCCCTACCCCATCGTTGGTCGAAGCAATACGGAAATACAGAAAAGATGGCCTGCAACAATCAAGAAAGAGTGAGGATAACGATTTTTCGCAAATTCTAGAGATTCAATGCAGGAACAGGGTTATCGAGGTTCAGAACATCCTTCGTGGGATCAAAATTGAATTACGGCCTGTCATCAATCTTAAGCCAACAGATAAAAGCCAAACTTTTGAAATTAAAAAGATCCAATCCACGATCTTGCAGGAATTAAACAGAGTTGAGGATTTGTGCCGTGAACCTATTTTTTTCAAAGATCTGCTTCTGTTCGACAACATCAAACGGTTCCGATACATCCTCGAGAAAAGTATTTCACAGTGGCCAGGTTCCATTCCTCTTTTCTCTGAACTTTGGCACCAGGATTTAGAACGACTTTACGATAAGATCAATAAAGAGATTTTTGAGATGATCTGGGGCAAGATGGATATGTGAGTATACCAAGTTCTGCATTACAACATACTGTGACGTCCTTTATGATAGAATACCTGGTGATTTGTAATTCAGAATAATAGCAAATTATCGGGGTTGTGCAACAATGTTATTATTGTCATTGCGGGGTTGCACGGAGATAAATCTGGATTTCATCGATACGCTTGAGAATTACCATGGTGTTTGATTTGATGTCGGACCTTATAATTTCGAAGCTTCTGGTGTTATCTGTCTTATGCAAAAGCAGGTCCTGATTAAAGTTGGTAATTTCCACTTTCAATTCTGCTAGCTGGATTTCCATATGTACCCAAATAGAGATAATTGCCAGCAGGAAAGTAAGCAGACTAATTGCCTGGGGAAATGGTAAACCAAATATGTACGATCTCCTGGTCATTTAATGTGGGGTTGAATTATTTCTGTGCAGAGAAAAAAAATGCCCCTGATCGAAAGACCAGAGGCCCCATTGTGAAAAAATTTATTGAACAACACTGTCTTCATCACAACCGGCTTTAAATTTGATAATACCCCTTGGTTTTCTTGCAACGATTTGTGCATAATCAACCGTATGCACATGCAGTGCTGTCTGATCCCCTACCCATTCAGCCGGGGCAATTATCTTTGCTGTTCCAGCGGAACGCAAGCCAACATCGGGAAATACAACCACATTGTTTGTTCGCATTGAATTGCAAAATATTTTTTCAGGGAGGGGAATAAAAAAAACCCGGAAGTTTTTATTTCCGGGGCTTTTCAGTGCAATTTGATGAATTTTGTTTTGAGCGGTAAATGGGATTCGGACCCACGACCCTCAGCTTGGGAAGCTGATGCTCTACCAACTGAGCTACTACCGCAAGTGTTGATAATTACTATTTTCAGCCAGCAAATATAAACTTTTTTCAGGGTGGCAGCCTAGTGTTGGTGAAAAAATGTTTGAAGCGGTGTCAACAACAGCAGTTAAATACCGGGATATCTGTGGTTGGATTTCCTTGAAAATGTCAATTGGTCTGAACTTGAACCTGTCCTGAATAAACATCCTCGCCGTAGAGCAGCGATGTATCAAATTGGTAAAATATTTCTCTTCTCGTCGCAAGCGACGGGGTATTAACCCAGCCACCTCAACCTCAACCCCATCCCTTTCTCCTACAGAAGAAGGGGTGCAGGGAATGAGGCAATTAAATATCCCTGTCGCTCAATTCCATCCAACGGTCAGTCTTCAGTTCAATTTCAGGTATAATGGCTGCCCATCGCTCGGACCGGAGTGTCAAGGCTTCCGGATTCAAACTCCCGGACTGAAGATCGGACTCAATTTCCAACTTTTCCGTTTCCAGCATGGCAATCTCTTTCTCCAATTGTTCAAGTTCGCGTTTTTCCTTGAATGACAGCTTATTGGAGACCTGGACCACTGGTTTCTGCGATTCGGAGAGCCTGACGGTCATTTTTTTCTGCAACAGCTCTTTCCTTTTTAACTCATCGCTCCACACCTTGTATTGTGTATAGTTCCCGGGAAAATCCTTAATAATTCCATCGCCTTCAAATACAAAAAGATGATCCACTATTTTATCCAGAAAATACCGGTCGTGGGTAACAACGACCACGCAACCGTTGAACGTTGCGAGGTATTCTTCAAGTACATTGAGCGTAAGGATATCCAGGTCATTGGTAGGTTCATCCAGGATCAGGAAATTCGGGCTTTGCATGAGCACGGTTACGAGGTACAACCTTCGCCTTTCGCCTCCGCTCAGCTTGTAAACAGACTGAAAATGAGAAGGGTAAGGGAACATGAAATAGTTCAGAAAAGCAGCTGCCGAGATGGTGTCGCCATTGCCGATCTTCACCACTTCTGCAATTTCCTTCACCACATCAATGACCTTGGTATCCTCATTGAAAAGCAGTCCTTGCTGTTTGTAATAACCATACTGTATGGTCTCACCAGTCTGGATATGGCCTTTTTGTGGCCTGATCCTTCCAGTGATAATATCGAGAAAAGTTGATTTTCCAGAGCCGTTTTTTCCAACGATCCCAACCTTTTCCCGGCGCTTAAAGGTATAGGTGAATCCCTTCAGGATAGCCAGCTCTCCCCATTTAAAGGAGACATCATTGATCTCGAGAATTTTGTTCCCCATACGGGCGCCTTCAATATTCATATTCAGGCGCTCTTCATATATTTTAGCGGAAGCTTTCTCCTGCAACTCATAAAAACTATCGATACGGGCTTTGGCTTTGGTAGTGCGGGCTTTGGGCATGCGTCGCATCCATTCCTGTTCGGTGCGCATCAGGTTTTGCGCCCTTTCAACTTCTTTATTTTGGTTGCCAATGCGTTCGGCCTGTTTTTCGATAAAATACGAGTAGTTGCCCTTGTATTTATATACAGCTGCATTTCCCATTTCGAGGACTTCATCGCACACACGGTCAAGGAAATACCGGTCATGGGTAACCATCAGCAAGGTGATGCTGGTCTTCGAAAGGTATTCTTCCATCCACTCGATCATCTCCACATCCAGGTGATTGGTGGGCTCGTCAAGGATGAGAAAGGCGGGTTCGGTAATGAATACTTTTGCCAAAGCCACACGTTTGCGCTGCCCACCGGAGAGTTCCCCGATCCGTTGGTCGAGATCAGGCAATTTGAGTTGTGTGAGGATCTGCTTAACTCGGGTTTCGTATTCCCAGCCCTGGATGGCATCCATCTGTTCAATCGCCCGCTGAATCTCTTCCTTATTTTCACCCTTGATCACATGCTCATAATTCAGGATCGTCTTCTGGATATCATTGGAATGAGAGTAAACTTCTTCAAAAACGGTGTTGGCAGGGTCGAGGTCGGGCTCCTGCTTCAAATACTCAAACGAATCACGACAAAACAGATTAACAGTCCCGGCATCGCAAGGCTCCAACCCGGCAATGATATTCAGCAGGCTGGTTTTTCCGGCTCCGTTGCGTGCAATCAGTGCAACTTTCTGAGATTGGCTCAGTACAAAAGAAATGTTTTCAAAAAGGTTTTTTTCACCATAGGAACGGGCAAGATTTTCTACTTGAAGGATCGTGGACATGAAATAAATGAGTGAACAGCAAAGGTAGGCAATATTGCCATGAAAAATGTACCCGGGGCGGTTGGGTTAAAAGGTAAATTTATCTAAATTTACAAAAAAAAAGATGCCGGTCAACAGCTACTTTGTATTGATAGCATTTATCTTTCTTTTCATCGTTTTTATCTTACAGGTCGCCAGGTTAAGGACGTCAAGATCAGGCTTTTTTGGCTTCCCTTCCATTGAGAAAATTTATTTCTATTCGGGTAAAATTGCAATTTTCCCCACATGGTTTTTATTTATCATGAAAGCCATTCATCCCAGGCTTGGTTATATTTATTTACCGGTTGGCCTTTCATGGTTTGCGGTCATCGTGCTGTATGTTGGGGTGATCATTTTTACAATCTCTTTAATAAACCTTGGAAAATCGCTTGCAATTGGATTACCCGATCATGTCACAAAACTGCAAACACATGGTCTCTACCGGTTCAGCCGGAACCCATTGTACCTGGGGGTTCATCTGATCGCAGTGGCCTCCTGCATCTATTTCCCTGATGTGATCAATGTTTCATTTGCCTTGTACGGAATTTATATTCATCATCAGATCATCAGGCAGGAAGAAGACTTTCTGTCGAAACGCTTTGGTCGGGATTGGGTGACCTACAAAGAAAGGGTTCGTCGATACATTTAAGATTTCAACAATGATCCTCAGTACTGGTAAGCTGGTTAAAAGTTTCGGATTTGCATTCAAAGGAATTAGAATTGTCGGCCGCAGCCAGCAAAATTTCTGGATTCATGTCATTATTGCCGGACTTGTTGTAGTTTCCGGCTTTTATGCAAAGCTGACCCATACGGAATGGTGCATTCTCGTTTTAACCATGGTCGTGGTCCTTGCCATGGAAGTTATAAATACTGCAATAGAAAAACTTGTAGATTTTGTTTCACCCGGGTTCAATGAGCAGGCCGGAATGATAAAAGATATATCTGCTGCTGCGGTCCTGGTGACTGCGATAGGCGCAATTATAATCGGGTTAATCATTTTTTTACCAAAAATAGTATGAGAGCCCCACCTTAAACCCCTCCCACATAAGAGCGAAACTTTTCCCTTTTGCCCTTTTTATAAAAGAGGCTCAGGGGGTTGGAGCCGTTGCCGGAAAGGGTCAGGTAAAATGGAACATCACCCAATAAATGAAAAATTTTTGATAATCTTAAACAATAAAACAATGAAAAAATTACTCCTGTTTCTGTTAGTAGCCCTCATGGCTGGTCTCTTTTCCTGCCAACCAAAGGAGAAAAAAACCGAAGAAGCTCCGATCATTGAAAAACAAATGCCGGAACTGAAAAGTGACCTGATGACCCCCGAGGTTCTCTGGAGCCTTGGACGCCTTAGTGAACCTGAACTCTCGCCTGATAAAAAAACCATCACCTATGGAGTAACGTATTACGATGTAGCGCAGAATAAAGGGAACCGGGAATTATATACCATCGGGACAGATGGCCAAAGTTTCAAACGGATCACCACGACCAAATTCAGCGAATACCAGGCCATGTGGCAGCCTGATGGTAAAAAGATTGTGTTTATGTCGGCTGAAAGCGGTTCCATGCAGGTTTGGGAAATGGACCCTGATGGGAACAACCGCAGGCAAGTCACCAACATTGAAAACGGCATCAATGGGTTTAAGTACGCCCCTGACATGAAGAAAATCCTGTATACGGCAGATGTGGCTGCAAACAAGCAACTCAAGGATCTTTATGCCGACCTTCCCAAGGCAAGCGGCCGGATATACAACGACCTGATGTATCGTCACTGGGATACATGGGTACAGGCATACAGCCATATATTTATTGCAGACCTTGCCACTGAAAAAATCACAAAGGGAACCGACATCATGCTGAATGAGCCCTATGAATCGCCGGTGATGCCTTTTGGAGGCATGGAGCAGATCAATTGGAGGCCCGACAGCAAGGCCATTGTCTACACCTGCCGTAAAAAAGTGGGGAAAGAATATGCAATATCAACCAATTCAGACATTTACCTTTATGAAATTGAGGGTGGTACAACCACCAACCTCAGTGAGGGAATGATGGGGTATGATGTTGCCCCTGTATATTCTCCTGATGGGAAAAAGATCGCCTGGCAGAGCATGGAACGGGATGGATACGAGTCGGATAAAAACCGTCTTTTCGTTTATGATGCCAATGCAAAAACGAAAACTGATTATACCCGGAGTTTCGATCAGAATGTTGAGGGCCTTGCATGGACTGATGACAACAAGTCAATTTACTTTATCAGCGACTTTCATGCCACCGATGAAATTTACAGGCTTGACCTGGCCGACGGCAAGATCACTAAAATCACTGAAGGTATTCACAACTATACTGGTGTAATTCCTGCCGGGGACAAACTGATTGCCACACGGATGTCGATGTCGGCACCTGTTGAAATTTATTCGGTAGATCCCATCACGGGTAAAGACACCCAGGTAACGATGACCAACAAAGATGTACTTGACAAACTGGCCCTGGCCCGTATCGAACAACGCTGGATCAAGACCACAGACAATAAAGACATGCATACCTGGATCATCTATCCGCCCCATTTTGACCCGGCAAAGAAGTACCCTACCCTGCTCTATTGTGAAGGTGGACCGCAAAGTACAGTCAGTCAGTTCTGGTCATTCAGGTGGAATTTTCAAATGATGGCCGCCAATGGGTACATCGTTGTTGCTCCCAACCGCCGAGGGTTGCCCGGTTTCGGACAGGCCTGGAACGAACAGATCAGCGGTGATTATGGCGGACAAAACATGAAAGATTATTTAAGTGCCATCGATTCGCTCACCAGGGAACCCTATGTAAACAAAGATAAGCTTGGATGTGTGGGTGCCAGTTATGGCGGCTTTTCGGTGTACTGGCTTGCCGGGAATCACAACAAGCGTTTCAAAGCATTTATTGCCCACGATGGCATGTTCAATCTTGAGGCCCAGTACCTGGAAACCGAAGAGATGTGGTTTGTAAACTGGGATCTTGGCGGGCCTTTCTGGGATAAAAACAACAAAATTGCCCAACGGTCCTTTGCAAACTCACCCCATCGTTTTGTGCAGAACTGGGATACGCCGATCCTTTGCATCCATGGAGAACTGGATTACCGCATCGTAGCCACCCAAGGCATGCAAGCATTCAATGCGGCCATTTTACGTGGCATTCCAGCTGAGTTTCTCTATTTCCCTGATGAAAACCATTGGGTGTTGAAACCCCAGAATGGAATTTTATGGCAACGGACATTTTATAATTGGCTGGATCGGTGGTTGAAATAAGGCATCTGCCCGCCTCCCCATTGAGGGGCATGTGATTCACTCAACCCGATCCTATTATTTTCAGGTGAACTGCAACAACGACTGTTCCCCTCGTTTTAAGAGAGTGGCAGGGCTGGACAATTAAAGTTATATGCTCCTTATGCAAGATAAGTTAAAAGATGCTGCACTGATTCTGAAAAGATCACGATTCACTGCGGCCTTTACCGGGGCAGGGATTTCCGTTGAAAGCGGGATTCCTCCATTTCGTGGGAAAGGCGGACTGTGGGAAAGATATGATCCCCGTATTCTTGAACTGCAGGCTTTTATAAGCGATCCGGTTGGCTCATGGAAGGTGATCAAGGAGATCTTTTATGATTTTTTTGGCCAGGCAAAGCCCAACAAAGCTCATCTTGTGCTTGCCAGGATGGAAAAAGAAGGGCTGTTGGGCCGCACCATTACACAAAATATTGACAACCTGCACCTGGAAGCAGGGTCGACCCTTGTATCGGAACTCCATGGTAATTCAAAAAAACTCAAATGCATGCGCTGCCATCGGGAATACCATGCAGGCCAGATAAGTCTGGAATATGTTCCACCCACCTGCAATGAATGTGGTGGAATTTTAAAGCCGGATTTTGTTTTTTTCGGGCAGGCTATGCCTCAGCTGGCAATGGCAGAGGCATTTGAAGCGGCGACGCTATCAGATGTTTTCCTGATTATCGGGACAACCGGTGAAGTGATGCCGGCCAATCAAATACCCATTGTTGCTAAAAAACATGGCGCCATCATCATTGAAGTGAACCCTGAGCCATCGAATTATACATCGGTGGTAACAGACATTTTCCTGCAGGGAAAATCGACGGAAGTAATGCGGAAGCTGGAAGAGCAGCTATTTTCCACGCCCCTGGATGATGATCAGGATGGTATAGATTAAAATCTTGAAATCCATGGCAAGCGACATATTCTCGATGTAAAGAATGTCAAATTTCAGTCTTTCGACCATTTGTTCCAGGTTCTCAGCATAGCCATATTTAACCTGTCCCCATGAAGTGATGCCTGGCTTTACTTTATGAAGCAGCCTGTAGTGCGGTGCCTTCTGCGTAATGAGATCAATGTAGAACTGACGTTCGGGCCTGGGGCCGACAAGACTCATATCGCCTTTCAGGACGGTGTAAAACTGGGGGATCTCATCAACCCTGAACTGCCTCAGGATCTTCCCGAAACGCGTAATCCGGGGATCATTTCTTGAAGAGAGTTGGGGACCACTCTCTTCCGCGTCGCGATACATCGTTCTGAATTTATGCATTGTAAAGGGTTTCCCTTTGATCCCAACCCGTTCCTGGGAGAAGAAAACAGGACCGGCAGAGGTGATTTTAATGATGATGGCCGTGATGATCATCAATGGTGAAAGCACAATCAGGCAGATGATTGAGATAACAAAGTCAAGTATCCGTTTCAGCGACATCTGCCAGTCAGGCATCAGGTCGGGAAAAATCTGAATCAGCGGGGCATGGAAGATGGAAGTGGTTTTGACCGAGCCCATTAGAATATCCTGCATAGCCGGTATGATTTTAATCACCACCTCGGTATCTTCAAGCTGGGTAATTATATTTTCGATGGTGTGGTTTTCAGAGTGCTCGATGGCAATGATCACTTCCTCAATGTTCAGTTCCTTTACAAGCGTGTTCAGATCCTTCAAACCACCCAGATGGGGAATGGATTCTGCCAGTTTATATTTGCTGTACCCCTCCACATTGATGAAGCCGACAAATTTATTTCCGGACGATTTTTCCTGATTCTCAATCTCATGGTAAATTGAAACCGCATTGCCGTTGCTTCCGATGATGATGGTATTGAACCCGATGATTTTATGGTGAATTTTATAGGCGGCCCTTGATGTAAGAAAAAACCGGAATGATGCAGTAATAAAGAGGTGAAACAGGAGCAGGATAAAAAAAAATTCAACATAAGTACGCTGATTGATGATGACATCATCAAGGATCAGTGCGAAAAACAGGATTGTAACGCCGATAAAGGTAATAAGAATGGTTTGTGCAAATTCACGGAGCCTGGCTTTGCGGAAAATCTTACGGTAAGTTCCCATCAGGGTGTACAGTACCAGCCAGAAAAGCGGAATAATGCTAACTCCGTAGTAGAGTTTTTTATCCAGGATAATGTCATTCAGATGCATGAAGACCCGGTGATCCACTGCATATTTCCGGTAAATGAAAAACAAGGTCCAGGCAATAAAAGCCGAAAGAAAATCTGCGACAATATATTTAACAACCTGTAACCGTTTATTCATAATTCAGCATTCAGATTTAATGCAGTTAATTGTTTTTACTTCGTTTTGCGTGTTAACACTTTAAAATTATCAAACATGATGGTGGATTGCTTCAATCCTGTGTCTTTAAAAGCGCTGAAGTACACCCGGTATGATTTCATCCCGGTATAGGCATTTAACGTTGTGGTTAAATCAATATAGATTTTCTTCCAGATCCCTTTTGTGGGCATGAGGGTGATGATCGGGGTTTGATAAAGAATGGTAGTGCCATAGGTATAAACTCCGACAACGAGGTTGTTCGAAGTGTTAAAATTCATTTCGAGGTAAACCGGGGCTGCAGGGATGGAATATTCAGAATGGGTCTGGCATTCAAAAAAATCATGAAGTGAATCCAATAGAACCAAACCCGAATGATTTCCCTCAAAGGTCAGGGGTGAACCGGATGGCGTGCGTTGAATATAAGAAGAACTGCGGGTTGTTGTGTCCAGGGTCAGTGCAACATTTTCAAAATCCTCCTTCCACACAAACAAGGCTGTTGCCTGGTAGGTTGTTTTCAGGACGCCGGTTTTCGTAGTGCTATCCTGGGCGAATTTTACATCTTTGGCAACAGGATTGTAAAAATTATAACTCACCCGTGTAGCGGCGATGCCATTCTTTTTGATACCGGGCCATATTTTCAGATGGTGCACACCGGTTTTTAGCACAGGTAACCTGGCAGGAAGTTCAAAAGCGCCGAGGAATTCATCATCCACATACACCCATGCATCGGTAATGTGTTGTGATGAAGTTCCCTGGGAATAATAATCCGTGGTGAGAAAAATCGAATCAATACTCAGGTAAGCGGGGATTGTTTGATCACCTGAAAATTTTTCACAGGATGATGCGGTGATATACAGGATTGATAAAAAGCAAAAATAGCGAATAAGTCTCCTGTAAATCATATCGTCATAATGGGTGGAAATCACGCTTGCCTATACTGTTTAACGGAGGGTTATTCCTGATATTGTTCATCCCGGCACAAAAGTATTGAACAACCTTTAAACATTTTACGAGATCATGTTCGCCTCGTTATGGTTGATCTTTTCAATGATTTTATAGGCCACCTCCAGGGCACTGTAACCATCATTGATGGTGACCATTGGAATGGTATTGTTGATGATCGCCGCATAGAAGCTTTCAAGTTCTGCTTTGATGGCGTTGATTGGCTTTATTTCAGGTTTGTCGAAATTAATTTGTTTGGTCCCACGTCCGGGTCCAAGTTCGAGGACAAATCCCATCGGGGGTGAATCGGCAGTTACATCATTGATCTTGACGACTTCCAGTTCTTTTTTTAAAAAATCGACAGAAATATAAGCATCGCGTTGAAAAAACCTGGATTTTCGCATGTTTTTCAAAGATATACGGCTGGCCGTGAGATTCGCCACACATCCGTTGTCGAATTCGATCCGTGCATTGGCAATATCCGGGGTATCGCTAACAACGGCCACACCACTGGCGCTGATCTTTCTTATATTGCTTTTAACAACACTCAACACGATGTCAATGTCATGGATCATCAGGTCGAGGATGACCGGCACATCGGTTCCGCGGGGATTGAACTGGGCCAACCTGTGGCTTTCAATAAACATGGGTCTGTTGAATGTTGCTTCGGCGGCAAGAAAGGCCGGATTGAACCGTTCTACATGGCCGACCTGGACTTTCACATTGGCCTCCAGTGAAATCTTGATCAACTCACGCGCCTCCTCCAATGTCGTCACGATCGGTTTTTCAATAAAAACATGCCGGCACTTTTTCAAAGCCTTTGCTGCACATTCAAAATGTGAGATCGTTGGGGTTACGATGTCGACAACATCAACAGCATCTATCAGATCATCCAGCGATCCCCATTTTTTTATTCCCAGTTCCATTTCAACTTTGCCGGCATTTTCAGCATCCGGATCATAAAATCCAACCAGGTCAAACTCCGGTATTTCCTTGATGCATTTTAAGTGTATCTTACCAAGATGCCCGGCCCCCAGCACTCCGATTTTCAGCATTTTAATTTTTTTTTGCAAAGGTAGGTTTTTACCCTGACTGAAATGAGTATTTTCGTGAAAAAATTAACGAACAAACCACATGGCAACCATTCAGCCGGTTGACTCATACCGGCATCAAGGTCTCAGGAAATTACTGGTGCAAAATATCCGACTCAAAGGAATTACTGACGAACAGGTTCTGAATGCCCTCGAAAAAGTACCGCGCCATTTCTTTTTTGATTCATCCTTCCTGGAATATGCATATGAAGACAAACCTTTCCCGATCGGGGCCGGTCAAACCATTTCCCAGCCCTATACGGTCGCTTTTCAAACGGAACTGCTGCAAATCCGGAAAAACGACAAAGTACTTGAAATCGGCACAGGATCAGGATACCAGGCCTGCATTCTTGCGGAAATGGGTGCAAAGGTCTTCACCATCGAACGCCAGAAAACACTCTTCGATAAAACCAGTAAATACCTGCATGTTGTCGGATATCCTACCATCAAAACCTTCTTCGGTGACGGTTACAAAGGGCTGCCCACCTTTGCACCTTTTGATAAAGTGATTGTTACAGCAGCCGCACCTTATATACCTGATGCACTTTTAGAACAACTCAAACCGGGTGGAATCCTGGTAATCCCTGTTGGCGCCAATGATGTTCAAACCATGACCACGATCACAAAAAATCAGGACAGCTCCTGTGTAAAAAAGGAACATGGCGCGTTCCGGTTTGTACCGATGCTGGAGGATAAAGCAAAAGAGATATGAATTTCAAGTTTTACGAATTCCCCAGCCATCGTTTCCGCGCCCTTCGGAAAAAAGCGATGGCAAAGCCAAGGATCATCACCACCGAACCCAGCCATAAGATGTTGATATAAGGGTTCATGATGGCTTTGATGACAATGTAATCCGGTCCTTTTGAAACGCTTGATATATAGGTATAATAGTCACGGCCAAGATAGTGCCGGGTGTCGGGGTTATAAACAGCTCCCATCCGGGGATGCACGTTCACAGACGGATGGAGGGAGAATTCAAGTTTGTAGCGTCCTTTCATTTTTGTCAGAAAATCAACCTGGTAAACCGTGGTGTTCCCTTCAGGCCTGCTGTTGACATACGAAACATAAAATCCGTTCATCAGGAGGGTATCATTCCGCATCAACACAAGGTTTTCAGCATTGGTCCGGCTGTCGCCCAGGTCGAATGTAGAGGTATTGGTTGAAATGACCCTGGAATTGGAGAAGGTCAACACCGTGCCGAGCACGAAAATCACAAACCCGATGTGTGTGATGATGGCACCTGTGTTCCTTGGCTTGGTGGCAAGGAAGACCAGGTTGTATATGGACGAAAGCAGTGCGAAAAAAGTAAAGACCACGAGCAATATGAAGTTCATCTGGGTCACAACCCCTGTAATAACCAAGGGAATAGCAATGACAAAAGATGCAATCAGCGGGATTAAGAATTTCTTTAAAAAGTGACCCGGGTCATTGGAGTTATAGGACAAAAACTGGGTGAAAGCAATAAAGCCTGCAATCAGCAAAGCATATGGCATTTGCCAATGGTTGTAAAACCCGATCCTGTCAACAGGGGGAGCGATGTGGGAGTGGAACATGCTGTTGACTACCGGGATTGATGTGGTAAAGACAATCTGAAAGGCCGCCAGTACCATGATGATCGCGCCGATAAACATCCAGAATTCACGCGAAAGCAGGATATCCTGTTTTGCAGTATGGAATTTTTTGAAATTCACCCCAATCATCACCACCATCATGACAAAGAAAACAAGCAGGTAAACAAGTAACTGCATGGTCATACCGTTGTCGCCAAAGGAATGGGCTGATGTATCAGCCAAAACCCCGCTCCGGGTCAGAAAACTGGCATACAATACCAAAACATAGGAAAGCGTAATTAAAATATATGCTGCAAGCAACGCAAAATTTTGCCTCCTTGATATCAGCATGAAGTGCAGTCCTGCTATCAGGGTCATCCAGGGAACAAGTGAAGAATTTTCAACTGGATCCCATGACCAGAACCCACCGAAAGTGAGCGATACGTAAGCCCATGCTCCTCCCAGCAGTATTCCTGCCCCAAGCATGAGCAGTGCGAATAAAGTCCAGGGAAATGCCCGTCCAATCCACGTATGGTAATCCTTTTTCATAAATGAGGCCATGGCATAACTGAACGGCACCAGGGCGAGGGCATAACCAAGAAATAAAATCGGTGGATGGATCGTCATCCAGATATTTTCAAGCAACGGGTTCAAACCATTCCCATCGCCCAGCGTGCTGAGATAGTCTGGCATAGCAAAAATGGTTCCCTGAATGTTATCAACGGTATGCCTCAGCAAACCAAAAGGGGTCGAGCCGAGTTTTACGCCAAAGAAGGTTACTCCCAGGAGCATGGAGGTGACGAAGGCCTGGGATAAAGAGAAAACGGCCATCACCGGTGATTCCCATTTACGGGTAAGCCTTAATAAAACCAAGCCAATCAATGCCTGCCATAGGGCCCACACCAGGAAGCTCCCCTCCTGCCCTGCCCAGAAGCAGGAAATGATATACTTTACCGGCAACTCCCTGGAAGAATATTGCCAGACATAAGTGTATTCAAAATAATGGCTGAAAATGAGAAAGTACAATATGGCAGCAACAGAAACAATCGACAAGGCATGCACGATATACAATCCACGGGCCCCGGAAAGCCATAACCTGCGGTTATCTTTCCGATAAAAAGCCAGAAAATAAAAAACACAGGCCAGGATTGAGGTTCCAAATCCCAACCAGACAAAAAATTTCCCCATCTCTCCTGGGAAAAGATGTTCACCGATATACTGAATGTTCATGCTGATTTGTTATCTGCCGGCAAAATTACGCTTTTCAGGCATATGCAGGTTGGTTAATCTGGTTAAATATATGACAAGTGATGCGGGATACCTGACGCGTTTTTTCATGTTTGTTAGGGTGATACTGTAATTATCACTAATTTTGCCTGTTCCAAAATCTTTTGTGAATGAAAAAAGTTCTGATCGGTCTGGCGATTTTATTAATCCTGCCAATATTTTCTTTGTCACAAATCCTGGATCCTATTAAATGGAATTTTAAAATCGAGCAATCAAAACCGGAGGAGGCTACGCTGGTGATGATCGCAACCATCGACAGGACCTGGCACCTTTATTCACAGGACATTCCGAAAGGCGGGCCAATTCCGACCCTGTTTACATTCGAAAAGAACGGCAATTTTGAGCTTCTCGGGAAGGTTAAAGAACCAAAAGCCATTGAAGAAAACGATCCGTTTGCCAACATGTTGCTAAAATTTTTCACTGATAAGGCAGAGTTCAGGCAAAAAATAAAAGTGTTAAGCCGGAAAAACTTCATGGTGAAAGGGGTAGTTAACTTTATGGCTTGTGACGACCGTCAGTGCATTCCCCCCAGCGATAATGATTTTGAATTCGCCGTGAAGGGAAACCCCGATGCCCTTGAGCCTGCTGCTGTTCAACCTGCATCAGCCACCACTGCGGCAACAAAGTCTGACAGTGTTAAACATGCCCTGCAACTTTCTGCCAAAGCGGATTCGGGTGCAAAAAAAATTGAACAGGCAGCCCTTGGAAAAACAGATGCCGATAAGGCGGCAGATGAGTCGCTGTTATGGTTTTTCCTCATCTCGTTTTTAGCCGGACTGGCAGCCATCGTCACTCCCTGTGTGTTCCCAATGATTCCGATGACGGTGACATTTTTCATGCACGACACCACCAGCAAGCGGAAAGCACGGCTCGAGGCCACTGTTTATGGTTTATCAATCATTGTTATTTATACCGTGATCGGAACCCTGGTTGCTGTAACTCTTGGTGCCAACTTTGCCAATTTTATCAGCACACACTGGATACCCAATGTGTTATTCTTCCTGATCTTCATGATTTTCGCAGCATCCTTTCTCGGCATGTTCGAGATTACCCTGCCAAGCTGGATCGTCAACAAGGCCGATAAACAGGCAGACAAAGGAGGTTTCTCCGGCGCGTTTTTCATGGCCTTCACGCTTGTCCTGGTATCGTTTTCCTGCACCGGGCCCATTGTTGGTGCAATTCTGGTAAAATCTGCCGGCGGGGCACTGGTGATGCCTATTGTCGGGATGCTCGGCTTTTCAATGGCATTTGCACTTCCTTTTGGACTTTTTGCCTTCTTCCCCTCCTGGCTCTCCGGGCTGCCAAAATCAGGCGGATGGCTGAATGCAGTGAAAGTCGTGCTTGGGTTTCTTGAACTGGCGCTGGGACTTAAATTTTTGAGTATTGCAGATCAGACCTATCACTGGCACATCCTCGACAGGGAAGTTTACCTTGCCTTCTGGATCGTTATCTTTTTCCTGATGGGGTTGTACCTGCTGGGGAAATTGAAATTCAACCATGATTCCGACCTCCCATACATCAGCGTGCCACGTATCATTCTGTCCATTTTCGTTTTCAGTTTTGTGGTGTACATGATCCCCGGGATGTGGGGCGCCCCTTTGAAAGCATTATCAGGTTATCTTCCACCTGCCACTTACCAGGATTTTGACATGAATGCCATTGTGCAAAAAGAGGTTGCCGGGATAAAATCAGGAGGCGGATCAGGCGCCGCCTCTACCCTGTGCGATAAAGCCAAATTTGCAGATTTCCTGAAACTTCCGCATGGATTGGAGGGATATTTTGACTACCGGCAGGCGTTGAATTGTGCAAAAAAACAGAACAAACCGATTTTCATTGACTTTACCGGCCACGGTTGCGTGAACTGCCGTGAAATGGAAGCAAATGTGTGGTCAGACCCTAAAGTACTCGGTCGTTTGAGGGAAAATTTCATTGTCACCGCTCTTTATGTGGATGACAAAACTGAACTTCCTGAAAATGAGTGGGTTATTTCACAATATGACAAAAAGGTAAAAAAGACCATCGGGAAAATATTTGCCGATCTGCAGATCACCCGGTTTAAGGTTAATTCCCAGCCTTATTATGTTCTGCTCGACACCAGCGGCAACCTGCTCACTTCCCCGCGTGCTTATAATCTCGACATCGAGGCCTTTGTGAAATTCCTGGATACCGGCGTTGGGAATTTCAAGAAACAACAAAAGTAGGTGACATGATGCGCCCATTCACGATCATTGTCCTGGTTCTATTTACAATTCCTGTTTTGTCGTTTTCTCAGCAGCTGCCTTTTAGCACAGCCAATGTAACCCTGCCTCAGTTGGCCTACAGCGCTTGTGGATGGGGTGATTTCGATCAGGATGGCGATCTCGACCTTGCCCTTACCGGCGCGGAGGGAAACACTCCGGTTACAAAAATTTTCCGCAACGACCATGGCAATTTCACCGATATCCAGGCTAATCTGCTGGCTTTACACTTTGGGTCCCTCGAATGGGGTGATTACGACAATGACGGAGACCTTGATCTGCTGGTCACCGGTATGGACAGCCAGGGTAATTCGCATACGGTCATTTTTGATAACATCAACGGTACCTTTATCGATTCCGGGATCAGCTTTCCTGGCATAGCGGATGGACAGGCATCCTGGGGTGATTTTAACAATGACGGCAACCCCGACATACTTCTGGCCGGGAATTCGATGGTCAGGATTTATGAGAATAATGGCGACAGACAATTCGCCATCATCAATTCCACGCTGCCATCGATGGAATCTGCCATGTGCAGCTGGAATGATTACAACAACGACGGCCAATCAGATGTTTTGGTTTGTGGCAGTATGGGGGGAGGAATTTTTTCATCACTTTTCAGGAATGATCACGGTGTATTCACTGAAGTCAATATTTCACCGGAACCTTTTACCGGACTCTATAGCGGGCAGGCCAGATGGGCAGATCTCGACAATGATGGGGACCAGGACCTGGTGATCGCCGGGATGGATCTTAATATGGATGGCTATTTCCTCCTTTACCGCAATGACGGAAACGATCATTTTACAAAATTTGACGCAAACACGGTCAGGCTGTTGAATCCATCCTTCGACCTGGGCGATTTTAACGGGGATGGTTTGCTGGATATCATATTAATGGGAACGGTATCCGGCTGCGGGGGCACAGCTGTAACAATATTGAAGCAGAATGAAGGGTTCATGAACTTCCTGGATGTAAGTTCCCTGTTACCGGGTTACAAGCAAGGCGGTGTAACCTGGGGAGATTATAACAACGATGGATTCACCGATCTTCTGTTTACCGGGCTGGATGCTTTTGATGTCCCGAAAACCGGGCTTTACCTCAACACCCTTGGCGACACATTGCTATTCACGGTGAACACTCCGCCATCAGCTCCCCAGGGACTGAATGCAACTATGGATGCCGGCAAAGCAATTTTACACTGGAACAGTGCCGCCGATACTCAAACACCCAAAGGTTCGCTTTCTTACAATATCCGGATCGGGTCATTGCCCGATTCACAGGAGATCCTGTCCCCGCTTGCAATGCTTTATTCAGGTTCCCGGAAAATTGCTGCCCCGGGAAACGCCAGCGCCGACACCAGCTGGGTCATTACCGGTATTCCTCCGGGCACATACTATTTTAGTGTCCAGTGTATTGACAACGGATTTAAAGCCGGTGTATTTTCGGGTCCGTGCATGTTCACTTATGCGCCCGTCGGGATTGATGAAACGAAAGTTTCAGGGTTAAGCCTTTCACCAAATCCCTGCCATGACCGTCTTTATTTTAATGATGGAACAATTTCAACAGATGATTTCAGGGTGCGTATTATAAACGCAAACGGGAATAATTGCCATGAAAGTGTCAACCCGAAAGTTGTTGACGTTTCTGCATGGCCCAATGGAATCTACCTGGTGCATGCAACGAACAGCCGTGAAACAAAGTCTTTCAAGTTCATTAAAAACTAATATCAACGACTTGGTTTATATTCCTTTCCATTGTTCCGGTAAACGAGATACACATCTATCTGAGAACCCATGTTGTTTGTCATGATTGAAGTCATCGAACAAGCAGCCACCTTTATTGTACAAGGAACCATATAAAGCAACTTAAAAAAACATTTCCAGGTTATCAGCGGGTTCCCGGACCAGGAATAATTTTACAAATTGCATTTTGAGTTTTGCGTTATAACTCATTTACTTTTCCACAACTCAGTATAATATTTGTAGAAATAAGTTATTGTCTCGATTCCTTTGAAGAAATTGTCAAGCGGGTAGTTTTCATTCGGGGAATGGCATGCATCGGATTCAAGTCCGAATCCCATCAGGATGGTTTTCACGCCAAGGATCTCCTCAAACTGAGGAATGATAGGGATACTGCCCCCACTGCGCACTGGAATTGGTTTTTCCCCAAGTGAAGTTTCAATGGCCTTGCTTGCTGCCATATAGCCAATGGTGTCGATTGGGGAAACGTAGGCTTGTCCCCCATGAAGCGTTTGCACCTTTACTGAAACGTATTTGGGTGCAATGGATATAAAATACTGTTCAAAAAGCTCCCCGATTTTTATATAATCCTGGTTGGGGACCAATCTCATGGAAATTTTAGCATAGGCTTTTGAGGGAAGCACCGTTTTAGTTCCTTCAGCGGTATAGCCACCCCAAATTCCATTTACATCGAGTGTCGGGCGGATACCCGTGCGTTCCTTCGTCGTAAATCCGGCCTCCCCATGGAGTTGATCCACACCAAGGTTTCTTTTATACGTTTCCTCATTAAACGGTGCTTTTGCCATTTCATCCCGTTCCTGGCGGCTGATCTCCGCTACATCGTCGTAAAATCCCGGGATGGTGATCCGGCCATGATCATCTGTAAGGGATGCGATCATTTTGGCGAGGGCATTGATGGGATTCGCCACTGCTCCGCCAAAGATTCCCGAATGAAGATCGATGTTCGGCCCGGTAACCTCGACCTGCATGTAGGCCAGGCCGCGCAGGCCAACGGTCATCGACGGGGTGCCGAGGGCAAGCATGCTGGTATCTGAAACCAGTATGATATCCGATTTCAGCATCTCTTTATACTGAACACAGAAAGGACCGATGTACATGGAGCCAACTTCCTCTTCCCCTTCAATCATAAACTTAACATTGCAGGGCAGGGTATTCGTACGAATCATCAATTCAAAAGCTTTGGCATGCATGAAAGCCTGGCCTTTGTCATCATCGGCGCCACGGGCATAAATTTTCCCATTGCGCACCTCGGGCTTAAAAGGCGGAGATTCCCACAATTCTACCGGATCGACAGGCATTACATCATAATGGCCATAAACCAATATGGTTGGTAAGGATGGGTCAATGATTTTCTCACCATAAACAATCGGGTTCCCTGCTGTCGGAAAAATTTCACTTTTGTTGCACCCGGCTTCCCTCAGCGATTTTCTCCAGTATTCGGCTGCTTTGATCATGTCATCCATGTGTTCCGCATCCGAACTGACCGATGGTATACGGATCAATTCAAAAAGTTCCATTAAAAACCGGTCCTTGTGTTCTTCGATGTATTGTTTTACGTGGTCCATAGGGATTTTATTTCGATTAAAATTTGTTCAATGCTTAAGCCTATACCAGGCTTGAAAGGTAAATATTTCCCGCAGATTTCACAGATAAAATCGCGGATGTTCGCTGAAAAAATGAGCATACAAGGTATTCTGTCTGTATCAGCCTTCAAATTTGTAAAAATCCTCGGAAACAAAACAAAAATACGGTTTTTTAAGTCGCCCGATACAACCGGAACATTCCAAATTATTCAATTATCTGTATATTTGGCGCAGAAATGATAATGATCGGAAATGGATAAATTCAACTATTTGAATCAGCCTGACAACTCGGTGATTGATGGGTTGTATGAACAATATCAGCAGGACCCGGCTTCGGTTGATGAGAGCTGGCGTAAATTTTTCGAAGGGTTCGAGTTTTGCCAAACCAATTTCAAGTCCGGCCAGGGCAACCCATTTGTAGTACCAAACGAATTCAAAGTGATCAACCTGATCAACGGTTACCGTGCCAGGGGACATCTGTTCACCAGGACAAACCCGGTGAGGACCCGCCGGAAATACTTACCCACACTGGACATTGAAAATTTCGGCCTTGCAGAGGAAGACCTTTCAAAAACATTCCAGGCGGGGAAAGAACTTGGCCTTGGAAATTCAAAACTTTCAGAGATCATCCTGCATCTGCAGAAAACCTATTGTCAGTCGATTGGCGTTGAATACCATTATATACGACAGCCCGAGGTCGTGGCATGGTTTAAGGAAAAGATGGAGCCGGGCCTCAACGCTCCTGTTTTCTCTGTTGATGAAAAAACCCTCATCCTTGGCAAGCTTGCGGAAGGAGTCCTTTTTGAAAAATTCATTCATAAAAAATTCCCCGGGCAGAAGAGCTTTTCGCTCGAAGGGGTTGAGTCGCTGATTCCCGCACTGGAGGCGGTGATTCAAAAAGGCGCAGACCTTGGCATCGAAGAATTTGTACTCGGCATGGCTCATCGCGGGCGGTTAAATGTGCTCGGAAACATCATGCATAAGCCATTCGCAAATATTTTCTCTGAATTCGAGGGCAAGGAGTATGAAGATGATGACCTGCTTGGCGATGTGAAGTACCACCTGGGATATTCGAATGAAATTGTTGCACAGAATGGCCGCGAAGTTCATCTCACCCTGGCGCCAAATCCGTCGCACCTCGAAACCGTTGATGCGGTGGTAGAAGGCATTTCACGCGCTAAAATTGACCATTCCCATGGCGGTAACGCCGACAAGGTTGCAGCAATCCTCATACATGGCGATGCCTCCATCTCCGGGCAGGGAATAATTTATGAACTCATCCAGATGGCCGATCTGGAAGGATATAAAACCGGTGGCACCATTCACCTGGTTGTCAACAACCAGATCGGTTTCACGACCAACTACCTTGATGGCCGCTCAAGCGTTTATTGCACGGATGTTGCAAAAACGATTCAATCCCCGATTTTCCATGTTAATGCCGATGATGTTGAAGCGGTGGTTTACACGGTACGCCTTGCCATGGAATTCCGGGCAAAATTTCACAAAGATATTTTCATCGACCTGCTTGGCTACAGGAAATACGGGCACAACGAGAGCGATGAGCCCCGTTTCACCCAGCCGATCCTCTATAAAATCATAGAACAGCATCCTGACCCGCTGGAGATTTACCTCCAGAAACTGGAGCAGGAAAATACGCTCCCGTCCATCGATGTTCACGGGATAAAAACCGAATTCAATGCAAGGCTTGAGCAAGGCTTTGACAATGCTAAAACGATCATCAAGGGAGACATCGCACCGTTTCTTGATAAAAATTGGGAGGGATTGAGAAAAGCGACTCCGGCCGATTTTCTTCACTCACCAAAAACAGCCATTTCAGAACAGGTTTTACTTGAAATTGGCCACAAACTGACCCAATTGCAGGAAGGCAAAGCTTTTTTCCGCAAAATCATCAAAATGCAGGATGACCGGAAAGCAATGGTTGAATCCGGAAAACTTGATTGGGCCATGGGGGAACTGATCGCATACGGGTCACTCCTTTTAGAAGGACACCCTGTTCGCCTCAGCGGCCAGGACTGCCAGCGCGGCACTTTTAGTCACCGGCACGCGGTGATCACCCTTGAAGACTCGGAGGAAAAATTCATTCCATTGCAACATATTTCACCGGACCAGGGAAAAATAAGTATATATAATTCGCTTCTGTCTGAATACGGAGTACTTGGATTCGAGTATGGTTATGCATTTGCTACGCCTGGTGGTCTGACAATATGGGAAGCTCAGTTTGGGGACTTCAACAATGGGGCACAAATCGTTATTGATCAATATCTCAGCAGCGCCGAAGACAAATGGAAAGTAATGAATGGTGTCGTTTTATTACTGCCTCACGGCTATGAGGGCCAGGGACCGGAACACTCCTCCGCCAGGATTGAACGGTTTCTTTCCTTATGCGGACATCACAACATGCTGGTCGTAAACTGTACTACCCCCGCCAATTTTTTCCACGTCCTGCGCCGGCAACTATACTGGCCATTCCGCAAGCCTCTCGTGGTTTTCACCCCCAAAAGCCTGCTTCGGCATCCGCGATGTGTTTCTTCTTTGGCGGAATTTACCACCGGAGATTTCAGGGAAGTCATTGACGATGCCACTGCCGATCCGGCAAATATCCGCAGGGTGGTGATTTGTTCCGGGAAAGTTTATTACGACATCCTGGAAGAAAAAGAGCGGCAGAAAAAAGACGAGGTGGCCATCATCCGGCTTGAACAACTTTACCCGCTGCCTTTAAAGCAACTTCAGATGATTTCAGAAAGGTATCCGCTGGCAACACATTGGGAATGGGTACAGGAAGAGCCGGTGAACATGGGTGCATGGAAGTTTATCGCCCAAAACATGATTTTCGACCCGTTCGTGGCGATGCCCTACCTGCATCATACGGCCCGTCCTGCAAGCGGCAGCCCTGCAACAGGATCCTCCAGGCTGCATAAAATTCAACAAAAACTGATCGTCGAAAAGGCATTGGGAAAATGTACCTGTGAGCATGCCAACGGTTCATGCAGGTTGCATTGTGCGGAGCATGAGTTTCAGGTTGTATGATTCTTTTCGAATTTCACCAGTCACTATTATTAATACATTCGTTGTAATTTTGCTAAAAGAAAACAAAGCCCATGGCAATTGAGATAAAAGTACCCAGTCCTGGCGAATCCATCACCCAGGTACAAGTGGCAAAATGGCTGGTTGCTGATGGAGATGTGGTTGATAAAGACCAGGAAATCGTTGAAATCGATTCTGATAAAGCCTCCTTTCCCGTGACCACCCCGGTGGATGGGGTGATTAAAATCATGTTCCGGGAAGGAGAGACGGTTCCGGTCGGGGCGGTGATCGCAGTGATCGAAGAGAAGACCTCCGACGATCAAAAGTCAAAAATCAAAAATCAAAAATCGGAAACTCAGCACCCATCGCCGGCTCCGGTTCCAGGTAAAACGGTTGTCCCGCTCACCGGTTCACCCGCTGCCCAGGTTACTCCATCCCCGGTCAGCCTTCATGCCTCTCCGCTTGCGCGTAGAATAATTGAGGAAAAGCAGGTGAATACAGGTGCCCTTACAAATGCATTTCCCGGTAAAAAGATAACACGCAAGGACCTTGAATCTTTTATCAACGTAAAAAAAACGGCTGAAGGGTCAGTCTCCTTCACCGGGACGAGGGAGATGGACCGTAAAAAAATGACCCCCCTGAGGCTGAAACTTGCTGAACGCCTGGTTGCAGTGAAGAATCAAACCGCGATGCTGACTACGTTCAATGAGATCAACATGCAGGCCATACTTAAAATCAAGGAAAAATACAGTGATGTTTTCAAAGAGCACCATGGTGTTGGGTTCGGGCTTATGTCTGTTTTCACAAAAGCCGTGACCATCGCCCTCAAAGATTTTCCGCAGGTCAATGCAATGATTGACGGCGATGACCTTGTCATTCCCCGATTTATTGACATCGGCATCGCCGTAAGCGCACCGAAAGGACTGGTTGTTCCGGTGCTGCGTAACGCCGAAATGATGAGCATCACCGATATCGAGTTGAAGATCAAAGAACTTGCCGGTAAAGCCCGTGACAATAAAATTTCCATCGATGACATGAAAGGTGGTACATTCACCATCACCAATGGCGGCGTTTTCGGGTCCATGATGTCTACCCCGATTCTCAATCCCCCGCAAAGCGCCATCCTGGGAATGCATAAAATACAGGAACGGCCTATTGCAGTTAACGGCCAGGTGGTCATTGCTCCCATGATGTATGTTGCACTGTCCTATGATCATCGTGTGATCGATGGCCGCGAATCGGTCAGTTTCCTTGTGAAAGTAAAGGAGTTGGTTGAAGACCCGGTTAAAATGCTGACCGAAGGAGTGGATCCTTTTAAATTGTTGCTTGAACTTTAAAAACCACTATGAGAAAACATGTGGATTTCCTTGTTATCGGATCAGGCATCGCCGGTCTCACATTTGCCATCAAAGTGGCCAAACATGGGAAAGTGTGCATTGTCACCAAATCAAAAATGGATGATACAGCCACCAGTTGGGCACAGGGTGGCATTGCCGCCGTGATGTACACCCCTGATTCATTTGAAAAGCATATTCAGGATACCATTGTTGCCGGCGACGGGTTGTGCGATGAAAAGGTTGTAAGGTTTACCATCAATGAGTCGACCGACCGCATCAAGGAACTGGTCAGGTGGGGTACGAAATTCGATAAAACTACGTCGGGGCGTTACGACCTGGCCAAAGAGGGCGGCCACTCTGAATACCGGGTTTTGCATCACAAAGACAGCACTGGGCGGGAAATTGAGAACAAATTGCTTGAGCAGGTGATGAAACATCCAAATATCGAGATCCTGGAAAATCATTTCACCATCGACATCATCACCCAGCATCATCTTGGCCTGGAGGTCAACAGCAGGACGGAAGGAATTACCTGTTTTGGAGCCTTTGTGATGAACCCGAGGACCCAACTGGTTGATACCATCCTGTCGAAAATAACTTTGATTGCCACTGGCGGCGTCGGAAATGTTTATAACAACACCACTAACCCGCTCATTTCAACCGGCGATGGTATTGCCATGGTATACCGGGCCAAAGGGATCGTGGAAAATATGGAGTTCGTCCAGTTCCATCCCACCGCATTATACCATCCTGAAGAAAAGCCGTCGTTCCTTATTACAGAGGCCATGCGTGGCTTTGGGGCAGTGCTGAAGACCCGTGATGGCAAGGAGTTCATGCATAAATACGATGCAAGGCTTTCACTCGCACCCCGCGACATCGTAGCCCGTGCCATCGATAATGAATTAAAATTAAGTGGCGAAGATTACCTTTATCTCGATTGCCGTCACCTGAATAAAAACGAACTGATCAACCACTTCCCTAACATTTATGCAAAATGCCTTTCCATCGGCATCAACATCAGCAAGGATATGATCCCGGTCGTTCCTGCTGCCCACTATACGTGCGGCGGGATTAAAGTGGATGAATTCGGTCGCAGTTCCATCGTCAACCTATATGCATCCGGCGAATGTTCTTCCACCGGGTTACATGGAGCCAACCGGCTGGCATCCAACTCACTGCTCGAATCACTGGTATTCTCGCACCGGGCCAGTTCCGAAGCCATCAGCCAGGTTAAAAATATTGGTCACTGTCCTGATATTCCCGACTGGAATGCAGAAGGAATGGTACTCAATGAGGAAATGGTCCTGATAACCCAATCGCTCAAAGAACTTCAGGCCATCATGAGCAGTTACGTGGGAATCGTTCGTTCGAACCTGCGTTTGCAGCGCGCCTTCGACCGGCTTGAATTGCTTTATCGCGAATCGGAGGACCTTTACAGCCAGTCAATTCTCACACCCAAACTCTGCGAATTGCGCAATCTCATCAACATCGGCTACCTGATCATCAAGGCTGCACGTCGCCGCCATGAAAGCAGGGGATTGCATTATTCATTGGATTATCCAAGGACAAGCCCCAAATAATATGCACCCTGACGGGGTGGAGGACCCTGACGGGGTGTAAAAAAAAGAAATATGGCGCTCATCAAACAAGTAAAAGGTATTATACCCAAGGTTGGCAAAAACTGCTTTCTTGCCGATAATGCCACGCTTACCGGCGATGTGATCATGGGTGATGACTGCAGCGTTTGGTTCAATGCCGTGATTCGCGGTGATGTTCACTCCATAAGGATCGGCAACAACGTGAATGTCCAGGACGGAGCGATCATCCATTGTACCTACCAGAAAGCACCCGTGCAAATCGGGAATAATGTTTCCATTGCACACAACGCCATCATCCACGGATGTACGATCAACGACAATGTGCTCATCGGCATGGGAGCCATTGTTATGGATGGCGCTGTCATCCATAGCAATTCAATCGTTGGTGCCGGCGCTCTCATCACCGAGGGGACCATCGTTGAGTCGGGTTCCGTGTGGGCAGGCTTGCCGGCACACAAAGTGAAAGACATTGACCAATCGCTTCTTGAAGACCAGGTGAACAGGATTTCACGAAATTACAACATGTATGCAGGATGGTACGACCAGGAGTAAAATTGCCGTGCAATATATACCAAATGAAATATCATGGAACTGCCTGTGATCAAGGTGAATAAATCCATCTGGCTTTTGGTGATTTGTATTGTCACGACCATCCTCTATTCTGGTGCGATCGGCGGAGAATTCGTAAGTGACGACACCCAGTATATTGTCGCTAACCCATACATCACAAATTTATCCTGGAAAGGCATTCTGGATATTTTTTCCAATTCTTATATTTTAAATTACCATCCGGTCACAACACTGACATGGGCATTGGAATACCGGTTCTGGCATTTGAACCCGATGCCTTATCATCTTACTAACCTGTTCCTTCATCTTGTAAATATTATACTTGTTTTTATTGTATTCAAAAAACTCTCTGGAAATCAAAACATTGCACTGCTTGTTTCTGCATTGTTCGCCATCCACCCCATGCATGTCGAGGCAGTGTCGTGGATTTCGCAGCGAAAAGACCTGTTGTACACTTTGTTTTACCTGTCATCCATTATTGCCTATTTGAATTTTTTGTCAACAAAATCAAATCGAAAATATATTCTTTCACTGCTCCTTTTCATTTTCTCACTCTTATCAAAACCGATGGCGGTCACTTTGCCGGTTTTACTGTTGGCTGTTGATTATTTTAAATCCGGCATCCACATCAAGGCATTGGTTAACAAAATACCCTTTTTAATCTTCGCCACCGGATTTGGCATATTGACACTTTATACGCAAAGGGATATACGTTTTGACATGGATTTTACACCGGTCTTTCCCTGGTACGAAAGGATATTTTTAGTCAGCAGCAGCATTTGCCTGTACCTGTTTGAAGCGA
The DNA here is from genome assembly GCA_903903985.1 of uncultured Bacteroidales bacterium. GTDB lineage: Bacteria > Bacteroidota > Bacteroidia > Bacteroidales > FEN-979 > CAIVAT01. The sequence goes on along the minus strand of CAIVAT010000096.1, from coordinate 35,010 downwards.
TCCTGCCGGTTAACCTGGTGCTGTTTCATTTCTATCCTCAAAAATCAGGAGGGTTCTTTCCCTTCCTTGTTTACCTGTCTCCTTTTATCCTGGTTGCAATCGGATTTTTAACTTTCAAATTAAAAGCACTGCGGAAAGAGGTTGTTTTTGGGTGGCTCTTCTTCCTCATCACTATTTCTGTTGTCCTGCAAATCATTCCTGCCGGATGTGCTTTTATTTCCGAGCGATACAGCTACGTTCCTTATCTTGGCCTCTTTTTTATCGCCGTCAGCCTTTATGAAAAACTGCGGAATCAGGGGAATATAAACTTTGCCCGATATAAAAACTACCTGGATCTGGGTTTGTTCACTATTTTGATTTCATTGTCAATCATTACCTATAACAGAGTCAAAGTATGGGGTACCTATGACAGGCTCATGAACGACCTCGTTGAAAAAGAACCGCATCATTCCTTATCCTTCTCGTTCAGAGGCATGTATTTACTGAATATCCGGAACAACTTTCCTGATGCACTTATGGATTTGAACCGGGCTGTTCAGCTTGATTCGCTGGTTGCCGACCATTATTTCAGCCGTGGTTCAATCAAATGGGCAATGCATGATACCATTGGTGCCTCTCGTGATTTTGACAAGGCTGTTTTACTCAATCCTTCAAAACATACCTACGTTCAGACCCGCGGTCTGCTGGAATTGCGATTAGCTGATTTTAAAAGGGCATTGAATGATTTAAACACCAGCATTGAACTTGATGCTGCCAATGCAGAGGATCACTATACCAGGGGAATAATTCATTACAATCTGAACGATACCTTGCAGGCATTTCAGGATGTTAGAAAAGCCATTGCCCTGAGGCCAAGTTATTCAGCGGCCTATAACCAGCTCGGACTCATGTATTTCAATATGAAGGCATACGGCCAGGCAATCGTGAATATAACCGGAGCCATACGGTTCAAGCCGGATTTTGCGGAAGCATATTTCAACAGGGCCATCATTAAAACTTATATCCATGACATGAGTTTGTGCGAGGATTTACGTGTGGCTTCCGGTCTGGGTTTTCAACAAGCCGATAAAATTCTTTTATGTAATTGTAAATGATTAACTTAAGACACATCACCCCTTCCAATTGCTTTTCCCTGTCAACAGGAAGATAAAAACTCCTTATATTTGAACTATGGAATTTCCGCCATGGATACCCATTGAAAAGGTGGAAATACTGAAAATGGAATTGAAAATGACTCACTGATGCGTCCAGAAATTACAGCTGCAAACGAATATCATACACCGAAAGATACTCCTTATTATCTATTAAGCAGGTTACCGTTCAATTCGAGGTTTATTTTCACCGGCCATTTCCTGAAATCCGTTTTCAAAGCACGCAGCCTGGCACGCAAAGGTTTGTATGATACCAGGCAATGGATCGATTCATCGCATGAGATTTTCACCGCAGTGGAACGATGCGGAGGGAGGATCCACATTACCGGGTTGGAGAATATCCGTCAAACCCAGGGTCCTGTGCTGTTTTTAAGCAACCACATGAGCACCCTCGAAACGATGATTTTCCCAGGGATCATTCAACCGTTGAAGACGGTCACCTTTGTTGTAAAGAATGAGCTGGTGAACCATTGGGCCTTCAAGGATGTGATGCGATCGAGAAATCCCATCGTGCTAAACCGGGAAAATCCGCGGGAAGATTTCAGGGTGGTGATGGAACAGGGTCAGGACCGGTTGCAAAAAAAAATTTCAATCATCATCTTTCCTCAAAGCACCCGCAGGGTTGAGTTTCGCCCCGCTGAATTCAATTCCCTGGGCACCAAACTGGCCGCCAGGGCAGGTGTGCAAGTGATACCAGTAGCGATCAAAACTGACTTCTGGGGATTTGGAAAATTTTCAAAATACGTGGGACCGATCGACCCGGCAAAACATGTATACATCGCCTTTGGTAAACCATTCTATGTGGCAGGACCAGGAAAGGATGAGCATTTAAAGGTAGTCGAATTTATACAATCGCACCTTGAACACTGGAATAAAACCTGATCACAAACCCTATGGAACCCTGGAAAAAAAATCCTGTCATTTACGAGATAAACACATGGGTGTGGCTCAATGAAATGGGCCGGCAGATGCAATTCCCCATCACCCTTGCGAATGTGCCCGGTGAAAAGTGGGATGAACTTGAAAATCTCCGCATGGATGCCATCTGGCTCATGGGAGTTTGGGAACGAAGCCCCCGGGGAGTTACCATTTCAAACGGGCATGCCGGCAATCTTGAAGATTTCCGCAGGGCTTTGCCTGATTTCAGTTTTGCAGATAATGTTGGATCACCCTATTGCATTAAACGATACAAGGTTGATGAAACACTGGGTGGCGATGAAGGTCTTGCCATTGCCCGCGAACAACTGGCCCGGAGAGGAATAAGACTCATCCTTGATTTTGTACCTAACCACCTGGCGCACGATCATTCCTGGGTGGAGGAGTATCCCGATTATTTTATTTCAGGAAACAAGGAGGATCTGCGTGATGATCCCGTTACCTATGTTCAAATCAACGGGTATGTTTTTGCCTGCGGCAAAGATCCTTATTATCCCGCCTGGCAAGATGTTTTACAGGTAAACGCATTCCACCCGGGATTGCGTGAAGCTGTGATTGAAACAGTTACGCTGATTGCACAACAATGTGACGGAGTGCGCTGCGACATGGCCATGCTGATGATGAATGATATTTTTGAACGTACCTGGGGCAAACGGGCGGGTCCAAAACCGATATATGAGTATTGGGAAGAGTTGATTCCGGCAGTAAAAAGGAGCAACCCAGAGTTCATCTTTGTTGCAGAAGCTTACTGGGACACAGAATGGACGCTCCAGCAGCAGGGATTCGACTTTTGTTATGATAAAAGGTTGTATGACAGGCTTGAACATAGTAATGCGGAGGAAATACGTCTTCATTTACTGGCTGATTTCAGTTACCAGTCAAAAATGATCCGGTTTATTGAAAACCATGATGAACCAAGACATGTTGTTGCTTTTCAGCTTGGGAAAAACCGTGCCGCAACCGTGATCTCCTCCACCCTTCCAGGTGCCAAACTTTACCATGAAGGGCAGTTTGATGGCCGAAAGATAAAATTACCGGTTTTCCTGTGCAGGCGTCCGGATGAGGTTGCCGATTTCGAATTGAGGGCTTTTTGCCAGCGGCTGCTTCAGGCCATTGCCCATCCTGTTTTTCATGACGGATACTGGCAGCTTTGTGAGTGCCAGGGTTGGCCCGGCAACAGCAGTTTTGAAAATCTGCTCTCCTGGTGCTGGTATGATGGTGACGATCGTTTCCTCATCGTCGTCAATTACTCCCCGGGCACGGTGCAGGGCCGGGTTAAAATTCCGGGAAGTGATCTGCGGTCACAAAACTGGCGGATGAACGATTCATTGAATGAAATCACCTTTGAACGCAACGGGGATGAGATGCATGACGCTGGCCTGTATGTAGCTCTTGGCCCCTGGAATTGTCATTTTCTCCGGTTTTACCCGGTTTAATTGTCTCATTCCCTTCACCCCTTCTCCTGAAGGAGACGGGGGTTAAGGTTGTTGGGTCAATTCCCCGTCGTTGCGACAGGAAGAGAATTATTTCACCAATTTCACTTTTCCACAAGGCTGCAGGTAGATTTAATGTTCTCAACCATTGGGATCGACAGGGTCATTGGCCCGGTTATGGCAATGGTCATATCGTTTAATGAAGTGCTTTCGCGCTGAACCAGGATACCCGCCGTGGCATCATACCAGATGGAGCCTTTGCTATCGCCGGTTCCTTCGAGATAAACATCCATGCCCATCTGTTTCACTTTACCCACCTGCTCGCTTTTTGATAAAAAATCTATTTTCAGGCAGTTATGCCCGTTTTTTTGCTCAAAGCCGGTCAGGGTATATTCAATTGCTCCGGTTTTCAAGGTGTAACCACCACCAAAGTTGGTGCTGTCATTAATTTCCGCAGTCCATTTTTCACCGGCAGCAATAGGTCGACCCGGTAACTGAAAAAAACTGACATCATGAGTGGAAGTCATGGTCATTATACTTTTTGTCCTGGAATTATCCGTAGAATCCAGCATCATTTTGCTGAGTTCTTTTCCATTTTTGCTCAGTACTACCTTCATACGATCCCTGTTCAGATCATCCTGAGAAATTATCGTATCCATCATCGGACTCTTTAACATGGTCTTCATTTCATCATAGGAAGAGATGAAGGTCATGCTGCCGTCAGATGCAGCTGAAATCACCTCCAGTTTAAGCAGGTTGTTATTTCCACCGTCAATTTTCATCTCCTGCCCGTTATCCTCCTGCCGGGAAGTAAAAGTGTCAACAGACCTGTACCAATAGGTTGTCCCCGGCTGATATTTGAATACAAGATTGAATGATTCCTGAGCCTGCAAGGACTGCACAATCAGTAAAAGGACAATTGCCGGAAGCTGTTTTAGGTTCATGGTAAATGTTTTATCTGTTGTTCAGCCCTTCACTCATCCTCCTCTTCCGCAGTCCTGATGATTTTATAATGCTTGCATTGATTGGCGACAGCCCACGCGGTCATGAATGCAAGTCTGGCCACCCGTGCTGCCTTATCTGCATTGACACGATCGGGATTGTCTGTCACCTCATGGTAATCAGCATGTAGTCCTGTGAAAAAGAAAATTGCCGGCACTCCTTTCCTGAAGAAACTGGCGTGATCACTTCCGCCATTTAGCCACTCCGGATTTTTTTCAACCAGGTTAAACCCGATGGATTTATTTTGTTTTCTGACAATTTTCAGCAGACCGGGATTCTGTTCTGCACCAATAATCTGAAGTGAATCGGGATTGTTTCGGCTGATCATATCAAGGTTGAGCATGGCTACGGTCTTGTCGAGTGGCCAGCGCGGGTTGCGAACATAGGTAGCGCTTCCGAGCAGTCCTTTCTCTTCGCCGGCAAATGCAATAAAAATCACACTGCGCTCAGGTGTTTCCGCCATGGAAGCAAAAGCTTTTGCTATCGCCAAAACTCCGCTGGTACCGGATGCATTGTCGTCAGCGCCGTTATAAATGTAATCCGATCCAGGTTGATGCTCCTTTTGGTAACCGATATGATCATAATGCGCTCCTATGATGACTGCTTCATCCTTTAGTCGCGGATCAGAACCTTCAAGATAGGCGATCACATTGCGACCGCCGACAGGTTTGCCGGTAATTCCCACATTCAATGCAAAAATTTTCCCCGGGATCAGGAACGAAAGTGGCTGCATGGTTTTGTCGATCTTCTGCTGTATGTGTTTCAACGAGTCAACTGAGCCAAACAATTCACGGATGATCGATTCGCCAACCTGCACCATCGGGATATTTTCTTTCGGCCTTCCGCAAAATCCCATTGGCAGCGCATCCTTTGGCAGGATCTTCGACAAAGATGGCCATGAAAAACCCTTTGGTTTGAGAGTGTTATAGTTCAGAGGCCCTGAGATGACCATCAATGCAGCAGCACCATGCTCCTTTGCGGTTTTTTGCTTTTCGTTAAGTCCTGCATAAAGCGTGAGTTCCGGACCTTTAAAGAATTTCAGGACAGAATCCGTTTGTCCCGGCTCCTGTCGTAAAACTGCCACGATCTTGCCTTTGACGTCCAGGTTCCGGTAATCATCGTATGCATACTCCGGTGCGGTTATTCCGTACCCGGCAAAAACGACTTCGCTTTCTGCAGGCCCGCTTCCCGAAATATCATAGGGAACAAAATCATCTTTTATTAAATAATTCTTTGTTTCTAAATCTTTGACAACTGAAATGAAATTATTTTCTCCAAGGTCGAAATAACAAAATTGCAGGTCTTGAAACCAGGTACCGTTCAGGGGTTGCAATCCAAAAGATTTAAACTGCCTGGCAATATACTCCCCGGCTTCATCGAGTTCGGCACTCGGAGTAGCGCGGCCTTTCATGGAATCGGAGGCAAGATAGCCGATTGTTTGCTTCAGCAGCATCGGGGTGATGGAAGCACTGGCATGACCGGCAATATTCTGCTGGGCAGCTATGGATACTGGAAATGTAACAATTAAAATCAAAATGCAAAATGCAAAGTGCAAGGGAGTCGGCTTCTCAAACAGTTTTTCTTTCATGTGTTGAACATGTATTTTGATTTTTAATTTTTGACTTTGCATTTTGCATTTTGATTTTTAACTTTTCATAACCATCAACTCCCTCGGCTTCTTCCACATTCCCCGGGTAAAATCAGGGAATTTCAATGTTTTTCCCTGTCTGGCAATGGACTGTTCGCTGAGCACCCGAACAGCACTCATCGCAACAGCATCATATACATCCATATCCGGTTCCACTCCTTTGAGCAAGGCATTCACCAGACGGTAATCTTCGATATAATCCATACCGCCATGCCCGGCTCCTTTGCTGGCAGTCTCCAGTTCTTCCCAAATCGGATGCTGGTATTTTTTCAGGTAATTATTGACCGGTTCCCATTGATCGTCGGTTTTGCTGACACCTTCGATATATATTTTCGGCTCCGGATATTTCCGTACGATCCCCCTGGTTCCCTGGATCAGGATGTTACGGCTGTAGGGACGCGGCAGGCTGGTGTCGTGTGTCACCAGGATGGTTTCGCCGTTCATGGTGCGAATCATGGTTGTTACTACGTCGCTCAGTATAAATTTTTCATGTGCCTGTGCGCTGTCGGAGCCGAATTTTTCTATTGCATATTCATGCAATCCCCTTGTTTTGGAGCCATACGAGACCATGCAATCAAAATAATTTCCCCGGTTGATATCCAGGCACTGCATGACGGGACCCAGTCCATGGGTAGGATAGAGATCACCATTGTGGTGCATTGAAAAATCGCGCCGCCACAATCCTTCACCTTCCATATCGTGTTTTACTTCGCGCAAATCGTGCAGGTACCCGCATTCGGCATGCACCATTTCACCGAACAAACCTTTTTTCACCATGTTGAGGATCATCATTTCCACCTTATCGTAATTGCAGTTTTCCATCATGATGCAATACTTACCGGTTTTCTCTGATGTTTCCACGAGTTCCCAGCAATCGTCCATGGTGAGGGCTGCCGGAACTTCCGTGGCTGCATGTTTTCCGTTGTTCATGGCTGTCAGGCAAATGGGCACATGCCATTGCCATGGGGTTGCCGTGTAAACCAGGTCGATGTCATTACGTTCACACAAGCGCTTCCAGTCAAATTCATTTTTTGAATATCCTTCAGGCCTTTTGAACCCGGCTTTTTCAACCATGTCCTGTGCACGCTGAACCTTGCCCTCCACAATGTCGCAAACAGCAACAATCTCGGCGCCTTCAACCTTCAGCAGGTTTTCGACATGCGATGTTCCCTGGAGGCCCACTCCCACATAACCGATGCGAACTTTTTGCATCGGATTACAGATGGGTGCCTTGTGCAACACACTGCTGCTCCGGTCGGTCAGAATGGACGACATCACGTCATCACCCATTGCAACGCCTGCTCCGGTCAATGCAACTGTTTTGATAAAATCCCTGCGGTTGAAATTCCTTTTCATAGAGGAGGTTGTTTTTTTTCAAAATTAATGATAATTGATCGATATGCCTCATCGCCCGTCTCTATCCCCAAGTCCATTCTCCAGAAAAACACATCATCCCCTGGCCCCTTCCCCCCGGGGAGAAAGGGAATTCCCACTCCTTGAGTAGCGGGTCAGGGTGGGGTATTCAATAAAAAAGAGGCAGTCATGCGAAAAATGGTTGCCTCTTTGTAATTGGAAATGGAAATCCTATTTTTTACGGGGCTTGATCTCCACACCCTGGACTTCGGCCAATGTAACGAAACCATTTTTATTGCCAAAGTTATTCAGTACATAATTGATGACCGCAATGGCATCTTCCTTGGTATCAACCTGAGGCACCATCTCCTGGGTGTATTTCTTGCCATTTACGGTCATTTCAAGTTTTGATCCGTTCAGGGTTTGTGCAACCGCCCTCACTTTGTCTGTTAACAGGTAATCAGACTTAGCCAACGGGGGAAATACATTCTCGATCCCCAATCCGGTAACCTGGTGGCACACCGTGCATTTTGTTTTGTAAATCTCTTCGCCACGGGGCATCATGGCCTGAATGTCGGCGGGCAGGTCGGCGTATGGGCCGGTAGCCTTGACGGTTGATTGGTCGGATGCAGTCTGGCTGCCGCCGCCACATGACGATAGAATAAAGGTGATGGCAAACAGGGAAATCAGGATGATTGCAGTTTTTTTCATAGATTGTTGGATTTTAGGGTTGTTTTTATGTTGATGAATTGTGAACAAGGGGACACATTCGTTGATGATTTGTTTTGCAAAATTATTCAATTTCATTGGATTTCAATCGCAGCATTTTGGTTTTTGAAATTGTTCCGTTTTTGCTTTTTGTTGTTCCATTTTGGGGCTGATATAGGGAATTCCCAGGTTCATGCCTCGAAGGACAAAAAGCACACCAACAAGAATGACCAGGAATGGAACCAGTTTCCTGACATTCCGGCGAAAAGTCATGTTAACAACACTGCCTGCCAAAGAGAGCAACAACAAGGCCGGCATGGTACCCAAACCGAATACCAACATATAGAGCGCACCATCCGGCGGACTGTCAGAAACCAACGCTCCTGCCAGGGCCACGTATACCAATCCACAAGGAAGAAGGCCGTTCATTAATCCGATCATCCATGATGATAAATAGGTGCGAAAACCGAAAAACCGTCCAAAAACTCTTTTAAAACCTGTGAAAAGATTATCAATGGCGGCGGTCAGTTCACCCCTGTGAAATAGCACCGGGAAAGCCACACTCATGATCATGATGGCTCCGGCTCCGATGGAAACCCACTGTTGGAATCCCCAGATGTGGATTCCCATGCCAAGGAGGCCAAATGCCAAACCGAGTAAAATATAAGTTGAAATGCGGCCAAGGTTATACAAAACCGCGGTGATGATCCTGGTTTCCCACGATTTTTCTTTCAATGGAAGCGAAACGGCGATCGGGCCGCACATGCCCATGCAGTGAAAACTGCCAAGCAAGCCAATGATCAAAGGTTGCAGGAAATCCATCTCAGGGGATAAAAATGTCTTGTTCCTTAAAGTACTCTTTACCACCGGAGGTCCAATCCACTTTTACGACATAACGGCCCTGCGACAGTTTGTTCAATGGAATGAACTGGATTAATGCTGAATCAACTGACACTGGCAATATCAAATCGAGTTTTTCATCTGAAGGACGGTAGAGGTCAATTTTCCCGGTGAGATCTTTTCCACGAAAGTCGGTTGGAAACTGTACTACCAGGTTAGCCAGGTCAACTTTGACCTTCAATTGCATTGTCAGTGCATTTGCATTCCTCATCCTGACAAGTTTCTCCTCATAGCGCAGTTCCTTCGGGTAATAATCCTCTTCTACCATGTTCCATTCCTGGTGCAGTGCATAGTAGATAAAAGCAGCGCAGGCTCCTATAAAAAGAACAATCACTATAAAAATTCCAGTGCCCCAATTCCACTTCATCCCTAATTATTTTGCAGGTCCGACAAAAGTTGCCCGTGTTTGATCCAGTTTTTTGCCACCGGAGAATATGCCGATATCAACCTCTGTTTTACTATCGGTTATTTTGTTTCGGTCCAGCAGAATAAAAAAGACAACCTCTCCAAGGGATTGGCTCGCTATGACTGGCGCGTTTCCAATCACTTTGATCTCCCCGGGGCAGGATAAAAGACGGATCTCCAGGGGAAGGTCGTGTGCCGTTTTATTGACAACCTTGACACTGTATAGATTACTGATTTTTCCACCTTCCTGTTCCTGGAACAACATGCCAGGTGAACGAAGCACCGTGGCTTCAACCGGGTTTCTGGAAATTAAGAAAAAGGTAAGCGCTGCAAGCAAAGTTGCCAGGACGATGGTGTATGCAGCAGAACGAATTGTATAATGCCATGGTTTTTTGTCGGCGATCATTTTTTCGGACGCATACCTGATCAGATGAGGTTGAAAACCCACCTTACGCATCATGTCATCGCAGGCATCGATACAACAGGCACAGTTGATGCACTCCAGCTGGGTTCCGTTCCGGATGTCGATACCGGTAGGACAAACCGCCACACATTGATTGCAGTCGATGCAATCGCCTTTACTCGTTTCACTGCGGTTTTCACTTTTACGAAGGAGGCCCCGTTCTTCCCCTCGGGGATAGTCATAGGAAATGACGATCGTTTCCCGGTCAAGCAACACTCCCTGCAACCGGCCGTAAGGGCAAACAATGGTACATACCTGCTCGCGGAACCACGAGAAGATGAAATAGAAAATAAAAGAAAAAACAGCCATGCCTGCCAATCCGGCAACATGGTCTGCAGGGTTTTCAGTTACCAGTTTCATCCAGGCACCCGAGCCCATGATATACATCAGGAAGTAGTTGCTGATGATGAAGGAGATCAGATAGAATATCCCATGCTTCAACGCCCGCCGGAAAACTTTATCAGCATCCCAGGCCCTTGCATCGAGTTCCTTCTGACGATTTGAATCCCCATCAATCCAATATTCAATGCGCCTGAAAATCACCTCCATGAAAACCGTTTGAGGGCAGGCCCACCCGCACCAGATTCGCCCATAGGTGACTGTGAAAAGAATGATGAACACCATCATGGCGATCATCCCGATAAAGAAGAGGTTGAAATCCTGCGGCCAGAACTGTACTCCGAAGATGACAAAAGTACGGTGAAGAAAATCAAACAGTAAAAGCTGCTGACCATTCACTTTTATAAAAGGAGCACTGAAAAAGAATACCAATAATAAAATGCCGGTAATGTTTCTTGCATTCGTCAGAATTCCCTTCGGCTTCCTGGCAAAAACCCACAACCTTTTACCGCTTTCATCGATGGTATATAACCTGTCGCGGAAGCTATCCTGACCATCATCCTGTTTTTGCATATTATTTACAAGGCTCGCCTTGCGGTGCTTTTGGATTTGGTGGCGTAGTACCTTTCAGTGTCATGACAAAACTTGCGACCTTTTTAATCTGGTCATCCGTTAGTTGCGTTTTCCAGGAGATCATCCCTTTTTCAGGCGCTCCAAATGTGATCGTATTCACCACATCACCGTAGGTGCAGCCGTGGATAGAGAAGTTATCGGTAAGGTTCGGGCCAACAAGTCCTTGTCCGCCCTCAAGATGGCATACTTTACATTGTTTCATCCAGATCTCCTTGCCCGCATCAAGGCTGGCCTGGTCAGTCAGTGCGACAAGGCTGGCAGGGTCAACCGGTGCTGATTGCCCCGGGGCAACCACCCCTGCAGCCGCCATTTCATTTTTCCATTCCTGCTGCTGATAAGGTGCCACCTTGATCACGTCAAAAAGGAAGATATAAACCACCGACCAAACGATCGTGATTATAAAAAGCCACACCCACCATTTAGGCAGGTTGTTATCCAATTCCCTGATATTGTCATATTCGTGACCCGACAGCAGTTTATCACCGGTCAGTTCATCCTTGTCAAAGGCTTTATGTTCATTTATTTCCATGGAAAATATTTTTAAAATCTTATAACTCTTTTGATTCATCTGAAAAATCGTCCAGCGGCATACGGCTGAAATCGGCCACATCCTTTTTTTTAAGTGAGACGGTATGGAGGATCAGGAGGGTAAAGAAAACCACGAAAATGATCATGGAGATCAGCCCGTAAATTTCAATGTTCCCGACCGATTTAAAAATATCACGCAACATAGCCGGATTTATTTACCTGTGATTGTTGCAGTTGGCATACCGGCAGCGTGAACGTCCTTGCCCAGTCTCTGAAGGTATGCAATCATCGCGATAATCTCCTTTGTCGGTTCAACCTGTATTCCCTGGCTTTTCAGGTCGTCGGCGATGCCTTTGGCCTGAAGCAGAAGGTCATCGTTGGCAATTTTATCGAATCCATCAGGATACGGAACACCCAGGAACTGCATTACACGGATCTTTTTTGCCGTGGTTGACAGGTCAAGGTCATCGGTAATCAGCCATTTGTATGAAGGCATAATCGATTGCTCATTCAACCGCTGCGGATTCAGCATGTGGTTAAAATGCCATGAATTGGGCTTATACTGGCGACCGCTCACGACTCCTTCACGTGAAAGATCAGGTCCGTTGCGTTTGGAACCCCATTGAAACGGATGGTCATAAACATATTCACCGGCTTTGGCATATTCACCATAACGTTCGGTTTCTGATCTGAACGGACGAACTTGCTGTGAGTGGCAGGTATAACAACCTTCACGCACATAAATGTCGCGGCCCTGCAATTCCAGCGGAGTATAAGGCTTAACACTGGCGATGGTTGGAATATTCGTTTTCACCAGGTACAAGGGTACAATCTCAATAAGTCCACCGATAAGGATTGCAACCAGCGCAACAATCGTGAACTGAACCGGACGGCGTTCAAGCCATCTGTGAACGCCTTCCCCTGATCCGCGTTTGCCTGCTATTTTGGCAAGTGCAGGGGCTGATGCCGCTTCCTCCGGGAGGAATTTTCCGGCTTTGATCGTCAGGATAAGATTGTAGATTCCAAGCACGATGCCAACAATATACAAGCCGCCGCCGATTGCCCGGGTAGCATACATGGGTTTAAGTTGTGTGACGGTTTCCAGGAAATTCGGATATTTCAGGAAGCCGGCTGCGGTGAATTCTTTCCACATGGATGCCTGGGTAATGGCTCCCCAATACAGCGGGACTGCGTAGAAGATGATACCGAGTGTGGCTATCCAGAAATGAAGGTTTGCAATTTTCCTGGAAAAAAGATGCGTCTGAAAAATCCTTGGGATAAGGTAATAGAGCACCGCGAAAGTGAGAAAACCGTTCCAGCCAAGGGCTCCGATGTGCGCATGGCCCACGGTCCAGTCGGTGAAGTGCGAAATGGCATTCACGGTTTTGGTTGACATCATCGGGCCTTCAAAAGTGGACATCCCGTAAGCCGTTACCGCAACAACCATGAATTTCAGGACAGGGTCCTCACGAACACGGTCCCAGGCACCCCGCAGGGTAAGCAACCCATTGACCATCCCGCCCCAGGAAGGAGCGATGAGCATCACGGAAAATACAACACCCAATGATTGTGCCCAGTTCGGCAGTGCACTGTATAAAAGGTGGTGCGGGCCGGCCCAGATATACAGAAAAATCAGGGCCCAGAAATGCACGATGGATAATTTGTATGAAAAAATCGGCCGGTTGGCGGCCTTGGGGAGGAAATAATACATCAGCCCAAGAAAAGGAGTTGTGAGGAAAAAGGCGACCGCGTTGTGGCCATACCACCATTGAACCAATGCATCCTGTACCCCGGCATAGATGGGATAACTTTTAAACAATCCGACCGGGATCGCCAGGCTGTTGGTAACATGCAATACCGCAATGGTCACAAAGGTGGCGATGTAAAACCAGATTGCCACATAGATATGCCCGGTTCTCCGCTTGATGATCGTACCGATCATATTCCAGCCAAAAACAATCCAGATCACGGCAACAAGAATGTCGATCGGCCATTCAAGTTCTGCATACTCTTTGCCGGTAGTAATTCCGAAGGCAAAAGTAAGCGCGGCACACACGATGATCAGCTGCCAGCCCCAGAAGTTGATCTTGCTCAGCAGGTCGTTGAACATCCTGGCCTTGCAAAGCCGTTGAAGCGAATAATAAATTCCGGTAAACATCCCGTTGCCAACAAATGCAAAGATGACCGCATTCGTATGAATCGGGCGGATCCGGCCAAAGGTGGTATACGGGATACCAAATGTAAGTGCCGGCCAGATAAATTGTAATGCCAGTAACAGTCCGACAACCATGCCGATCACGCCCCAGAAGAGCGTTGCATAGGCAAAGTTTTTTACAATTTTGTTGTCATAGTAAAATGTCTGATTTTCCATATGTTATTGGTTTGGTGATTGTTCGTTCATTTATTTCGCGGGGGTGGGCACCTCTGGCGGAGGTTCTTTGGGCTTGTCGTCTTCAAAAAGGATCCTTACCGACGAACTGTATGTGTCATCGTATTGACCGTTGCGAACCGACCAGAAAAACGCGGCCAGGAAGCCACCGGCTAACATGACACTAAAGGCCACAAGGATCAGGATTACACTCATGCTTTTTAACTTGGAAGCAAAATAAAGATTAAAGTATCAAATTTCCAAAATACAATCCGGGAAACATGGAGAATATCAGATATTTATATTCAGTCCAAATTTACGATTTGACGTCAAACTTACTTAAACGAGCTGATATCAATACAGAAAGCGTAACAAAAGCAACGATTGTTACGGAACTCAGCGGCATGAGAATAGCTGAGACAACGGGCGATAAGTTTCCTGTAATGGCAAAACTCAAGCCAACTACGTTGTACAAAAATGAGAGGCCCATGCTGATAAAAACAATCCGCATGCTGGTTCGGCTGAAACGCAGAAAATCGGAAAGGTGACGAAATTGCCCCGACTCCAGGATGGCATCACAGGCCGGGGAAAAGTGGTAGATATCATCGGCCATTGAAATTCCACAATCGCTTTCCCGCAAGGCGCCTGCATCGTTCAGGCCATCACCGATCATAAGGACTTTGCGGCCCGTGGCCTTCAGATCGCGAATATACTGGAGTTTTTCTTTAGGTGATTTATTGAAATTCAGGTGCTCCCTGGATGGAAAAAAAGAGAGGAGGTTCGGCAATTCAGCATCGTTGTCGCCAGAAAGCAGGTGAAGTTCATATCGACGGGCCAACTCCGAAAGTACATCCTTCATCCCCTCCCGGTAGCGGTTGCTGATTCGGGCAAACCCGACCAGGTCATCGTCAATGGACATAAAAACCTTTGTGCCGGAGGCATAAGATCCTGACTTGGTTCCGGTTACAAATTCTTCCGAGCCGATTTTCAGAAAATGTCCCTGAACGGTCCCTTCAATACCCCGGGCGGGCCATTCATGAAAACCGGTTACCGGAAATGCTTCAGATCCCTGCAGCTGCAGGTAAATAGCCACACTGGCCGGATGAGTTGAATGCCTTACCATGGAAGAAATCCAGCAGAGCTGATCCGTCGGAACATTGAGTGAACTCAAATCGGCGCCCGGTCCATCGTTGCTGGTAATGGTCCCGGTCTTATCAAATACGATCGTATCGACCTTCGCGAGCGCTTCAACAACCCCAGTGCGTTTAAGGTAAAAGTTGTTTCTCCCGAAAACCCGCATAGCCCCGCCAAGCGAAAAAGGATAGGTCATCGCCAGTGCACATGGGCATGCCACGATCAGGATGGCGGTAACCACCAGGAAAGCCATGGCAGGGTTGTAAAACCACCAGAAAATACCGGAAATTGTTGAAAGCAGCAGGACCATCACTGTAAAATACCTGCTGATCACATCCAGGATGCTGTCCCACCGGGTTTGTTTTGCACTGCCGGTCAGGTCCTGGTTCCACAATTCGGTGAGGTGGCTCTGTGCAACTTCACGCTCCACGATGAGTTCGATGGAGGTCCCTGCCTGTCGCCCGCCTGCAAAAATACGCTCACCCTCCTTTTTTGTTACCGGCGCCGATTCCCCGCTCACAAAACTATAATCGATAGACCCTTCTCCCTTGACAAGCAAGGCATCAGCCGGCACCAGTTCCTGGTTCCTCACCAGGATGCGCATGCCTGTCTTCAGGTTCTTTATAGGGATGATCGATTCTTCACCGGCATCAGAAATGATGGTCACCGCAACCGGAAAGTAGGAACGGTAATCTCGTTCAAAGGAGAGCGCCTGGTAGGTTTTATCCTGGTACCAGCGGCCGATAGAGAGAAAAAAAACGAGTCCGGCGAGCGAATCCATAAACCCGGGACCTGTTCCGGAGAGGATCTCATAAGCACTGCGAAAAAACAGGACCAGTATCCCGATGGCTATGGGAACATCAATGCTGATGTATCTTTTTCTCAATCCTTTATATGCCGAAATGAGGAATACAGATCCGGCGTAAAAGGCCACCGGAATGCCAAACAGGATGTTGAGTAATCCGAAATTCTGACGAAGCAAATTCTCCACAGAGTCATTCACACTGAGATAGCCGGGGAAACTGAAAAGCATGATATTCCCAAAGCAGAACCCGGCAACGCCGAGCCGGTAATAAATTCCCCGGTTGATTTTGCTTTTGGCCCCTTTCTCAAGTGTATCGAGGGTCAGTTGGGGAATGTAATTAATGGAAACCAGCAATTCGATCAACTGCCGAAGAGAAATTTCAGTGTCATGGAAGGTAATGATAACCTCTTTTTTAACAAAATTCACCGAAGAGTGCATCACTCCTGTATGCAGCCTCTGTATGTTTTCCAATAACCAGATGCATGAACTGCAATGAATTGCCGGGATGAACAACTTGACTTTACTCACGCCATCTTCCGAAAAATCAAGTAATTCACGACGGATCTCCTCATTATCCAGGTATGCATACCGGCTGCCAACTTCGCGGGTTCCTGCTTTGAGGCCCGGATGGTCTTCATATTTGTAATATTCACAGGCATTGCTCTGGCTCAGAATCTCATACACTGTTCTGCATCCGTGGCAGCAAAACAGCTTTTCTCCTACGTTAATGGCTACGGCGCCGCAATCTTCACCGCAGTGATAGCATGAATTCGGTTTTGCAGCCGGGTCATGGATTGCTTGCATGTTTTACATAGAATTGGGTAGCTGCCAACTCCTCCTTGCTCGCATGGAGGGGCTGGGGTGGGTTGTTTAAAACACCGGCAAAAATAAACAAATCAGGTTTGCCATATCAGAATTCATCCTGGAATGAAATATTATATTTCGGTATATTTGTCATCGTTAAAAAATAAACAACCATGGTTTCGAACGTAGATCTTTCACTGATCGACTGGTCAAGGGCTCAGTTTGCACTTACTGCCATATACCACTGGATCTTCGTTCCTCTTACCCTGGGATTGGCTTTCATTGTCGCCATCATGGAGTCAGTTTATGTAAGAACCGGGAATCAGGAATGGAAGCAGATCACCAAATTCTGGATGACGCTGTTCGGGATCAACTTCGCCATCGGGGTTGCCACCGGGATTATCCTGGAGTTTCAGTTTGGCACCAACTGGTCGAACTACTCCTGGTTTGTCGGCGATATATTTGGAGCACCGCTCGCCATCGAAGGGATCATGGCTTTTTTCCTGGAATCGACCTTCATCGCAGTCATGTTTTTCGGATGGAACAAGGTCAGCAAAAAATTCCATCTTGCAGCTTCCTGGCTAACGGCCATTGGCGCCAACCTTTCTGCCCTGTGGATCCTGGTCGCCAACGCATGGATGCAATACCCGATTGGCATGCAGTTCAACCCCGATACAGCCCGCAACGAAATGGTGAATTTCTGGTCCGTCCTGCTTTCGCCGGTTGCCATTCATAAATTCTTCCACACGGTTTCATCAGGGTATGTGACTGCTTCTGTTTTTGTGATCGGCATCAGTGCATGGTTTCTGCTTAAAAAACGCCATACTCAGCTTGCCAAACGGAGCATGATGGTTGCCGCCATTTTCGGACTTGCCGCCTCTCTTTTTCTTGCATTTACCGGTGACGGGTCGGCATACCAGGTTTCGCAAAAACAACCCATGAAACTTGCAGCCATGGAGGGTTTGTACCAGGGAAAGAAGGGAGCCGGACTGGTTGCCTTTGGCATCCTGGCTCCTGGGAAAAAACAAGGCGATAACAAGGATGCATTTTTAGTCAAAGTTGAGTTCCCAAAACTGCTTTCTTTCCTTGGATACCGCAATCCGGATGCATTTGTCCCCGGGGTGGATGACCTCATGAAGGGTGGATTTAACCCCGGGTTTGACCATGTAAACCCTATTGAAAAGGAACGGGCCTTTTCGATAGAAGAGAAGATCAGCCTTGGAAAAAATGCCGTAGCATCCCTGGCCACTTATCGTGAAGCTAAAGCTGCAAACGACACGGCAAAAATCAGCACTTCCCTTGGAGCCCTCAGGCAGAACTTCCCCTGGTTCGGCTACGCCTATCTGAATTCACCGGACAGTGCAATTCCCAATGTCCTGCTCACCTTCTACAGCTTCCATCTCATGGTGTACCTGGGATTCTATTTTATTCTGTTATTCACAGTGATCCTTTACCTGGTTCACAACGACAAACTTGAAAGCAAGCGGTGGCTGCTCCGGATAGCCATCTGGACCATTCCCTTCGTTTACCTGGCCTCAGAGGCAGGGTGGGTGGTCGCTGAAGTCGGCCGTCAGCCATGGGTGATCCAGGACCTCATGCCTGTGATGGCTGCTGCTTCAAAGATCGATGCTGTCTCTGTTATCATCACTTTCTGGCTTTTTGCAACCTTATTTACAGTTTTGCTCACTGCGGAACTAATGATCATGATCAGGCAGATTAAAATCGGACCAAAAGATGGAGGGACCAGGTGATGTTTGAAACCATGTCGATTGAAACCCTGCAGGCTTATTGGTGGATCATCATTTCCATCCTGGGGAGCCTGCTCGTATTCCTGATGTTTGTGCAGGGCGGGCAAACTTTGATTTATACCATCGGGAAGACAGAACCGGAACGTAAAATGCTGGTCAATGCCCTGGGACGCAAATGGGAATTTACATTTACAACGCTGGTCACTTTTGGGGGTGCGTTTTTCGCTTCCTTTCCCCTGTTTTATTCCACCAGTTTTGGGGGAGCTTACTGGGTTTGGATGGCCATCCTTTTCCCATTCATCATCCAGGCCGTTGCCTATGAATTCAGAAGCAAACCGAACAATTTGCTGGGCCATAAAACGTATGAATGGTTCCTGATCATCAATGGATTGCTCGGAACTGTACTGATCGGTGCTGCTGTGGCAACCTTTTTCACAGGGTCGGCATTTTCGGTCAATAAATCATCGCTGACAAACCTCCTCGATCCCGCCATTTCACGGTGGCAAAACCGGGCCCATGGGCTTGAAGCCCTTTTAAACTGGCGGAATGTGGCACTTGGACTTGCTGTATTTTTCCTGGCAAGGGTGCTCGGGATCCTTTATTTCATGAATACCATTGATAATCAACAGATCCTTGCCCGCTCAAAGAAACAGCTGCTCATCAATACCATCCCTTTCCTGATTTTTTTCCTTGCATTTGTCATTGCCATTTTAACCATGCCCGGATATGCAGTCCACCCACAGGATGGTTTTATTTTTGGTGAGCCGTTGAAATATTTCCATAACCTCACCCAAATGCCTCCGGTGCTGCTGATGTTTGCTGCGGGCGTGGTATTCGTACTGCTCGGTGTAGCATTGCCGATACTATCCTTCGATAAAAATGGTTCTTCAGGAATCTGGTATGCCGGCCCTGGAACAATACTCACGGTATTTGCCCTCTTCTGCCTGGCCGGATTTAACAACACTGCCTATTACCCGTCATACTATGATATGCAAAGTTCATTGACGATCCACAACAGCTCATCAAGCCATTATACACTTACTGCGATGAGTTATGTTTCATTGCTGGTGCCATTTGTCATCGCATACATTTGGTATGCCTGGAAGGCCATCAACAGCAGGAAAATTGATGCGGCTGAAATGGAGGAGGGAGGGCACACCTATTAAAACAGGAAAATTGTGAAATTGATTATTTTTTTATCATTTTCCGCACTTCATTTGCTCCCATTCCAAGAAGAAGAATCAGTAATACCAAGGAACTGACCAGGGAAACTTTCTCACCGATGGCATACACTTTGGGTTCAAAACGGAACTCCAGTTTGTGATTACCGGCCGGAAGCACCATCGCCCTCAATACATAATTGGCCCTGAAATGAGGTGTAAGTTTCCCGTCAACATATGCATTCCAGCCTTCGGGATACCATATTTCGGAAAAGACGGCCAACCCGTTCTTCCTGGTGTTGAAATGATATGCCAGCCTGTTGGGTGCATAGGATTCCATGCTGATATGGTCGCTTGTATCACGGCTTCCTGAAAATCCTTTGAGGGACTCAGTAAACTGGCGATCAATGATTGCGACAGAATCAGGCCGGAAACCCGAAAGCGATTCCAACTCTTCGTCAGCACCGGAAACCAGTTTTACCGATTGAACAAACCAACCGTTGCCAAGGGCTCCCGGGTTATATTGTGCTTCGGGCTGTTTGTCTTTACCGGTGACAATGAAATATTTGGTGTTGAGCATATTAAGAACCCCCATGTTATTCCTGCTGATCTGCCGCTCCCAAAGTTCCTGGTAACGGCGCATTTTGACCCCGCTGTACCCGCCAAGCGACTTGTGGAAATAAGATGTCGTGGGATCGATAAACGGATTGCCGGAAGAGAGGTTGAATACCCGGTAGTCAGGATTTTTATCCAGCAGGATCTGCCGATCAGCATTCGTAGGCTCAAACGGCACCTCCAGCGACGAAGTCGTTGTAAAGCTGTCGCTGTTCAGGTATCTTTTATTTACTGCGAACATATCCGTCAGGAACAGCAGTATCAGGGCAGTGAACAAATATTCTTTCTTCAGTTTCCCAATAAGTACCCCCCAGAGGAGTAAAGCAGTCATGGTGATAAAGATAAAACTGCGCAGGGCATCTCCCCGGAGCAAACTCAACCGGTCGGTCCTGACTGCTGCCATAAACCAGTCGGGATACTGGCGTGAAAGTTCTGCATCGTCGGGTCCGGTAAAATTGAAAAATAATCCGGGGAAAAAGACGAAGAGGAGGCTAATTCCACCAGTGATCGCAAATGACAACTGCAAGCCACGGAAGTTCCGCTTTTTTTCAGCCTGATTTTCAACAAGCTCCTTCACTGCAAGTATTCCCAGCAGCGGCAGGCAGAATTCCGCGATGACGAGGATCATGGTGACCGCCCTGAATTTGTTGTATACGGGGAAATAATCGAGAAAGAGGTTCGTGGCGGCCATGAAGTTATGTCCCCAGGCGAGGATTATAGAAAGCAGCGTGGCCGTCAGGAGCCACCATTTTATCGCTCCCTTCACGAGGAATAAACCTAAAATGAAGAGAAAGCATACAATGGCGCCGGCATAAACAGGGCCGGATGTGCTGGGCTGATTTCCCCAGTAGTACAGGAAAGAAACCGGCTGGCTGGTGAACCGGCTGATGGTGACTTCATCGATCCCGTTGTCCTGCATGGCTTTCACCACTGCTGAACTTTTTTCAACTTTTGTACCGGAAGCTCCCCCGTATATGTCGGGAATCATCAAGGTCATCGTTTCCCCGATCCCATAACTCCAATGGGTCGCATAATCGCGATCAATGCCTGCAGTGCGGTTCTGTTTGTCGCTGGTCAGTTCCGACTTTCCCCTCACGGTGTATTTGCTGTATTCAAGCGTGGCCCAGAGTGTGGTAAGATTGGTGAGCAGCGCAAAAATCAATGCCAGTGATAAAACCCCGCAAGCTGTAATAAACGATTTCGCCTCCTTTTCGCGAATTGATTGCATCAGCCTGAAGATCAACAGCAACAACGCAATCATGGCAAGATAATAGGTGATTTGCGGATGGTTCGCTTTTATTTCAAGGGACAGGAATACTGCCGTGAGAATTCCTCCCTGTAAGTATTTTTTTTTCAGTGTCAGGAGCACGCCTGCCACGAGCGGGGCCATGTAGGCGATGGCGTGCGCCTGTGAGTTGTGCCCCACATCGATGATGATGAAAAAGAATGAGGAAAACCCGAAAGCAAGGGCACCGGCAATCGACAACCATGGATCGACTTTCATTACCATTAAAAGGATGAAGAATCCAATGAAATAAAGAAAGATCAGGTTGGCAGGATGGGGAAGCCCCAGCGACAGGAATTTATCGAGGGGTCCGATGAGGTTGCCGGGATACCGGGTCGAAACCTGGTAAGCAGGCATCCCGCCATACATGGAGTTTGTCCAAAGCGGCTCCTGCCCGGTCTTTTCCCTGAAATCAGAGATCTCCCGTGAAACCCCTTTGAAGTTGACGATGTCATATTGGTAAAGCTTCTTCCCTTCCAGCAACGGGTAGAGATAGACCAGGGTTACAGAAAGAAAGATCAGTATGGCAGCACCGTATGGGACCAATATCTTCAGATTGATTTTTTTCATGATTTCACTCTTTCCATTTTGTATTGATCCATGTTTTCTGTTGTTCACGGTTGAGAAAGGTCCATGCAACAATGCGGCTTGATTTATTTCCCTGACCCATCGGAATGGTTTTCACCTCGGCGGCTTCCAGCTTTTCCAGTGCCTCGTAAACGCCCTTCAGCCGGGATTGTTTGGAGATCAGGGTTGAAAACCAAAAACAGGAAGCAGCAAAGAACTTGCTTTGACGGATCATATCCCTGACAAATCTTTCCTCGCCTCCCTTGCACCATAACTCATTGCCCTGGCCACCAAAATTCAACAAAGGCGTTTCGGTTTTTTCCTGATTTAAATTTTTCAATTTACGGTTTGTGCCCTGTTGGGCTTCTGCCAATGAAGCATGAAAAGGAGGATTGCAAATTGACAAATCGATGGCTTCCTCTTTTTGAAGGACTCCAAAAAAAATATCATTGGGTTGCCGCTGCAATCTGATTTCAACCATCTCCTTTAAAATTGGGTTTAATTCAACGATGCTGCTGGCTGAATCAATGGCTGCCTGATCGATGTCTGAACCTATGAAAGACCAGCCATATTCGACCGCCCCGATCATTGGATATACGCAGTTGGCGCCAACGCCTATGTCAAAACATCTGATCCTGCGGCCGGTTGGGATTTTCCCATAGTTACTGCCGCAAAGCAAGTCGGCCATATGATGGATATAGTCAGCCCTCCCGGGTATGGGTGGGCATAAGTAACCGGGAGGGATACTCCAGTGATCGATGCCGTAATGGTGTTTCAATAGCGCCTTGTTCAGGATCTTCACTGCTTCGGGATCAGAAAAATCAATGGATTCATCCCCGTAAATGTTCAACCTTACAAACTTTGCCAATTCCGGGCTGCACTGAATAAGTAATTTAAAATCATAGCGCTCACGATGTTTGTTTCGTGGATGTAACCTGGCTTTTTCTTTCGGATGTTCCCGTTTTTTCTGCAGCATAAAATTTCATCAATTATTCGTGTCGCCGGTTCCAATATGTTTCAAAAATGCCGAATCTTAATGGTTTATACTGGCAGGCCAATTTGCCGAAACAATGGATGATGATCTCTTTGAAACAAAACGAAGACAAAGATACTGGTTTATTTATTTTCAGTCCTCAATCACTCCCATCACTTTGGACCTGTTGATAATCTTAAAATAAAAAAAACCGCTTGACGGGTGAATCGCCAAACGGTATCTTTTCAAAGGGTAGCCTGTTTAAAGAGCTGCAATAATTTTGTGCAATTCTTCTTTGCTTTTGCCAAGCTTGACTTGAAGTCTGCCTAACATCTCCTCTTTTTTGCCTTCATTAAACATCAGGTCATTGTCCGTCAGGACTGCGAATTTCTGTTTGAGTTTCCCTTTCTGCTCATTCCAGTTTCCTTTTACTTCCGTAGTGTTCATTTATTGAGTATTAAGTTTATGAATTTTTATACCGCAAAGGTCCTTAACTTATTCCTGTGTTGTGTTACACAATTCCCTGTAAGAGTTACATCATTCACACCTTTGATGGTTCCTGCTTATTGCATTCATCCCACGAACTGCATGTAAATCAGAATAACGGCAGCCACGGTCATCAGGATCAATGTGGCAAACCCCAGGATATTGGAAATTTTTCCATTGGTGAATTTCCCCATGATCCTTTTATTGTTGGAAATATGCAGAATGATGGCAATCAGCACAGGGGCGGTCAATCCGTACAGAATGGCTGAATATATCAGCGCTTTGATTGGCGAAAGGCCAATGTATTGCATCAATAAACCTAGTATCAAGGAAATGGCTATGATGAAATAAAATGCTTTTGCTTTATTGAATTTTTTATCCAATCCTTTTTCCCAGCCAAATGTTTCCGTAATGATGTATGATAGAGAACCACTTAGAACAGGGATGGCCAAAAAACCAGTGCCGATGACCCCAACAGCAAACAGTAAATATGCCAGGTTGCCAGCCAGGGGTTTCAATGCCTGGGCAGCCTGTTCAACCGTGTCAATCTGGTGAATACCTGCGTTGAATAAAACCGTTCCTGTGGTGAGAATGATGAAGAACATGACAAGGTTTGAAAATAACATGCCAAAATCAACGTCTTGTTTCATTTCGTGGATAATTCTTTTATTCACCACCAGGTGCTTTTTCTTTTGTATAACATCCTCTGATACCATTGTTGCCTGCCAAAAGAACAGATACGGTGAAATTGTTGTTCCGAGAATGGCAACAAGGATGCTGATGAAGTTTTTATCAAACCTGATCGTCGGGATAAAAGTGGATTTTAAAATTGCAGTAACATTTTGTTTGTAAAGAAACGGAACGATCAGGTAAACCAGCAGGATGATGCACAGGTATTTCAGAATAGCGGCAATTTTCTGATATGGAAGGTAAATAATCAACCCCAGAAGGATGATCGTAAACACGACGCTGAAATATATCGCATGAATTGATGGAAATAACAGATTGCCAACTGCGCCCATTCCGGCAATGTCGGCACCAATGTTCATGACGATGGCAGGAAAACTAAACAGCAGCATCAAATACAAGACAGGTTTTGAATAATTTGATTTCAGCGTTCCTGCCAACCCATGTGAAGTGACCAGCCCGATCCTTGCACACATTTCCTGGATGGAAGCCATGAGCGGAAACGTAATCAGTGAAGTCCAGAGCGTTGAAAGCCCGTATGCAGCACCTGCCTGCGAGTAGGTTGCAATACCCGAAGGATCATCATCGCTTGCACCTGTAACAAGTCCGGGCCCAAGTATTTTCCAGAAATGAATAAATTTATTTGAATTATTCATCATTTGGGATAAACTCGGTCTTCCTGCTTACCCCTCACAATCTTTATTATTCCTTTGCCCAATGATTTAACGGTTTCAGGATTATTCATGGCCAGGTTTGTAAGCCCATACATCAATGCCCTGCCGATAAGCCTTTTGACAGGATTTTTCGTGATGCTGCTGATGACGATCCTGGTCAGCATGCCGGTAGCCAGCCCGGCAGATGTGCTTAAGAGGTGACCGGGTAAATCAGGGGAACTGACTACATCTTTGAAGGTACTTTTAATAAGATTGACTGGCTGCATGCTGTCGATAGCAAGATGGAATTTTTCCCTAAGCATATTTGCTTCATCATTCCGCTGCATTTCCAGGATAAAAATAGCCTCTCTGAGATCGGTTAATGAATTTATTGTTTGCATGATATGACCTATTGAAGAGCTTGTTTAATGATTAAATCGCTAACAGGGTTTTTAATCCATTTGTGCAGAAAAAAATGCAATAGGATGCCAGCAATGAGGTAAAAAGCTGCAACCACAAAAAAACCGTAATAATATTTTCCGAGCCACTCCCCCACCAGCAGCGCGATACCAAAGGTTAAAACCAAGGCAAACAGCGCCATCATGACGAGGACAAAAAACCGCGGTATCAATGCGCTGACGACAATGGTGGTGGTCTCCAGCAACCTGAGCTTCGACAGCTCATATGTTGTTTTACTGTAGGCTTCAATTCTCTCGAATAACGATTCGAATGAGCTTGCCGGGGTTTCCATGGTTTTATTTTACAGCCGAAATAACTTCTGTTTCAATGTCTTCCACTTTTTGTTTTCCTTGTTTCACCCTGCGTGCGGCTGTGTCTTCCGCAGTTGAGAAGTTCTTATTGATGCTGTCGATGAAACCATTGAATTTGTCTTCTAATTCATCTGCAAAGTCTTCCCTTTTCCGGGAAATTTTCTTCCGTGTCTTTGAACCTTTACCGGGTGCGAATAAAATTCCCAAAGTTGCGCCTACTGCGACACCTGCCAATAAGCCTAAAAATACTTTTCCTGAGTTCATAATATTGGTTTTTATTGATAATTAATTATTATTTCTTTTTATCGTTTCCGCCACCATGCCCATGATCCTCATTCATATTCTTATCATGACCATGTCCGTGGCTTTGATTATTATCATGGCCTCCTTCTTTACTGTTGTGATTGCCATCGTTATAATTTTTCGCCCCTGGGTTTCCGTTTCCGGGTCGTTCCCCGATCGTTCGTTGCTCTTGCCCGTGATACCCTTTCCCATATTTCATTTTATGCTCTTTGAAATGGCTGTAGGGAGTTTTCCCATAATAGTTGGGCATGACAACTTTATATCCGCGGTATAAATCATACCCTTTATAACGTGCCGGGAGATAAGCTCTGTGAATCCAGGCCCCGCCTCCAAAATAAATGAACATCGACGACCGGACATCGTAATAGGCTTCAACATCGGGCAGATAATAATACTGAACTGAAGCATATCCGGCTGGACCCCACATCGGGGGCGATCCAATGTTCACACTCACTGAAACCTGCGCCTGCATTGCACTTGCAAGAAACAATATAATTCCTGCCTCGATTAGCCTTGAAGTTTTCATTGTGCTGATTTTTATATTGCAGTCTATTTAACGTTGTTAACAGCTAAGTCTTTAAACGCCTTCCCCAATTCCTTCATGTCATGGCTGAATTCGGCTTTGAAAATGACCCACTTGTCTTTTCCTTCTTCTTTGTAATTATCCATCTTCATTTTCATATCCCTGTTTTTTTGCTCCAGGTCAGCAATTTTCTTTTTAAAGTCGGCCCTGGCAGCTCTTTTATCCTTTGCCATCTTTGCGTTGAGCTCGGTGATGCTCTCTTCATTGGCAGCGACCGCAACAGCAGTTTCCTGCCGGTAAGTGGCTATATCCGCGATATATTCCTCATTGGCCTTGGCTAGATCCTTATTTGCTTCAACAACATTTTCCTGGGCATTTTCAACTTTTTGCGAAGGGGTATTGCAACTGGTGAAAAATGCACCGGTTATAAGGCTGCATGCAGCAAATGCTAATATTGATTTTTTCATTTTCATGATCTTTTATTTATGAATGAATTTTCATCATGCAAAGTTGAGTCGTATCAGTTCCAATAGTGTTACACAATTCAACAATAGAGTTACATCATTCACACATATATAAAAACGAAGGCACATTGTAAATGACAATACAATTTCCTTTAAAGGATCAACTCTTTCAGGATGATCAAGTAAACAAGGAGAAAAGATTGATTAATTACAATAGACAGAAAACTATATACAAAATGCTCCCGCCTTTATCCAGGCAGGAGCATAATTAAAAAACTGGCCATTTATAAATTATACGCCGAGTGGAGACTGTCTTCTACGTAGAATATACACAACACCTACGCCAAGTAGAAAAATTCCCAGGACGATCAGGGCCCATTCGGATAAAATGGGGATTGGTGATGGTGCTGCTGCGCATGATGCGAGCGTAACCGTATTGTTATACATGGAAATAGCCCCGGCAGATGAAAGGCCTCTGCTATGAAGCGTGGCTTCTGCTAATAAGTTTATTGCCCCATTGACAACGATTGTGCCCAGGAAGGTAGAACCAGGTCCAAGGTCAACTTGTCCGTTTACCTGCCAATAAACATTACATAAGGATGCTGAATTAGTCACTATAACTTCTGATGATGCACTCCTGGCAAAAGCGCCGTCAATCTTGAAAATGAATATGGAATTGGGATTCCCCCCCCCCCCCGTCTAACGTCAAATTTCCCGTTAAGGTTGAAGCGGCATTAAGGCAGTAAATGTTTGATGCAAGAACCTCGCCACCTCCTAACAAAACTTCATGGCCAACACCGCATGTAAGTCCGTGCAAATAGCTATACGCAGCAAGCACATCTGCGCCTGCCTGAATAGCAACACCATCTGCCACATGTTTTTGTCCAACCAACGTTCCCGGAGGAAATGCGTTAGATGCACCCACAGCAGTACCAACATCGCCGGTAACAGATGAGGCACTTCCCAATTCATTAAATGCTCCGGCTGAGGTAAATAACGCAAAATTGGCTGCTGTCTTCAAGTCAGGAGCCTGACCGAAATTCATGGTTGGCATTAAAAACGGAATCCCTGCAATTAATGCAATGAGTAAGTGTTTTTTCTATTCGTTTAATTTATACATGAATAAATGTGAATATTATTTTACTTCAGAATTCCAAAACTCGGATAAATTGGATAAACTCCTAAATTTTAACCAAAACAATATATTTTTCTCAATTTGTCAAGTTTTTCATATGTAGTGTGTTTCGACCTGGTATATCCGGATTCAATCATCCAGGTGACAGGCATTCCTTAGACAACAAACACGAGGTTGCCTTGTTCATTTAAGGCAACCCCGCGTCCATATTAACCTTTTCATTTATTTCTTAATAATCTTCTTTGTTTCAAGACGATCACCGGCCATCACACGGATAAAATAAATACCCGATGCGTTCCCTCCAAGCGAAAATTCATAGCGGTCACTCCCAGTCACCTCCTGCTTTTGAATTAATCCACCGACCATTCCAAAGATCTGAACCACTGATTTTTTATCCCTGAAGCTGGAAATCAATTCAACATAGAACTTGTCGCTCGTGGCATTCGGATATATTTTGAAGAAAGACCCGGATTCCATTTCCGGAATGACTTCTGTAACATCACTGGCTTTGAGCCCCATGATTGAACAACAATATTCTTGTGTTAAAGTAATGAATCCATGCAGATATCCCCCGGCAAATACCCTGGTACCCTCAAGAAAGAAAATGTTCTGGCCGGCAATCATGTGGACACTGCCGCCGTTTTGAACCTCGTATGTCGTTCCGCTTCCCGCAACCGTGATGGTTTCGGATGCATTTTTACATACAGTTTCACCCACACCAGTAACACCGTTTACCTGGGTGCTAACAGGCACCACAACCGAGTTGCAACAGCCTGGAGGCATAGTGACGGTAACAGCAGAAGTGCTTAAAGCACCTGTGGTTGTCAGGGCCCTGCCTTCAAGCACGGCTCCTGTAGCCAGTGCACCAAGTGCACCATTGTTACAAATGATTGTTCCCCTGAACACCGAGTAAGTATCGATGTTCACGGCACCTTCAATCTTCCAGTACACATTTTTTGCCTGTGCACCGTTAATAAGCTTGACTTTTGAATAGGTGCTGGTTGAAAGGGCCCCGTTAATCTTTATTACAAAAACAGCATTCGCATCGCCCTGAGCATCTAGATAAACTTTATCGGTAAATACGGTAGCCGCATTTATCAAGTACGTATGTGGGGTAAGTACAAGGTCGTTGCCAAACTGGGCAGGGTACAACAATTCTATATCGTAAGGCAAAGTGTTCAGATAATTATATGCAATCAGCAAATCGGCTGCACATTGCGCTGTTGAAACATCGGGAATGGGATGAATGGTCCCGGTTACCAGCAAAGGATCATAGCCGATGGTCAAACCGACATTCGTTCCAACATCACCCGTAACATACGTTACACCTGTGTTTGCAACCGCGCCATTGGAGGAGAACAGCGCATAGCATTCCGCTGAGCCAAGTACCGGGGCCGCCGGCCCGGTAAGAACAGGACTTCCGCAACCGATGGGTGTGTATGCCATCACTCCGTCGGTAGTAACAGCGCCGGTAGTAGATAGCGCCCTCCCTTCGAGGGTGTCGCCGGTGTTCATGTTAATTGCCGCATTGTTTGCAATAATTGTGCCCCTCATGGTCGTTCCCGAAGCCATACTCACCAGGCCTTCCACTTTCCAGAACACGTTGCATGCCATCGCGCCGTTGATTAAATTAACTTTTGAATTGGCATTCGTGGAAAATGCTCCCTGTATCTGAAAAATAAACACTGCATTTGAATTTCCTTGTGCATTTAATGTAAGGTCCAGGTTTAATGTTGCCGGACTTGATATGGAGTAAACCCCGGCATTCAGCATTTGTCCGTTTCCAAGCAAGGGTGCAGGAAAGAAATTCGGGATGGTGCTGTTCAACTGGTTGTATGCAATCAGTAGATCTGCTGCGCATTGTGCGCTGGCGCCATCATTGTCATGCATGACACCGTTCACATTTCCGAAACCGGTGCTGGAACCGCTGTTGGTGCCAACATTCCCGGTAACCTGCGAAATGCCGGAGTTGGTAACCGCCCCTACAGTTGCAAAAAGAACAAATCCAGCAGCAGTCCCCAAAGGAGGAGCCTGTGCATAAATTAATGTTGGTAACAAGAGCATAAGAACTACTGGAATTACCTTAAGTAGCTGTATTTTCATTTTGTTTTGACTTAATGCGTGAAGGAATTTTCACAGCATGACAAAAATCGCTAACATAATCAAAGCAAGTGTTATATAATTTTGGAAATGAGTTGTATGATTCACACATTTCCTCACTGTTAAAAGAAGAAAAGGCTGCCTGGGTAAATCTTCAGGCAGCCTTTTTGATTTGGAATTTATTATGTCAACCGCGAATCTTATTTTTTAGGCATGATATCAATGATGACCGTCCGGTTATAAAACCGTTCCTCCGGGAACTTGTTTTCAAACGGCGATAACTTCTGGTCCTCTCCGAATCCGTAAACTTCAAATTTAACATTGTTTTTCCCTGCCTTTGTCAGCGCATTTACCATGATGTTCCTCACATCGTTCGCTCTTGCCAATGACAATGTCTGATTGTACAATTCATCCCCGATGATATCGGTATAGCCATGAATAATAACGGTACCGCCCTCAGGGATCTTTGGTACCACGATATCGCTGAGATATTTTTCATACAAGGCGATGGCTTTTGATTCGTTGAATTCAAAAATGACGCTGAATCGCATTACTTCCTCATTTACGGGTGGGTTCCAAAGTACCATGGTCACAGTAGTATCCTTTATAACCGTCTTGCCGCTTTTGGTCTGACCGATCATCTTCACCTGGTAAGTGCCTTCAGGCTGATTGCCAAGAATTGATTTTCCCGGCATACTTACCTGTTCCTGGGAGTAGGGTCCAAAATTTTGTATCGCTCCGTTATTATCCTTGATTTCCAACGACCATGAGGTGAAAGCCTTGTTCGCTCCTTCAACATTGAATGTGACATAACTGTCATAAGGTGCTTTTTGAACATCGATGATCTCCACCGGCTTCAGTGGGGCATCTTCCCCGCTTACGAACTCCATCAGCAATGCCGGTGAAGTGCTCCAGATAGAAACCCTGCGGTCTCCTTCACGAAGGAGGTCAAGTTCCTTGGTTCCACCAGGTTGTTCAGATGGGATCCTCGGTTTAACGCGGCCTTCTGTTGTGATCCTGGTTGCTTCTATTCCAACTATACTTACCAGGTATCTCTTGACCGACTCCGCCATGGCTTTGCCATCTTCCTGTCCTTCCATCGATGCTCCGGTCAATCTGACAGTAGCTGTCGGATTTTTACCCAAACGGTCACCGAGGATATTTATAACATTATAATATACAGTCATTTGCCGCTGCGAACGGCCTGACAGATTTTTAGGTGTAAACAACTGAACCTGATCTTCTTTAAAGTCTTTCACCTGGTCTTTCGCGAGTAAAACATAGCGGTCAGGTATCTCCTTTGATCCTAAATCGAAAAATATATAGTTACGAAGGGGAAATATCTCCCTTACATTGCGCTCAGCAGGAATTTCCCTGGGGGCAATAACAGAAAACCTGACCGTAGGGTCGATGGTGACAACAGTTACCGGTACCATTACTGGCTCCTTTAAGATGACTTTTGGGCAAGAATAACCAAATTTGTAGGTTATGCCAATTGTGCCGGAGCTATACATGTCGTTGACCACACCCATCGAACCTCCTTTTGTCATATCAAGAAGATCGGCATTCTGCCATCTAAAGAGAAATTCAATGGGGACGGAAAAGTGTTTGCT
The DNA here is from genome assembly GCA_903903985.1 of uncultured Bacteroidales bacterium. GTDB lineage: Bacteria > Bacteroidota > Bacteroidia > Bacteroidales > FEN-979 > CAIVAT01. The sequence continues at coordinate 3,318 of CAIVAT010000096.1, read as the reverse complement.
AAGATTGAAATCGAAACCAAGGCCGGCGGTTGCTTTGAATTCCATATCACGTCCATCCATGCCATTTGTATTCCCGACATTTAATAAGTCTCCTTTTTTACCAAGAAAACTGATATCCTTTCCCAGGTTCACATCCTGCTTATTCCCCCTGGATTGATCAATACCAATACCAGCGATAAGATAAGAAGAGAAAATGCGCTCGGGTTTGTAACCCAGGATCCAATTTAACCAGTTTACCGTGAGCTGCAGGTCGGTTTCAAGAATTGAGGAATGGAACCTCTGGGTAATTTTCAGGGGCACACCATTGCCATCTTTATAATCCCAAACCCATTTATTTTCCACATCACTATGAATCTTCCCATAGGCAAACCTTGCCCGGACACCAATCACGCGTGAAAATTGCTTTGTGGCAACAAATCCTAAATTATAGCCAATACTGTTTGGATAGAGGTTGACCCATAAATTTTTTGACAAGTCTCCATTGAACTGCATCAGCCCGCCAAAAACCCCGACCGACCAGTATTTGTAACACTGGGCAGTATTTGTCCGCTCCAATATTGCTTTAGGCCCTTCCTGTGCGATGGATGCCCAAGGGATTAATGTCACAAGGATGACAAACATTACCTTGGATAATTGATGATAAAAAGTTTTCATAATACTGATATTTAAGTTTATACAAAAGTTCATTCAATTGATGATTCGTTATTATTACCCTCTCATGGTTTTGGGTGGTTTTGTCTTTTGTGATTCCTTGTCCTGCTGTCCATTATTGGACGGACTTACCTGCTGAGGCTGTGGTGGATTTTGCTTTGGAGGCTGAGCCGGATTTTGTCTCTGCGGCTGTTGTTTTGGCGGTTGAGTTTGATGCTGCTGTTGCTGCTGCTGTTGTTTTGCAGGTTGAGTTTGATGCTGCTGTTGCTGCTGCTGTTGCTTTGCAGGTTGAACCTGTGGCTGCTGCCTTGCCGGTTGTTGCTTCGTAGGCTGAGCTTGCTGTGGCTGTTGTTTTGCAGGCTGAGCTTGCTGCTGCTGTTGTTTTGCAGGTTGTGCCTGTTGCTGCTGCTTTGTCGGTTGTTGGTTTGCAGGTTGAGCCTGTTGCTGCTGCCTTGCCGGTTGTTGCTTCGTAGGCTGAGCCTGCTGTTGCTGTTGTTTGGGATGTTGTTTTGCAGGTTGAACCTGGTGTTGCTGCAGCGTTGGCTGTTGTTTTCCCGGTTGATATGGCTTTTGGACAGGAGCTTCAGATCTTCTTTGCTCAGAAGTTCTCACATTTTCCAACCGCTCCACTTTTGCCGGAGCTTGTTTCTGCCCCGAAGAGGTAGTCCGCTGTACCTGGGGTCTGTAAATCTGAAGTTGATTTTTATTCAGATTCTGACCCGGTTTACTGCTTTCCTGGATGGTAACCGGTGTAAATCTTTTACCTGCACGATTTTCAACCTCGGTTCTTTCGGGCCCTGCATTATAGGTAACATGGTGTGGTCTGTCTGTCCGGATATTATTGATTACCGTTGAATTGTTGATGATCGTGACATTGTAAGAGTTGTTGATATAATATTTATTGATGTTCCTTCTTCCAAAATCCCCTCCGCGCACGAAGGTCCATTGATTGTTGGGCACATAATAATCATTGCTGTAAGCTAAATTGATGCTGACGCCCGGTCCGATCGGAGCCCATCCATAAAAGCCTTCTGATCTCCTCCAGGTAACCCACCCCGGACCCCATTCATTATCCGGTACCCACATGGGGCCGTAATTGACATCGGTATACCAGCGTCCGTAATGAAAAGGCGCCCATCCCCACGAATAATCAGAAACCCATGTCCATCCCTCATCGGTGAAGACCCAGTATCCGTTCGTGGAATATGGCACAAATCCTGGAGTGACATCTGGTATCCATACATATCCATAATCGGAGGTATAAACCCAGGTTCCATAGGGGCTTAATTCATCATAAAACACCTGGAATCCCACACTGACTCCCTGTGCTGTTGCTGTTTGCGGCATTGTATAGGTACTCATTATGATAAGTACAATGAAGAAAGAAAGAATTTTCGTTTGGGTTTTCATGAGATGCATTTAACAGGATGAAATTACTACGGTGCAAAATTGCATCGCTTTGGATGCTGATGTGTTACACAATTCCTCTTAAGAGTTACATCATTCACACCTTTTGCACCTCGGTATGCCGCAAGCGCTAATAACCTGATTCTGAATGTGTGAATCATGTAACTTATTACAAAAGTTATGTAACACACCGGTCGGGCGATGCCCATAATTTTGTACCCGGTCAAGGTATCCGAAAAATGAAAAAATTCCATCCTGTCATGAAAGCGAAGGGTTTTGCGAAGGAGCAATCCATCAGGCTCAGTGAAAAAACTTTGGCAAAAACTGTCCAGACCAGCAACTTTTTAACGGACATTGCCGATGTTTTTTTATTTATCATCCGGCTCTTCAGGGAAACATTTTCACGCGATTTTGAATTCAAGGAATTTTTGCGACAGTGTTTCCAAATCGGATATAAATCTTTACCCCTCATTTCTGTTACCGGCGCCATCATGGGGATTGTTCTTACAATTCAATCACGGCCGGTACTCGTTAATTTCGGAGCAGTGACCATGCTGCCCGGAATGGTCGCCATTTCGCTCATCAGGGAAATGGGCCCGGTGATCACGGCCCTGATATGTGCCGGAAAAATTGGTTCGGGCATGGGTGCAGAACTGGGTTCGATGAAAGTGACCGAACAAATTGATGCCATGGAGGTCTCCTCCACCAATCCAATGCGGTTTTTGGTCGTTACACGCGTTTTGGCCGCAACCATCATGATCCCGTTATTGATCCTGTATGCTGATGCCTTTGGGATATTTGGCAGTTGGGCCGGGGCAAATATCAAAGGAGATGTTTCATTTGTGCTGTTTTTCTCCCAGGCATTTGGCCATGTACATTTCATGGACCTTTTCCCTGCTGTTGTAAAATCCTTTTTCTTCGGAGCCGTCATCGGACTGGTTGGATGCTATAAGGGATACAATGCCGGTCGTGGAACTGAAAGCGTTGGCATTGCTGCAAATTCAGCGGTCGTACTGGCTTCGCTCCTGGTCATTATTGTTGATATGATCGCAGTACAAATAACCGATATGATGTTGTGAACATGGGAGGTGATGGAGTAATGGAGTAACAGGGTGACAGGGTGACAGGGTGACAGGGTGACAGGGGTGACAGGGGTGACAGGGTAACAGGGTAACAGGGTAACAGGGTAACAGGGTAACAGGGTAACAGGGTAACAGGGTAACAGGGTGACAGGGTAACAGGGTGACAGGGTAACAGGGT
>CAIVAT010000095.1 GCA_903903985.1 uncultured Bacteroidales bacterium | reverse complement strand
TCGAACAATATATATCCTCCCGGAAAATTTTTAATTTTTGAAAAACACACACAAAACCATTCGACTATGAAAAAGTTTCTACTATTGACCCTTGCCCTTCTTCTCAGTGTATGGATGATGGGCCAAAGCACGGCAAATTATACGTTCAGCAGCGCCACAAATGGCTCATTAACGGATATGACCGGGTCCACTGATATTTTAGTTCCCACGACCGTTACCGGCGATTTTGCATCAGCCGTTACAAACATTGGGTTTACGTTTTATTTTATGGGGTTGCCATACACCCAGTATTCTGTCAACTCAAATGGGCAGATGCGGTTAGGTGCTACGGTTGTTGGAACCGCATATAGCAATTCCCAGGCTACTGCCTCTGATTTGCCGTTTCTGAATGCATTCTGGGATGACCTGGACAATGCGAGCGACCTCACAAGCAGCAGGGTCAGGGCCAAACTCACCGGAGGCGTGGGCAGCCATGTTTTAACGGTCGAGTGGAAAGATTTTGCAATCAGCCACAGCGCCTCTGTTTCAACAAATCTGTCGAAGTGGCAGATCCGTTTGTATGAAGCCACAGGAGCAATTGAATATGTTTACGGGAACATGGAAATTGCCACCGGCAGCGGTACCGTGACCGCTTCCATCGGATTTACCAATACCAGTGCGGACGGCGGTTTGGTTTCAGTTACCAGCATTACTACTCCCGCAGTAACAACCCTTGCAGCCAGTGTTGTCAATACACTTGTTAACAGTGCAACCGTTGGCCAGATCGCATCCCTTTCTTCAAGTGCGGATGGTTCAAGAAAAATTTATTCGTTTACACCCACCTATGCCTCAACTCCGGCAAATCCAATAACAATGTCATTTTCATCGGTAACAGCTGTCGGAATGACCGTGTCCTGGATTGATAATTCGACATCAGAAACATTTTTCACTGTGACACGTGCACTTGATGCAGGATTTACAACAGGGGTCGTAACATCAGTTGTGGCTTCTACTACTCCTGCTGCAACGGGAACAACATACAATAGTGTCCAATCTGGCCTGGCTCCAGGAACAACCTATTATTATAAGGTTACAGCCGGAAATGAAGCATATCCTTCCTCATCCGGTCTTACCGGAAATAGGGTAACCAATGCCCCGGGCGCCATCTCTTCCACCGCAACTGGAGGCAATTGGAATACAGGAGGTACCTGGGTCGGGGGTGTTGTTCCAACAGCAGGAGATGATGTAACCATTGTCAATGGCGCTACGGTTGTGCTTGATGCTGCCGGAACATGCTATAATCTTACTGTTGGCACAGGAACTACCGGAATACTGGAGATGAAGGGATTTACATTGACAGTGAATAACAGCATGACCATCGCTGCAGGTGGAACCACCCGAATGAATGCGACCGTATCCACCGCAGGCAATATTTCGATCGGCCTCAATCTGACAAATAACGGAACGCTTGATTTATATTCAAGCGCTACCAATTATGCAAGGATTACCTTTACCGGAACGACGGATGCTTCGTTTACCTTAAACACAGGTTCCACTACCGACCTGGATGCAGGGTCCACATCTACAAGAGGTGTTATAATCAGTAAAGGGACAAGTTACACCCCTGTCCTGTCTTTTGTTTATGCGGGAGGAACATTTACGATCCAGGGTGTGACCCCGGTCCTTGGATGTTTCTATATCAGTAATGGAACACTTAAAATTGCAGGGTCTGTTGCATTATCTAATCCTGTATTTGGTGTTGCTGCATATTCAATACCTGCCACAGGCGGGTTTTGGTTGAACAATGCCAATTTCACGGTTGCTGGTTTAGCAGGTTCCCCTAGCAACAGCGGATTGCTCAGAATAACTGCAGGGACTTACAACATCGGTACTGCTACCGGGAACTCCCTGGGAAGCGGTGCGAATTCCGTTTACCTTATTGAAGGCGGGATAATTAATGTTGCCGGCAGGTTCAATCTCACGAGTGCCGGCGTCAATTATACCCAGACGGGAGGTACCCTGACGGTTCAGATGATCGGTAATTCTTCGTCTTCATCGGCCGGATTCGGGATTACTTCGTCATCCGGGACCTATTTTACGATGAGTAATGGAACCATCATCTTCCAGCTTGCCAGTACCGGAAGCACACAATATGATTATTACAATATCGCCTTTAATTTGAACATCACCGGGGGTACATTGCAATTTGGCAATGCAGCTTCGGTATCTGCAAAAACTTTCAGATTATACGGATATGCTCCCAGTACAGTGATCAACGGCACCTATGCGCATACCGTCAGATTGGGAACGGGCACCGGAGCCGGAACCACAGGGGCGTATATTTTTGGAGACCTTACGCTAAATACCAATACGACCCTTAACTGTTACGGGTATTATCTGTTCCTCCTTGGGAATACGGTTAACAATGGTGCAATTGTTGGAACTACTACTTACGACCGTGTTGATTTCATGGGCCTTGCTGCACAATCGTATTCAGGAACAGGAACATTTGGCACCCTGGCCGCTCCGTTTACCGGGGTGGGCGTTGGTGTAGCCAATACAAGCGGAGTTACCTTAAATTCAGCAATTTATACCACCAGGGTGAACCTGTTTACCGGTCCGTTTTATAACAGTAATAAATTCTATCTTGGTATCGGTGGAACTTCAAGTGTTTATATTCAACGAGGAGGAGGTACCGATGTTGCCGGCACATTTGATGTCGCGCCTAATTTTAATGTGGGTTCAGGCGGCCTAACAGTAAATTATTATACGGCCTCCAATGCCGTAACCACCGGGTATGAAATACCATCAACCCGTACACTGAATTCATTGGTCATCAACAACACCAACGGAGTTACTTTAAGCGGAGGAGCGTTGAGCACCGCTGCCATGACCATGACCCTTGGAAACCTTACTACATCATCAACCAATTTGTTGACGGTAACCGGAACCACAGTGGCTGCGATAACCTATACCGCAGGGTACATCAATGGCCCTCTTGCCAGGACTTTGCCAGCAGGACTCACCGGGACCTTTACATACCTCTTCCCCCTTGGCAAAAGCGCTTATAAGCCGCTTGAATTGGTGAACCCAATTACAACCGCCGGGGGTACCGTGGTTGTTCAGTCAGAGGTGTTCGACGCCAATTGCGGTGGAACACCCGGCGCAAATATGAGCGCATTGAATACAAACCGGTATTGGAATGCTTCGGTTACATCTACACCGTCATATTTCACAAGCACTACCGTAAGGCTTACTGAAGCTGGGCTTACTTCGACCAATGGCATGGCCAAATCGGCTACAGTCAATGGTACGTATGATCTCGTCAGCTCGACAGTACCAACGGCAACAACCATCATTTCTAATACTATTACCAGTCTGGGGTATTTTGTTGTTGGCACCAAAAGTGTTCCGATGTCCTTCACCTCCAGCACAACCACGCAGGCGAGTACGGCGACGGTGCTTCAGAATTCAACCAACCAGGCCATTCTCGGGATCCAGGTTGTGACCACGGATAATGCCAACCCACTGAGTATTACCAAATTCACCGTGAATGCAACGGGCACAACCGCTGTCAGCGATATCAGCAATGCGAAAATATGGTCGACAGGCAATTCATCCACTTTTGCCGCCACGACACAGTTCGGTTCCACGATCGCATCTCCTTTACAGACCTCTTTTGACATTACCGATTCGAAAGAGTTGCTTCCCGGAACCAATTATTTCTGGCTGACCTACGACATCCCATTAGCAGCAACTTCCACCCATGTTGTTGATGGCCAATGCACCAACATCACTGTTGCCACCGTAGATCATGCCCCAACTGTAACGGCCCCTGCCGGCAGCCGTACCATCACACTCGATCCGCCAACTGCATTGACTCCGACCGTGATCAGTTCCTCTGAAATTGACCTGGCCTGGACAAAAAATTCTGTCGGGCAGAATGTCATGGTTGCCATGAACAGCACAAATACCTTCGGTACTCCTGCTAATGGGACCCCCTATGTTGAAACCAACCCCTTGCCAACGGCAGGTACAGTCATTTATAACGGACCTGCTTCAGGATACAACCATCGATTTCTGAATCCGCTTACCGCTTATTATTACAAAGCATGGTCGGTCGATGCCAGCAACTATTATTCATCCACAGGCCCGACTGCCAATGCAACCACGTTGTGTGCTTCAGGAACAATCACTGAAACATTCCCCGCAACACGTTGCGGAACAGGGACTGTCAATCTTCGTGCAACCGCCTCCAGCGGAACCCTGGCATGGTACACCGCATTAACGGGTGGAACCTCACTTGGCACCGGTTCGCCTTGGACAACACCTTCAATAAGTTCAACCACAACTTTTTATGTAGGGGCAGAAACGTATACCCTTGGAAATATAACCCTTGGAGCTGGTGCATCTACCAGTACCGGATCTGAAAGTCCTTTTTACCATCTCTGGGGAGGACATAAATCACAATTCCTGGTAAAAGCATCAGAATTATCGGCAGCAGGATTATCTGCCGGCAATATCACGGCCTTGTCATTTGATGTTGTAGCATCTACGGGAATGGTTTTCCAGGGGTTCAACCTCAGTGTTGGACAAACCGCATTAACCGCCCTGACAACCTCATTTGTAACCGGGTTAACCAATGTTTATACTACCACAGCCCCTGCTGGAGTCACACCAGTCAACGGGATTTTTACCATCACTTTTGCCTCCCCTTTCAACTGGGACGGTTCGTCTAACATCGTTGTTGAAACCTGCTGGAGTAATAATAATTCAGGTTCCTCTGCTAACAGCGCTACCGTAAAATATGATGCCACAAGTTTTGTTTCAAATGCCTATTATCGGGCAGATAATCTGACACCCTCAGCGTTATGTGGAACATCTACCGGCTCAAGCACCAACAGTTCCCGTCCGAAAATGATTTTTGCGGGACAAAGCACATGTTCAAGCCCACGCAGTGCCGTTATCGCAACGGTTACCCCAACACCGGCATTGACAATTACCCCCAGCCAGTCCGTTTGCAACAATGCCGTTGCGGCCATGACGGTTACTTCGACAATATCTGATTATGATGCATATGTTTGGACTCCTGCTGCTAATTTATATACCAATGCAGAAGCAACCCTGGCATATACACCAGGTTCAAGTGCAACGACTGTTTATGCTAAAACCGCAACAGCAGGGGCCATTATCTATACCTGCAGTGCAAGCAATGCTGCTTTGTGTGCGAATACTGCTATCTCAACCGTAACGGTTCGGGAAGATATTAGCATAACTGTTCTGGCATCTGCAAACCCTATTTGTGCTAACAGTCCTACCACCCTGACCGGACTTTTTAATTATTCAGGAACCACCCCTTCGTATATTGCACCACCTGCCGTGACTAATCCCGTCTCTGATGAAGACCTTGGGAATGTTACTTTCGGCAGTTTAAATAATACAACAGCGATCAATTCATTGGCAGGCAGTATTGGCACTGCAACGGGAACTGCTGGCAGCTACTCGAATTTCACTGCTTTTGGTCCATATAATTTCACCGCCGGAAATAGTTATCCGCTATCGGTCAGTACAATTACAACCGGTTCCTCATATTCCAATGCCATTGGTGTATATATTGACTATAATAGAAATGGTGTATTTACTGATGCAGGTGAAGCTGTTTATCTTTCAGGTTCTACTACTTCCGGTCCTCATACCGAAACCGCCAACATTACAATCCCAGGCACTGTATCATCCGGAGCTACCAGGATGAGGGTCATCGTCAACGAACTCGGCCTGGTTACCGGGCCAACGATGACTGTTGGATATGGTGAATATGAAGACTACACCCTGAACATTTCGAATTATGGCGTCGGGTACACTTATTCCTGGAGCAATGGAAGCACGGTGATCGGTACCACGAACCCGTTGATAAATTCGCCGGCAGAATCGACAATCTATACCCTGACGGTGACCGACCCTAACCTGTGTTCCAAAACAGCCAGTACCTCTGTGACTGTTTCCAGCGGAGCATTAATCACTACTCAACCCGTTTCAGTGATCAAATGTGCCGGACAAACTGCATCCTTTACGGTGGAAGCTACCGGACCGGGCCTGACTTACCAGTGGCAGAAAAACTACACCAACATCCCCATTGGAGATAATGCAAGTGCCGGAACTCCGACGTTGACACTTACAGGAGTTGCTTCTGCGGATGCTGATAATTACGAGGTAGTTGTCGCCTCTTCCTGCGGAACTCCTGTAACAAGTAACGGACTATCAACATTAACGGTAAATCCGGTTCCTGTATCAGGCGCTTCAAGCAATTCACCTGTTTGCAGCGGATCATCGATCAATCTTTCGGGCACGACGAGTATACCGGGTGCAACCTTCAGCTGGACCGGTCCGAATGGCTTTGCCTCAACCGATCAAAACCCGGCTATTACCAATGCCTCCACAGCTGCTTCAGGCGCTTACTACCTGACGACAACGGCAAGCGGATGTGCCTCGGCCACCGTGAATACTTCAGTCATAGTTAACGTTAGTCCGACGGCAGTTACCATTGTCCCTGCCTCAGCAACGTTGCCTTCAGGTGCGATCCAGCAACTGGATGCAAGCGGAGGAATTATTACTGGTGCCGTTATTTTAAGCGAAAACTTCAATGGTGCCACCAACGGCTGGACAAAAATCAACAATTCCACCGGCGGTACAGACCCTACCCTTGCCGTATGGACCCTAACGCCGGATGCTTATGTTTATAAGACTTATGGAACATGGCACAGCAATGATAATTCGCAGTTTTATTTATCAAACAGCGATGCTCCCGGTTCCGGGGTTACAACCGCAACAATCCTACAATCTCCTTCATTCAGCACGGTTGGTTTTACCGTTGCCAGTTTAAGTTTTTATCACTATTATAAATCCAACGCCCAATCAGCAAAAGTTGATTATTCCATTGATGGAACAAACTGGGTCAATTTGAAAACATATAGTACTACCACCGGCCTTGTCGGAGCCTTTGCCCAAGAGAATATTGCATTGCCTGCCGGTGCTTTAAATCATGCTTCGGTATACATCCGGTTTAAATATGATGATAGTTGGGGCTATTTCTGGGGTATCGACAATGTAAGCATTACCGGCACAGGAAGCGCCCCCATCACCTGGGCGCCTAACGACGACCTCTACACCAACGCGGAAGCCACCATTGGCTACACCGGCACCGGCAACCACCCAACCGTATGGACCATGCCGGTTACGACGAGGACCTATACCGCAACTGCTACATCAGCAGCTGGTTGCCCCAGTTCACAAACGGTAACGGTAACCAGTTGCCCCGCCGCTCCGTTCAGACCGGATGCTGCAGTTACTTCAAACTCCGCACACCTTACCTGGGGTTATATTGAGGGCAATATGCCTGTAAACTATACCATCGATGTGGCTACTGATGATCTGTTCGCCAGCCATGTGGCCGGTTACCCGGTCATGGTTGCCAATTCGGTGTATGATCATAACGTGGCTGGGCTGGCCGGAAATACCATGTACTATTTCAAAATCACGGCCAATGGCGCCAGCGGATGTACCAACCAATTTTCGGATGGATCCTTTGCCACCTGCCCCGCTGTCCCCGGAACCCCTGTGGCTTCGTTCAGGACCCCTGATGGTTTTACTTTGACCTGGACGGCTCCTGCCGGAGGTTCGGCTGCCACGATTTCTTATATAGTAGAAGTGGCTGATAATCCCGGATTCAGCACCCCGGTTTCCTATACGGTTACCAATCCTGTTGTTTCCAAGGTGATAACCGGATTATACCCAAGTACGCTCTATTATTTCAGAGTGAAAGCCTCTACCGATTGCAACAGCGATTATACATCACCCGGAACGGTCACGACCCTTTGTCCTGAAACCGTTGCCCCGCTCAGTGAAAACTTTTCAAGTGTTGCCTTCCCACCTTCATGCTGGACCAATACCCCTGTTTCAGGAACCAATCTTTGGGCACGCAGCTCCAGCAGCCACGGCAGCGGAACAGGATCTGCTTTTGCCAATTTCTATGCACAGGAATCCGGCACCTATCAGCTGGGTACCATGCCGATAGACTTACGCGGGATGGTTACACCAAAACTGAAATTCGATTTTGCGTATGCCACCTTTACGGAAGAGGTTGACGAAATGGATGTTTACTATTCCACTACCTATGGTTCAACCTGGACATTGTTGCTGGCCATGCCGGGTGGTGCATCCGGAATACTCAATACGGCCGGTGCAACCACCGACCCGTTTGTTCCGACTGCCGCACAATGGCGCACGCATTCCATGGAATTGCCTGCGGGCACCAACATGCTGAAGTTCACGGCTATCAGTGCTTACGGAAATAATCTCTACCTCGACAACATCACCGTGGAAAGCCCTCCGATCGTTGCTTCCGGTGCCGCAACCGATTTAACAGCATCAGGCGCCACACTTCATGGAACTGTTGATGCTTACTACAAATCTACTGCTGCCACCTTTGAATTTGGCACCACCCCATCGTACGGATTGGTTTACAATGCCGACCAAACACCTGTCACCGGACATGTCACCACCCCGGTAAGCCATACCGTTAACGGTCTTCTTGCCAACACCACCTATCATTACCGTGCGGCTGGTACCAGCAGCGCAGGCACGGCATACGGACTGGATGAAACCTTTGTAACACTTCCGGCTCCGACCCTGTCAGGGCCGGCATCCGCCTGCAATGGTTCCACCGGGAATGTTTATACCACGGAAGCAGGAAATTCAGGATATGACTGGCATGTAACCGGCGGTATCATCACCGATGGTGGAACACCGGCAGATCATACTGCAACTGTTACCTGGAATACAGTAGGTTCGCAATCGGTGAGTGTTAATTACAACAATGCTGCCGGTCACCCTGCACTTGCAGCAGCCAGCTATCCCGTAACGGTCAATCCTTTCCCGGTTGCTGCCGGGTCCATCACCGGAACATCTTCGGTGCGACAGGAACAAACAGGTGTTGTTTACGCGGTAGCCCCGATCGATCATGCAACCGGGTACCTGTGGTCATTGCCAGCAGGCGCATCCATCACTGCCGGTGACAATACCTACAGCATCACGGTCTCCTTCTCCGACCTGGCTGTTTCCGGGGTCATTACCGTTCAAGGTACCAATGCCTGTGGCAATGGTCCTGTATCTCCCGATTTCAACCTGACGGTGCTGCCACCTGTTCCTTTCGACAACAACCTGCAGAATGTGGAAGTTCACGATACCAGGTGCTACAATGCCACCCAGACAATTTTTGTTGCCGGCATACCGCCCGACTTCCTCACCACCTTTGATGTTGCAGCCGAAGGCCAGGTAGAGATGATCGCCGGGCAAAACATCATTTATTATCCGGGCACCCATGTTGTTGGTTATATGTGGGGGCATATCGGCACGGGCTATTGCGGTTCAAAAGCGGCTACCATCATCACCGTTGCCGACGGAGTAGATCCGGTGCTGCCTGCCACGGAGAAATCGTACTTTACCCTGTATCCCAACCCGACCAGCGGAAACTTTACCCTTGTTCAAAAGGGCGATAAAGTTTACGAAACGGTGAAGGTGGATGTTTACACCATGAGCGGGGAGAAGATCCTGACGGAACAGATGATCGGCGAGAAGAGGCATGAATTCCGTTTCTCTGAAATTCCTTCCGGTCTCTACTTTGTAAAAGTGGTTGCCGACGGGTATGTAGAAACCATGAAGTTGGTTAAGACAAGGTAGGCCCCCACCCCGGCCCTCCCCCAAGGGGGAGGGAGAAACCCCCACCCCAGCCCTCCCCCAAGGGGGAGGGGGCAGAAAAGCCGGAATCCCGATATTCGGGGTTCCGGCTTTTGTATATCCCAATCCCCGTCCCATCCCCAAGAAAGTCCCTCCCTTTTTGGGGAGGGATTTAGAGTGGGGTCGTCACTTGTCACGTTTTTTTTATGTATAGTCAATTTAGAACCAATTTAAAACGAGCTTACAAACCGTCATAACCATTGTGAAACCCATGGAAATCGCAGAGGAATCGATTACTTTCACGATTGTTAAAAAATGTTAAAATGCCATGGCTTAAATATTCGAATCGAATATTTTTATATATTTGACTTCTTGTGTTTGCAAATAATACTTTGAATGATTGAGTTGCCTTGATGCAGTGTCTCAATGTCAATTTCCTGGTATACAACATTTTCAGCTATTGAGTTAACCCATCCGCGTAACATGTTAATAGCGTTGGAACACATATCATCCCAAATCAGCAAGATTTCAAACTATATATATATTCCCGGGAATTTTCTTCATTTTTAACCAAACACAAACTAAATGATTATGAGAAAACTATTTACATTGTTAATTGTTATGTTCCTGTGGGCAGGCAGCTCGTGGGCGCAGAGTACTTACACCTTTGCAAGCGCGGCAGGTTCATACACGGCTCTTAGTACTGAAACCGTGTTATGGTCTGGAACATTTGATGAGTCGGTTTCTACTGCAATCACAATTCCAAGTTTCACTTTTGCCGGAACCGCTTATACCACCATGTATGTTACATCCAATGGTTTTTTGACATTGGGAACTACTGCTCCAACCACATACTACTATACCCCGATTAGTGGAACGGGAGCTTATTCAGCATCTATTTCACCTTTCGGAGGTGACCTGGTAAATGCAGGATCGGGATCTCCCAAAATTTCGTATAACACAAACGATGGTGGCGATATTGTTGTTCAGTGGCAGGCTGTCAGAAAATATGGCAGCAGCTATACTACTCATATCGTGAGTGTTCAGGCAAGATTGAATCCCACAACCGGAACCATCAAATTCGTTTACGGCGGTACGATCACTGCAACGAGTGGTTCAACTACATTTCAGGTAGGATTGCGTGGAACTTCAAATACAGCCTACAACAACAGGACAACATTGACCGACTGGTCAGCAACTACTGCCGGAGGTACAAATGCGGCAACCTGTACTTTTGGAGTAGGTGTTATTCCAGTTGTCGGGTTAACCTACACTTTTTCACCTCCTGTAAGTGGAACTCCTTTGCCACCGACCACGCCTAGCCCGGCCGATGCAGCCACAGGAGTGGCCACCAGTGGTACTACAACCTGGACTTTCGGTGCAAACACAACCACCTACGACCTTAAATTCGGGCCTACAGGAAGCATGACCCAGGTTGTTACCGGTGCCGCTGCAGGCGCCACAGGTTCTTATCCCTATTCGGGTCTTTCAAACAATACAGTATATCAGTAGCAGGTCATTGAACACAATGGTGCTTTGACCACAAATGGCCCGATATGGAGTTTCACCACCATATGCGGCGCATATGGAGTTCCATTTACCGAGAATTTCGATTCCTATACAACCCCTGCTGTAGGTTGCGGAGTAGTTCAGGATGTGAACGGCGACGCTGTTAAATGGGCTTCTTCAACCTTAACTACCTACAATGGTGCCAATAAACTTTCTATTGGTTACAGTGCTGCCGGGTTTGCGATGGACGACTGGTATTTTTTACCCGGATTAATCCTTACCGGTGGCGTTAGTTACGATGTCAAGTTCTACTACCGTGTAGTGAGCGCAACCTATCCTGAACGTCTTGAAGTCAAATGGGGCAACGCTCCCGCTGCTTCAGCCATGACAAGTTCCGCCATTTTCAGCCTGACTGACTTTACTACTGCTGTCTATACACTGGGCACCAGTTCCTTCACCCCATCGAGTAGTGGTACTTACTACGTCGGATGGCATTGTTTCAGCCAGGGAGATGAAGATGGCATCTATCTTGATCAGATCGTTGTGGAGCCCACTCCTTCCTGTCCCGCACCTATCAACCTTACAGCCGGTTCTGTAGGCGCTACAACTGCACAGCTTGGCTGGACAGAAACAGGAAGCGCCACTGCATGGCAATACCAGATAGGGCTTACCGGATTTACTCCTGCAGCGACAGGCACCCCCACCACTGCGAACCCCACACCGGTTTCAGGGTTGTTAGCCAGTACATCCTATGATTTCTATGTAAGGGCCAACTGCAGCGGAACTTACAGCGCCTGGACAGGCCCGATGACCTTCACCACGGCATGCGCCTCTGTTGCCATTCCATGGTGCGAAACCTTTGATGCCATGACCACCATCGGCAACAACATCCTGCCCCCGTGCTGGAAAGCTGAATCTGCATCAGGAACACCCTGGACAACGGCCGATGCCACTACCATCACTTACAATGATCCTTGCTCAGCACCAAACTATATCTATGTGAATTGGAACCCGTCAACATCGAATAAATTCCTCATCACACCAGGTATTAACCTTACAGTGGGTATTTCATACGATTTTAAATTTAACTGGATTGGCGATAGCTATAGCGGCTGGACCGGCGATGCTTTGGTCAATTCTTCCCAAACAGGAACTGGCGCAACGGTACTTGGCACCTCTTTTGTTGTCGCCGCAACCACCACTACTGCAGTATGTACCCCGGCAAAAAGAACTTTCGTACCACCGGCTACAGGAACATACTATTTCATGGTGAGGGTCAGCAATAATTATACGCCCTATGACCTGGGCTTTGATGATTTTTGTGTAGATGTAACACCTCCTTGTTCGGAACCCATCAACCTTACTGCAAACAGCATCGGCCTGACCACCGCCAACCTGGCATGGACTCCGGTGGGCACTGTAAATAACTGGGAATATGCCTATGGAATAGCTCCGTTCGGGCCACCTGCAGGTGCCGGAACGCCTACCACTTCCAGCACAACCAACCCGATATCCGGTCTGAGTTCAGGCACTACCTATCAATTTTACGTTAGGACAAACTGCGGTCCATCCTATACGGTATGGGCAGGCCCGTATGCCTTTAATACATTGTGCGGTTCTTTCTCCATTCCTTATACTCAGAACTTTGACGCAGTAACCGCCCCAACGATTCCTCCCTGTATGACGGTTACGAATGACAACGGGGACGCCTATTTGTGGCAAACAACTACCAGTTATTCCAGGTCTGCGCCCAATTGCATCGATATCCATTATAATGCTGCACTTGCCATGGACGACTGGTTCTTCACAGCTCCATTGAACCTGGCTGCCGGCACTTATAAGGTGAGTTTCTGGTACAAGGCAGCTTTGTCTTCCTATCCTGAAAAAATGGAAGTCAAATGGGGAAGCAATCCCGACGCCGCCAGCATGACCAGTGCTGCGATATTCGATAATAATAATATTACCTCCACCACCTTTTCTGAAGGTGTCGGGAACATGGTGATTGTCACACCGGGTATTTATTATGTCGGATGGCATGGATACAGCGCCCTGAATATGGATTTGCTGATGGTTGATGATATCTCCATTACCTTGGCATTGGCCCATGATGTTGGTACGCTTTCCATCGACAACATCCCAACCGTATCCGACCTTACGCCGATGAACCCGAAAGCAACCGTGAAAAACTTCGGCTCCAATACCGAGACGTTCAATGTAACCATGACCATTGGTTCCTATTCTTCGGTTAAAACGGTTACTGCACTTGCACCGAATGCATCACAGGTGGTTATTTTCGACACCTGGACTCCCACGATCGGAAGTTATACTGCTACGGCTTGTACTAATCTTGGAACCGACCTGGAACCCGCCAACAACTGCCAGACTGTATCCGGCACTGCTTACAATTATACCCGTTTCTATGGGTATGTTGCCTATGCAGGAACCAGCGGTTTGCCTGTAGGACCGGGGTTCTTCTACAAGGAAGCCCCTGGTACCATTGTTTCACTTGGTCCTCAAACATCTGAAGATTTTATTTGCGCAGGCACATGGGCTGCCGGCAGATGGTATGGTTCGGAATATTATGACCCGGATTATTACACTGGTGGCGGATGGTATAACATCGACCCGGCTACCGGAGCAATGACCCTGTTGGCAAGCCTTAGCAGATCTTTCACGGGCATCACCTATGATCATACGGCTGGCATCATGTATGGTGTTGATTATGACGATGTTGCACTGACCAATAATTTGTATTCGATCATTCCCGCAACAGGTGCGGCCACGCTCATCGGAACCATTGCCGCGGGCGAACTTCTGATCAACCTTGCCACAGATGGCAGCGGATATCTCTATGCCATAGGCATTACAACGGACCATCTCTTCAAGATCAATCCGGTTGGTCCGACCAGTACTGATGTAGGAGCTGCCGGTTTGGATTTGTCGTATGCCCAGGATATGGAATATGATTATGCCTCCAGTACGATGTATGCAGCCGCTGAGACCCCCACCGTAGGTCAATTAATGACAGTGGATCTCGCAACAGGCACACTTACACTGGTTGGCGGATTCATGGGCGATGCCGAAATCACCGGCCTTGCCATTCCGTACTCTTCAGTACCAGCTACGCTCACCGTTACCAATACCACTGTCACTTCGGGTCAGACCCCTTGTTACAATGCAACGGGTACCATCACGGTTTCCGGTTTCACGGTTGAGAGCGGCGGCAGCGCCAACTTCATCTCAGGTACAAATATCCTGTACGAACCAAATACCTGGATTAAGAGCGGTGGCTATATGCACGGCATCATTGCTACTAGCTATTGCGGAGGTTCTTCGCCATCGATGCCGGCAGTGATTGCAGGCAAAGAAGACACGCAGGTTAGCTTTGAACAGGCCAACTTTGCCATCTATCCAAACCCGACCACGGGCAACTTCACACTTGTACAGAAAGGCGACAAACTCTATGGCAATGTGAGTGTTGAGGTTTATAACATGCGTGGCGAGAAGGTAATCACCGAAAGAATGATAGGAGATAAGAGTCATGAATTCCGCTTCTCCACCGTTCCTGACGGACTCTACTTCGTGAAAGTCGTTGCTGATGATTATGTTGAAACCATCAAGCTGATCAAGACGAGGTAACCCCCACCCCCGTCCCTCCCCCATGGGGGAAGGAGAAACCCCACCCCGACCCTCCCCTAAGGGGGAGGGAGCAGAAAAGCCGGAATCCCAATTGCTGGGGTTCCGGCTTTTTTCTGCCCCTATCCTTACCCCATCCCCTCTGACCCTCTTCCATAAACAGGGAAGGGGGAGAAAATCCCTCCCTTTTTGGGGAGGGATTCAGGGTGGGGTTGTTATCTGTCACGATTTTCCGTTACTTTGCATGATCCAATGGAAAACATTGCCATTTTCTTACCGGTTATCCTCTCCTTCTTCATCCTGATCATGCCATCGGGGATACGGTACATCTATACGCTGATCGTTACCTTACTCATCATCCTGCTGACATCGGTACCGGCCGCAATGGTGTTGCTTGATCCGGCGGGTGCTTCACAGGTATTTATTGCTGAAGGTCTCCCGGGTACAATTACCTTTTCCATCGACAGCCTCAGCGCCTTTTTCATTTTAATAACCAATTTCACGGTACTCACCGGATTACTCTATTCAAACGGGTACCTCCGCTCATACCGGGCAACCAAAACATCAGCCCAGTTTGCCTTGCATTATTTCAGTTACACATGGCTGCACATTTCCATGTTGTGTGTGCTGATGCTGCGCGAGGGCACCGCTTTCCTGATCAGCTGGGAGTTGATGGCTGTTTCATCGTTCATGCTGATCCTCTTTGAGGCTGAAAAACGAACAACACTCAAAACAGCCGTCAATTACCTGATCCAGATGCATGTTGGACTGGTTCTGCTGATTATCGGCTTCCTTCTTGCCGAAGCTGTCACCGGGGTTTTTGGTTTTGAAGGATTGCGTACCTATTTTATCAACAGGCCAAATTTACCGCTCTTCTTCCTGTTTTTTGCCGGGTTTGCAGTGAAAGCAGGGTTCGTTCCATTTCACACATGGCTTCCTGAGGCTCATCCCGCCGCTCCGTCGCATGTATCAGGGGTCATGTCGGGGGTGATGATCAAGATGGGCATCTTTGGTATTGTCAGGGTGCTCACGTATGTCCGGTCCGATGCATACAACATTGGCATTATCATCATGATCATTGCCTCCCTCACGGGGCTGTTCGGGATCATGATGTCGATCGCGCAAACCGACCTGAAAAAGCTTCTGGCCTATTCAACCATCGAAAATGTTGGGATCATTGGCATGGGGATCGGCCTGGGTGCCCTTGGACTGGGAGCGCACAATACCGCACTCGCCATCCTTGGATTCGGAGGCGGATTGCTTCATGTTCTCAACCATTCACTGTTTAAGTCATTGCTGTTTTATTGCGCCGGCTCGGTATATAAAGCAACCCATACGCGGAACCTGGAGCTGCTGGGCGGGTTGATTCACAAAATGCCCCGAACGGCCGGACTGTTCCTGTTTGGATCCATGGCTATTTGTGCGTTGCCGCCGCTCAACGGGTTTGTCTCGGAAATTCTGATCTACTACGGCCTCTTCGCGGGAATGAAGGCCGGTTCAGTCTTCCAGGTCATGTCGATGCTCCTGTCCATCATGGCCCTGGCACTCATTGGCGGATTGGCCCTCTTTGGTTTTTCAAAAGCATTCGGGATTGCATTTTTAGGCGCTCCTCGTTCAGAAGTTCACATGGAAGAAAATGTGGTTACCGGGGAGATGATGTTTCCAAAATTGCTGATCGCCTCGGTCATCCTGCTTATCGGGTTGGCCCCGATGTTGTTTTTGTCTCCCCTGTTGGGAATGATCGGAGCGCAGTTCCGGTTGAATGTGGAACAGGTGATGCCGCCACTGGTCCCGGCCCTCTCAAAGGTGAGCCTCATGGGAATCATCCTGATCATGGTTGTGGTTGTATTGATGATCGTGAGAAAGATCGTTTTGAAACCGGGCAAGGTATCCTACGGCCCCACATGGGGGTGTGGCTATACTGCCGGAACTGCCCGCCAGCAGTACACCGCGACATCATTTGCCGCGAATTTTGCCGAGCTTGCAAATCCGATTTTTCCCAAAGAAATTGAATATGCCGGTATTCACGAAGAAGATATCTTCCCCGGCAAGCGGTTTTTTGCACAGCGGCCGCTGGATATCTTCCGCACAGCCTTCAATAAAATTACAGATCGCTCCATGCTGGCATTAAAGAATATTGCACGGTTGCAAACGGGAAACATCCAGCATTATATATTGTATGCCTTCATCTTCATCATGATCATTTTTGTTTTACTTTACCTGAACATACTGTAATGGGATTTATACTGGCCATTTTCACCGCACTCTTTTTCCCCGGGATCATCCTCCGGGTAAAAAGCCTTGCGAGTGGCCGCAAAGGGCCTGGCATCCTGCAGCCATGGAAAAATATCCTGGTTTTGCTGAAAAAAGGCAGCGTGATCAGTTCCACCACGAGTTTTGTTTTTCGGCTGGCCCCGTCAGTCTACCTGGCAACCGTGATTTGCGCCCTTCTTTTGCTCCCTTTTCCCGGGATGAATTCGTCTTTGGGGTTTGAAGGCGATTTTGTGCTTTTTGCCTACCTTCTTGCCCTTGGTAAATTCTTTTTCATCCTTGGTGCGCTTGATACCGGCAGCAGTTTTGAAGGGATGGGCGCAAATCGTGAAGCGCTTTATTCCATGCTGGCTGAACCTGCGTTTTTTATTTTATTCGGCACACTGGCATTGTTGACCGGCCATACATCTATGCATCAGATCTTTGACACGTTTCAGTTTGCCGGACATAACTCTTTCATCATCGGGTTCATAGCAGTCTATTTGCTGGTACAGATCGCGATGATTGAAAACAGCCGCATGCCGGTGGATGATCCGAAAACACATCTCGAACTGACCATGATCCACGAGGTGATGATCCTTGACCACAGCGGATTTGACCTGGCACTGGTTCACATCGGCACCACGCTGAAATTCGCCACGTATGGATTGCTCATTGCAAACTTTTTGGTGCCTGTGGATGCACGGCAGTTAATCGTGAACGGTGAACAATTGATATTGAACAGTGGGAATGGAATGGTGAATAATATCGGGCACGGGTGGATCGCCGTCATGCAGTTTGGGGTCTATTTCATCGTCCAGATAGTGTTTGCAGCGCTGATCGGGCTCATGGAATCATTCAGGGCAAGGAAGAAACTTGTGAGGAACCCGCAATTCATCGTCACCCTGAATTCGATCGCCCTGGTGGCCTTTATCCTGGTATTGTTGATCACTTTTAAAATGATCTGAAGATGAATGTCCTGCTTGTTATCGTTTTTGCCATCACCCTGATCTATCTCAGCATGACAGAACGATTTCCGATATATGCCGGGTTGATCGGGTTCCAGGGAGTATTGCTTTTTGTATTGTCTTTTCTTGAGTTGCATGCCATCACGCTGGCAACCTTGATCTTCGTGGCCGTAGAAACACTGGTATTCAAAGTGCTCGTTGTCCCGTTCCTCTTGTTCCGCATCATCAGCAAAACGGGGGAAGCAAGGGTTCACGACAAGGCTTTACCAGGGTTTTATTCCCTGATCTTTGTCACCATGGGACTTTTACTGAGCATTGTTGTTTCATTTTCCATGAGCACTGCCCCGGCAACCATGATATACTTCATCGTGGCATTCTTTGCAGTGTTCACAGGGCTTTTTATGATCATTTCGCATAAAAAGATTTTTTCTCACCTCGTGGGATTCCTGGTGATTGAAAATGCCGTTTTGTTGCTCTCCATGGCGATCGGGAGCGAGATGCCGATGCTGATCAATATCGGTATCCTGCTCGATATTTTTGTCAGCGTGCTGATCCTTGGAATATTTGTGATGCGCCTGAAGCAAAGTGCCCACGAATTAACAATGTTGAAAGATGATTAACAATGACCCCCTTCTCTCTTTGAAGAGGAAATTCCGCTTCTCCGTGTCGGTGAATGGGTTAGGGGATGAGGTATATCGAAACCATGGTTGATGCCGGATTTATATTGATTGGGTTTTTCGGGATTTCGCTCCTGACGGCGACAGTTGTGGGATTTGTGCATCACAAATCCCTGGCACGCTTGCTGACGATATTATACGTAGCCGTTCATATTGCGTTTTCAGGATTTGCCTGGCTCCATCTTGGTGAAACCGTTTTGGATTATTTCACCTTCGATCCGTTGGGTGTTTTACTGCTGTCCATTCTTTCGATACTCACCATCACCACTGTTTACCATGGTTTTATTTATGTGAAGGATGCCGGACCACGGGTTTATTCCATCTATCACGCTGCACTGATCGCGCTGATCGCTGCAATGTCGGGGGCATACCTGGCCAATGGGATGACCATCGTCTGGATCTTCGTGGAGGCGACCACACTGGCGGTTGCGGCACTCATTTATCACGACCGCACGCCAATGGCGCTGGAAGCAACCTGGAAGTATGTGTTTGTATGTTCTGTAGGGATCGCCCTGGCGTACCTCGGTATTTTATTTCTCGGATTTACCGTTCATGATGCGCGTTTGTTGCACCTTTCATTCGACAGCATTACTGATATTGCGAAAATGGCCAACCCGCTATATCTTAAAATAGCATTTGTGTTTGTCCTGGTAGGTTATAGTACCAAAATGGGCCTCTTCCCGATGCACACCGTCACCGTGGATGCCCACACCGTTTCACCGCCGCCCATCAGTGCTTTTATATCCACCACGTTGATGAATGTAGGATTTCTTGCTATTTTCCGCATCTACGCACTATTCTCAGCCACCACCATTCTGCCTTTTATGAACCATGTGCTGATTTTATCCGGTGTACTGTCCTTGCTTGTCTCTGCAGGATATATGCTCAAAGCAAAACACAACAAACGGATGCTGGCCTATTCAAGCCTCGAAAACATGGGGATTGTTGCCATCGCGCTCGGCATCGGCGGAATAGGCTACTATGCCGCCATACTCCACATTGTTCTTCATTCGTTTACAAAGGCCGGATTATTTTACCAGATGGGGCAATCGTATAAAGTGATGGGTACTTACAAACTCGACGAATCGGGAAATTACATGTCGCTCTATCCTGCCGGTGCCACGGCACTGTTGCTGGGGTTTCTTTGCATCACAGCCATCCCGCCATCCGGGATGTTCATTTCAGAACTGTATTTAATGAAAGCACTGGTTGCAAACAGGGCCTGGTGGCTCATGGTGGTTGTCGCCCTGTTGCTGTGCTTTGTGCTGTACGCATTGCTTACAAGGGTGTTACACATCGTCTACTCACAGCCACGTGAAAAACCACTGCATGACCTGCAAAAGGTAAATCCGTGGCAGTCGGCCAGCCAGTTCATTTTGTTCGGTTTGGTTATTTTCATTTGCTTTGCTCAGCCTGAGCCGTTTCGCCAACTCATCGAATCAATCATCCAGTCACTGCCGAAATAATGATAGACAACAGGTATATCGAATTGCTGACCAATCCGGGAACGGTAATCCTGGATGATATTCCGGTTTTAAAATATGATGACTTCCTGTTATTCCTCGACCGCCTGATGGGCGAAGAGGGAACCCATTGCATCGCCTATTTTGTTCTGCCTCAGACCGGGAAATATAAGTTTATCTGCTGCATGGCCGCTGATGAAAACCATGCCATTTTGATTTTCTCGCATGAACATCCTCTGGAACCTGCTGTTTCACTTTCATCAATTACCGCAAAACATTTTCAGTTTCATGTTTTTGAGCGTGAAATCCATGAAAACTTCGGCATCAATTTTCCGGACCATCCCTGGTTGAAGCCCATCCGCTATCCATCCAACCGGGCTGATCAGGCGCAAACGATGAACAACTATCCTTTTTATACCATCGAAGGGGTTGAACTTCATGAAGTGGGAGTAGGTCCCATCCATGCAGGCATCATCGAGCCGGGCCATTTTCGCTTTATTTGTCATGGGGAACAGGTCCTTCATCTTGAAATTCACCTGGGTTACCAGCACCGTGGGGTGGAGCAGTTATTTATACAAAAGCAGGGTGTTTTGGAACAATCCATCCTGGCTGAAAGCATTGCCGGCGATACCGTGGTCGGCCATGCGCTGACATATGCGGCTTTGATTGAATCGCTGGCAGGGATCACTGTTTCCCCGCAATTATCTGCCGAAAGGATCATCGCCCTTGAACTCGAACGGATTGCGGTCCATCTTGGCGACACCGCAGCACTTTGCACCGACATCGCCTACCAGTTCGGGCAGGTGGTGAACGAGGCCCTGCGGACCATCATCATCAATACAACCCAGCTTTGGTGCGGCAACAGGTTCGGGAAAGGATTGATCCGGCCCGGTGGGAGCCATTACCCGCTGACCGCTGAAATCAGTGCTGTGATTTTAAAAAACCTGAAAGAAGTGGAGGGCCGGTTTATTCAGATTACCGATCGGATATTCTCCCTGCCCAGTGTCCTTGGCCGTTTTGAGGGGACGGGAAAAGTGACGACCATGCAGGCATCGTTGATCGGTGCGGTGGGAATGGCTGCAAAAAGCAGCGGAATGTACCGGGATATCCGCTGGTCACACCCTTTTTCAACATACATTGAACACTCTTATGAACCTGTGATGCTGCATAAAGGAGATGTTTGGTCCAGGGCCATGTTGCGCAAACTGGAAGTGGAAAAATCCATGGCAGTGATCAGGGAACTATTGGAAGAATTTACGATTTACGATTTACAATTGACGATTGGGAAAATAGAAAATCAAAAACAATCCCTGGCAATTTCGCTTGTTGAAGGATGGCGGGGAGAGATCTGCCATGTTGCCATCACAGATGATACCGGCAGGATGGTTCATTATAAAGCGAAAGACCCGTCCCTGCACAACTGGATGGCACTGGCACTTGCGGTAAGAAACCAGGAAATTTCTGATTTTCCATTGTGCAACAAGAGTTTTAACCTGAGTTATTGCGGGAACGATTTATAAATGGTAACAGGGTAACAGGGTAACAGGGTAACAGGGTAGAGTCATTAAGCTGCGTCGGAGTTCCAATTTGCAAGCCCGGCAGAAATCAAGTGGTTTCCCGCACCGTAGGCGCGGGATTATGCGAAAACTAATAAATCAGAAATGCCATTAAAAGAGATCAACATTTTTCGCCGTCATGGAATGCAATTTGTTCCGGACCTTCGAAATGCTGTGCTGCCTGAAATTTTCCGTGGCCGCCCGGTCATCAGCGGCGATATCAGCGTTGGTGAAACAGAGATGATCAGCAACATGTGTCCTGTCAACGCGATCGAAGTGAATGCCACTGTTCAAGGCGGGCTTTCTGTCACTTGTACGATCGACCTGGGAAAATGTGTCTTCTGCAGGGAGTGTGAATTTGCACTTCCCGGCAGGATCAGGTTTACCAACGACCATAAGATCGCCACCAATATCCGGGAGCGGCTCATGGTTGCCTCCGGAACCGATCAGCCTGTAAGGCTTGATCCCGCCCGGGTACGAAATGAAATTCACTCATTTTTCAGGCACGCGCTGAAACTTCGCCAGGTTTCGGCGGCAGGTGATAATTCAACCGAAATGGAACTGAATGCATCCGGGAATGTGAACTTCGACATGGGCCGGTATGGCATTGAATTCGTTGCTTCACCCCGCCATGCCGACGGCATCGTCATCACCGGCCCCATTTCACAAAACATGTCCGAAGCCCTTCAGATCTGTTATGATGCCATCCCATCCCCGAAACTGATCATCCTGGCAGGTACCGATGCCATCAGCAGCGGTATTTTCAGCGGAAGTGCGGCAATTAACCGGGAATTTTTAGACATCCATCCTGTGGATCTCTATGTTCCCGGGAATCCGCCGCACCCCCTCACCTTCATCAATGGAATCCTCGATTTGATCGGAAGATCCTGATTTAATCAATTCTTCAAACAGCGCACGGCCTCAGGTGTTGTCTTCGTGTTGAGGTTTTTGAACAAGGAATATCCGGTATATGCCAGGTTGCGATACCAGGCATCGGTTGTTGAATTCTGTGTTGAAGTATAGAAATAGCCAAACTTGTACATGTTTACATAGGCTCCGCTGAAAAGATGCCCGTTGCCCAACCCCGTGAAACCACTCGAATTGTTTCCCGGATAAATGGAAGTCAGCCAGTGAACAGTCCCCGCCTCTTTCATCTTCTGTCCTGCGGCCGCATCGCCTCCAAGGAAGGTTGACAATATGCCAAACTGTGTACTGTCTGGTACGTGCCAGCCATCCGGGCATATTCCTTGTGCCCTGGGGGTAGTAACATATTTCATTAATTCGTCCCATTTATACAAACCGCCATAAATATCGCAGTTCGACTGAAGGTTGGCATAACAGTATTTCTCGATGATTTGGTTGTCGGATTGTGTTACGGTATTGTCAATGCGCAGCCCGACGTCGAGGTTTTCCCTGAACCAGCATTGAACGCCTATCTGTACCGTGTTATACGTTTTGTTTGAGTAGGTAACAGTAGGGGTGCCAGGGCAGGCGCCTCCCGCATCGGCAACAAGCATGACAATGACGTTTGAAACGACCGGGTTCCCTGACAAACATCCTGTAAGGCTGGAGGTAAGCACACAGGTTACATTGTCGTTATTTACCGGGTTGTAGGTATAAGTGGTAGTGGTTGCCCCCGATATAGATGTTCCGTTCTTTTTCCATTGAAAAAGCGGTGAAGAACCCCCGTTGGTATAAGTAGCTGTAAATGTTACCGGTGTTCCTACCGATATGGGGTTTGCCGAGGCAGTGATCGAAATGCTCACCGGGATCAGCGGGATAACGGTCATATTGATCGTGTTTGAAATGGCAGGACTTCCTGTTGCACAGGTTTCGCTGGAGGTAATCCTACAGGTAATAGCCCCGCTGCTTGTAAGGGAGCCGATGTACGTTGCATTGGTTGCACCTGAGATATCCGTTCCGTTCAATTTCCATTGATACAATGGTGCAGAGCCCCCATTGATATTGGTTGATGAGAATGTAACCGGTGTCAATGCACAAACCGGGTTAACCGAGGGTGAAATTGAAATGCTCACTGGCAGCAACGGGTTGACGATCATGACAATTACGTTGGAGAGGGCCGGGGTGTTGATAGCGCATGTCGCATTAGAGGTCAGTTTACATTGCACAACATCATTGTTGACGGGTACGTATGCATAGTTAGCATTGGTTGCACCGGGGACGTCACTTCCATTCACTTTCCATTGATACAACGGCGCAGAACCGCCATGCGTGATGTTTGACACGAATGTTACCGTGGTTTGCGCACAAACCGGATTTGCAGATGGCGCAATGGTAATGCTGACCGGTAAAAGTGGATAGACAGTCATTTCTACCTCGTTTGAAATGGCAGGATTGTCGATGGCACAGGTTGCATTGGAAGTGAGTTTGCAGGTGATCGCATCATTATTAACGGGAACATAGGAGTACGCATTATTGGTTGCTCCTGGAATGTCATTTCCATTCAGTTTCCATTGATACAACGGGGCCAGGCCGCCATTTACGATGGTTGAAGTGAAGGTGACCGTTGTCTGCGCACAAACCGGATTTGCAGAAGGTGCAATGGTAATGCTCACCGGTAACAGCGGATGCACCGTCATCTGCAGTAAATTCGAAATGGCAGGATTGTCAATTGCACAAATTGCATTGGAAGTCAGCCTGCAACTGATCACATCATCGTTCACCGGGACATAGGTATAAGTCGCATCGGTTGCCCCCGGGATATTCGTTCCGTTCAGTTTCCATTGATACAACGGGGCCAAACCACCATTCGTGATGGCTGATGTATAGGTGACAGATGTCTGCGCACAAACCGGGTTTGCGGATGGTGAGATTGAAATGCTGACCGGTAAAAGCGGGTGAACCGTCATGATCACTGCATTCGAAATGGCCGGGTTGCCCGTCGGACAGGTTGCATTGGATGTCAGTTTGCAGGTAATTGCATCAGCGTCCACCGGGACATAGGTGTAGGTGGATTCAGTTGCCCCCGGAATGTCATTCCCGTTTAAATTCCACTGGTATAAAGGAGCAAATCCGCCATGAATGATTGAGGAGGTATATGTGACCGAAGTCTGCGCACAAACCGGATTTGCCGACGGTGATATTGAAATGCTCACCGGTAAAAGCGGGTGAACGGTCATGGTCACCACATTCGAGAGGGCAGGGTTGTCAACGGCACAAACAGCATTGGAGGTCAGTTTGCAGGTGATTGCATCGCCATCCACGGGGACGAACGTATAAGAAGCATTGGTTGCACCCGGGATATCATTTCCGTTCAGTTTCCACTGATATAAAGGTGCAACGCCGCCATGCACGATGGTCGAAGTATATGTTACCGATGTCTGTGCACAAACCGGGTTATCAGATGGTGCGATGGTAATGCTGACCGGTTTAAGCGGATGAACCGTCATGGTTACCGGGTTTGAAATGGCCGGATTGCCGGTAGCGCAGGTAGCGTTTGAAGTCAGTTTGCATGTGATCACATCATCATTCACCGGTACATAGGTAAAAGCAGCATCAGTCGCCCCAGGTACGTCATTTCCGTTCAGTTTCCATTGATAGGATGGTGCCGCGCCGCCATTCGTAATGGCAGAGGTATATGTAACCGAAGTCTGTGCACAAACCGGGTTTCCTGAAGGTGTAATGGTTATGCTGACTGGTAAAAGCGGGTAAACCGTCATGGTTATCACATTGGAAATGGCCGGGTTCCCTGTCGGACAAATGGCATTGGAGGTCAGTTTACAGGTAATCGCATCGCCTTCCACAGGAACATAGGTATAGGAAGCTTCAGTTGCCCCGCTTATATCATTGTCGTTTAATTTCCATTGATACAACGGTGCAGTGCCGCCATTCACGATGGCTGATGTAAAGGTCACCTGTGTCTGCGCACAAACCGGGTTTGCCGATGGCGCAATGGATATGCTGACCGGTAAAAGTGGATGAACCGTCATGAGCACTTCGTTTGAAATGGCAGGATTGTCAATGGCACAGGTGGCATTGGAAATCACCTGGCAGGAAACCGGATCATTATTCACAGGGACGTAGGAATAAGTGGCATCAGTTGCCCCGTGAATTTCTGCGCCATACAGTCTCCATTGATACACCGGCGCTGACCCGCCATTCAGGACAACTGAAGTAAATGTTACCTGTGTTTGCGCGCAAACAGGGTTTGCCGAGGGTGCAATGGCAATGCTGACCGGTAAAAGCGGATGGACGGTCATGGTCACCCCACCGGAAACTACAGGATTGTTAATGGCACAAGGTTCACTGGAGGTAAGTTTGCAGGTGATGATATCACCGTTCACTGGTACATAGATATATTCAGAACTGGTTGCCCCTGGGATATCATTGCCCTGCAGCTTCCATTGATACAACGGCGAAATGCCGCCATTGATGACGGAAGCCGTAAATTTTACTGAGGTCTGCGCACAAACCGGGTTGGCCGATGGAGCAATCGATATGCTGGCTGGCAATAACGGATTTACCGTCATGTAAACGACATTGGATGCAGCCGGGTTGCCTGAGGGGCAGACCGCGTTCGAAGTAAGTTCGCACGAAATGGCATCATCGTTTACAGGGATGAAAGAATAAGTAGCATTAGTCGCCCCGGCTATATCATCCCCGTTCAATTTCCATTGATACAACGGTGCAGTGCCACCATGGAAGGGGGTTGCCGTAAATGTTACCAGTGTATGTTCACAAACAGGGTTAACCGCCGGTTGGATCGAGACAGCGACCTGCAAAAGCGGAAAAACCGTCATGGTTAATACATTTGATGTGGCCGGGCTTCCGGATGAACAGACCAGGCTGGATGTTAAACTGCACGTAACCTGGTCATTGTTCTGCGGGGCGTAAGTATAGGATGAATTGGTTGCACCGGTGATGGCGGTGTTATTGATTTTCCACTGGAATTGAGGATTCGCTCCTCCGTTGATCGGGGTTGCGGTAAAAATCACTTCAACTCCGGCACAAACCTGCATGGCAGTGGCAGAAATGGTGACATCTACAGGCAATATGATATTCATTGCCAGCCAGGTGGTGCCATCAAAATACTCAATTGTTTTAGCAGAGGTATTGAAAATGGTGAGCCCGGTTGCCGGTAATAACTCATCCCGTTCAAGGTTGGTCAGGCGTGGGATCAGCATCCCTTTGCTGGACGAAGTAACATCTACGATTGCCGAATGATGGGGGCCTGCGCCGCTAGTGTTGATCGCAACACCAGGAGAATCCTGGGTTCCGGTTGCTGGTCCGGATGTCTCAGTGAGGACAGCACAAACCGGGTACCATTTGGTGTCGAAAAAATATTTCAGCTGGTTGCTGGAAATATCGTAAATAATCAATCCGTTTTCAGGGTTGATGATCGCTCCCTGGGTGGTTCTGGGAGGCAGGAAACCCCTGATGGTATCGCTTGCATCCAGCATGGCAGAACTGTCTGGCAGTTTGTTCGCGATCGATGAAATAGAAATCCCGCCACCCGGCCTTTTCGTTCCGGTAATGTTTGAAACGGGTGTAGATTCAATCTGGTACCATGAATTGCCGTTGTAATAATTGAAATGACTTGTAGTTGTATTGTAAATAAAAAGCCCTGTTGCAGGCGAGGGAATCTGGTCACGTCTGACTGTACTAAGACGGGGGACCAACAGCCCTTTGTCATGAGAATTGATATCAAGCAGGGCACTGTTCGTGCCACCGGTGATTCCATCGTTGATGCGCACCTGAGCAACAAGTTCAAGGGAAAAACAACAGAAGATCAATAAAATAAGATAGGTTAAATAAGTATGGTTTTTCATGAGAATACAATTTGGTTGTTGCAAAGGTACGAATTATAA
Source organism: uncultured Bacteroidales bacterium (assembly GCA_903903985.1). GTDB lineage: Bacteria > Bacteroidota > Bacteroidia > Bacteroidales > FEN-979 > CAIVAT01. The sequence continues at coordinate 53,671 of CAIVAT010000095.1, read as the reverse complement.
ATATTGACCAAGAGTCAGAATCGGTTTTTTTTTATTTAGCAAAACAATGATATTCAAAATTTTAATTAATATTGTTGGCAAGTATTGTTATGGTTGGATTGCGTGTGTATTGGTTGCCTGGAATTTTTATTATTAATAATGTGAAAATTATTTTCCCTGTGATATCCAGGCATTAAAAGAGACCTCAGCTATATGGGGCATTTAGCACCATTGGTGCGTTATTTAAACCCTTGGGGGTCACGGACCCTCCAAGGGTCGGGTTATAAAATTTGTAAAACCAGCATCAGGCAGTCTCCTGGAGGGTAAATTCATTAATTTTGCAGGGGATATGAAAAAATTCCTTTGCATCGTGCCGGTATTCCTGTTCACTGGATTTCTGATCTTTGGAAATTCAGCCGGTTTTGCCCAGGAGCCCAGGCTTGCCGATACGGTCCCGATCCCCTCAGACAGTTTATACAGGGAACTTGAGGAGGTCGTCATTACCGCAACCAGGGTCTCGAAGCGAATCATCGATATTCCGTATTCGGTGGTACGGTTGAATTATCCAAACTTCAAATACGATCGGAAAATCGGATCCGATGACATCCTCCCCGCTGTTCCGGGATTATTCCTGCAATCACGTTATGGCGATCATGATGTGAGGTTTTCCATCAGGGGATTCGGAAGCAGGTCAAATTCAGGGGTAAGGGGAGTCCGGATATTGCTGGATGACATCCCCGAGTCGGAACCAGATGGACAAACCAGGCTGGAAGCCCTTGATTTTAATTCCATTGGCAGGATAGAAATCGTCAAAGGCAATGCCTCTTCGCTCTATACCAATGCCCCCGGAGGAGTGGTTGATTTTATCAATGACATCGATTTTAACAGGTCATCCGTGGTCCAGTTCAACCAGTTCGGCTCCTTCGGGCTGCATAAAAACGGGGTGAAGGCAGCTGTGAAAACCAACAGCTACCGCCTGCTTACGACTTACAGCTATGTGAATTACGATGGTTACCGGCAGCATAACAATGAAAACTGGCACATCCTCAATATGGTGCTTGAGTCAACGCCGTCGCCGCATACCAAACTTTCCATTCTCGGTTATTTTGTGGATGGGATCATCAGACTTCCGGGGTCATTGACCAAAGAGGAATTTCAGCAGAACCCCTGGCAGGCTGATCCAAAGTCGGTGAGCCGCGACGAAAAACGGATCACCACCAAAGGAAGAGTTGGCATCAGGTACGACGCCATTTTCGGGGGAAATTTAAACAATGAAATTGAAGTGACTGCTTACGGTACCATCAAATATTTTGAGCGTACGGCCAAGGACTACCGGATCATCAACCGTTATGGACTGGGTTTGAGTGCACGGTATGTCAACAAGTCGATGATCGGTTTGCGCCATAATGAATTTTCCGTGGGCGGCGACCTGTTCAGTCAACCCGCTAGAACAGAATATTATGACAACATCAATGGCGCCAGGGGAGACCAGATCCTGCAAATTGAAAGTGAAGACATTGTCAATAAAGGATTTTATATCTCCGACAATTTCGAAATTCTTAAGGAAAAAATGTTTGTGCTGTTAACAAGCCGATACGACAATGTGATCTATGATCAAACGGAGGAGACCCTTCCTTCCCGCAGTGATCACAGGCCATTCAACGCATTTACTCCCAAGCTGGCATTGAATTATAAACTGACCCCGATGATGGCGGTTTATACCTCGTACGGGTGGAGTTTTGACGCACCGGCCTCCAACGAAATGGGAAGTCCCGACCCTGCTTATCTGTTTAACGGGGACCTCAACCCACAGGAATCGCAAAATTTTGAACTTGGCATGAAAGGCAGCATCTACAGGTGGGACAAGAAATTTTTCACACGATTTATCTATGAAGCTTCGTTTTTCAACATCCGCATCGGCAATGAGATCATCCCTTATGAAGTACTGGGAGAAGTATATTACCGGAATGCGGCAAAAACAAACCGGCTTGGCGTTGAATTGGGCGCCCATGTTGAAATTTGCAAGGGGTTGAACCTGGGAATGACCTGCACATGGTCCCATTTCAGGTACCTTTCCTATGAAGCCAGGGCCATCGGGGCTGATTCGACCGGAACACTGATCGAAACGGATAAGGATTTTTCAGGAGATATTGTGCCAAGTGTTCCGCAAAACAATGTGTACCTGTCGCTCACCTATACCCGGCCGGTAGGAAATCACCTGAATGCGTTTGTCAAAGCCAGCTACCAGGGGATCGGCGGTCTTTGGGTCGATGATGAAAACACCGATAAGACCAATGCATATAACCTGCTGAACGGGTTGATCGGCCTGGATGTTAAATTCGGGAAATTCAATCTGATGGCTTCAGCCGGGATCAATAACCTCTTTGATGAAATTTATGTAGGCTTTACCAATACCAACGCTGCAAACAAAAGGTATTACGAAGCAGGCGCTCCAAGAGATTATTATTTTTCAATCAATGCAGGCTATACATTTTGATACCGGTGAAAAAGCTATTCCTCTCCATATTCATATTGTATTGTTTTTCATGCATTTATGCAGAAAAGAACCTGGTGGATCATGGTCTGCTGATAACCGGTTTGAACGATCGGATCACCCCCGGCCGTTCCTTCTTAAACGCATATTTCTTCAATGTCAATTATCCGGGTGGAATTCCTGATTATACAGCCGATCTGAATTTTGACCGGTCATCCCTTGTCCAGTTTAATCAATTCGGATCGTTCGGATCAACCGATAATGGAATAACAATGGCGATAAAATCAGGTAAATATCGTTTCCTCACCAGGTACAGTTATCTGAACAACAATGGATACAGGCAGCATAACAGCGAATACTGGCAAATCCTGAACGTAGCCCTCGAAACGAATCCCGGTCCCCGTTCAGAACTCACGATTCTTGGATATTATATAAACGGACAAATCAACTTCCCTGGTTCGTTGACAAAAGCTGAATTTGAAATTGATCCTTACAATGCCGATCCCCGGTCAGTCAACCGGGATGAAAAAAAGAAAGGCACCATGGGCAGGGTGGATATTATGTATAAGGCAAAGTTCGGCAAATCGCTGAACAGTGAAATAACTGTGGCCGGATATGGGAACATCCAATCATACATCCGCTCGACCAGGGAGTATAAAATAGTGAACAAATATTGTGTGGGGCTGTCGGGCATGTACGTTAACTCGGCCCGTCTCGGAAGCATCGACAACATCTTTTCCATAGGGGGCGACCTGTTTACGCAACCCGAAAGGACCGAAGAGTATGAGAATTTCGGCGGGGAAAAAAGTGACCAGCTGGAACAGCTGAAAAGTGAAAAGACGGAAAGAACTGAACTTTTTATCACGGACAATATTGAAATAGTTAAAAAGAAACTGTTTGTCAATTTCACAGGGAAATACGAAAACCTCACCTATAAGTTGACCGAAGAGACCCTCCCGGCGCGTTCCGACAAAAAAATTTACCAGGGATTTTCACCGGAACTGACAGTGAAATACCAGGTAAGGCCCTGGATAGCCGTGAATGCTTCGTATGGTTTAAGTTTTGACCCGCCTGATGACAACCAGCTCGACAGCCCTTACCCGGCATTCCTGTATAACCAGGATCTGCTGCCTCAAAAATCAAAAACTTTTCAACTTGGAATTGAAAGCAACATCATCAGGGCTGATACTGCCCTGTTCTTTAAAAAACTGTATTTCAGGGCGGGTTTTTTTAAATCGGATATCGAAAATGAACTTGTTCCCTATGAGGTATATGGCGACATGTTCTTCAGAAATGCCTCCAGGTCTGACCGCCTTGGATTTGAACTGGAAAGCCGGCTCGAAATTTATAAGAATCTGGATTTCGAATTTTCCTGTACGGGTACTCAATTGATTTACAAATCATATGCCACCCAATCGCTGGAGGCTGACTCGACAGGGAACCTTGTGGATGTGAACAGGGATTTTGCAGGCAACAGGGGGCCAAATGATCCTGCATGCTCAATGTTTGTTGGGTTATCGTATAAATATCCGGTTGTGAAAAAAATAGATATATTTGCCCGGCTGAGTTACCAGGTTATCAGTGGATTTTGGGCTGATGATGCCAATACCGGCAAAACAGGGGCACACCGGTTGCTCGACGGCCTGCTGGGGATTGAAATGAAATTCGGGAAATTCAACATACTGGCCTCTGCCGGTTTAAATAACATTTTTAACGAGATTTACGTCGGGTATGCAACGGTCAATTCTGCAGATAAACGCTATTACAATGCGGGGATTCCGCGGAATTATTTTATTTCACTCAATCTAGGGTACACATTTTAAGGATGAGAAAATTACCAGTTACACTGTTTTTGCTTTGCCATTTTTCTGTTGTTTTCACTCAAACCGTTACCGGTCCTGACTCCCCGCTGAAATTCGGATCGAACTACAGGATTTATCCGGGCAGCATGAATCAGACCGAGGTGTTTATCGCAAAAAGCCCGCTTGATCAAAACGTTATTTTTTCAACATGCAATACCCTGAATTTCATTCCCTTCTTTATCAGTGAAGGCATATTCACCTCCACCAACGGAGGCATCAGCTGGGTGGGAAATGACACCTGCACGGGAGCACCCATCGCATACCATGGGGGCGACCCGGGGATCACCATCGATAGGAATGGAACCTTCATCATCACCCGCATGGGAAGGTCACCGTTTGTCGGATTGTACTCCCATTTTTCGCTTGACAATGGCCAGACCTGGTCATATCAGAACGTTATTTCAACCGATGACCTGGAACGGGCAGCCGTCACTACAAACATAAGCCCGGTGAGTCCTTATAGTGGAAGAACCCATGCTGTTTGGGTGAAATTTGCCACGCCTTTCCCGGTGATGCATGCCTATACCGATGATGGGGCCAGGCACTGGAGCACCCCGGTCCCGATCAACAATCCTTCAAACAGAAGCGCCGGCGGCGATATCGCAATCGGCCCCGATGGGAAAATTTATACTTGCTGGGCGGGTGTTCAGGATGTATCTCCATTTAAAGAAATTCTTGTCGGATTCGCCTCTTCATCAAATGGGGGAGCAGACTGGCAGGTGACCGAAAATGCTTTTCCTGTAAATGGCATTAACGGCGTACTTGCCAATAAAAACAACATCCGGGTGAACGGCTTGCCAGGCATCGCCGTCGACACGACAAACGGGCCCAGGAAGGGTTGGATCTACATCGTCACCGGGCAAAAAGCCTTTGCGCCTGCAGGGTCCGACCCGGATATCGTGCTGTACCGGTCAACCGATGGAGGTGCGACCTGGTCTGCAGGCATCAGGGTGAACCAGGACCCGCTGAACAATGGGAAAACACAGTACTTTCCTTCGATGCACCTCGATAAATACGGAGCCCTGAATATTATTTTTTATGACGACCGGCGTACAACAAACGATTCGGCGGGTGTGTTTCTTGCGCGCTCGATGGATGGCGGTGACACCTGGACCGAATTTGAAATCAGCGACCATCATTTCCGGCCAGCCCCGATCGGGGGGTTGGGCCAGGGCTACCAGGGCGATAACATCGACCTCACCTCAACCGATACAAAACTGATCCCCTTATGGATGGATAATTCGACGGGGCTCTACCAGATCTGGACGGTCCCGATTGATTTTTCCGAGATCAACGGCATCCATGAAATAAACAATCCCGCGTTGATGAGTTTACAGCCAAACACGCCGAACCCTTTCAGCGATCATACGACGATCGGGTTCCGGGTTGAAACGGCCGGTCATGTGTCATTGAAAATCTTCGATGTGCTTGGCAATGAAGTGGCTGAATTGGTGAACGAGTGGAAATATCCAGGGAATTACCGGGTCACTTTTAATCCTTCGACCCTGACGGGGTCCCACACCCTGACGGGGTCCGCTCCTATGAAAAATGGAATTTTTATTGTGAGGTTAACGCTTCACGACCGGGTTGAAACCCAAAGGATGATATACATTAAAGGAAATTAACCCTTCGAGGGTGTCCGTAGTAAAATAAATTTCCTTGCCGGCACAACAGGAACCGATTGCCCGTCAACAATAAGGTACAGCTGATAAAAGTAAATCCCACCCGGCAAACTTTCCGCCTCCAATTCCAAAAGATGTTCCCCGGGCGAAATGTCGTCAACCGTTCGGGTGGCGGCCTCATTTCCCAGGATATTATAAACCCTAAGTATAAGACGACCACCAGGATTTCCCGACTTTAACTTATTGTAAAGTCCCGCAGGCGGAACATGATACTTGATTTTGGTGTGCTGCGAAAAGGGGTTTGGATAATTCTGCCCCAGTGTAAATTCCTGTGCAAACATCGAAACCTGGTCAACCGAAGGAATGACGCGTGGTTTGTACTTGATCATGGCTCCCTGCTGCCCGACGGCAAAACCATGCAGGGAGTCGGGGAAGACAACATCGAAAATTGCAGTAGAGTCGGGGGTGATCACCGGTTTCCAGGTAGTGCCGGCATCGAGACTGTAAATCAACTTTCGCTTCGGACCAAGCGGTGCCCAGGCTTCATTCCTGTTCCTGAAATCGATATCATAGGCATTCCCCTGGATGTCAAGCTCCTCATAATTCCAGTGAATGCCGCCATCGGATGTTCGGCTCATGCCAACGCCAAACCCGAAATCCGGGTCGCCTCCTGCCCCGATAACATTCAGTGAATCAATTATGTATAATCCATGGACCTCGTCGGCAGGTGCTTCAGCCGCATCCATGGCGTACCACTTACCGCCGCCATTGGATGTTCTCCATATCACACCGGCGATATCAAACATCCCGCCGCTTGCATAGCCGTATTTGTCGTTGAAAAACTGGATACTCAGCACAGGGAAAAAAGAAAGGATAGAAGTGTCAATGTCCGCCTGTGTCCAATCTGCTCCTCCGTTTTTGGTTTTTACCAGGGCATGAGGCCTTCCGCCCATCCATCCGTTCAGTGAATCCCTGTAAAGAATGCAGGTTATAAAGATATCCTCCCCGGGATAGGTACTGGCAATCCAATCCGTTCCGCCATTGGTCGTTTTCAGCAGTGTTGTGCCAAACGGAGGGGTGGTGTAATTGAGGGAGGAAGCCCAGCCAAGATTTCTGTTCAGAAAGAAAATATCTGAAATCTCGTTGTAGCCATGGCTGTCCTGGAAAGCCCAGCTTGTTCCACCATCGGAAGTATGGATGATGGTTCCGGAATCCCCGGCCGCCCAGCCATATAAACTGTCGGAAAAAGTAACGGATTTCAGATACTGCTTTGTGGGAATGTTGATACGCTCCCATGTTCCCTGGCCAAACGATGAAACATGCGCCAGCAGGAGAATGAAAAAGGCTGATATTTTGAAATAACGACTGCGCTCCACCATCTGCAAATCAGTTGGAAAAAAAAGCTTTACGCTTTCATTTCCGAAACAATCCTGTGCGTATGTTCCGCAATAACAAGTTCTTCATTGGTAGGGATCACCATGACCTTCACCCGCGATTGGGGCTTGCTCAGCACGACCTCTTTGCCCCGGACCCCGGCATTTTTCTCCGGATCGAATTCCAGTCCCATGTATTCCAGGTCGGCACAGCATAATTCACGGGTAACAGGGTCGTTTTCCCCGATCCCGCCGGTGAAAATAAGCAGGTCAAGCCCGCCGAGCGCAGCCGCATAAGCCCCGATATATTTTTTAATCCGGTAGCGGAACATATCCAGCCCAAGGATCGCCCTTTCGTTGCCGGCTTCCGCCTCTTTTTCGATCTCCCGCATGTCGGAGGAAACACCGGTAATTCCCAGCATTCCGCTGTGTTTGTTGACCAGGGTGTTGGCAACCGCAATGTTCAGTTCCTCCTTTTCCATCACGAAAGTGAGCACCCCGAGATCCATATCCCCGGAGCGGGTGCCCATAATCAGCCCTTCAACGGGAGTCAGTCCCATGGAGGTATCGATCGACTTGCCGTTTTTAATGGCCGCCATGGATGTGCCGTTTCCAAGGTGGCAGGTGATGATCTTCATCGATTCCATTGGGACACCCAGGATCTCGCAGGCCCGGCGCGCCACGTAATAATGGCTGGTGCCATGAAAACCGTAGCGGCGGATGCCATATTTTTTATAGAGCGAATAGGGGATGGCATACATGTAGGCGCGTGCAGGCATCGTTTGGTGAAAGGCAGTATCGAATACTGCGACCTGGGGTACGGTGGGCAGCAAAAATTGCATGGCCATCACCCCCTTTAAATTGGCAGGATTGTGAAGCGGTGCAAGGGGAATGCATGCCTTGAAATCCTTGATCGTATCTTCGTTGATCAGGCTGCTCTCCTGGAACCGCTCTCCTCCATGCACCATGCGGTGCCCCACGGCGTTGATTTCTGATAATTGGCTGATGCAGCCGTGTTCTTTGCTGATCAGTACGCCGAGCACATATTCAATGCCGGTTTGATGGTCAATGACTTCGCCTTCCAGCTTCACCTTGTCCCCGTTCTCTTTCTCATGCCTTAAAAACGAACCCTTCAGCCCCACTTTTTCGACAATTCCCTTGGCAAAAAGCCGGCGTGATTCAATGTTGTAGAGCTGGTATTTGATCGAAGAACTTCCGCAATTCAAAACAAGTATATTCATGATGATCTGTGTATTTTAACCACTTAGGCACTGAGAGCACTTAGTATCACTTAGGGGGTCAATCAATTCAGGAAGTTTCCAATTCTAAGTGACCCTAAGTGAACTTAGTGCCTTCGTGGTTTTCGTTTTTATGACTAAGGCAATCAATTGACCTCTTCCGTGATTTTATTCCCTTCGGCATCATATTCATAAAACCCGATCCCGCTGATCCTTCCAAGCCTGTTGGCCCGCACCAGTTTCTTGATCATGGGGGATGCTATGTACCGCGACGATCCGAATTCGCTGTACAGGTTTTCCATCCACCTTACAACCTTGTCCAAACCCACCTTGTCGGCAAACTCGAACGGGCCCAGCGGCATGTTGAAACATGAACGCATGGTGAGGTCAATATTTTCCATGGAACTGACGCCTTCCATGAGCGTTTCACAAGCCTCATTGAGCAGCACTACGAAAAGCCGCACACTCACCAGCCCGGGAGATTCCATCACCGGGATCGAGATCTTTTCAAGCAGCTTCACAAACTTGATCACTTTTTTATAGGCTTCGTCGGTGGTATGCAACCCTTTTGCAAGCTCCACCACGCTGGCTCCCGGGGCGGTGGTCGATATATGAAGGCTGACACATCGTTCCTTGTGTTCCAGTTCCGATGACAATTCCGTTACGACAATGGTGGAGGAATTTGTAGCGATGATGCACTCTTTGCTTACCTCTTTTTCGATGTTCAGAAAAACCTCTTTCCGCAAATCAAAACTCGATTGGCCCTGCTTTGACTTGATGGTTTCGATCACCAGTTCGCAGTCGTGAAAATCTGTGTACGAAAGCGTTCCTTTGATCCTGGAAAGGATGGCGGTTTTTTCTCCGGGGGTAAGCCCCCAGTGATTTATTTCATGATCCAGCTCCTTTTTGATCTCCTCAAATGAATGCCGGATCAGTTCCTCGCTGAGTTCAAGAAAAAACACCTCGATTCCATGTTTCGAAGCGGTGATGGCCAATTCCTGTCCCACACCTCCACACCCGACGATGCCTATCTTTGAGAAAAGGATCCTCGGCCTCGATTCCTTGCTGAGCCCATATTTTTCAATGGGCTCCACGATCATATCTGACATATTGTAATCTTTAGGTTATTCTGCTTCGTGTCACGTCCTCCCCATCATCCGCTCATTAAACGCTTCCTCCCCGACGTTTTCAATCCCGCTGATTATCTTTTGCGTTACGGAAACGATGTACTCTTTTTGTTTCAGGAAGTGGATGAACATGGCGGCAAGGTTCACGGCCGGTTCAATGCCTTTGGGATTCCTGAAAAGTACCGTGAAGAACATTTTCCAGTAATAGTAACCGGTGGCTTTCGAGAAACCGGCTTTTTTGCAAACCCTTAAAAATGAGCGCATATAGATCAGCCAGGTCTTGAAATCAGGCTTGTGCCTGTAGTTCGTTTTGACATGCAACCCTGTGTAAATAACGCGCTTGTAATAATTGGAAGGTTGAAAAATGGCATCCAGGATCAGGATGTATTTCTTCAGGATTTCCACGCGCGGAGTAATCGTCAGAAAGTTCAGCCCGCTCGTCATCTGGTCGATGTCGCCTTCGGTAACCGACTTGGAATGATAGTGGAATAACCGGTTTTCCGCTTCAAGCCGCCGGGTAAGCTGTGTGTTCGGCAGGGCGTACAACAGGCCGATCATGGCCATGCAGATCCCCGAATCCTGGATGGAGTCGATCATCTGTTGGGCGATTTGCGGCCGGTCGCTGTCAAAGCCGAGAATATAGCCGCCATTGCTCACCATCCCGTACTTCATGATCTTCATCACGGCATCTTCGATGGACTTGTCGACGTTCTGGTTTTTATTGTTCAGTGCAAGCGTATCATTGTCGGGAGTTTCAATTCCAAGGAAGACATACCGGAAATCGGCATCCTTCATGAGCTGAAGCAGCTCGTCGTCGTCGGCAAGGTTGACAGAAGCCTCGGTTGTAAAATAGAACGGGTATTTCCGTGCCCTGGTCCAGGCGATGATCTCCCGTAAAAGGTCTTTGACTTTTTTCTTGTTACCGATGAAGTTATCGTCGACCATGTCGATATGGCCACGGTATCCAAGGTCATAGAGCGACTGCAATTCCTTGATGACCTGCTCATTGGTCTTGAACCGCGGGATGCGGCCGTAGAGTTCGATGACATCGCAAAACTCGCAGTTGAACGGGCATCCGCGGATGAACTGCAGCCCGATCATGATGTAATCATTGAAACTGATCAGGTCGTAGCGGGGAACCACCGCTTTGAGCATGTCGGCCTTGTCGGGAGAGAGATATTTACCGCCCCTGACACCCTTCTTCAGGTCCTCCAAAAACATGGGAATGGTGTTTTCTCCCTCGCCTAGCACAAGGTAATCGGCCTCTTTGTAAAGGTCGGGCTGCGAAGTGGGATCGGGGCCGCCAACCACCACCACGGCATGAAGCCGATGGGCCCTGGTGATGAGGTCGAGCATGTTGTTCTGCTGGGGTAGCATTCCCCCGATGCAAACCAGGTCGGCCCACCGGATGTGGTCATCGGTAAGGGGCTCCACATTTTCATCGATCAGCCTGAACTCCCAGTGTTGTGGCAACAATGCAGCCACGGTGAGCAGGCCAAGTGGGGCGGCCGGGTATTTTTTCCCGACCATTTCGCATACTTCCTGGTAATTCCAGAAACTGTATGCCGAAAATTTTGTCTGAACCAGCAAACACTTTGTTGGACCATCATGCAAATCCTTCATAATTACCTCGTCATTCCAAAAATTGTGCAAAGATAAGCAAAAATGGGTGACGCTTGACGCGTGACGGCTGGTGACAATTGACCACTCATTCGTTATTTGAGAGGCCGGAATTTAGCAGGCCTTAGCCGGGATATTAAAAAAAATCAATTTTGTTGCATTACCTTTTGGTGATTTATCCTATTAAGCAATAATTGATGAGAGGTTTCAGAAGACTGAACGGCGTTCTTCAAATGCCATTTTTTGGTCATCACGGGAAATGTGAAGAAAAGTGTTCAGGCAGGATCAATCCCGAAGGGATGACAGGATTATAACACATAAAGGAGTTAATTATAACCCAAACCCCGAAGGGGTGAAATAAAAAAGCCATGGCAGGAACATATTCGCAAATCTACATCCAGGTTGTATTTGCCGTAAAAGGCAGGGAAGCCTTATTACAAAACCCCTGGCGCAACGAGGTTTTTAAATACATGTGCGGGATTATCAAAGGTAAAAGCCAAAAGCCGATCATTGTGAATGGCGTTACAAACCATGTCCATTTGTTTGTTGGATTAAAACCTTCAATTGCATTGTCAGATTTGGTCAGGGATGTTAAGAACAATACAACGAATTTCATCAACGAGCAACAATTTGTCCGGGGAAACTTTTCGTGGCAAGCGGGTTTCGGAGCTTTTTCCTATGCACATTCCCAGATAGAAAAGGTATTTCAATATATTGCAAATCAGGAAGAACATCACCGGAAGAAAACATTTAAGGAGGAATATCTGGAGCTTCTCCGGAAATTTGAAATTGAATATGACGGAAAATATTTATTCGATTGGAATGAAGAATAATATCACCCCTCCGGGGTTCATTGGCCGCATGAATGGATTTTTATTATAATCATATCAGCCCTTCGGGCTTAATAAACGCCAATGTTTTATCTCTGTGGGAAAACCCTTAAAAAATCATCCGCCCCCGCATGGCTGTAAAGCATCTCTATGGAATAGTTTGGTAATTGATCAAATTTCAGAAGCAGGATAATTAAATTATGTCCATCAAGGGTTGAATTTTTTAAACCCGATGGCCCTTTGTTTTTATAGAATTAAAAGCTGCAAAGTTTCATGAACCGTGAAGTGGTGACATGATGTTGTCATGCCTTCGGCATTTGCATTGACCACCCTCCACCCATTTTTCAAAATAAAAATAATTTCAAGGAAAAATCCCTATATTTGATAGACTTCTGCCAGTGAACCCCATGAAAATAAAAACAATTCCGTTTGCACTGTTCGTCCTGTCCGGGATCTGCCTGGCGGGTATGTTCCCGGGATTTGTGCGGGCACAGGCGTATCATAAGTTGATCCGGACAAATACCTATTGGGATGACTATCACATGGACCCGATTTTTTGCTATGAATATGTTGATAGAATTTTTTTCACCAGTGACGATACGATTATTGGTGGAATATCTTATACAAAATCGAGACAATTTACATTTATACAAGTTATTCAACCTGGCCCTTATTGTCCTCCGTTTGTTGTTGATACAATATCTCATTCAACAAGTGTTTACATACGTGAGGATACGATTGCAAAGAAAGTATATTTCTATACAGAAGGATTTGACCCCCCTGATCAGCTATTATATGATTTCACCATAATTGTTGGTGACACATTAAATTCATTATACAACGGAAACAGAACGCTCGTTGTTACCTCCATTGCTGATGTCATACTGAATAATGGTGAGGTCCGAAAAAAATATTCGTTTAACAACATGGGCGATGTAGAAAATTATATTGAAGGTATTGGAGGTTCGCAGGGTCTTTTTAATTCCATTATTTTTTCCTTTAATGATCGGGGAGGATATTTTTGTATCCGCGAAAACGGAATAAACCTATGGGGTTCAGATTGCAACTATCAATTTGTCGGAATTCCCGAAAATAAAACCAACGGGTTCTTATCTGTTTCACCCAACCCGGCAAAAACGGAGGTTGTAGTAAAGTACCGCCTCAGCGAAATTGCAGCAGGGTGCTGTATCGAAATCACGGATATCATGGGAAAAACCTTAAACAGTATCCCGCTCACGATAAAAGAGGACCAAAAAATGATCCCGGTCAATCATTTGAGTCAGGGAGTCTACATTGTAACACTTAAAAACCGTGGGAAGGCAGTTCAGCAGGCAAAAATAGTGGTAATAAGGTAAACCAAGTCTTGATGAATTACCCCGGCCTTTAGGCCGGGGGTGTACAAGGCTCTTAATTCCCGGGCTTTAGCCCCAAATATATGGGGAAACGCTTTATCTTTTCACAACAAATCAGCCCCACAATGAAAAAACTTACTTTTTACATTTATTTCATGTGCCTGGCAACCATGCTTTCCGGCCAGGTATACCACCCGCTCATCCGTTCGAATACCTACTGGGATGTTGCTTATACTGTTTCACCGGCACCTTGTTATATGTATGTGGGACGAACCGAATTTATCCAGGGAGACAGCCTCATTGATGGTCATTATTACCGGTTTCAGAATGAATATCCGTTTCTTGGTACTCCGGGTCCGGGTGGCAGTATATGCGCCCCCTATGTAGTTGACACGATTCCATACAGGAGAGCCTTCCTTAGAGAAGACACCCTTGCAAGAAAGGTATTTATCTATGATGTGAACTACGAACCGCAGGAACAGCTTTTGTACGATTTTTCACTATCTCCTGGAGATACTTTTCATTCAGCATATGCCACTCAAGGCGGCTTGTATGTAGTATATTCCGTTTCCGATATTATTTTACTCAACGGAGAGATAAGGAAAATTTTCTGTTTTGACGCTAATTGTATTTTGAATTATATTGAAAGTATTGGAGGTTGTCAGGGTCTTTATGACCCTATCGTCATAGGGTATGGTTTTAACTCAGGTATCATATGTGTAAAGGACAATGGGATTTCTATTTGGGGGGGGAGTTGTTTTTATCAATTTGTATCTACTCCTGAATTTTCAAAACCTCACATCCATATTGGGCCCAACCCCGCCGCCGATAAACTTACCGTTGAATTCCCTTTCAACCCTATGGAGATGGAGATCAAACTGATCAATTTCTGCGGCCAGCAATGCGCCAAAATTGTCCTTCCGCCTGGCAAAGAGAAAGCTGAGATGGATGTTAGCCCTTTCCCTGCGGGCATTTACCTTGTCCGGGTAACTGATGGGAACAGGATCGCAGCAACAGAAAAGGTAGTGTTGAAATAACGGGTGATCGTTGACGGGACCATCCATAAAGATATTTTCACTACCTTGCATCTTCCTTCAAGACAGTTTTTATGATCAGCCGGCAAGGTTCCCATTGCTTGATATTGTTCCTGTTGGTGATGTCGCTGCTGATGTGTCCCGCACGAATTTCGGCAAAACCGGCACCGGGTTACCTGGTTCCCGGGATGCTGGAATGTGTTTCGATCTCCGGCAAGCCCATCAATGATCTCCAGGGGAACACCGTTGGCGTAACGATCCCGCTTAAACGCGCGGGACGCCTGTTTTTACTCGAAGGTACCATCGACAACATGATCGGCAATTTCATCCTCGATACCGGCGCATCAGGACTGGTGCTCAACCAAACCTATTTCCGGAATGCCATCGCGGTGGATGATGAGGAAGCCGGCGGTGTGACTGGTTCCACGGCCTCTGTCGAACGCATCAATGTAAAACGGCTGCTGATCAGCGACCTGGTTTATACGAACATGCCGGCCGATGTCACCCCGCTGGGGCATCTCGAAAACCGCAGGGGAGTCAAGATCCTGGGATTGTTCGGCATGAGCCTGCTGAAAAATCTCGAAATGGTGATCGATCTCCGCAACAATGAGCTGCAGATCTTCAGGTTGGACAGGACCGGAAACCGCCTTGGCCCACCTTCCCCGGTAGTGAAATATGATATCATCCAGAAAATCGGTGAATTTCACAGCATTATGTTTGTCAAGGCAACAATTGGAGGCAAAGTTCTCGATTTTTGCCTCGATACCGGCGCCGAATCCAATGTGCTGAGCATCACCGCCCATAAAAATGTGCTGGGAACGGTCACCATTACAAGGCGTTCAGGCCTCAATGGCGTTGGCCAGGACAGGGGAGAGGTCCTGTTCGGCACCCTCAATGAATTTTCAATGGGCAACCGGCAAATGGTCCCGATGGAAACGATCCTGTGCAGCCTCACCGCCATGTCGAGGAAATATGGATGCCCCATCGACGGCATGCTGGGGTACGACTTTTTTGCAAAAGGTAAAATTTACATTAATTTAGTAAAAAAAGAGATGGGGATCTGCCTGAAACCGGAGGAGAATAAATGAGAACCTGGTGTGCCTGGATGGCGACGTTTATCCTGTTCATTTCAACTGCTGCTGCACAGGTGCAGGTTGATTTGAAGAAAGTCTGCCATGTTGAAGATGGCCGCCTCATCTTTACGCTTGATCTGCGTTGGAGCGCCCCGCAACGCACGGAGGTGGCCCGCCTGTTCGGGCTCGACAGCGCCCTGGTTTCAGATGCTTATGCCTTAAAGCCAGTGATCACTTCAAACGGAAAGGTATGGAAAACCCTTAAGATTGACCTTCACCGTTTTGAACTTTCCATGGAAGCCGGCAAGGATGAATCCAGGGAGGAAACGACGGAAAAAATATTCCTGCTGGATGATCAATGGATAAAACGCTCATCCATTGCTGAACGGGAGTCCGTAAGCTATGGGGTGAACCGGTTTACCCGCAACATCCTGGTCCAGTCAGGTGGCCGTTTGCGGTTTTTCCTTCCGGGACAGAAAAATGCAAAAAAAGTCTTTATTTCCGGGTCATTCAACGCCTGGAGCACCCTTCAAACCCCTATGCAGCCCTGTGATTCCGGATGGACGGTATCTATGAACCTGAAACCGGGCAAGTATTCATACAAGTTCATCATCGACGGGAAATGGACCAACGACTCGTACAATAAACTTCGTGAAAACGACACGTATCACGGGTACAACAATATTTTTTTCTGCTACAACTACAAATTCGTTTTAAGCGGGGTTCCCGACGCACACAAGGTGCTGGTGACTGGCAGTTTCAACCAGTGGAATGAATCGGAACTCAGGATGATCCGGTTCCAGGGAAACTGGGTACTGCCGCTCTACCTGAGGGAGGGAACGCATGCCTACAAGTTCATCGTCGACGGAACCTGGATGACCGACCCTGCCAATAAAGTAACCAGGCCCGATGGCAAAGGCAACAGGAATTCCTTCATGGGGATTGGCGATACGCTTTTTTTTACACTGAAAGGATATTCAAATGCAAAGAAGGTGATCGTCAGCGGGAATTTTAATGCGTGGAACCAAGAGGAACTGGCCATGGACAAAACCAGCGATGGCTGGCAGTTGCCCTATGTGCTGGCTCCCGGAAATTACGAATATAAATTCATCGTCGACGGGAAGTGGATCACCGACCCATCCAACACCTACAAGACGGGATCGGGCAATTCATACCTGTCGGTGAAGCCCAACTACTGGTTCAGGCTGGATCAGTATCCCGATGCCGGTAAAGTGATCGTGACAGGAAGCTTCAACAACTGGAGCACCGATGGTTCCCGGATGGAATTCCATCAGGGATCCTGGTGGTTCCCCGTCTTTCTTGCACCCGGGAAACACACCTATAAATTTATCGTTGACGGAAAATGGATGGTAGACCCCGCCAACAATCTTTGGGAAAACAATGAATACGGCACCAACAATTCGGTGCTCTGGATAGAGCCATAGGCAGCCTCTTTGGGAGACAAAAAAAAACGCCGTCCCGGTTTTCCGGGGACGGCGTTTCAAACGGTTGTCTTTAATTGTCTGGAAGATCAATGATTGTCGCTTCCGGTGTCAGTTGCTACAGGAATGGCATTGATCTTGAATATGTAAGTGCTGCCACCTTTAAAAACTCCGGTCTGCGAGCATGGAGGAATGTCGTAGGAACTTGCCTCGAGTGGGAATTTTACCAGCCTTGCAACCCTTGTGCCACGCACGGTGCCGGTTTCAAGAAAAGTATAGTCGGTCAATCCCGGGCGGAAGGATTGAGGATTTCCGATCTGACGGCCGTTTTCATCGGTTATCATGACCAGGTATTTTGCTTTGACGCTGCTCAGGTAACTCAGGTTTTCAATCCTGACCTGGTAGATAACCTTTTTTGCGGTGGTTATCCCCGGGATGTCGGTTCTTGAATTACTTTGGGCAAAACTACTGTTGAACCCTGTGACAAAGATCAGTGCAAGACTGAGAGCGAAGATTAATTTTGTTGTTTTCATGGCTTTGGTTTTTTTTTGGTTAGTGATTGATTTCTATGATGTAAAGATACACCCGGCGGGAGTGCCGGTTCAAGCGCTGAAATGCCTGATTTACATAGTAATATCAACGTGAATTGCCAGGCAGGACCACGTGGTTTTCGAGCGTATTTATACGTGGTTTGCAAAGAAAAATATACTGGTATTTTTCTGAAACCCTTTTTTTATGTACCTTTCTGACACATATCAAATCAACTAATTTTTTCAACCAATGAAGGCTTTCACGAAATCAGGGTTGATGCCCGAGGTTTTTAATTCTATCCCGAATCCAATATTTTCTTTGGATAAAGAGCGATGTTTTGTTCTGGCAAACCAGGCTTTTTGCAGCCTGATGGCGATACCGTTCACGGATGTTGCGGGACTGCATATTGATCGAGTTTTCCCTCCCGAACTCAGCATCATTTTCAAGGGAAAGCCTGGAAGTGCCAATAATAAGGAAATCCAGATTCTCACGGCTGAAGGGACCGTCAACCCATTCCTTGTTTCCGTTCTCACGGCAAATTACAAGGAACGTTTGCTGGAGGTTTTCACGCTCAAGGACCTCACCGAACATAAACGGGTGGAAGAGTCGCTGCGTGAAAGTGAAGCGCTATACCGGACCCTGGTCAATCAACTCCCGAACCCGATCCTGATCCATATCAACGGGAACGTGGTGTTTGCAAATGATCTGATCCTGGGAATCACAGGATTCAGCAAAGATGAAATCATCGGTAAAAATGTGGCAGATCTCCTGACTGATCCTGCCGATTCGAAAAACAATGCTGTTTTCAAAAACCTTACCGGGGATTCGTTTGTTGAGGAAGAAGAATTTGAAATCAGAACTGAAAACCGGAAAGTGGTGATCAAGAATTTTTTGCTGAGAAACAGTAAAATCAAATATAAGGGCCAGGATGCAGTGATGACCATCCTGATCGACATCACCGAAAGAAAACACCTGGAGAAATATGTGCTGAGCCGCGTCATCGAGACTGAAGAAAAAGACCGGAAGCACTTTGCGGCAGATCTTCACGATGATCTTGGCCCGATCCTGTCCAGCATCAAATTGCACCTGGGATTGCTTGAAAATGCCAAAACCCCTGAGAAAAACAGGGAAATGCTTGACATCTGCAACAAACAACTGGCAGAGGCCATCGCCAAGATGAGGATCGTCGCCAACAACCTGACTCCTCGCCTGATAGAAAATTTTGGACTGGAGGCAGCGTTGAATTCGTTCATCAACACCATGCAGCACGAGGGAGTTTTTGAAATCAGCCTCAAATCAAATCTGAAAGGCCATCGTTTCCCGAAACAGATGGAATTGCATTTATACAGGATTGTTTGCGAACTGATCAACAACACCATCAAACATGCCGGTGCCACCAATGCCAGCGTGAAACTCAATTATGCAAAAGGACTTTTGACGCTCCATTATACCGATAACGGGAAAGGATACAATGTCGCCGAGATCAACAGCAGGTCGTCGGGGATGGGTGTCGGCAACATCATCCAGCGCGTGAACCTTGTCGATGCAAAAATACGGTTTATCAACAGGAAAGGGAAAACAGAGGTGAGCATACGGAAAGAACTGTGAACGGCCACACCGGTTTTCCGTTCGAAATTTTCTGATAGGAGGATCATCCATGGATGAATGACAAAAAGACTCCGGGAAAAAATTTGAATTGCAGGATGATTGTATAAGTAAGGTTTTAATAAATTTGTTTCGGGCTAATGCCCGGGTTTTTTAACTGAGTGTCATTCCCAATAAAGTCCGGGGGAATCAGATCAAGAATTATCCGACTGAAGGACCAATTTTTTCGATGTACCAAAAAGCGAACGGATGAAAACAAAAAAACGAGTTTTTATTGTTGAAGATCATGCAATTTTCAGGGAGGGGCTGAAAAGGGTTATCAGCGAGATGGATGATGTGGAACTGGTAGGCGAGGCTGAAAACGGAGCAATATTCCTGGAAAAATTGAAGAAAGTAACCCCCGATATTGTGCTGATGGATATCCAGATGCCGGTCATGGATGGAATTGAAGCCACGGAAAAGGCTTTGAAATATGACCCGTCATTAAAAATCCTGGTGATCAGCATGTTCGGAGAGGAGGAATATGTCTATTCCATGGTGGAAAAGGGTGTTTGCGGGTTCATCCTGAAAACCTCCGGAATCCAGGATCTTGCAAAGGCGATCAACCGGGTTTCCGAAGGCCAGCAATACTATTCGGAAGAAATAATGGGGCTGTTGGTGAAAAAGGTGAGACAGATTGATGCTGTTGAAAAAATTTCCTTTTCCGAAAAGGAAATGGAAGTGCTGCGATTGTTGTGCAAAGGGTTTGCAAATAATGAAATTGCTGACAAGCTTTTTCTCAGTGTGCGCACGGTCGAGGGTTACAGGAACAAGTTGCTCCAGAAAACAGGATCGGTGAATGTGATCAACCTGGTCATTTACGCTCTTCGAAACAAGCTCGTGATTATGTAAAAAAAAATCCGCCCCGAACCACCGGGACGGATCCTCCGTCTGCCTCAAACCTGATCTTTTTTAAGGTTTTGGGGATGTGAAGGTTGGATAAAGATCGAAACGATAGGTCTGTGCATTCTTGAAAAGCCCGGATAAGAAAACCGGTGGGGTAAAGAGTTCGTTTGGACATTCGAAATGATCGCCATACTGGTACTTTACCAAAACGGCAATTCTGGTGCCGGTAGCCGGTCCGTGCTCGTAAAAATCATATCCGGTAACACCGGGTGTATATGCCTTGGCAGGGGCAACCATGGTTCCGTTTCCATCCAGGATTTTAATCAGGTAGATGTTGCAAAGCGGTTTGTCCACTGTAACCATTACGTTTACATGATAACGGATGGAGCTTGCTGAAATCATGTCAGTCCTTTTATCATTGCTGGTGGTGGTTGCCAGGGTGGCCAATGCGAAGATCATAAAAATGCTGAGGGTTGAGAAAAATTTTGTTGTTTTCATGGTTGTGTTTTTTTTGAGGGGTTGGTTGTTGTTTTTCATGATGTAAAAGTACAACCGCAGGGAGGGCAGGTTCAAGAGCGGAAATGCCCGATGTTTCATGGGGTTTTCACGTGATTCATCTGCGTATTTTTACGCAAATCATAGCGGATTCTCTGCAACAACCGACAATTAAAAAATCAGGCCGGTTTGACTGCTGAAATAATTTTTACTATTTTTGATGGGGTTTAACACCTCAGTTTATATCGGTCGTACCATATATAATAACAATAGCATAAGGATTGCAGTTTAAAAAGCATCAATTGACCAACCATCGGACAAACTCACTCAAATTCAGCAAGGTAATCCTTGTACCAACTGATTTTTCTGCAGTTGCTGAAAAGGCGATCGTGCACGGGCTTGAACTGGCGCGACTTCTCAATTACAGTTTGTGTCTGCTGCACGTATATCATACCCCGGCCGGCACGCAGTTTAATAAGGAAGATGCGGGATGCCAAAAAATTCATCAGGGTTTAATGGATTATAAAGAAAATGGTGAGCGGAAATATGGTGTTAAAGTTGATCCCGTGATCAGGGAGGGCAATCTTTTTACGGTGCTGAATGCCGTTGTTACGGAGATCAGACCCAGGTTGATGGTGATGGGAACCCACGGGAAACAAGGCTTGCAGCATTTGTTCGGCAGCCATGCCTTAAGGGTGGTTCTTGACTCACCGTGCCCGGTAATGGTTGTTCAGGACCTTTCCATTGAAAATGGATACCAGCGAATCGTGATGCCTGTTAACAGCGATGCTGATCACAACCAGCTGGCTGAATGGGGGTTGTTCTTCTTTAAGCTGTTCAAATCTGAAATCCATCTGTTCGAGTCGGAAGAGGTAAATGCGGAACAGAAGGCCCTTGTAAAAGGGATCACTGCACAAATTGTCAGCGTCTTTAAAGAAAAAAAAGTTTCCTACCTGCTACACGCCGAGGGCTCACCCAAAGATTTCTCAAACCAGCTCATTGATTATTCAACTGCAGTCGGGTCCGACCTGATCATGACCATGACCATGCCAGCTGATGATGGTTCAGGGTACAATTTTTCAGACTGGAATGAACGGCTGATGTTTAACCCCGGCGGGATCCCTGTGCTGTTTATCGACCGGACCGAATCCTCCTGGGCCCGGTGATCACTTGCTGGTGATGTCACTGGTATTATCGCAAATATGCGGACAAGGTCCCGAGTTATAGTCGGAGGTCACATAAATTGATTTTGTTTTGTCAGGGCTTCCGGTGCCAACAACCATTCTGACCGATGTAAGACTGTCCTTCATCCCCATATAAATCCTGAACCCATGCACCGATGAATCTGCTTTTGCAATAATTTTCATGGCATTGAACTGTTCCGCATTGATTGAAAATCCCTTGAGGGTATCAACCCGTTCAAAGTTGGTCAGGTAAGTCTTGAAATAGTTGTTTGCTATTTTCGGGGAAATCAGCTGGATCCCGGTGGTATCGGCCACAGGGCTGCCGGTGGTTCCACACCTGCTGTTCTGGCTAGAGCAATTGAACAACATCCATACAATGGCCGCTCCGATTACTGCTCCGATCACAAATGTTAAAATGAGCATTGGAATTTTGTTTTTCATAGGGGGGTGATTAAAGGGTTAAATAATAACGAATTATCGCCTGTAAATATAGTTAAATATATGTTTATTTGTACTTATTGGATAAAACGGTCTTCTTCTACTCGTTGCATGGTATAAACCATAGGACACTTTGTTCAAACAGGCACCCAATACTTACTCCATAGTTACTCCATGGCTACTCCATAGCTACAGGTTAACTGTTGTTTACTAGGGAGACAAAGGTTTCTAAGGGACGGGAAGAAGGAATTGGCCATCCCCCTTCCATGGCCGGGCCGGATTGCGATTAAGCCGCTTCACGGATGAAAGCTTCTTAAAGAAAAATAGTCAGTTCACCGGCACATTTGCGCTTAATTATTTATTTTATGTTTATTTGCATTGTTGTTTTTTTCAAACTGATAATTTAAACTGCGGGTTTTTGAGTTTGCATCATCAAACACGCAGCACTACTGAATCTGAGCAGGTTTGCAATTTAGTGCTTCATCTGTGTTCAGTTTGATATTCCAACCCGGATCAAGCAGGAAATAACCATGCAACACCTTTTGCATATAAGGACAAAGTTACGGAACAACTCCCTGGTTGCCCTTTTCCCTGTTCTGTTTATTTCCCTGTTTTTTCCCGGGAAAATATTCTCCCAGCCCGATCTGCCCGACACCATCGTCTCTTTGTGGGGGAGGTACAGGAATGCAGGGAATGACAGCATGCGGGTCGTTTACCTCTCGAAGCTGGCGTTTTTCTACAATGACTATGTGGAAGATAAGAACAAGGCCGACAGTCTTGCCGATGCGGCCATCAGGGTTGCAGAATTGAGCCTCCGTCCCGACCTGCTGCTATTTGCATACAACAGTTACCTTGAATCAACCTCCAATGACGACTTTTTCCAGAAATCCATTGCTTATGCGAATCAGGCGCTTCAAAAATGCAGGATAACCAACAACATGGAGATGCGATGGCGCACCTGCCGGAATCTTGCCCAGGTTTATCTTTCAAAATATATCGTTGCCAATGCCCTTTCGGCCAGCAGCGATGCCTTTTTGATAGCGAATGCCCTGAAAAACAACAACATGATCGCTGAAAGCTACCTGTGTATCGGGAATAGCCATGAGTTTAAGAACCAGATGGTCGAGGCTTACCAGAATTACTTCATCGCAACGGATATGGCAGAAAAAATCGGCGATCGCGCCCTGCTTGAAAAATGTTATCGACAGATGTCCAAATTTTACAGTGACAATAAACTATTTGACGATGCCATTGAATTTAACCAAAAACGAAGCACGATCATCCTCAAGGCAAAACCCATTGATTCCGTTGCACTGATGTGGATAAATCTTGATTTGCAATTTATAGAAGTCAGGCAGCATATTGGATTAAATGTGAAAAATGTAAAAGAGATCATCGATTTTGCGATCCGGAAGCGCCATAACAGAATGAAAGCCTGGGAATTTGCCCTTTACCGCAAGTCCCTTCTCGAATCGGATGAGGTAGTTATGCTGTACAACTTTTATAAAAATTCTTACCCGGATGAATTTGAAAAATTGTTTTATACCGACACAGAGATGTATTACAGGCTCAAGGCCTATTTTACGGAGCTGGAAAAAAAACCTGATTCGGCCAGCTACTATTTCAGAAAAGCAGAGCAACTGGTCGTCGGCTCCTCCGGCATGAGCGGTATTTACAAATCAAACTTTTATATCCGGTATGGACAGTTCCTCGTCAGGCAGGGCCATAACCGGGAGGCCATCGAGAAGTTCACCCGTTCGTACAAGCTGGGAGAGGAGGATGCATTTTTTGGTAAATTTGAATACATGCTGACCGCTTCCCGGCACCTTGAAAAATTATACAGGGAGCTTGGCGATTACAAAAACGCCTGGCATTATGCCTCCATGAATCTGTGGATATCCGACAGCATCAACACGATTACGAAAAATGACCGGATCATGGCCGAAGCGGTGAAAAGGGAACGGTCATTGAAAGAGATCGGGGCGGAAAGAGACCGGCAAAAGATCAGGCAGGGAAAGAACGAACGCAACATGATGGCCGGAGGTGTCGTTTTCTTCATCATTGTTTCTCTGCTGGTATACCGGAATTATCGAAGCCAGAAAAGGCTGAATGCTTTACTGGATGAGTCAAAAAGACAATCTGACCATCTTCTGTTAAATATTCTGCCGCACGAAACCGCCGAGGAGCTGAAGGCTACCGGCAAGGCGAGTGCAAAACGCTATGATGAGGTCACGGTCATGTTTACCGATTTCAAGGATTTTACCCAGGCCAGTGAACGCATGAGCGCTGAAGAACTGGTGGCTGAGATCAATTTTTACTTCACCGAATTTGATACCATCATTTCAAGGCATAACATTGAGAAAATTAAGATCATCGGCGACAGTTACATGTGTGCCGGCGGCCTGCCCGTTGCCAATGAGACCCATGCGTATGATGTTGTGGCTGCTGCCAAGGAACTCCAGAAATTCATGATGGCACAGCAAAAGGAAAGAAACAGCCAGGGCAGATCCTGTTTTGAACTTCGCATTGGCATCCACACCGGGCCCGTGGTTGCAGGAGTCGTCGGGCTTAAAAAATTCGCCTTCGACATATGGGGAGATACCGTCAACACCGCATCCCGGATGGAAAATGCCGGTGAGCCAAACAAGGTGAACATCAGCGGGGAAACCCATGAAAAAATAAAAGACCGGTTCAAATGCATCTACCGGGGTAAGATCGCAGCAAAACACAAGGGCGAGATCGATATGTATTTTGTAGAATGACCGGGGCGTCGTTATTAAAATTCATTATCCCGTCAGCATGTTGCCGGGTTTCACATCTTTAAACTCCTCCGGTGCCCGGTCGCGGGTTAGTTGAAATACTCCCTCACGGACAATGCGTTTCATCTCCACATCAATGAGCGTTGTCTGATTCGGGAGAATAAGTTGTGCAAGGAGCGCCGGTGTTCCTTTGAGCACCGCCGGCAGGAAATGGACAAAACCCTTGTCGGTGTATGGGATTATTTTGAATCCCAGGGATTTTGCCCCGGGTAATTTTTTCCGGATGAGTTTATTCTGATATTTTACCGGGTCCGAACCCAGCATCACCCCCGAATTAAAATAGAAGGAGATGTACCCCGGTGCCCTGGAGTTTCTTTGTTTATCTGCAAGGAAATTCTCAGGAAGATGATTTTCGCTGTCCTCC
Organism: uncultured Bacteroidales bacterium; assembly: GCA_903903985.1. Taxonomy (GTDB): domain Bacteria; phylum Bacteroidota; class Bacteroidia; order Bacteroidales; family FEN-979; genus CAIVAT01. The sequence goes on along the minus strand of CAIVAT010000095.1, from coordinate 28,304 downwards.
TCGCCCCCGGTAAAAATGATGTCGTAATTCCCGATGGCCTGCCCGTATTCATCTTTTATCCTGAAAATCAGCATGGAATAAGGATCGTGAATGAAAACCCGGTCTTTCAGAAGAAATTGATCCTCGGTCTCTACCTTTTCTTCTTCCATTACCTGGGCGGAGAGTGATTCGAATTGTTTGCAAAGGGCATCATAGCTGTTTCCTGAACTGACCCGGATGCAGTCGAGGATAAGGGTTACCGCAGGATAGGCATCAGGCCCGCTTTTAATGCTTTTAAGGATCCCCATTCCATCGCCTGAATGCGACCGCCCTTTTGCAATGGCAAATGCAGTATTGCTACAGGTAATGTGTTCATTCTCCTTCGGGGTCAGCGCCAGTTCGATGGCATCACCTACTGGTGATTCCTGTACGAATTTATAATAATTTGCATTCAGGTTGGCGCCGGAAAGTCTGACAACCCCATCGGAGCCGAGTTCACCGGTATAGGTATTGATGTGATCATAGAAGCTCCGGTCGATCGATTGACCTGAAATGACAAACGGGAAAAATGTTTCATACTGCTGCTGACCCTTGAAATAGTTCATCCATTTTACATTCAGGTTCCACGATTCAGGGCTTCCAAGTTCCAGCCAATCCAGTACGCCCTTGCCGGGTTCGACTCCTTCAAACCAGCTTTTGATCCGTGAAATCCGTAATTTGCCCAGGATTGCGAGGGCAGAACCAAAATTCGCCGGGGCAAGCATGATCAAATGGCTCACCGGGCATTCAGCCATCTTTCCGGGTTCAACATAGTATTTATAGATCCAGTTCCTGATCACCGGGCCTCCGGTTGAATGGGTGATGCAGATGCATTTGGCCTGGAGGGATGAAGCGTCCAGTTCCTGGCGGATCGCTGATTCAAAAGCCCGGGAAATGTCATCAAGCTGAACTTCGTCCTGGAAACTGACATATTTTCCGAGCCAGATGTTGTGGATGTCGAGCAGGATATCATCCTTTGATTCTGCTTCAAGGCGTGCAGGCAGTTCTCCGTAGGTTGACGTATTGTGAACGCTCCAGCCATGGACCAGAACGACAGGTTTCTTCTGTGGGGGCATAGAAAGGGGTTGAATTTTGTTTAAAATATGGTTGGTTGATTTATATATTAATCCCTGCTGATTTTCGATGTACGATTTACGATTTAGGGAAATAAAACGTTTTAAGCTATTTCCCTTTTGAATAGAAGTTAAAAATTGGAATATCAACCACAACCGACATGCTATACCGGAAATAGACGCTGTTGCTGTAATCGTTCACGGTTGAACTTACTTTTCGGAGGTTTGGCCCCATCTGTGCTCCTAAATTCACTGAAACCGGGCATTTTGGTATGCCGATCGACAGGAACAGCCCGGGAGAAACGATGTCCTGCAGATGGATGGTGGGAACCTGTGCTGTTGAATCGTCCTTGATACGGAACGATGCAACAGCGCCGATATCAATCAGTGAAATGAATACCGAGGTGGACCATCCCGATTTGCCTGTACCTATAAAAAAAACAGAATGCCCCTTGGATATCGAAATACCAACGGGCGCAGTGATACCGTATGTGTTCAAAGTGAACCCCGTTGTATCATATCCCCTGATTTGCTCATAACCGGCGTAAGGCCCGATGTATGCATTCAAGGCAACATTGAAAACCGTCTCGCGTTTCACACGCGAACTGCCCGATGGCAATGCAGCGGCTTCAATGGCACTGGCCACATCGTCGGATGTTTTCGCCTGCACGACGGTGGCCATGAAGGAACCATATTTGAATATGAAATCGTAGGTTTTACCGGGATTGATCTTTTGTTCGGCATGGAGGCCGGGGGCACCCGGTTCCGGTGACTGACTGTTCTTAACCAGGATCAGGTCATAAAGGTGAACCGCATTGAGTACCGCTGAAGAATAATTTCTGCGGGTAACATCCAGGGCAAGGTTCGAGGCGGTTCTTGCCGTTTCAAAATAGATACCCATGTCACTTTTTAACCTCAGGCTCTCGAGGCCGGGAAGCGTGCCGATGTTTATGCACTGTTCGATCAGGTCGGCTGAAGCATTGAAAAAACGATAATATTGAACATAAGAAATCGAATCGGGAGAAGGTTTTTGCCAGGTTGCAATCAGTTTGCTGATCTGGCCTGCCTTTGATGCAAAGCCGACCAGGTAATTGCGGTATGGCAGATACCACGAGTCAAAAGCGGCCGGATCGACCTGGTCAATTACCGAAACAAGATTCAGATTCCCGGCAAACCGGATGCTGTCGTATGGCATGTTGACCGCATGCTGTCGCATCAGCCCGATGAAGATTTTGAATGCCTCCTTGTCCATGACCAGGTCGCGAACCTGTTTTTCGCTGACCCAATAAGTGCCACCGCTGGTTCCGGAATGGTTTCTGAGCGATTCAGACAATAATTGCAGCGACTGCATGCCGCCTTTCCAGTTCAACAATTTTTCGTCATCAAGGTATGAAACAGGGTAGTTCGCAATAATTTCACCGGGATGGACCCGGTTCAATAATCCATCTGCAATGTAAAAAGCACTGTTGAGCGAAGCCAGGAGTTCCGGATGTTTTGCAAAAAAGACCGGGTGGTTCCCGATGATCCCCGGAAGGTTTTCAGGCAGGCTCCTGAGATCTGTTTCAAAACTCTCACGCAAAACCTGCAGGTACAGCTCGTAATTGTAGATCTGTTCCCCGATCAGGTTCAAAGAGGTGCAGGTGTTCGGGAATAATGTCTGCAAATCCCTGAAACTGCTGTCGGAAAGTGCCTGTCTGAACCGGTCAAAAAAGGCAATGTTCATCTCAGTTTTTGCCCGTCGGACAATGAACCGGCTCAGCCCGTCGGCGATGCTGGTAACATCGAGCCCACCGATTGAACTGAGGGAAGCGGAAGCCAGTTCCATCAGGTTTTGTGCTCCTGGTTTTCGTTGCGATGACCATTCCCGGTAACGTGGGTAAAGGAACCTGTTCTTCAGCAGTGCTGCATCGAGTCCCGAAATGGTAGTGTTTGCATGATGTGCCAGGATTTTCAGTTTGACTTCCGGATCGGTCCCCGGGTCATTCAGAAACATTGCATCATCGTAAATAACCCCCATTTTATAGTCATCCTGCGCCGTTGAAACTGGCGGTGTTCCGGTGTTCACGGCGGACGGGTTCGCTGGGGAATTATCCGTGTAAACCAGGTCATATTGCTTCACGGTATTGTCGCCGGCTATGACCATGATGGATAAGGATTTGCCCAGCCCGATGGAGTGTGCAATACTGATCTGCAGGTGATTGTTTGTGACAGGGTAAGTCGAAGCCAGGTCGGTGATGAATCCCACGGTTATAGGAGTAATATTATTCTGGAATTTGACTTTGAATTGCAGGTGGTTTGGATTGCTGACTGCAAAAAACCAATCGGGCCCATTCATTTTCAGGGTGTCTTCGCTCGCGAAACCGGGTTTGCCACCATGGTGCAATACAATGTTGTCCTTTGCCAGCCGGTCTACGGATAGCGTCAGCGTATCCTGTGCGCTGACCGTTCCCGGAAATATTGCAAGGAAAAGTAAAAGTACAATGATCGCGGTTTTCATGAGTTATATGATTTTCATTTCGGGGAAAAGGTCAAAAATATTTGAAAGTTTGACCGCATAGGAATACATGTCATCCCCGGCAATGATCATTCCCACTGCAAAACCGGAGGTGTCAAAAACGACAGCCCCTGAATTACCCGATTGACTGATGGTCTTTTCCTGTCCTGATGAATCATCTGTCAACACAAGGATGTCTTTGATGTACCTGGGTTTGTCGGGATAAGTGATGAGCACGGCAGGCGACCAGGCGTAAATTTTACCCGTCTTCACCAGCCCGTTGATGCTGTCATAATATTTGATCACAACCTGTGCATTGATATCTTTGTCGGTTACCTGCCTGAACCTGATGGAACCGAGGTTCAGGGGCGTTTGTAAAAAGCCATTGTCACAGGTTTTCCCCGGAAGGACGCGTGCAAAGCCGAAATCGTAAGATTGATCGATTCCGCCGGCCCAGCGGGTGGCCAGGTCGTTTTTTTCATGGTTGACGATCGTTGTATAGGGATCGTCGGATTCGTAATTCAGGTCTCCTTTCATTACATGCCAGCAGGAGAGGAGATGGTTTTTCATGGTTCCCTGGTGTTGGACCACCAAACCGATCGACCCGGTTCCGTTCATGCCCGATTTGTTTGATATTTGTCCCTGGTGCGGCCCTTGGTGGGTTTGCGGCCGGCCGGAAACAACGATGTCGACGGGTATTTCGTTAACATTGCCGGGTATTTTCCCGAGTTGTTTTTCCACCCTGCTTTTGGTGATCTCATCAGCAACATTCACTTTGATGCAGGGAGTTGGCGCACCTTCAAAGTAGATCTTCCCTTTGAATACGGATCTTACCCCGGCAATGGTTAAAAGTTCGCGCGACAAGGAATGGACCAGCGAGGCAAAAATATCATCCGGCGGATCAGGCAACTTTTTAGATACTGCTGAAACGGTTCTCACGGCGATGCTTTCGCCGGTAAAGGCAGCCGGAGCCGGATCCGTGATCTCTGGTTCCTTTTCAGCAGGCTTGACACCCGCCGATCGCATGGATACGAGTTTCCCGAGCAGGTCGAACCAGAAATTCGATCCCAGTGAAATGGCCAGGGCGGTGATGATAAAACCCAGGAGAATCAGCCAGCTTGAAAAAGTCTTTTTCAGGATGTAGCCGATTTTTTCAATGGCATGGTAATTTCTGCTGCCGTTCGACGTGGCGTGTTGCTGATCTGCAGCAATGATCCCGCTGATTTGCGTAAAATTTGTATTTCCAAAGTAATTCAGGGCATCGGTGAATTTGTCCAGCACCTTTTGCTTATCTCTGAGAATGGTTGCATACATTGCCCTCAGGGAGTCGTTTTTTTCCTTCTTCAGCAGTTGTTGAGTCGAAACAATTACGTTCAGCACCGAGTCTTTCAAACATTTATTCAAGGCGATCATCGCAAGGGAGTCGGCATTCCAGGGTTTCGGAGATTCTCCGCACAACGGTTTTACACTTGCATAGTTCCAGCAGGTGATCACCGTGGAATTCGGAATTTTTTTGGTGCTCGGCCTGGATAATTTTTCAAGATTCCAACCCAGCCCCAATACCATTCCTGCATCGTCCGAAGCCTGTTTGACCTGCCTGTAGCTCTCCTTCATGAGCGAATCGCTGATGGTGCTGTCATTCGACTCCTTCAGGGCTTTGGCGATGGAGGAGCTGGAATCGCTGGCATTGATAGCCATTTGCACCAGTTGTTCGCGCGCCGTTTTATCTTTGCCTAACTTTTTAGCGATCGAGATGCTGTCAATGTTAAAGGTGATGGCCATGATCATCCCGATGATGAAGAGGACAAACTGGATCTTGCGCTTGAACCAACCGGACAGGCGTTCCATCATTTCATTGTACCACTGATTCAGTTTTTCTTTAAACAGATCCTCATTTCCCCCGGCATCATCGAAAATGTTACTGATCTGCTTCAGGGAATTGGGCTGCATGTGTATGGTATTGAACCGCAGGGTGAACCCGATCTTCTGCATGACGGTTTCCCCGGCCCCCTTGTCTTTCAGCATCTGGATCAACGTCTCAGAGAAATTCATGGGACGGAGATAAGAGGGTTTGCTGCTGCTGAGAATTCCCCAGTAGCTGGTTTTTCCTTTTGCAAGATACTTGATCGATGGCTGCTGGTAAAACCGGCCAGCCATGCTGGATTTGAATTCCCTGAACTCATAAAGGAAGAAAATGGCCAGGGGATGGACCATCTTTTGAAACCGGTTCCTCCCGGTATCTTCGTAATAGCGGTCATTCAGCATCCGTTCGATCGCCTGGCGCAGCATTCTTGCCCGGATCCCGAGCCAGGAAACAATGAGCTCCGCAACGATGGTGGCAAGCAGACTGTAAAGGAGGTACACAAATACCAAGCCTATTACGATATCTAAAATGATTGATCCGAACATAATCGTGGGTTTTCGGATGCATGAACAGACATTGCACCCAGGTTTGCTCGGGCAATATTAAGGAAATATTACGCTGAAAACAAATTTTAATTGCCTCATCCCCTGCACCCCTTATCCTTCAGGAGAAGAAGACGGGGGTTGAGGTGGTTGGGTTAATTTCCTGTCACGCGTCACACATCATGTGTCACGTTTGTCTTAACTGCACGCAAGACAAACCCAAGGTAAACCAGCATGATCCCGAATATTGCAGCGCAGATTCCGATGATTTTGCCCATGAAAATGGCCCAGTCAAAGGGTTTGAATAACAGGAAAATCCCCAAGGCGATGGTCAGTAATCCGTTGATCAGGATTGCGTTTTTATTGACAAGGGCCCCTTTGGTGTTTACGATGATCACAAGTTGGATGATCCCGATGATGATGGCCCAGATGCCAATCAACATTAAAAAAAGATCGAGGGTCGGCTGGGGGAACAGAAGGAGGGCTAATCCGATGGCGGTGCCGGCAATTGCTTCTATCAGGAGCATCGCTGCAGATTTGTCTTTTCTGATGTTATTGATCCCAATGAAAAGCAGTACAACACTGCCGGCAAGCAGAAAAATACCAAAATATTTAATAATTGTTAAAATGGATTCCTTTGTTAAAAACAGGAGTAAGCCCCCTAAAGTGATAAAAATAAGCCCGTTGACAGCCAAAAACCACCAGTTTTTAAATCGAATTGTTTCCATCTTGTAAGGATTAAGAGTTTGTTTAAAATTTTATTGGTAAAGAAACCGTTTGATGCTTTTTTTCGGGGTTTTTTCGAATTCAGCAGGAACGATCTCAAACCCGGTAAGGCGAATGTATTTCGGCAGGTGATGGTTCAGGTCGTGAATGTAACCTTCGAAAATCCCGTTAAGCTCATCCGGTTTATGGCCGGCCTTTTCCATGGCATCGTAATCGGGATAGATCAGGGCTACCAGCTTGTCTTCCCGGTCGATCACGAGCGATTCCATCACCATGAACCGGTTGTTGAGCCTTGCCTCAATCTCTTCGGGATAGATGTTTTTCCCTGACGGGCCGAGGATCATGCTCTTGCTTCTTCCCCTGATGTAAATATTGCCCTTCCTGTCAATCACGCCGAGGTCGCCCGAGTGCAGCCATCCGGCAGCGTCGATCACCGCTTTTGTGGCCTCTTCATTTTTATAATATCCAAGCATCACGTGGTTTCCACGCATCAGGATCTCTCCCGACCTGTGGTATGGATCAGGTGAATCAATCCGAACCTCGAGTTCGTCAACCGCCCTCCCAGAAGCGCCGGGCTGGGTGGTTTTCCAGGATGCGTATGCAATGAGCGGCCCGCATTCCGTCATGCCATACCCAACGGTAAACGGGAAATTCATCTTTTTAAAAAACCGTTCGGCCTGGGCATTGAACGGGGCGCCACCTATCACCAACTCCCTGAAATTGCCCCCGAAAACCTCCACCATTTTCTTCCTGATCTTTTTGTAAACCAGGGCATTGATAACCGGAATCCGGATCAGGATCCCGACCGACGGTTTACGGAGTGCCGGGAGGATCTGTGATTTGTAAATTTTTTCGATGACCAGCGGAACGGAGAGGATCAGGGCAGGACGGATTTCCTGGAATGCCTGCATGATGATCTTGGGTGATGGTGTTTTGGTGAGAAACGTGATGTCGCATCCAAGGGTGAAGGGGAACAGAAATTCAAATGCACAGCCATAGGTGTGCGCCAGTGGCAAAAAGGAGAGAATTTTATCCCTTGGATTCAGCGGCATGTTGCGATGGGCATAAAGAATGTTGCCCAGCAGGCTCTTGTGCTGGAGCACAACACCTTTCGAAAACCCTGTGGTTCCCGAAGTATAGCTGATCACCGCAATGTCGTCGGGCTGTGAGGCGGGGAACCGGATCGCGTCAGGAGAAAATACAGTTCCTGTGGCAGGCGAGGCAGATGTTCCGGGTGAACCATCCCGTGTGAATAAGATGGAATCATCCTGTATTTTCAGGATATGCCTGAGCAGGGGCATGGCTTCCGGATCAAGATCCTTGTAAAGATTCTCTTCAGCGAACAGAAGCAACGAATCGGAGTGGGTGACGATGTAATGGATGTCGGCAGGCTTGAAATCGGGAAGAATGGGAACAATGACCGCGCCATAGGTCAGGGTAGCCAGGTACATCATACACCAATGGGCTGAATTTTTACCCAGAAGTGCCACATGATCTCCTTTTTGAATACCGTTTGCCTGGAAAAGCGCATGAACTTTCAATATCCGTTCACCGATCTGTTTGTATGAAAAAGATTCGCCACCATAGTCTGAGAGCGCAGTGAGGTCCCAGTTATTGCGTATGGCAGTTTCAAAAACAACAATCAGGTTTGTGGTTTTAATACTCATTGTGAGGGCATTTGAATTGCTAAGTTCTGAAAAAATACCGTTCCCTTCCATCTTTTAAAAAAAAATGTCGGGGAATAACAGGTGCGGCTGGTTAACGGTAATGATCGACCGTGAGCCGGAAGGCTTCCTCCGCACTATATTTTGGTGTGAAACCGAGATCCTGCTGTGCTTTAAATGAGGTGAAGGTAAAATCGCTGCAGGTATAAATAACGGCAAACCGGCTGAATTTTGGAGCATATTTTTTAACGGGCCTCGCCATCCTTGCAATTGCCTCCGAGATCATCCCCATGAAATAGGCGATGCGGCGCGGAATCCATATATCCTTCGGCCATATCCGGAAGCCTGCCCCCTCCACGATCCGGTCGAAAAAGGTGAAAAAGTTTGCCGGGGGGCCATCGGTGATGAAATAGGCATTGCCGTCAACACGGGGGTTGTTATCAAGCAGCGCCTTTGCGGCCAGTACATGTGCCCAGGCCATGTTGCCCACATACACATGCTGCGACCTTGACGAGCCGTCGCCCAGCCGAACGTAGAACCCGCCCTTTGCCATGTTGATCAGGGAACCGATGTGGTAGGGGTCGCCAGGGCCATAAATGTCGGAAGGACGCAGCACGCAGGTTGTCATACGAACCGGTGTCTGATTATTGATGTTTGATGGTTGATTTTCGGGCGCGGGATCGTGCACTTTGCCATTTCTTTCCAATATCAGTTTCTCCGAAAGATACTTGCTCCTGCAGTACATGTTTGGGTGCCTTTCGGGATAAGGGATGCTCTCGTTGATGTTCACCATCGGTTTACCGCTGAAAACGGCATCGAGGGAACTGGTATAAACAACATGGGGCACATGGTGCTCATAACAGCCGCGGACAATATTTTCAGTGCCTCCGAAATTTACGGAAAGCACCTCCTGCTCCGGTTTTGTACCCCAGTCGACCATGGCAGCCGAATGGATCACAAGGTCTATGCCCCGGCAGGCTTGGTTTACAGCAGCAGCATCGCGTATATCGCCGGTAACCATCTCCATGCGGGTATCTGGGGGCCCATCGTATGCCGAAAGGTCGAAAATACGCAACAAGGATGGTTTTACCGGGGAACCTGGGTCGAGAAGTTCCCTGACAATCGCTTTGCCGAGGAACCCGGAACCACCGGTTAAAAGGATCCGCGGATTTGACGGCGCAGGGTCGGTTTTATATGTCATGGGAACTTCCGTTCATTGTCAAAAAAAGCAAAAGTAAAAAACTCCATGAAACGAAGTTTGATTTTTGGAAAAGTTCGATTAAGTTTGTAGAATTAAAATTAATAGCGACATGAAAAAATTTCTATATTGGAGCCTTGCCGTTGTGCTGGTTTTTCTGGCAGTTTTTATCTATTGGAAATACAGTTTCACTTACAGCGAAGGGAACCGGTCCGGGTTGTTGCAGAAGTTTTCCTACAAAGGGACCATTTTTAAAACCTATGAGGGGGAACTGATCCTGAGCAGCGTAAAAAGCAACCAGGATGTCTCGCTCGCATCGGAAAAATTCTACTTTTCTGTGCCTGAAAAGACACTTGCCGAAAAACTTTTAAAGTTGGAAGGGACCATGGTTGTGCTGCATTATAAAGAAAAAAACGGGAAACTTCCTTGGCGCGGTGAAACGGTGTACATGGTTGACAGTGTGACAGTACCGCCTCGATAATCATATCATAGCATACGTTTTTTCCAGGTTTATTCAAAACAACATTGAAAAGATGATTGAACAATCCGACTATCTCATCATTGGTGCCGGGATCATCGGCCTTGCCATTGCCCGCGAATTAAAATTGCGCAATGCCGCCGCATCCATAACTATCATTGAAAAAGAGCCCGATGTGGCGTATCACTCAAGTGGCCGCAACAGCGGTGTGCTTCATGCCGGCTTTTACTATTCGGCCGATTCCCTGAAAGCTAAATTTACGCGTGATGGCAATCTGGCAATGAAAAATTTCTGCAGGCAAAAAGGACTGAAACTGAACGAATGCGAGAAAGTTGTTGTAGCCAAAGATGAATCGGAGCTGGAACCGCTTTACGAACTTGAGCGCAGGGGAAAACGAAATGGGGTTGATGTGAAAATCATCACCGAGGCCGAAATGAAAGAGATTGACCCCAATGCCAGAACGTTCAAATTTGCGCTGTATTCACCAAGCACGGCAACGGTTGATCCTACTGAACTGAACAAAGCCGTTCGCGATGAATTGCTGGAACAGGGAGTGAAGTTCCTTTTCAACGAAGGGTACAAGCGGAAAATTGACGGTAATACCATTGAAACCAGATCCGGGAAGCGGCTTTCAGCGAATAAATTGATCAATACGGCCGGGCTTTATGCCGACAAGATTGCCCGCGATTTCGGATTCTCCCGGCAATATACCATCATCCCGTTCAAGGGAATTTACCTGAAATATACAAAAAAGGACAAACCCATCAGGACCAACATCTACCCGGTTCCCAACCTGAAGAACCCATTCCTGGGAGTACATTACACCATCACGGTGGATGGCACCATCAAGATCGGTCCTACCTCCATCCCGGCTTTCTGGCGGGAGAATTACAGGGGAATGGATAATTTCAATGCGGGTGAACTTGGAAATGTCCTTGGATGGGAGAGCCGCTTGTTCCTGTCGAATGCCTTTGGTTTCCGTGGCCTCGCTTTTGATGAAATGAAGAAGTACAACAAGTCATACTTTGTCAACCTGGCCACAAGCATGGTGCACCATATCGACAAGTCGGGCTTTACCGAATGGAGCAAACCCGGGATCCGTGCCCAGTTGCTGAACACCAAAACACTTGAACTGGTGATGGATTTCGTGGTCGAGGGAGACCAGGCAACCATTCATGTGCTCAATGCCGTGTCGCCGGCTTTTACATGCAGTTTCCCGTTTGCAAAGTGGGTGGTGGATAATTATGTGGAAAAAACGTGACGAGTGACAGTGAAAATATGAATCAGAAAAACTTCAAACTTCAAGATTCTTTATTCAATATTCGATATTCAATTTTATAACATATGGAAGCAGTACTTAGATTCAGGCACGAAGACCTGATGGATTTCGTAGTAAGATACATGACAAAACTGGGAGTTCCGGCCGTGGATGCAGCCATTGTCGGCGATGTGCTGATTTGCGCGGATATCCGCGGGGTGGAGTCACACGGACTGCACCGGCTCGGCTCCTATTATGGGAACCGGATTGGCAAAGGCTGGATTGACCCCTTGACTCCTTATAAAATCATCAGTGAAACCCCATCCACAGCGCTTATCGACGGTGGCAACGGTTGCGGGCAGGTGGTGTCGCATAAAGCCATGAAGCTGACCATTGAAAAGGCAAAAGCAGCCGGCCTTGCCGCGATCACCGTACGCAACAGCAATCACTACGGCATTGCAGGGTATTATGCCATGATGGCTCTTGAACAGGGAATGATCGGCATCTCCCTCACCAACTCCCAGCCATTGGTCGCGCCAACCTTTGGCCGGACGGCCGTTTTGGGTACCAACCCGATTGCCATGGCCGCACCCACTGATAAAGCGATTCCTTTCCTGCTCGACATGGCCACCAGTGCCGTCGCCTATGGAAAAATCCAGGTATATGAAAAAAAACACGAACACATCCCGATCGGATGGGGCATTGATGAGCAAGGACTTGCCACCAACGACCCATCGCTTATCAAGCCAGGCGGTCACGGGGCATTGCTGCCGCTTGGCGGCATGGACATCACAGCCGGCTATAAGGGATATGGATTGGCACTGCTGGTGGAAATACTCTGCTCTGCGCTTTCAGGCGGTAATTTTCTGACCAATGTAGGCGGGCCGGGAAAACCGGAACCCACGGGCGTTTCCCATTTTTTCATAGCGATCAACATCGAAGCCTTCCGGCCCATCGTTGATTTCAGAAATCAAATGGATGACATGATCGCCCTGTTGAAGAAATCTCCGCTGGCAGTCGGCCGCGACGAAATACATGTTGCCGGGGAGAAGGAGTTCGAATATGCAGCATTTAATGAAATTCATGGCGTTCCGCTGATCAAGCCCATTGTGGATGACCTCATCATGGAAGGCGAAAAGATCGGGGTGCCGTTTGATTGCCCGCACGTGAATGAGTAGCAAAGAAACGAATATCGAATATTGAACAGCGAATATTGAATATCGAATTTTTGACAATCGTTATACAATATCACCAAATATTACCGATAGGCTGATCTTCTTTTCGGTAAGTTTCCACTTCTTTTCGGTGAACGTCCCGAATTATCCGGTATAAAATTAAGAATTTAGTTGACAAACTAATTTTTTAGTTGTATATTTGTCTTTACTTATAATCGTTCGCTATTCAATATTCGCTGTTCAATATTCGATATTTATTTAATCCACACTCCCATGTCGACCCCCAAAAGCACCCACAACGCCCCTTCACAGCTCACCCGTGCCGAGGAGGAGGTGATGCAGATACTCTGGTTTCTCGAAAAGGGGATGGTACACGACATCCTGGCTAAATTCCCTGAGCCTAAACCTGCCTACAACACGGTTTCAACCATTGTCCGTATCCTTGAACAGAAAGGATTTGTGGCACACAAAGCCTATGGCCGCACCCATGAATATTTCCCTTTGATCAGCAAGGCTTCTTACACAAAATCTTCCTTCAGGGGATTTATGAGTAACTATTTCGGCAATTCATACCAGTCGCTGGTATCATTTTTTGCCAAAGAGGGAAAACTGAGCATGCGGGAACTTGAAGAGATCCAGAAGACCATTGATGAAGAGATCAAAAAACAGAAGGAGGGAGAAAAATGAACGCACTGTTATTGTATATGTTCAAGTCGACCCTTTGTGTCTCAATGCTGTATGCCATTTACTGGTTTTTCCTCCGGAGGGAGACTTTTTTCCAGTGGAACCGGTGTTACCTGCTTTCCATGGTGCTTTTTGCAGGGTTCTTCCCATTGCTGCCGCTGCGGCTTACTTTTTCATATCCGATGGCGCCTGTTGCGGTAATGCTGGAACCGGTAATGATCACGCCAGAAAAGGTAGCGCAAACCCTTCTGACAAAACTGCAATGGATCGAAGTAGTCGCGGTGGTTTATATGACCGGGGTCCTTTTACTGTTTTTGCGGTTATGCTTGCAATTAATTCAACTTCAGTTGATTATCAGGCGTTATGGCGTCATGGACCGACAGGGTCACCGCGTGGTGTTTCTCGACCGGGGTTATGCCCCATTTTCCTTTTTTAACCTGATCTTCATCAATGAGTCGGTGGTTTCCACCAATAGTTTCCCGACCATTCTTGAGCATGAGCAGATCCATATCCGGCAATACCACACATTGGATATGATCCTGATCGAACTTGCAACCATTTTTCAATGGTTCAACCCCGTCATCTGGATGGCCGGCATGGAAATGAAAAGCATACATGAGTACCTGGCGGATGAAGGCGTTCTGCAGAACGGGACCAGCCGCTCAACATATCAGCAAATGATCCTGGAAGAAGCCATGGGAATCCGGGTAAATAGCCTGACCAATAACTTTAATGTTTCATTACTGAAAAAACGCATTACCATGATGACAAAATCTAAATCAAAAACATGGGCGAAAAGCAAAGTGTTTATCGCCCTGCCGGTACTGATGGTCCTGTTATTCATACTCACAGCCCGTTCGTACAGTAATTCCAAAGCAATGAATGATACGGGAGCCCGGGTGCAGGCGCCTGTCCAACTGCTTTCTGACCCCGACCCGGTCGTTCAGAATAAGCAAAAACAGCAAACACAGATCAAATATACCCCCGTTGATACCTCACAACTTATTTATAAAAATGTGGAAAAAATGCCGTCCTATCCGGGTGGCGATGAAGCCAGGCTCAAGTTCCTTATTGAGAATATCAAGTATCCGGAGGCAGCAATCAAGAACAATGTGCAGGGAAAGGTTTTTATGTCCTTCATTGTCAGGGCCGACGGCTCAGTCACCGATGTGAAAGTGATGCGGGGCATCGGAGGAGGATGTGATGAAGAAGCCCTGCGCGTGGTCAAACTGATGCCAAAATGGACCCCCGGTATGAATAAAGGGAAGCCGGTGGATGTGGCATTTGTCCTTCCGATCAAATTTGCCTTTGACGGACATAAGAAAGAAGAACCAAAAAAATGAGATTCAGGGACAGCGTTATCGTGATTCTTTTCCTGCTCCCTTTTTATCCAAAATTTGCGCGGTCGCAGGAGCGGGAACAGTCTGAAAAAATCAAATCGTTCATGGAATCATGCCAGTTCAGCCAGGCCATCAGCCTGGTTGAACTTTACCTGGCCCAGGACAGTACCCGCATCGACCTGTTGTTGCTGAAAGGGCGTTCCCAGGCGTCCCTTTTCCAGTATAGGGAAGCCATCATCACCCTGCAAAAGGGGATAAAAATTGACAGTACGAATATTATAGTGCTGGATGAACTTGTCAATGTATACCGCCAGTCGGGTGATGCCGCAAGGGCCATTTCCACCTGCCGGAGGATCAGCAGTTTAGAGCCAGGAAACCGGTACTTCAGCTTGCAACTGGCTAATCTTTATTATTCCATGGATGATTATCCCCAGGCAGCCCGGGTGTTTTTAGCCCTTTACGAGGCAGATTCCAGCTCTTTTTTCGTCGCCAAGCAGTTGGGTAACTGCTTCAATGAACTGAAACATTCCGACCAGGCGATAAGATTTTACAGGCGGGCCCTGAGCATTTCACCATATGATCCTTTTGTTACGGGGAAGCTTGTCAATATCTTCATCCGGGAAGACAACGTGGCCATGGCACTCTATTGGACACAGATTTACCTGGCGCAGGATTCATCATATATCCCGATCCTGAAACAAAGCGGTTACTGTTATTACCTCCTGATCGATTTTAAATCAGCTGCAAAACAACTCCTTGAATGCCTGCGACTTGGCGACTCATCGAAATTTACCATGAAGTATCTGGGCCTGTCCTACTATAAACAGGAGAAATATGATACGGCGGCGCCATTTTTCCGCAGGGCCTTTTTAACAGATACAACCGATGCAGAGGTATGCTTCTATTACGGGGTTTCAGCGTACCGCTCCCTGGAAGTCGACACCGGGTTGGTATATCTTAACCGGACGTTTCGGTTGCTGATGCCCTCCGGCCAGTTTTTATCGACGCTATACAGCGAACTGGCTGATGCAAATACTTCCTCGGGGAACCCAGATACAGCCGTCATTCTGCTGCAGAAAGCGCTGGAGGCAAATCCGGGAAATAACACCCTCCGCTTCAAGATAGCATACCAGTACGACTACCATCTGCGGGAACCCTTCGAGGGATTGCCCTATTACAAAGAATTCTTAAAGTATGCAGATCCGAAAGCCGGACAGGCGATGAATCTTCCCCAACAGGTCTCTTACAGCGACTATGCAAAAAACCGCATCCGGGAAATTACCGGGAAAAGAGGCAGAAAGCAATAACTTTGCAGTTTCACCATTTATTGCACTTGTCTAAAAACTCCGTAAGCATCCCGTTAAACATATCCGGTTGCGTCTCCATGGGCATGTGCCTTGTATTGGGAATCACTTTGAGTTCAATGGAGGGAACAGCTTTTTTCAGCTTTTTTCCATTACGGAGCCTGATCGTTTTGTCATCCTTCCCCCAGATTACCAGGACCGGAAACCGGCTTAATCCGCTGGCGTTCAGCTCCTGGATTTCTTTTGAGTTCGCCAGAAGATTTACAACCGTTTCGGCAGTCCCATCAATCTGCAAGGGTTCCCAATACCCGTTCGTGGTGACCGTGTCGGGGAGAAATCCATAGGTGCCCTTCAGTTCCCGTCTGAAATTGTTGAAGGTAAGGTACTCGTGTTCCGTATATGAAAGAAGCATTTTTTTGTATATCGGGTGGTTTACCAGTCCGACAACGGTTACATTTATGTTGTTGTTTTCAATAAAAATCATTCCGTCAACGATCGTCAGGCTCTTAGTGCGTTCCGGTTTCATCAGTGCCACAGCCTCAGCCGTTCCACCACCCATGGAATGGCCGACAATGTTCCATTTCGTTGTATCGTTTCCGTCAATGGTTTTCAGGAGTTCCCAGATTAACCTGCCGCGGTTGCTTTGCGACTGGTTAATGGTGGCAGATCGCTCACTATATCCGAAACCGGGCAGGTCGATGGCCACAACATCGTACCCGGCCCTGCACAAGGCTTGATAATTATTTCTCCAGCAAAATGTAGACCCGCAGAACCCGTGAATAAGCAATATTTTCCCCCTGGGTTTTTTTGTATCAGCATCCCAGGTACGGTAATGGATCCTGATAGAATCAATAATGGCAAAATGGCTGTTTTCAAATGGTTTGGATGGGATATCGCCATAAGGAAACCCTCCGGATGCATAAAAACATAAAAGAAGCAAAAACAAAAACAGTGGGCGCATCCTTGGTTATTTTATGCAAAATTCGGGTTTTTTCCAAGAAGGCAAAGAGGGTCTGCTTATTTATATACAGTCTAAAAAACTTTTAAGGAATTGTCGGATTTATCTTTTTGTTATATATATTTGTGTGTTTTAAAAACTGGACTTATGGCTATTGTTTCTATATCAGACAATTGTCTTCGGCTTATCGAAGTATTCGAAAGCAGCGGAGATGTTTCTAAATTTTTAAAAGCCTATAAATGTCCGGCCGGCGTTTGGACGATTGGAATTGGAACCACCCTATATCCCGGCGGGCAAAGGGTGAGAGAGGGTGACCAATGTACCGTACAACAGGCATTTGATTACCTCCGGTTCGACCTCAGGCATATACAGCAGATTGTTGATTCCTATACCTCCGATGCAATTGACCAATCTCAGTTCGACTCCCTTGTCTCCTTTGCCTATAACCTTGGGACCAACGCACTCAAGGGGTCTACCTTGCTGAAAAAAGTGAACAGGAATGTCAATGACCCGTCCATTCAGTTTGAATTTGAAAAGTGGGTCAATGCCGGCGGGAAAAAATTGCCCGGGCTTGTCAGGCGGAGAAAAGCGGAAGCCTGGCTTTATTTTAACAAGACCTTGAAATTCGATTTCTGATCCCTGTGATCATTTTTTGAAATAGGGTATCTTTGCAACATGAAAAAGAATAATCCCTATTTACCCATTTGGTTTGCCTTGATCCTGGCTGGAGGAGTTCTCCTGGGGATTTTTTTGGGAAACCGGACAGGTAAATTTAATTTTTTACCATCCCGCGAGGACAAGGTAAAGGAAGTAATCAACTATGTTGAAGAAAATTATGTAGACACACTTGGTCGAAAAGCTTTGGAAGAGAAAGCGATCACGGGCCTTCTTGAAAAACTTGATCCGCATTCGGTCTATATTTCAGCGGAGGAGTTTCATGAAGCCAATGATCCCTTGCTTGGCAGTTTTGAAGGGATCGGTGTTCAGTTCCGGATCGAAAACGACACGGTTGCCGTGATC
The DNA here is from genome assembly GCA_903903985.1 of uncultured Bacteroidales bacterium. Classification (GTDB taxonomy): domain Bacteria; phylum Bacteroidota; class Bacteroidia; order Bacteroidales; family FEN-979; genus CAIVAT01. The sequence goes on along the minus strand of CAIVAT010000095.1, from coordinate 10,508 downwards.
ATTCCCGTATCGGGGGGGCCTTCGGAAAAACTCGGGATCCGTGCCGGTGATCGCATCGTTAAAGTTGACGGAAAAAACATTGCCGGCATCAAGATTACCACAAATGATGTCATGAGAAAACTGAAAGGCCCGAAAGGCACCATTGTTAAAGTGGCTGTTTTTCGCAGGGGGGCCAATGGTTTACTTGATTTTACGATTACCCGCGATGTGATTCCCACCTACAGCATGGATATTGCCTATATGCCGGAACCCGGGATCGGGTATATCCGTATTAACAATTTTGCAGCCACTACGCACGAAGAGGTGCACAATGCGCTTGAAAAATTGCAGCATGACGGAATGAAGAAACTGATCATCGATTTGCGGGGCAATGGAGGAGGATACCTGAAAGCCGCTATTGATGTTGCCGATGAATTTCTTGGTAACGATGCACTGATCGTTTATACTGAAGGAATACACCATCGCAGGGAAGTTTCTAAAGCCACTTCGGACGGGTTGTTTGAAAAAGGTGATCTCATTATCCTTGTGGATGAAGGAACCGCCTCGGCTGCGGAAATTGTCTCGGGGGCCATTCAGGATCATGACCGGGGGCTCATCATCGGACGGCGTTCGTTCGGAAAAGGATTGGTGCAGGAACAACTGGATTTTAAGGACGGCAGTGCCCTGAGGCTCACAGTCGCCAGGTATTACACCCCAACCGGGCGTTGTATCCAGAAATCTTACAAAGACGGATTGGAGGTTTACAACAATGACTACTACCACCGGTTCATGAACGGGGAGATGGAACACCCCGATTCCATTAAATTCCCTGATTCCCTGAAATACAAAACGCCAAAGGGCAGAACCGTCTATGGCGGGGGAGGCATCATGCCGGATGTTTTTATCCCCATGGAGAAAGATTCAGCGTTGGGCTATTACAACCAGTGCATCAACAAAGGATTGGTCTACCAGTTTGCATTTGATTATACCGACCGGAGCCGGGCTCAATTGATGCGGTTCAAGACTTTTAACCAGTTCGATCATGGATTTTTGGTCAATGATGCGCTTTTGGGTCAGTTTGTGAAATATGCCGATGCCAAAGGAGTTAAACACCAGGGGAAAGACCTTTCGAAATCCGACCGTTATATAAAAACAATGCTAAAAGCATATGTCGGACGGAACGTTCTTGATAATGATGGCTTTTTCCCGGTGCTCAATACCATCGACCCCGGATTTTTAAAAGCTGTTGAAATGCTTAAAAAGGGCGAAGCAAAAATTAATTAATTTTAACTTTTCATTTATTTATAAACCATAAATTAAAAAAATCATGACACACGAACTTCCCAAACTTCCATATGCACAGGATGCACTGGAACCTTATATTTCAAAGCGTACCATTGAATTCCATTATGGAAAGCATCACCAGGCGTATGTGAATAACCTGAATAAACTGATCATCGGCACCGAGTTTGAAAATGCTTCCCTCGATGACATCGTCAGGAAAGCCGGTGCTGGTATTTTCAACAACGGAGCCCAGGTATGGAACCATACGTTCTACTGGAATTGCATGAAGCCACAGGGGGGCGGTGAGCCAACCGGAATACTGGCGGGGGCCATCTCAAAGAACTTCGGATCACTTGCCGAATTCAAGGAAAAATTCTCGGCCGCTGCTGCCACCTTGTTTGGTTCCGGTTGGGCCTGGCTGGTTAAAAAAGATGATGGAAGCCTTGAGATCGTTCAGGAAAGCAATGCCGGCAATCCCATCAAACATGGGGCTACTCCGCTGCTCACCTGCGATGTATGGGAACACGCTTATTACCTCGATAAACAAAACGTCAGGCCCGATTACATCGCTGATTTCTGGAAGTTGATTGATTGGGATGCGGTTGCCGGCAGATTATAATAAATTGCAGGAGGCGTCCCCAAAGGTCGTCTTCTTTTTATTGCTTTCAAGCCGGGCTGCCTGGTCATCACATCGCCATGACATTGACATTCTGATCGTTGTAATGGAATAATTTATGCAAAGCACACGGGCCACCTCAGGGAAGTCACGTTATGAAAATCGAGGAATGAGCGTTGAAAACTGCGGACTGTTCGAGGAGCGTAGCGACGAGTTTCCGCCCCAATAAACCAAACCCCATCAGACAACCAGGAAATAAAAAAAAAGGCGTAAAACCGGATCCCGGGATTGGAAAAAAACCAGGGGCGCCAGGTGCCAGTAAAAGCAAACCAGCCCAGCTGTTGTTTGTCATCATTATTTTTGTTTTCACTTTTATCCTCTATGGGAATACCCTGCGGCATTCCTATGCTCTTGACGACGATTTTGTTACCCGTTCAAATACCTTCGTACAAAAAGGCATGGCAGGCATCCCGGATATCTTTTCCTGGGGTTTTTTTTATGGCTTCAATAAAAGGAATGACCAGGCTTACCGGCCGGTTTCACTGATGTCGTTTGCAGTGGAAGTGGGCATATGGGGAAACGATCCCAAAATCCATCATTTTTTCAATATTTTCTTTTTTGCCCTCACCGGGCTTGTCCTTTTTTTGCTCTTAAAAAGGTTATTCAAGAGCATTCCGTACACCATCCCGCTGGCGATCACCCTTTTGTTTATAGCCCATCCGGTTCACACCGAGGCAGTTGCCAACATTAAAAGCCGTGATGAGATTCTCTCCCTGCTGTTTCTGTTATCCACCTTGCTTTTTCTTTTCCGGTATGTCGATACCGGAAAAATATTCCGTTTTCTTCTGAGTTTATTATTCTTTTTTTCTTCATTGCTTACCAAAGAGCAATCCGTTACCTATCTTGTTGTCATTCCGCTTGCCATATGGTTTTTCAGGGATACCCGGTTAAAAAAAGGCCTCCTGATCAGTTTGCCTTTTTTCATCGTGGCCGGTCTTTATTTGTTCCTGCGGGCCCGTATCCTTGACTCGGTGACTTTCGGTGAACAGGTTACCCTTCTGAACAACTCCCTTGCAGGGGCGGGCAGCATTCCTGTTCGCCTGGCAACCGCCATGCTCATCCTTGGGAAATACTTACTCCTTCTCGTTTTCCCTTATACTTTGAGCTGGGATTACTCGTACAACCAGATTCCCCTTACGGGATTTTCCAATCCCGCAGTCATCTTTGTACTTCTTGTAACAGGTTCAATGGTTGCTTATGCACTGTTCACCATCCGGAAGAAAGATATCCACAGTTTTACGATCCTTTACTTTTTTATCACCATCCTGGTTGTTTCCAACCTGTTTTTCCTGATCGGTGCAACCATGGGAGAGCGTTTCCTGATGACACCTTCCGTGGGTTTTTGCATTTCTGTCGCATTTCTTTTGAAAAAGTTTACCCACATCAGCCGGGATGGCAAACCGGTGCAAAACGATATGTTTTTTTATATCGCCATCCTGGTCATCCTTTCCCTTTATTCGTATAAAACAATTACACGGAACCAGGACTGGAAAAACAACCTGGCTCTTTTCGAATCAGGGGTCATTGCTTCCCCCAACAGCACCAGGACGCATGCCTCCCTTGCGTATGAATACTTTGAGAATTCAAATGCATCCACGGATCCCGATTTGAAAAGGAGTTTCCTGGAAAAATCCCGGAACGAATTTGAAGCAAGTCTGAAAATCTATCCTGAAAACACCTATGCATTATATAATTCAGGGGTTCTTGAAAATGAAACCGGCCATGTGGACGAGGCAATCGCCTTGTTTAAAAGAGCGGCTCTTGTTGATCCAAAAGACAGAAAATCATTGCACAACATCGGATACCTTTACATCGGGGCCAAACAATACGATTCCGCCGTGAAATATATGATACGAAATCTGCAGCTGACTCCCGGCGATGCGACTCTGCTTGGCGATATCGGCACTGTTTTTATGCGGAAGAAGGATTACCGCAATGCCCTGAAGTTTTCGGAACAATCTTTTTCCATTCATCCTGATAATCCTCACCTGGTTGAAAACCTGGTGACCATATGCAACATGCTGGGCGATACATCCAAAGCAGCCTATTACAGGAAACAGCAGGCCAGGTAAAGGAACGATTCCATTCAGCATGGTCAGCCCAAGGTTATTCTTTACGATCACATGGCCGGCCGATACCCTCCATCCCGGAAACATATCTTGTATATCCTGCCGGTTGAAGATCATTGACTTTATCAGCAAAATTCACAAAGAAAACGGACGATAGTTCCAACAGATGCTGGGCTGGCCGAATGGTACCGGGTTGGTTAGCCCATCATCTGCTCCCATTTCTGCTGATCCCGGCAACAGCAGCCGTCAATGATACCTTGCGTGTGATCAGGCGTTGATTTTTTTTTTCGTTCTGTTGCAGATATGAAAATTCATAATTATTTTTACAACGTAAACCCTTGTATTATGAAGAAGCAGGTTTTAATGATCCTTTTAAGCCACATTCTTTTTGCCTTTTCGTTTCAGGCTGTCTCGCAGGTCAGCATCAGCAACGACGGCACCACGGCTGATCCCTCTGCCGCTCTTGATGTAATCAGCTCAACACAAGGTTTGCTGCCCCCCCGGATGGCTTTGGCTGCAACCAATCAGTCTGCCCCGGTTACATCTCCGGCGACCGGTCTTATTGTTTTCAATACAGCTGCAGCAGGTTTGCCGCCTTTTGAGGTCAGTCCGGGATATTATTACTGGAATGGGGCCAAATGGATTTCCATCCAGCCACCACAGGGATCAACCAACGGAAACCTAATGTTCTGGACCGGTACAAAATGGGCGCTGGTTGCTCCCGGGAAAACGGGACAGAAATTGCAGCTCTCCCAGCAGGGGATTCCCTTGTGGACCGGCCCGACCATACCTTCCCTGACAACAGATTCTGTCACCGCGATTACGCAAACCACTGCCACCGGCGGGGGAAAATTTACTTCCGACGGCGGAGCACTTGTCAGTGCTAAAGGAGTTTGCTGGAGTACAATCCAACAACCGACAATTGCCGACAACCTGACCAACGAATTCTTTGGCACCACAGATTATACAAGCAATCTCACCGGACTTCAGCCAACAACCCGCTATTTTGTGAGGGCCTACGCGACCAACAGCGTGGGAACCGGTTATGGCGGACAGGTTTCATTCGCTACAACCGGTTATACCCCACCTGTCACGACATCGGCAGTTTCGGGCATCGGGACAACAAGCGCATCCTCCGGGGGCCAGCCATGCGCCGGCGTGCCAACGGTGAGCTACTGGGGTGTCACCTATAACACGGTAAAAATCGCTCACCAGTGCTGGCTGAAGGAAAACCTGAACATTGGCACGCGGATCGACGGATGGGTGGACCAGACCAACAATGCCGTTATCGAGAAATATTGCTACGATAATCTCGAGTCCAATTGCGATATATACGGCGGATTATACCAGTGGGCAGAGCTGGTCCAGTATCTGAACGGAGCCACCAACACGACCGCATGGAGCCAGGTTCCGACGGGTGATATCAAGGGTATCTGCCCCGAGGGGTGGCATATCCCGACCTGGCCCGAATGGAATATACTTACCACCTGGCTTGACGGAGAGGGGCTTGCCGGCGGAAAGATGAAGGAGGCAGATTTATATCACTGGGCTTCACCCAACTCGGGAGCCACCAATTCGAGCGGTTTCACCGGACTGCCGGGAGGATATGCCTCCTTCGGAGGGATTTTCCAGACAGCTCTTTTCTGGACCTCCACTGAAAATTCGGCAACATCTGTTGTCGGTTATAAATTGTTTTATAATAATGAATTCTGCGGGCCGGAAACACTCACCAAGAGCTCCGGATATTCCGTGAGGTGCCTGAAAAACCAGTAACAGCCTGCAGTTTAATAATATTTCCCGGTTTATTCCCGTCAATCAACATCAGAAAACAGGATATATGAAACGAATTCCATCATTCTTGCGGCAAATGAAGCAGGTAATCGTTGTTTTGCCGGTTGTTCTCCTGCTTTTAATTACCGTCATCCGTTCATCGGCACAGGTAAGCATCAGCAACGACGGAAGCCCTCCCGATCCGTCGGCGGGACTGGAGGTGAAATCGGCCTCGAAAGGGCTGCTGGCCCCCCGGGTGCGCCTTGTCTCCACCGACCAGGCTTCCCCGGTGACGAACCCGGCAACAGGGCTGCTGGTATTCAATACCACTGTTTCCGGAACCCCGCCGAACAATGTGGTGGCAGGGTATTACTATTGGAACGGTACGGCATGGGTCTACATTTCTCCGCCACAGGGATCGAATACCGGGGACATGCTGTACTGGAACGGATCCCAATGGGTCAGGATCCATGCCGGCATGCCAGGACAATACCTGACCATGGCTGATGGCAATGTCCCGGCCTGGACAGGGCAGGCTTATCCTGTGGTCACAACAGCAGACGCATATAACATCGGGTATGCCGAGGCTGAAATCGGGGGAGAGGTTCTCCTGGATGGCGGAGCAGAGATCACTGCGCGCGGAATATGTTACAGCACCGATCCGGGACCAACTCTGGACGATCTGAATCAAGGATCGGGATCAGGCCTCGGTGCATACAACTGTCATATCTCCGGACTCAATGACAACACCCTTTACCACGTACGAGCCTATGCCACCAACAGCATGGGGACCTCCTACGGCAAAGAGGTGACCTTCACCACCTTGTTGTTTGTTACTGGCCCGTCCGTGATCACTTCCCCGGTAACCGACATTACGCAGACCTCGGCCTCGTGCGGTGGCAATGTGATGACCGACGGCGGTAGTGCGGTCACTGAGCGTGGCATGTGCTGGTCCACCAGCGGGACACCGACGGTTGATGGGAACCACACGGCCGCCGGGGCAGGGACAGGGAGCTTCTTTGTTGCCTTGTCCTCCCTGGCCAGTGGCACAACGTATTATATCAGGGCTTATGCCACAAATTATATCGCCACCAACTATGGCGCCGTGGTTTCCTTTAAAACCGTTGAACCTTATTTACCGGGTTCTTGCCCGGGCACTCCGGCGATCACCTACAGCAACAGGACATATAATACTGTGAAGATCGGCAACCAATGCTGGCTGCGGGAAAATCTGAATGTGGGCACCTTCATATACGGTTCGGCTTCCCAGACCAACAATGGCATTATCCAGAAACACTGTTATGGCAACGATCCGTCGAACTGCAATGTTTTCGGCGGATTATACGAGTGGGGAGAGGCGATGAACTACCAGAACAATACATCAAACACCACCTCCTGGAACCCGGTTCCCATCGGGCCCGTGCAGGGGATTTGCCCTTCAGGATGGCATATTCCGACCCTTGGCGAGTGGAGCGAACTGTCCTTGTATTTGGGAGATGATACCATTGCAGGGTACAAAATGAAGAGCGATTCTGCTGATATGTGGGGAGGTCCTGATGCCGGGTCGAGCAACTCTACCCATTTCACCGGGTTGCCTGGTGGATTTGGCGTTGAAGGTTGGTTCGACGAAATGTGGTTCATGGCATTCTTCTGGAGTGCCACGGAACGATCGCCGACTCTCTCTATGAAGCGCGTTCTGGCCTGCTACAACTTTGATCTGGACAACTCCTGGAGCGATAAAAATACCGGCTTCTCGGTAAGGTGCCTCAAGGATACCACTGCATCTTCTCTCCCGTCTGTCATGACTACCGGGATGACCAGTGTCGGGGTAAACACGGCAATCGCCGGTGGGAGTGTACCCACTTCAGGGGGGGCAGATGTGACGGCCAGGGGATTCTGCTGGAGTACATCCCCCTACCCCAATATCAGCTATCCGCATTCAGTCGATGGAACCGGTACCGGCGTATTCAGCGGAAACCTCGTCAACCTGGCTCCTCTAACCACTTATTATGTAAGGGCGTATGCCACCAACAGTGCTGGAACTTCTTATGGTGAACAGGTCGTTTTCATCAGCGGGAATACACCCGGGGGAGAACCCTGTGCAGGCCAACCCACGGTGACCTATGAAGGGAAGACCTACCATACCCTCAGGATCGCAAACCAATGCTGGTTGCAGGAGAACCTGAATGTCGGCACAAGGGTTGACGGATTCAATACACAGGCCAATAATGAGGTCATTGAAAAGTACTGCCCGGAAGATCTTGAATCGAACTGTGATATTTATGGCGGGTTATACCAGTGGGGAGAGGCCATACAATACCTGAATGGGGCCTCCAATTCGGCCAACTGGAACCCGGCGCCCACCGAGCCGGTGACCGGCATTTGCCCGCCTGGCTGGCATATCCCGACGGACGCCGAGTGGTGCACCATGGCCAAGGCATTGGAATATACCTACGATTGCCATGAGGAAAATCCCTACATGTGGAATGTAGGCGGAAAACTCAAGGAGGCCGGAACCGACCACTGGGAATACCCCAACCAGGGTGCTACGAACAGCAGCGGATTTACAGCTCTTCCGGCCGGACTCTGGTCACCATTTTATTCCTTTTATTTCAATTTTAAAAAGGATTCAGAATTCTGGACTTCCACTCCAAACAACACAACACCCATTTATACAAACGCGTGGTATCTCTTTTACCTAGATGATGACCTGGACCACAGTTCCGGGAGTTATCGGCTGAATGGGTGCTCTGTCAGATGTATTAAGAACTGAATTGTAATTTAATATTGCTATAAATAATGAACAATCCATTCAAGCTTATGAATTCAGCCAGGACATTGCTATTCGTCGTTCTCTTCCTGTTTTATGCCCACCAGCCGGGCTATGCGCAGGTCGCCATTAATCAGGATGGCTCCCCTCCCAATCCATCCGCAGTGCTGGATGTGAACTTCACCGATCGGGGGCTTCTCCCTCCCCGGGTCGCACTGACCGCCCAGAACGAGGCAGCACCTGTGACCTCTCCAATTTCCGGATTATTGGTGTACAATACGGCTACAGCAGGAAGCGAACCCTACCAGATCACTCCCGGGTATTACTATTGGAAAGGGAATGGATGGTATCCTTTATCGCTTCCGGCAGGAGTTTCGACCGGTGACCTTCTTTACTGGAATGGCACGTCCTGGACGAACCTTCCGGCCGGTTTACCCGGGCAGAACCTGCAGATGGCACATACACATATCCCAACCTGGACGGGCGCTACCTACCCAACCGTTACCACCAATCCATCCGTAACCAACATCACGACCAACTCTGCCACCAGTGGGGGAGAGGTGACAGCGGACGGAGGTTCCTCGGTCTACCAGCGCGGGGTTTGCTATGATACCTTGCCTAACCCTGCTTTTACAGGCAACCATACGAGCGACGGAAGCGGAATCGGGATATTCACCAGCAACCTGACAGGCTTGTCTTCCGGAAAGACTTATCATGTAAGGGCTTATTCAACCAGTAACATTGGGACCTCGTATGGGGCCGATGTTACCTTCAACACAACTGTATATATCGCCCCGCCTACGGTTCAAACCACCTCGATCTCAAATGTAACCACCACCACGGCGGCTAGCGGCGGGAACGTGACCGATTCAGGCGGAGCTGCGGTAACGGCCCGTGGCATCTGTTGGAGCACCTCGCAGAATCCCACCATCGCCAACAGCCATACCTCCGATGGAACGGGCACCGGCACTTTTGTGAGCAACATCACCGGGCTCACTCCCGGCACTACCTATTATATTCGTGCCTATGCCACCAACAGCGGAGGAATCTCCTATGGCGGACAACTCTCCTTTCAAACGGCTCCCAATCCCGGCGGTACCTCCTGCCCGGGGATGCCAACCGTAACCTGGCTGGGGAACACCTATAACACCGTGCAGATCGGCTCCCAGTGCTGGCTGAAATCCAATATCAATTCAGGGACCCGGATCAACGGGACGGTTGAACAGACCAACAACAGCATCCTTGAAAAATATTGCTACAACAACTCCGAAACGAACTGTTCTGTGTATGGCGGCCTCTACCAGTGGGGTGAAGCGGTACAATACCTCAACGGCGCCTCCAACACCACCTCCTGGAACCCCGTCCCAACCGGGTTTGTGATCGGAGTCTGCCCTACCGGCTGGCATGTGCCCACCCTCAACGACTGGAACGCCCTGGTGGCATTCCTTGGCGGCGCTACGGTTGCCGGAGGGAAAATGAAAGAGACCGGGCTGGTGCACTGGGCCTCGCCAAACGCAGGCGCAACGAACGAAAGCGGGTTCACCGGGCTGCCGGGCGGACAGCGCGAACTGAACGGGACCTTCACCCTGCTGACCTTCGACGGGTTTTTCTGGTCATCCACCGAAGCCGGCCCCAACGCTGCCTATTACCTGAAACTCGATTACAACACCGCCTCGGCAGCAATTTCGACCGACAATAAGGCGAAAGGATTTTCGGTACGCTGCCTGCGAAATAACTAGCCAGCGGGATATTTCAGGAAAAAGACCCGAAATGGAAAATATTTTCACTTTTCTTTGAACCTCAAATGTTTATACATAGATAACGTGAGTTCGATGTAAGGTTAGTAAAATAATGCCAGCTGTTCTGATTTGACAACTTCAAACCGGATTGAAGGTTTTTTAGGCAGGAAGGAATAAGCGATCAAGCCAGAAATAAGGTTTACAATGAAATTCTTAAAACT
>CAIVAT010000094.1 GCA_903903985.1 uncultured Bacteroidales bacterium | reverse complement strand
GTGAGTGGCTGAAACCAACAGTTTGCTAAACTGTCGTACGGGAAACTGTACCGGGGGTTCGAATCCCCCCTTCTCCGCGGAACAAATAACAATTAAAATTAAAATTACGAAAGTCCTTATAATTCCTTACATTTGCAGGGCATTTGAGAATTCAAAGGTTATCGGCTTACAATCTTCAACTTGTAAATCATTACTCGTAATTCATAAATCGTACTTTATTTTCGGGGTATAGCGTAGCACGGTTATCGCGCCTGCTTTGGGAGCAGGAGGTCGCAAGTTCGAATCTTGCTACCCCGACCAGCAAAATCAAGGGTTTCAGAATTTCTGAGACCCTTTTTTTATTTAAAGACCTGATTTGTAGAAAGTTATTTAATGCCTCACCCTTATATTAAAACTATTCCTTTCTCATTTTTCAATTTTCATTCATCATCTTTCACTTTGCCTTTTTATAGTCATGGCGAAGAGTTTAAAAAGAATAGTTCGAGTGAACAACGACGGGAGAATGGTGAATAATTTGGAATAATTCAAACAGTCCCTGAAGGCAACTCAAGAACCTGGCTGATCAATATCTGCCGAAGGACCAGGAGAAAATCCGGCTCATTTAAATTTTAACCATGCATCTCATGCAAAGCGATAACTTTGTATAAAATAAAGGTTATGAAAAAGAAACTCTTTGTTTTGATCGTCGAAGACAGCCTGGCTGACACTGAACTCAATATTGGGCAGCTTCAAAAGGCGGGTTATGATGTTACCTATAAGCGGGTCGAAACGATTGAGGAGTTGGACAAGGAGATAGACCAGGCACCATGGGATCTTATTCTTTCCGATTATTCCATGCCCGAAATGGATGTTGAAGATGCGTTAAAAATATACCTCGATCATGGCCGTGATATTCCGTTCATTGTTATTTCCGGGACGATCGGAGAAGAAAAAGCCGTGCAACTCATCAAGGCGGGTGTGCATAATTATATCCTGAAAAGCAATATGAGCACCTTCATCCCGATCGTTGAGCGGGAACTCAGGGAGTCCTATAACCGTCGGAGCCTGGTTGAATTGCATGAATCATTGGCAACCAGCGAAAAAAAATACCGGAGCTACATCGATAATGCCCCTGATGGTGTTTTTATCGTAGATGAATCAGGAAAATATATCGAAGTGAACGATGCGGCATGCCGGATTACAGGATATTCGAAAGAAGAACTCCTCAAACTGTCGATTTCAGATCTTCTACCTGAAGAAACGCTCAGCTCAGGCATGGCACATTTCAGAAAGTTGCTGGAAAAGGGTACATCCATTGCAGATTTGCAGTACAAACATCATAACGGAACGATACGTTGGTGGGTTTTGGAAGCCGTTAAACTTTCTGAAACACGCTATCTTGGATTTACCAAAGACATCACGCAGCGCAAAGAGATGGAGGAAAATTTAAGGATCCACCATTTTGAATTGGAAAAACAGAACGAAGAACTGATCCAGGCGAACTACCGGGCTGAGGTTGCTTCTGAAAAATATGCAGAACTATACGATTTTGCCCCAACCGCCTATTTTACCATATCGAAGGAAAAAGCAATTCAGGCGCTCAACCACAGCGGTGCCCGTTTGCTTGAAAGTGAACGTTCACGACTGATACAATGTAATTTTGATTCATTTATCTCCCGGAAAACCCGCCCGGTTTTCAACCGGTTTATGCAGAATCTTTTTAACAGCAAGTTAAAACAAATATGTGAAGTAATTCTCCAAACAACCGGCCATGCTCCAAAACAGGTTCATATTGAAGGGATTGTCGTCACGGATCGCAGCCAATGCCTCATAAATGTGATTGACATTACCGAACGCAAGCAGTCAGAGGTTTTATTGCAGCAAACCCGCCAGAATTACGAAACCTTTTTCAACACAATCGATGATTTTCTGTTCGTGCTTGATTACCAGGGGAATATCGTACATGCCAATACAACAGTTCATGAGCGATTGGGCTATCGTCCGGATGAACTCTCCGGCAATCCGGTTCTCATGGTGCATCCGCCCGAACGCCGCGATGAAGCCAGCCGAATTATCAATGAAATGCTGCAGGGAGTAACGGAATTTTGTCCGATCCCCTTAATGACAAAATCCGGAGTTCATATCGATGTTGAAACGAGGGTTACAACTGGATTCTGGGATGGCAACCCGGCAATTTTCGGGGTATCAAAGGATATTTCAAAACTTAAATTGTCAGAGGAAAAGTTTTCAAAATTATTTTATCTCAGCCCTTCCGCTTGCGGGTTAACTGACCTGGTCACGGGGGAATATACCGAAGTAAATGATGCATTTACAACATTGCTGGGATTTGAGAAAGAGGAAGTAATCGGCAAAACACCACTTGAATTAGGCATTTTGACCAATGAAAATCTGGATGGCCTGTTGCAGAAAATACATCTCCAAAAAAAAGAATCCAACCTCGAAGTTAATTTAAAAGCGAAGGATGGCAGCATGAGGCATGTAGTGATATCCGCAGAAACAATCCATGTGCAGGATAAACATTACCGTTTTACCGTGGTTCATGACCTCACCAAACGTAAGCTTGCCGAGGAGATGCTCAGGGAAAGCGAGATGCGGTTCCGCGCCGTAACCCAGTCGGCAAACGATGCGATCATTTCATCAAACAGCCTGGGGATCATTATCGGCTGGAACATGGGAGCCGAAACAATATTCGGGTACAAAGAAGAGGAAATTATCGGTCAAAATCTGGAGTTAATAATGCCTCCGCAATTTGCTGGTCATCACAATGAATATATTGAACGCCTCCTGAGAGGTGAAGAAAGTCATATCCTAGGCAAAACAATCGAGCTTTCCGGATTGCATCAAAACGGCCACGAGTTTCCGATAGAGATATCGTTAGCCAGCTGGGAAAGCACTTCCGGAATTTTTTTTACTGCGATCATCCGTGATATCACACGGCGTAAAAAATCGGAAAAATTGCTTGCTGACAGCGAAGCGACCCTGAATGCAGCCCAGCGGATTGCTCATATCGGAAGCTGGGAATGGGATATGGAGGCAAATACCGTAAATTGGTCGAAAGAAATGTTCAACATCTTTGATATCGATCCCCAAACGTATGATGGCAGCCCCGAAGCGCTCATCAACGTGCTTCATCCTGATGATGTCGGGCCGTTCAAAAAAAGCATGGACAGTAATTTAACCCAGGGCAATTCATCCTTACTCGAATATCGTGTGATACACAAGGATGGTTCGGTTCACAACATATTCGCAGAGGGCCGGATAGAATTCAATGAGGCCGGAAAACCCGTCAGGAATATCGGTACCGTGCAGGACATAACCATCCGCAAACGCAATGAAGAAGAATTGATACGGGCAAATAATTTCCTGGATTCGATCATTCAGAATATTCCGGATATGATCTTTATCAAGGAAGCAAAGGACCTGCGTTTCGTTCAGATCAACCGGGCAGGTGAAGAATTGCTGGGCATTTTCAAAGAGGAGTTATTGGGTAAAAATGATTATGATTTCTTCCCGAAGGAACAGGCTGACTGCTTTACTACAAAAGATCGTGAAGTGATCCGGAACAAGGGGATGGGTATTGTTCCCGAAGAATTTATACAGACAAAGCACAAAGGATTAAGAACTATTCATACGCACAAGGTACCCCTGTTTAACTCCAATGGGGAACCCGAATATTTGCTGGGCATTTCCGAAGACATCACCGAACTCAAGGCAGCAGAACAGGCAATGAGAGTAAGCGAGGAAAAATACAAAACAATGTTGAATGCCTCTCCCGATGGCATTTTATTAATCGACCTCAATGGGATCATTACTGAAATATCAGAAATCGGGATGGAATTATTTGGAGCCACTACCCGGGATGACCTTGTAGGCAAAAGCGCATTCATGTTCGTTCCTTCGCAGGAGAAAAATACATTGAAGGACTTGTATGAAAAGACAATGAGCGAAGGGCTTGCGCAAAACATTGAACTTAAGATCCGGAAGAAAAATCACACGTTGTTTCCCGCCGAAATCAGCACAACTTTGATCCAGGATCCGGGAGGGAAACCTTTATCTTTCATGATCATCATCCGCGATATTTCGCAGCGGAAAAAAACGGAGACCAAACAGATCCATGCCGACCGGATGGCAAACCTGGGTGAAATGGCATCAGGCATCGCTCACGAGATCAATCAGCCCTTGAATATTATCTCAATGGTGATGGATAAAATTTTATTTGAGACGGCCAAAACAGAATCGATCGATATTGCCTTTCTTACCGCTAAGTCGGAAAAAATATTCTCCAATATCACCAGGATCAGGAACATCATTGACCATGTCAGGGCATTTTCAAGAACCCATGATGATTATGTACTGAGTGCCTTTGATATCAATGCCAGCATTGAAAATGCGGTATCGATGATCACTGAGCAGTTCAAACACCTGGGAATAACCCTGAACCTCGAACTGGAGAAACAACTCCCACAAATATTCGGAAATACATATAAATTTGAGCAGGTCATCATCAACTTGCTGGTAAATGCCAAAGATGCGGTGATCGACAAAAAAATCAATCAGAAAGAAACGGAGGAACTGGTTGTCGGGATCAGGTCATACCAGGAAAATCAGTTTCTGATCGTTGAAGTTACCGACAACGGAATTGGCATCAAGAGTGATGATGTCAATAACATCATGCTTCCTTTTTACACCACCAAGGATGAAGGAAAGGGTACAGGGCTTGGATTGTCAATTTGTTATCAGATCATCAGGGAAATGGATGGAACCATTGAAATCGAGAGTGACAAACTGAGCGGAACTACTATTAAAATAGTATTGAACTATAAAAAATAACCTGGAAAATGGAAGTAAAAGACAAAATTAAAATCCTGATCCTGGACGATGAAAAGCAGTTCACGGAAGAATTGAGCGGATTTTTTATTGATTCGGACTTTGATTCCTTTGAGGCCAACACGGCCGCGGAAGGAAAAAAAATATTAAGCAAGTACGCCATCGACCTTCTGATCCTCGATGTAAGGTTGCCAGGTGTGAATGGCCTCGATATACTTAAAGAGGTGAAAAGCCAGTACCCTTTCATGGAGGTCATCATTATCTCGGCACATGGCGACATGGATACCGTTATCAAAGCCATGCGACTCGGGGCGTTTGATTATATGCGTAAACCTTTCAGGTTCCTCGACATCCAGATTGCCATTGAACGGGCCCAAAAATATCTGCAGATGCAACGGAGGCTTAAACTGATGGAAGAGAGGAACTCGCTGATCTCAAAATCGCTCGAAGAAAAAATTGATCGCCAGTTCATTGGTGTCAGCCCTAAAATACTGGAAGTATTGGAACAAGCGATTGCCGCTGCAAATTACCCCGATGCCAATGTGCTGATTACCGGCGAAAGCGGCACCGGGAAAGAGAATATTGCCAGGATCATCCATTATTCGAGCACCAGGAAAGATCATGTTTTTGGCGCTGTCAATAGCAGTGCTATCGCGGAAACCCTTCTGGAAAGCGAATTTTTTGGTCATAAAAAAGGTTCGTTTACCGGAGCCATTGCCGATAAAATGGGCTTCTTTGAAGGATGTAACGGGGGCACTCTTTTCCTGGATGAGATTGCCGATATGCCGTTAAGCCTGCAGGCGAAAATTCTGCGGGCATCAGAAGAAAAAGTGATAACCAGGGTGGGGGATACCGTCCCGATCCGGACCGACTTTCGCATCATATCAGCAACAAATCATGACCTTAAAAAAAGGATAGA
This sequence comes from uncultured Bacteroidales bacterium, assembly GCA_903903985.1. Lineage (GTDB taxonomy): Bacteria > Bacteroidota > Bacteroidia > Bacteroidales > FEN-979 > CAIVAT01. The sequence continues at coordinate 13,429 of CAIVAT010000094.1, read as the reverse complement.
AAAGAAAAAATTCAGGCTCGACCTGCTTCACCGTCTTAACACATTGCATATCCACATACCTGCCTTACGGGAAAGGCCCGAAGACATCAAACCCCTGCTGACACACTTTGTTGATCTTTTTGCAACCAGATTCAAAAAACCTGCAATACATGTTTCAGCAGAAGCAATGAATATGCTCATGAAATATGATTTCCCGGGTAATGTCAGGGAATTGCGGAATCTGGCCGAAAGGGCCACCATCCTTTGCAAAGGGAACAGCCTTGGCGTGAAGGACTTTCCGGTTGGTTTGATGAAATCTCCGGTTCCCCTGCCGGAAACCGAGTTGGTGAATCTGAAATCCCTCGAAATCAATACGATCCGAAAGGTTCTCCAAAGTTGTAAATGCAATCAGCAGGCAGCAGCAGATGCTCTTGGGATCCACCGGGATGCCTTGAGCAGGAAAATGAAAAAGTACAACATCAGTGCAGGTAAGATCGTGGAATGAAAGTTCTTATACCAATCTTTTATAAGTGACGATAACACGATTATTCTTTAATTCTACCTGCATGGTCAACGAATCGTATGCCTCAAGTAATTTGGGAATATACGCTTCATCACGAAACAACCGATTCGGGCAGAATTCTTTTTCTCCGGTTTCGGCAGTTCTCTTCCGGATATGCTCCATTAAACATTCGCCTAAGCAACATTGTTTGATATCCCTCACTACTTCATACTCGAAAATATCGCCAATGGTCGTTAAAAGCAAAAATGATTCTTTGTCACTGCTGATATACGAGACAGGGATATGGTAACTCCGCCGGGTACGTTCATTCGAATGCGAAGCAACAACATCACCTGGGAATGAAATTCCCTGGAACTGAAGTGTAATTGCAAAATCACCCTCCGGGTTGTGGTCCTCGTGCATTTCAACAACACACGCTATTTGATGGCTGAAATCCGGTGCAACCGGCGCGGCAATTTTCTTTTTTGATTTCCCGTTGAATTCAGATTTAGCATATTTTGAAATACTCCACGATTCATCCTCTTCTTTATTTTTCCCGGTTTTGGCCATTTCCGATATGTATCGCCCCTGGGAAATGTGCGCCAATCCATTGAGCAAAGCCGGTGTTTTCCTTCTGTTACGGCCTGTGGAGGTTATCGGAGGAATGCTTCGTACTTTCATCATGAACGGTTAATGCGGGATTATTTTATCAGATTCAGCGAAATGTCATCCTTAAACATCTGAATAACAATTACATTTATGTCTGTTTTTAATTTATCAGTAATGGTATGACTGGCGCCAAAAAAAGCAATTCCCGTTTCTCCATCCTTAAGGGTCTCATTAATTTGTTTTGCAACATAATGATCCCGGCTTAGGAGCAATTCACCGGAGATTTTTTGGTAAAAAAGGAAAGATTCCAATTGTTTTTCAGGAGTTTCCGCCTTATTTATGTCGGCGAGCAGGTAGTACTCTTTCAGCAATAAATCCTTATTTTCGGCAAGTTCAAGGTTTGCTCCCCCGGCCAACAACCGCCTGATGATCGAATAGTTTTTGCTTCCATTGCCGGCGGCATCATTAACAATTTTTATACCGATTTCCCCTGCTACCGGCAATCCGTCCTGGTAAATTTTAATCTTATCAAATGAGGTTTTCTTCAGGCGTTTGAAAATTTCAAGTTCAATTTTATCCCACGATTTTTCAACCTCATCCAGATGATTCTGCCATGCTGATGCTCCGTATTTCTGTGCTCCTTCAACCGATAATTGCGAGCCCAGCGACCCCAGATCAGCTTTATTATGAACAATCGGGATATATATTAATTTTTTCATGTCTGTTTTCTGATACAATATTAGCAATTAAATGAAAGGAACATGATCCGTATTCAACCAAAGTTGTTAACAGGTTGCTTATAACTGCACGCGGTTTCACGTGGATACGCGATTTTTTTTGGGGAATACGCTGTTCCCGCACCGTGACAAACACCGGAAAGTTTTTCTCAAAGAAAAACTATCATTTTTTTATCTTTCATTTCCAGCCCGATAGCTGGTTAAAACAGCACGATTCCAAATTAACCGGTATTTCCGGCCCAACCTTTGCAATGCTTCCTTGCATCAGATGAAGAGGTAAACCGTCCCTCATGTAAAGCACGGTTTTTATTCATTAAATATAGGAGATTATAAAAATGGTAGAAAAGACAATCGGGTCATCCAGCCTCGTAGAGGTGATCGACCGTATCCTTGACAAAGGTGTTGTTGTAGATGCATGGGTAAGAGTGTCATTGGTTGGTATCGAACTGCTTGCTATTGAAGCAAGGGTAGTGGTAGCTTCCGTTGAAACATACCTGAAATATGCAGAAGCAATCGGATTAACTGCAAAAGCCGCATAAGGCAATTTGCAGTGAAGCAGTTATTCTTGCTAAACATCCTTCTCTGTGAAATACCGGGAAGCATGATTTACCAGGAATTACTCTTTTAAAACAATGTTGAGAATACAAGTACACCGGAATAACAATAACTTAAAAATTTAGCATGAACGCACGGCCCGCTTTAAACCTAGATGGTTTTTTTGGTAATATTTTAACCTCCTACGAAACCCGGATCCAAAAAATTCAAACGGCTTTCCAGTCGTCGGAAAATATTACAGAATCCTCACATTTTCTCTTCGATAATGTTCATCACTCCCTGTATGAACTTAAGCAGGAGAGAACCATCTTGAATTCCAGACTATGCGAGAACCTTGCCAAAAATGGCTCCCTGCGCAAAAAAGATTACAACATGATGATGTCGGGAATTCTTGGCACACTCGATGAGAAAGAAAAAGAGGCTGAAACCCAGTTCCTGAATTTTATTGAGGCCCAAAAAGCAACGGCTCAATCGCTTAAGAACAGCCTGCTCGACATTAAAGATATTACAACGCAGGACAACTGTGAAAAGATTTCGATCATCAAAGAGCAGCTTTCACGGATTTCCAAATTGCAGGAAATGAGAAAGGAAACCGTCATGAAGACATTCCTGGATTTTCAGCAAACGCACAGCAGAATAATGGCCTGCCTTGAAAACCTGGTCGAGAAGGGTGACCATATTCTTATAGAAGATATAAAAAAAGTTAAGAATCAGTTAATCAATGATATTAATTAATCTTAATAACGTATCATTTAATTAAACATAGGAGATAAAAAAATGGGACTAGCTTCAGACATGAAAAATTTGACAGGTGATTTACTCGCCTCTTTCAAACAACGCATCAAGGATAATGAAGAGCTTGTAAACGAGGTACAGCACATGCTTGACGGTTTCCGCAAGGATCAAATGGACATGGCCGCATCCCTGAATGCCAGTGCAGGTTCCTTGAGGAAAGGACTTGCACACGGGGAAAGGGAACGGCTGAATGCCTTCAACGGGTTAATGTCAGGAATTCACGGGTCGATCGCTTCCATCCAGAAGGAGGTAGCCGGAATTCAAACCTCCACTTTTAACATGATCAAAGAATTTGCCACCGACAGGGAACAAATGTCTGATGATCTGACGAAATCTTTTACCCATGAACGGGCTGAAAGGATGAAAAATGAAAAGACCAGGATGAAGGAATTTGATGCCTTGATGAAGAATATCAACGATGACATACGAAGCATCAACAATGAAGTGGCAGCCGTTTTCAAAAATACGAACGACATGCTCGACCGGTTTGAAAAAGAGCACCAGGATATGTCGGCCGAACTCAGGGCAGAGCTGGGCAAAAACCTGACTGAAAGAGTGGAATATACCCGGACTATGCTGAAAGGATTTCAGAAAAGGTTATCGGACATCAGCAAGGAAAATCAAAAAATGGCCCAGAAACTGAGGAAGGATCTTGCCAATGGCGAAACGGAAAGGCTCAGCGATTACAGTGGCTTGATGAAAGGGATCCATACTGCAATCAAGGGAATCCGCAAAGAGGTAAAGGACATCGAAAAATCAACTGCCGGAATGGTTGCTGATTTGCTTCAAAACCGGGTTGATGCAACGGCTGAATGGAACAAAATGCAGGATACCATGGCTCAGATACGTAAAACAGGCGTTGCAAAACCGCCTAAAATTACAGCAAAGAAAGTTGAGAAAAAGGAAGATAAAAAGCCAGTTCAGGCTGAGTCAGTAAAACAAACCCCGGCCCAGGCAGAACTAACTTTAACAACATTCCAGGCTGAGCCGAAAACGCTGGAAGCAAAAGTGTTAGCCTATATACAAAAACATCCGAATGGGATAAAAGTTTCCGAAATGGAAGAACCGTTGAAGGAAACACGGATGAAAATTGGATTTACCGCAAAAGGGTTACTGGATGAGGGGAAAGTGCAAAAAATTGACAACATTTATTACCCGATAAAATAGCATCAGGATGCTGGATGGAGTCGAAATGACTGAACCATTTGACAAATGACAAGTTGTTTCGGTTCCATTAGCATAAACCGTTCTAAAGGCTGTGCTGTGAAAAAAATCATCAACTGTCAGTTTTGCAATGGTTCGGGAAATGATCCCTTCGACCTCCTTTCAACGATCTCACATTGTTTGGTTTGTAACGGCACAGGGTTGGTTGAGGTTGAGGAACCCATCAGGAAATGCGTTTTTTGCGCCGGGTCAGGCAAAAATCCTTTAGGCTCCAGGGTACCTTGCATCGTATGCGGAGGAAAAGGGAACAACCACACAGAAACCAATACACCTTGTAAGCAATGCATGGGGACCGGAAGATCAAGCGATGGCCTGCCATGCACACGTTGCGCAGGAAAAGGGTTCAGCTGAGAATTGAAAATGAAATACCCCTCCGATAAAATCAGTAAAAGTGTTGCCAGGCGGCAGGACGCACTGGAAATGTTTCAGGCAAAAAGAAAGGAGTTTTTAACGGCAAGGGAACAGATCATCAGGGATATTGAGGAGGCGCGAACCCTATGGCAAAATACGCTGAAACAATTACCTGACCAGCCATTCAGCCATTAATGAACCAACGTACCTGCCAATCTTTAAATCTTCAAAATAAACGGACCAACCATGAGTGACACGAATGAAATGAACACCATCCTTGAATTGAGGCCGATGTCGAACTTTGTAGAAACCGATTACATCAAAGACATCACCAGTCGTGGTCTTACATATGTAAAAGCAGGGTTTCCGGTACATTTCAGGGGTCCCTCGGGAACCGGCAAAACAACAGTCGCCATGCACCTGGCCAGCAAAATCGGGAGGCCTGTGGTCATCATTCATGGCGATGCAGAGTACAAAACATCCGATCTTATTGGCAGCGAACAGGGGTACAAATACAAAAAGCTCGATGACAAGTTTATTCATTCTGTTCATAAATATGAGGAGGATATGAGTAAGCAGTGGGTGAATAACCGGTTGACCATTGCGGTGAAAAATGGGTTCACCCTGATATACGATGAATTTACCCGTTCACGTCCGGAGGCCAATAACATTTTACTGCCAATTTTGCAGGAACGAATGCTTAGCACGTCGGCAGCAAAAGAGGAAGATTACTACATGAAGGTGCACCCTGAGTTCCGCGCTATTTTTACTTCGAATCCCGAAGAGTATGCCGGCGTGAACAGGACCCAGGATGCCCTGCGGGATCGCATGGTTACGATGGACCTTGATCATTTTGACTTTGAAACTGAGTTGAAAATTACCCAGGCAAAATCAAACCTCTCGCTGAAAGACACTGAAACAATTGTAAAAATCGTCAGAGGGCTGCGTGAATCAGGTAAAACTGAATTTGACCCCACCATCCGCGGTTCTATCATGATTGCCAAAACCCTGGCTACCTTGAAAACAACCCCCTCGAAATCGAAAGAGATGTTCAGGAAGATATGCCAGGATATTCTAACTTCCGAAACCAGCAGGATTGGCTCGAAAACCAACCAGGAAAAGGTTAAGATCATTGTTGATGAATTGATCGAACAGTATTCCCAATAGGCAATCGGCATAAGCAACATATCACATCAGAACATCGATCCATTTTTTAATTTCAAATCCTCAAATCAAATTTATATGCCAATATCCAGCGGATTAAAGGGGCTTCAAAGCATTAAGAGCATGCAAAGCGTCGTCAAATCAGGGATCCCGAACAAAGAGGATTCAGATTTCATAAAATTGTATATGCTTGAAAAAGAAAGAACCCGTTTGAAGAGCGAAGAGATCAGAATGACACAAAGGCTCGAGATCATTCAGAACCGGTTGAGGGAGATCCAGGTATACTACGATGAAAAAGCCGGGGAAATGCATACTTTACTGCCGGGAGAAAAAGCTAAAAAATCAAAGAAAGATGATAAAAAAGAGTGGAAAACCATGTCAATAGATTATTAAAAAACAACGAATTATGGCGGAACCTACCCATTCAATTCAAGCGACCGGACTCGCAGATATTCTGGAACGAGTACTCGACAAAGGGATCGTTATTGCCGGCGACATCAAGATTCAAATTGCAGATATAGATCTGCTGACCATTAAAATCAGGTTATTGGTGGCTTCAGTCGACAAAGCAATGGAGATGGGCATCAATTGGTGGCAAGAGGACACCTACCTGTCAACAAAAGCCCGGGAAAAAGAGTTGATGAAGGAACAGAGCGCCCTTGAAGCCCGTTTGGAAAGATTGGAAACGATGAATAAAACATAATATCCGAAGCCCCTTTCCAACTTAGCAGGAAAACAGATTAATTCACCCTCTTTGAAAAAGACAGAAAAACTTAGCGGCATTAATATACTACAAAATGGAAAAAGATAAGAATAAAGGGAAAAAGGACGAAGCCGACTTTGATATCTTCGGGCTTGGCGGTCTGTTTAAAGGTATTGAAAAGCTGGTTGACCTTGCCGGGAAGCTCGATGAAAAGGGCGGGATAAGCAAGGAAGGTGAGATCAATTTTGATCACATCAAAAAAGGCATGAAAGGTGTTTATGGGTTTACCATCAACACGGCAGGAGGAGGTATTCCCAAAGTGGAGACTTTCGGGAATATTAAAAAAACACCCGAAGGACCGAAGGTAGATGAAGAACGGGAACCGATAACCGACATCTTTGATGAAAAGAATGAGATTGTTGTTATTGCCGAAATGCCTGGAATAGAGGAAAATGATTGTAAAATCGATCTGAAAGGAGATATCCTTGAAATTTCGGCTTCAAGTAAAAGCAGGATATATCGAAAGGAATTGCTGTTGCCGATAAAAGTCATTAAAGAAAATTTACGACACAAATTCACCAATGGCATCCTTGAGATCAGGATAAAAAAATAAAGCAATGGCACTTAAAGGCTTAGAAAACAACGACCTGGAACTTATTATTTTCGGCGGAAAAGGCGGTGTTGGAAAAACCTGTTGTGCTGTTGCAACAGCCCTGGCATTGTCAGAGAATTTCAAAACGCTGCTCATCTCTACTGATCCGGCACATTCGGTGTCGGATTGTCTTGAACAACAGGTTGGTTTTAATTTGGTGAAGATTGGCGGAACCGGCAACCTGTCGGTCATTGAAGTGGTTGCTGAAGAGGCCTTGTCGGGGTTTATTGCAGAGCATCAGGGTGAATTGAAAAAGCTTCTTGAAACTTCCACCGCCCTTGATGATGCCGACATCGAGGAGATGCTCTCTCTTACCATTCCCGGTATTGATGAAGTGATGAGCTTCAAAACCATCATTGATTTTATTGAAGAAGGGCAATTCGAAAAATATGTTGTGGATACAGCGCCCACCGGTCATGCATTGCGACTTATTTCATCCCCGAAAATGCTTGATGAATGGATAAAAGTCGCCGCGAAGATAAGATGGAAATACCGCTACATGATCACCAGTTTTTCAGGTTCCTACCAGCCGGATGCCGTGGATACGTTTTTGCTCGGGTTGAAGAAAACTGTTAATAGGATCGAAAATATCCTGGGGAATAATACAAAATGTGAATTTATCCCGGTTTGTATCCCCGAAGCAATGGCAATCCTGGAAACAGAGAGATTGCTCTCCATTCTTGCCAAATCTGAAATAATTGGACGCCAAATCATCGTGAACAATGTAATGGCCTCTGACGAATGTGAATATTGTAAAAGAAGAAAAGCTGGACAGTTACCATACTTAAAGGAGATCAGCAAAACTTTCGAAAATTTAAATATGGTTGAAGTGCCTATGTTTGCTGAAGAGATCAAAGGAATAGCGGCCCTCGGAAAATTAAAGGAGGTTTTGTTTAAAGCAGAGACCAATGAGCACAATATCAATTAGCAAATGAACCCATGAGCAAAATCAAAGACGAAATAGTCCTGCGTGTTAAGGAAGCCCTGTTAAAAGATGTTGGACGGGCCATTGCCAGGATCGATCCCAAAGACATGAACTTGCTCGGTTTGGAGAGCGGCGAGATCATCGTGATTGAAGGTAAAAGGGCCACACCCGTTAAAATCATGCCATGTTATCCCGACGACAGGGATAAGCGTATCATCCAGATTGACGGCATTACAAGAGAAAATGCTCAGTCGGGGATCGATGAAAAGGTGAAAATTGTAAAAACCACCTGCCGGCAGGCTGTTAAAATAAAACTCAAGCCTGAAACCAAATCCGGTTCGCTTAAGGCTGACGATGCCAAATACATCGGGTCGCTCATGAATGGATTGCCGGTTGCGAAAGGTGATAAAGTAAGAGCCAACCTGTTCGGGTCACGCTCTGTTGATTATACAGTAACCGGAACAAGCCCTGAAGGAGTGGTGCTGATACACCCGAATACAACATTTCAGCTTGAACTGGTAAAACAGGAAGGGGAACGTAAAAGCAAGGTCTCCTATGAAGACATTGGTGGACTGGGGAACCAGGTTCAACGCATCCGTGAGATGATTGAACTCCCGTTGAAATATCCGGAGATTTTCGATCGCCTGGGCGTGCAGCCTCCCAAAGGAGTTTTTCTGTACGGCCCTCCGGGAACCGGGAAAACGCTCATTGTCAGGGCGGTGGCGCATGAAACGGATGCCTATTTCATCAATATTTCAGGCCCTGAGATCATGGGGAAGTTTTATGGTGAAAGTGAAGGGAGGATAAGGAAGATTTTCGAAGAGGCCCAGCAGCATGCACCTGCCATCATTTTTATCGATGAAATTGATGCTATTGCACCCAAGCGGGAAGACATGGGCGGCGAAAAACAGGTTGAGAAGCGTGTTGTTGCCCAACTTTTATCCCTGATGGACGGCCTCGAATCGAGAGGAAAGGTGATCGTGATCGGGGCCACGAATATTCCCAATTCCATTGATCCGGCGCTGAGAAGGCCTGGCCGGTTCGATCGGGAAATCTCCATCTCGATTCCCGATAAAAAGGGAAGACTTGAAATCCTTCACATCCATACCCGTGGAATTCCATTGTCGATGGATGTGGACATGGAGAAACTTGCAGAAATCACGCATGGGTTTGTTGGTGCCGATCTGGAAGCACTTGCCCGTGAAGCTGCCATGACTGCGCTGCGGAAAATTCTCCCGCAAATCGATTTTGAAATGGCCGAGATCCCTTACGAACTGCTGATGTCTCTTGAAGTCACCATGGATAATTTCATGGATGCCATGAAAGAGGTAGAGCCTTCGGCCATCAGGGAGGTATTTGTCGAGGTTCCCGATGTGAAATGGAAGGATGTCGGCGGTCTTGACGAGATTAAAGAGGCCCTGATGGAAACCGTTGAATGGCCCCTGAAATATGCCGACCTCTTCAAAAAAGCCGATACCAAGCCTCCCAAGGGAATCATCCTTCACGGGAAGCCGGGAACGGGAAAGACTTACCTGGCCAAAGCACTGGCAAGCGAGAGTGGCGTTAATTTTATCTCGGTAAAAGGTCCGCAAATTCTGAGTCGATACATCGGGGAATCGGAAAAAGGAGTAAGGGAGCTCTTCAGAATGGCTAAACAAGCCTCCCCCTGCATCCTGTTCCTTGATGAAATTGACAGTCTGACCCCCCGGCGCAGCAGTGACAGTTCAGGCTCCGGGGTGATCGAACGGGTGATCGGCCAGTTCCTGACGGAAATGGATGGCATTGAAGACCTGAAAGGAGTCATTGTGCTGGCTGCTACCAATCGCATTGATTTAATCGACCCCGCCTTGTTAAGAAGCGGCCGGTTCGACCTTATTTTTGAACTGCCGTTGCCAGATTTAAAAACAAGGGAAATGATATTCGGTATTCATACCCGTAATAAACCATTGGGTAAAAAAGTAAACCTTGGCAAACTTGCAGCGAAAACCGACACCCTGACAGGGTCAGATATCGAATTTATTTGCCGGAAAGCCGCGATGCTCGCTATCAGGGAGCTGATTGATGAAAACCGTGGAAAAACAACGGAGATAAACGGGAATATTGCTGTTTTGGAATCACATTTCGAAGAAGCGATACAACTGGTATTGAAACAAAATTTAACGAAGAAGTGATAAGGGAAGTGTGACAAGGTGACAAGGTAACAAGGTTACAACAAAATAATCACGCAATCACTCAATTTTAAATCGCATGGAGCCAAAAGGAATATATATCTACGGGGTTGTTCCAAATTTTTATGGAACCACGCAATTTCAATTGCTTGAGAATTCAGGAGTATATGTCATAACTTTTCAGAACATATCAGCCGTTGTTTCAGACAGGGAGGGTACTACACTCGATTATACCGACAGGGAATCTTTGGGATATTTATTGGTTCATCACCAGGAAACGATTGAGGAACTCCAGCGCAAAGGGTTCAACATGATCATTCCGATGCAACTCGGCACGATTGTAGACTCGAAAGAGGCGGTTATCAAAGTACTTTCAAACGGCTATGATCTTATCATTGAAACGCTTACGAAAATCGAATACCTTACCGAAATTGATATCGCGGTAACCTGGGCTGATTTTTCAGAAACCCTGAAATATATCGCCAACCATCCTGACATCGTTGCACTGAAAGAAATCATACAGCAAAACATCGGCAAAATCTCACAAATTGATCAGGTGAAAATCGGCATGCTGATCCAGGAAAAATTAGATGAAAAAAACAAAGCCATTGAATTAAATATTCTGGATTCATTATCTGCATTTGGCCGTGATATTAAAATGCATGAGGTGATGAATGACCAAATGATCACAAACTCTGCGTTTCTTATCAACAGGAACAGAAAAGAGAAGTTCGAACAGGCGATAGATAAGCTTGATGAAGAATACAAAGGGGCGCTGAACTTTAAGTTGGTAGGCCCGCTGCCCTGTTACAGTTTTTATACCCTTGAAGTCAAAGCGCTGGACCCTGAGCATGTGGCACATGCAAAAAGGGAGCTTGGAATGCGGGAAGAAACTACAGAATCGGAGATTAAAAAAGCATATTTCGAAAAAGCGAAATTATTTCATCCGGATAACAGCAAACATAATCATGATGCAGAAAACTTCAATGTGATACAAAAAGCCTACCATACCTTGCTGGATTACTCCCTGGCGGCAAAGCAGTCGTCGAAAGCTGACCTGATTTCTCTGGCAAAAGAAAAAGTGACTGAAAATTTAATTCTGGTAAAAATTAAGGACTAGTATGCAGCGCGACGGAAAATATATTTATTGCATCATTGCCTCTGATTACGACATCAATTTAGGCCCTATTGGTGTTGGTGGGAGGGGCGACCTTGTTTCAACCATCGGGTTCGATGGGTTATGCATGGTGGTGAGCGATCATCCGCTCAGCAGGTTTGTAGTCAATCCGGCAAATATGCTTGCTCATCAAAAAGTGATTGAAGAGGTGATGAAGGAATTCAGAAGCATCCTCCCGATCAGGTTTGGCACCATTGCGGCAACCCCCGATGAAATTCGCAACTTGCTCAACCGGAGGTACAGCGAATTCATGGAACTGCTCAGGCAGTTTGAAAACAAGGTTGAACTCAATGTTCGGGGGAATTGGAAAAACATGGGAATGATTTACAAAGAAATCGACAAGGAACATGTCGAACTTCAAAAAATCAGGTCCGACATCGAAAATTTGCAGGACGAACACGAAAGAAATCTGAAAATTGCTGAAGCTGGGAAATTGGTCGAACTTGCCCTGGTTGAAAAGAAGGAAAAGGAGGCAAGTAGGATCATTGATGCTTTCCGCAAGTCGGTGTTCGAGTTTAAACATAATAAAATGACCGGGGATGCCATGTTCATGAATACGGCATTCCTGGTAAACAGCGGTAGAGAGGTTGAATTTGATAACATTATGTTTGATCTTGGCGCCAGATTCGATGACAGGAGCGACTTTGTGTATACTGCCCCTTTGCCGATCTTTAATTTCATCGACCTGAAAATTTTTCCGGAAAAATGGGAATTGTAAGACAAACTTTTTGAAACACATCTATGAGCAACGAAGACGAAATTCCGAAGGAAGGAAAATATATTTACGGGATCATCAGGCATAGCGGCCCGGTTGAATTTGGCCCGATTGGAATCGGGAAACGCGCCGACCTTGTATATGGCATCAACTACAATGGGATCACCGCCATCGTCAGCAATTCCCCAATCATCATATATGAAGCCCGTAGGGTTAACATGATCGCCCATGAAAAAGTACTGGAGGAGATGATGAAGCAGTATACGGTACTTCCGGTGCGGTTTTCAACCATTTCTGAACATGACGATGACTCAGGGATTCTGAGGATTCTTGAAAAGGACTACAAAAAATTCGATGACCTGCTAACCAAAATGGATGGCAAAAAGGAATTGGGCCTCAAGATTCTTGCACATGAAAAGGAAATCTATGCAAATATTGTTGAGAAATATGATGAAATCAGGATAATGCGTGGTAAATTGATGAACCTCCCCGTGGATAAAACCCATTACCAGCGGATGAAAATCGGGGAAATGGTTGCAGAGGCGCTTAAAAAAGAGGTGGAAAATTATAAAAATCTGATCCTTGATGTGCTCACACCGCTCACAGAAGATGTGAAGATCAACGATAACTATGGTGAAATGATGATCCTCAATACCGCATTCCTTATTAAAAATACCATTGAACCGGAATTCGATAAAGTTGTAAACGACCTGGACGAAAAATACGGAAGTTTAATGACTTTCAAATATGTGGGAACATTGCCCCCCTATAATTTTGTTAATCTTGTAATTAACACCAAAGACAATTAACATGTTCTTAATCGATGATATTCTTATGGCACCTTTAAAAGGAGTGGTATTTATCGCAAAGAAGATCAATGAGGCGATCGAAAATGAAATGTCGGATGAAGGAGCCATCAAAGAAGGGCTGATGGCCTTGCAACTGAAGTTTGAGATGGATGAAATCGATGAAGAGGAATACGACAGAAGAGAAGATGAATTGCTGAAATTGCTTGGAAATATCAGGGAAGAAAAACAAAACAAGTGACAGGGTGACAGGGTAACAGGGTAACAGGGTAACAGGGTAACAGGGTAACAGGGTGACAGGGTGACAGGGTAACAGGGTAACAGGGTGACAGGGTAACAGGGTGACAGGGTAACAGGGTAACAGGGT
>CAIVAT010000093.1 GCA_903903985.1 uncultured Bacteroidales bacterium | reverse complement strand
TAGGGTTTGTTTCAACGGAAGCCAATCCAACGGTGACACCACCGATCACGACCACTTACTATTTAACAGAGACCATCACGGCAACCGGATGTACCAACAAGCACAGTGTTGTGGTAACCGTGAGCCCGTTGCCGGCTGCCTCCACCGGAGCAGCGCGGTCGATCTGTTTGAATGAAAGCACCACCATCGGCGCAGCAGCAGTTGCGGGCAACACCTATAGCTGGACTTCGATGCCGGCAGGGTTTGTTTCAACGGAAGCCAATCCAACGGTGACACCTCCGATCACCACCGCCTACTATTTAACAGAGACCATCACTGCTACGGGATGCACCAACACGCACAATGTCGTGGTAACCGTGAACCCGTTACCGGCTGCAACAACCGGGGCAGCACGATCAGTCTGTTTGAATGAAAGCACCACCATCGGCGCGGCAGCAGTTGCGGGCAACACCTATAGCTGGACTTCGGTACCGGCAGGGTTTGTTTCGACTTCAGCCAATCCAACGGTGACGCCGCCCATCACCACTACCTACTATTTAACAGAGACCATTACGGCCACGGGATGCACCAATGCCCACAGTGTGGTAATTACCGTGAACCCGTTGCCGGCTGCAACAGCCGGGGCAGCGCGGTCGATCTGTATGAATGAAAGCACCACCATCGGCGCGGCAGCGGTTGTGGGCAACACCTACAGCTGGACTTCGGTACCACCAGGATTTGTTTCAACGGAAGCCAATCCAACGGTGACGCCGCCGATCACCACTACCTACTATTTAACAGAGACCATCACGGCAACCGGATGTACCAATACGCACAGTGTTGTGGTAACCGTGAACCCGTTGCCGGCTGCCTCCACCGGAGCAGCGCGGGCGGTCTGTTTGAATGAAAGCACCACCATCGGCGCGTCAGCAGTTGCGGGCAACACCTACAGCTGGACTTCAGTACCGCCAGGGTTTGTTTCCACTTCAGCCAATCCAACGGTAACGCCTCTGATCACAACCACCTATTATTTAACAGAGACCATTACGGCTACAGGATGTACCAACACGCACAATGTTGTGGTGACAGTCTATCCTAAACCGGTCCTGGTTACAAATCCACAGTCTGTTTGTTCACCCTCAAGGGTTGACCTTACAGCTCCTGCAGTGACCGCCGGCAGCAGTTTAAATGGAGCAACGCTTTCATACTGGACCAATTCCGCAGCGACTATTCCGATGACCACACCTACGCAGGCAGATAATGGTACTTACTACATAAAAGCTACCACCATCAATGGATGCTACGTCATTCAGCCGGTTACCGTAACAATAAATCCGCTGCCAACGACCTATTCTGGCACGGGAAGCGGAAGCTATTGTGAAGGTGGTCCGGGATTGATGGTCGGCCTGGCCGGCTCACAAACAGGAGTCAACTATACTTTATGGAATGGATTGACCTCGATGAGCAGTACGATTCCCGGAACCGGAAATCCGATCTCTTTTGGAGTTCAAACCCTGGCGGGATATTACTGGGTACTGGCTGAAAATACCACAACCCACTGCATCAACAAGATGTACGATTGTGTACACATCACGATCAATCCACAATTGCCTGTCAGCATTTCCATTTCACCATCTGCAAACCCGGTGCCCGCTGGTACTGCTGTGACATACACTGCTATCCCGGTCAACGGAGGTTCTTCTCCATCGTACCAATGGAAAGTGAATGGTATCAATGCAGGACCAAACCTTGATACATACACTTTTGTTCCGGTGAACGGGGACATTATCACATGTGTGATGACTTCGAACCTGCCCTGTGTTTCAGGAAATCCAGCCACCTCCAATGTCCTGGTGAATGGTGTTCCCGAGATTGTCAGCGTTGCCGAAGTGGTGTCCATCGGGCAGGTTAAGTGTTACAATGCCACGAAAGTTCTTACCATTGCGGGTAACGGAACCTCCTTCATCATTCAGACTGGTGGCAGTGCAACCATGATTGCGGGTCAGGCAATTCAATATCTGCCCGGAACAACCGTGCAGCCAGGCGGATACATGCATGGCTACATAACTACCGACAATTACTACTGCGGACAACAATCTCCGGCAATACCATCCATCGTGACGGGAGGGACGGAACCCATCGGAACCTTTGTAACTCCTTCTTTCACGATCTATCCCAACCCTACAACCGGGAACTTCACCCTGGAGCAAAAAAGTGGAAAACTCTTTGGGAAAGTGCTGGTCGAAATTTACGGATTGCAGGGAGATCGTGTAATGACAGGGGAACTGGCAGGGGAGAAGAAGCATGATTTCTCAGTAACTGACCTTCCTTATGGCCTCTACTTTGTGAAGGTTGTTGCCGATGGTTATGTTGAAACCTTTAAACTGGTTAAAACAAGGTAACATCCGGTAAACTTAAAATCAAATGCCCCGGGAGGTAGGATCATTGCTGATCCGCCTCCCGGTTTTTTTTATTTTTAATCCCGTCACTTCCGGAAAAGATTTTTATTTTTGGAATATATAAAGCACCTCCCCCATGTCAGGATCTCAAAATGCCCTGGACCCGAAGAAGTATTACTTTATCGATACCTCGTTCAACCTGCTGATGAAACGCCGGATCTACCAGATCCTGCTGATATCAAGTACCTACGACTCCTTCATGCTGGAAGAAGACGGCCGGATCGATGAAACCATCTTTATGGAATATGTATCCCTGAATCTCCGCTACCCGCCACAGTTCATCAAAGTGACTTCCGAAGAAGAAGCCTTTGAAGTCCTTGAGGACAAGCGCATTGAACTGGTCATCTCCATGCTCAACATAGAGAAAACGGATACCTTCGACATCGCCATGCGCATTAAAAAGCAGTATCCCAGGATACCCATCGTGGTACTTACCCCTTTTTCCCGGGAGGTGAACCTGAAACTTGCCGAAAAGGACCTGAGTGCCATCGACTATGTTTTCTGCTGGCTTGGAAATGCGGGAATATTGCTTGCCATCATCAAGCTAATCGAGGACAAGATGAACATCGACCAGGATGTGCTCCAGGGAGTACAGGCCATTTTGCTGGTAGAGGATTCCATCCGGTTTTACTCTTCTTACCTCCCGAATATTTACAAAATCCTGCTTAAACAATCAAAAACCTTCATGGCCGAAGGTTTGAATGAACATAATAAAATGCTCCGGATGCGCGGGCGGACTAAAATCCTGCTGGCCACCAACTATGAAGAGGCGGTAAACATGTGGGAAAAATACAAGGGGAACCTTCTGGGCATCATCACCGACATATCCTTCATGAGGGCCGGTGATACGGATAAAACAGCCGGGATTAAATTTGTGGAAAAGGTTCGCGCCCAGGATGAGTACATGCCCATCCTGTTTCAATCGACCGATATCGAATATGAATCCCTGGCACATGAAATGAAAGTCGGGTTCCTGAATAAAAATTCAAAAACCCTGTCCATTGAATTAAGAAACTATATCACGGAATATTTTTCATTCGGTGATTTCATTTTCATCGATCCCAAGAACGGGCGTGAAATTACAAGGGCCGTCGATCTGAAGTCACTCCAGGATAAGATCTTTGAGATCCCGGATGATTCGCTCCTTTACCACATGCAACGCAACCATTTTTCGAAATGGCTCTATGCCCGTGCCCTCTTCCCGATCGCGGAAATGTTCAGGGAGGTTTCCGTCACGGCTTTTGCCAACGACATGGATGAGGCCAAAAGATACCTCTTCGATGCCATCACCGCTTTCCGCATCAACAAGGCAAAAGGGGTCATTGCCGATTTCGACCGCGACCGCTATGATGAATACCTGCAATTTGCAAGGATCGGGGAAGGTTCCATCGGCGGTAAAGCCCGTGGACTGGCCTTTCTCGATTCCCTGATCAAACGCAACCGCCTCACCGACCAATATGAGGATGTGGTGATCTCGATTCCGCGAACGGTCGTGCTGGGAACAGATATCTTTGATGAATTCATGGAGGAGAACAACCTGTATGAAATCGCCCTTTCCGACCGCAGCGACAAAGAGATCCTTACCCGGTTTGTCAAATCACGCCTGCCTTTCAGGATCCATGAAGATCTCTACCGCTTCATTTCCTGCCTCAACAACCCGATCGCGATCAGGTCGTCCAGCTTGCTCGAAGATTCACATTATCAGCCATTTGCAGGGATCTATTCCACCTACATGATCCCGAACATCAAGTTCAACGAACGGCTGATGATCGATAAACTGAGCGAGGCCATCAAAAGCGTTTATGCTTCAGCCTATTTTAAAGACAGCAAATCATACATGGCTGCCACCCTCAACATGATCGATGAGGAAAAGATGGCCATCGTTTTGCAGGAAGTGACCGGCCGCCAGTACGGAAACCGTTTTTACCCGGTCATCTCCGGGGTGGCCCGGTCGATCAATTTTTACCCGCTGGCTCCTGAAAAGCCAACAGATGGGATCGCAAATATTGCCTTTGGACTGGGAAAATATATCGTGGATGGAGGCAATGGAATCCGGTTTTCGCCGAAATATCCAAAAAAAATCCTGCAGCTCTCCTCCCCGGAAATGGCGCTGACAGATACCCAGAAATTCTTTTTTGCACTCGACCTGCGCCCGGAAAGTTTCTCCCCGGATACCGATGACACCGTCAACCTGCTGAAGCTGCGCATCAAGGATGCGGAAGAGGACCATGCGCTGAAACTGGTAGCCTCCACCTTCGATTACGAAAGCCATCAGGTCAAAGACGGGATGCTCACGGATGGAAAGCGGATCATCACTTTCTCGTCCCAGCTGAATCATGATACCTTTCCGCTGGCAGCGATTTTAAAACAGGTGCTGGAAATCGGGCAACGTGAAATGAACAAGCCGGTTGAGATTGAATTTGCCGTCAACCTCGACATGCCCAAAGGTCAGCCAAAAGTATTCAGCCTGCTGCAAATCCGCCCCATTGCGGGCCGCGATGAAACCATCAACCTAAAGCCGGAAGAAGTCAGCAACGAAGATACCCTGCTGATCTCCACCTCCGCCCTTGGAAACGGGATCATCAAAGGGATCCGCGATTTTGTTTACGTGAAACCGGATGTGTTTGATGCATCGAGGAGCCTGGATATTGTTGAAAGACTCGACAAACTGAACGAAAAATTGGTCAACGAAAAGAAAAATTATGTTTTGGTCGGCCCCGGCCGCTGGGGATCGTGCGACCGGGCGCTCGGCATTCCTGTAAAATGGCCACAGATCAGTGCCGCCCGCGTGATTGTTGAATCCGGGCTTGACAACTTTCACAAAGACCCAAGCCAGGGGACCCATTTTTTTCAGAATCTCACCTCGTTCCGCGTGGGCTATTTTACCATCAATCCTTATATTCATGATGGTTTTTATGACCTTGAATTCCTTAACACCCAGCCAGCCTGTTATGAGGACGAGTTTATCCGCCATGTGCGTTTTGAAACACCGATCCGGATCGAGATCGACGGAAAAAAGAATTTTGGCGTGGTCTATAAACCAACATCATAGGGACGAGCCATGCCTGGTCCCAAAAGGACAAAATGGCACACCATGATAGCGCACGGACGAGGGATGCATCGTTCCTAATTATAAAAACCTTGCAACAGGAAGACTATTTAAAAAGGCAGATCGATCAGCTTGGGCATGTCCTGGGAAAAATTCTCGCTGATTTAACCGGGCTCAGTACACGGGGGCGGACAGGCGATGGAATTGAATCTGCAAATCAGGCGTTAAAAGCCGAATTGGGATTGAATTTCAACGAATTAACATCCATCCCTGTTGAGAAATTGATGGAAATTCTTCATGAAAACAAAACACTGAGTTGTATCAATTGCAGCATACTGGGCGACATTCTTGTGCTTCTTGCCGAAAAACACGGCTGGCAGGATGATGAGAAACTCATTACGGACGGTTTATTCCAGCGGGCGCTGGCAATTTACAGGCATGTTGATAAAACCAGCGCCACATACTCCTTTGAAAGACATAATAAAATTGATAAATTAAAGAACCGGTGAAAACCATGAAGCACAAAGCGGTCATATTTTTCTTGTTCATCCTGGCCAGTTTTGCTAACCAGGCACAGGTAACGAAGGATGATGGTGAAAAGTCACGCACGGCAGAAATAAATCCATATCAAAGTTGTAAACCATTCACACGGTGGTGGTGGTTTGCAGGGATCATTATGAATGACGACATCAAGGCACAGCTGAACTGGGTGAAGAAAAACAATTTCGGAGGAGTGGAGATTGCTTTCATATACCCGGTAAAACGCAACCCCAAAGCCATCCGCTATGAATGGCTGGGGAAAGAATGGCAGAATGCAGTGCGTTATGCAAAAATGTATGCGGACAGCATCGGACTTGGATGTGATTTTACCTTCGGAACTTTATGGCCTTTTGGAGGCACCTTCGTGAAGGATGCCGACCGTACGCAGATATGGGGCGATCCCGGTTTCAAACAGCCCTTGCGACTTTCATGGACCCATCCGGATACCGGGAATGTGCTCAATCACCTTGATAAGAATGCTTTTGCACGATATGCCACAGTGATGGGAAACGCGCTGGCGCCGGCGCTAAAAGGCACGAAATCAGCCATTTTTTGCGATTCCTGGGAAGTGGAAACCAAACGCATCTGGACCAAAGGGTTTGATACCGTTTTTTCGAAACAATTTGGTTATGATATCAGGCCATTCATGGATAGTATATACGCTGACTATTATTCCGGGCCCCGGTATGATTACATGAAACTTGTCTCAAAACTGGTTATAAATGCGTTTTATATCCCTTTTACGGAAAAAGTTCACGCAATGGGAACCTTCAGCCGGGTGCAATGTTCCGGAGCGCCTGCCGACCTCATTACAGCCTATGCCACCGTTGATGTACCGGAAACAGAAGCGATGTTGTACAACCCTGGTTTCACCAGGATCGTCTTTTCTGCTGCAGCGCTTTCCCGCAAGAATATTGTTTCGTCCGAAACCTTTACCTGCCTCTATGGCTGGCCTGCCAAATATTTTCGAAAAGAACAAACAGCGGATCTGAAATTGATTTGCGACGCCCTTTTTGCCAATGGGGTCAACCAGATTTTCTGGCATGGAATGCCATATAACCCTGTGGGTGTCGACACGAACTATTTTTATGCAACGGTTCATGTTGGCAGCAATGGCAGCCTTGCCGAAGAAATACCGTCGTTTAATAACTATATGGCAACGGTTTCCGAAAAAATGAGAGTTGGAAAACCCTACACGGATATTGCCGTCTATTTACCCCTCGAGGATTCATGGATCGCGGGGGAATATCCCAAGGAACTGCAATTGCCATGGGCCTGGGGAGCCTATGAATTGCGGTATGAACATTTTAATCCTGAATTGAAAGGATATCAGCCATTATGGATTAACAATGATTTTCTCCGCAAGGCAGTTATCAAAAACAAGAAATTATGGATAAATGATTTGGCATTTAAACTCCTGTATGTTGATGCAAAATACCTGGACATCGAAACATTAAAAACCCTGTTTTGGTTAGCCGGTGAAGGGCTTCCCGTTTGCCTCAAACAAATTCCCGCCCAGGCCGGTTATTATAAAAATACCGAATTTGAAACGATGCTCCTCAAGCTTCAAACTTTACCGAATGTGAATGCCGACCTTAAAAAACTGGTGGAAGAACCTCCATTGGTGACCGGGGTGAACATCCCGGGATTCTGGTGCCGTTCCAAAGGAAAAGAGGCGACCATCTTTTTTGCAAATCCCCGGACGGAAGACCTTTCATACCCGTTAAGCTATGGGCAGTCCTACCAGGATTCAACATATACCCGGAATGTGACGATTAATTACCAGGGAAATAATATCCCCGTGATGCTAAAGTTTGAACCATACCAGTCGATGCTCCTCAACATCGATGAAACTGGCAGGATCAGGTTCGAAAATATCTATTTCATGCCAAAAATTCCTGTAAAAGAATAACGGTTCCGGCTTTTTACGATGGAATCTCAATTCGTCTGATGCTGACTTCTACCGGCCCCTCCCTTTTTCAGGGAGGGTCCTGGGGTGGGTATTTGATCCTTCCGGAAAGTTATTAACAATGCGATTACTTTCGCCCGCTTTCCCGATTAAGCACTAAAACTACTTATGAAGACGACATTATTGGAACCGGGGAAATATTACCATGTATACAACCGGGCAAAAAACGGCGAACCGCTGTTCGAAAACGAAGAAGCTTATCGCTTCTTTCTGAAACTCTACCAGGCGCATATTTCTCCCATCGCTGAAACATACGCCTACTGCCTGCTGAGCGATCATCTGCATTTCCTGATCCGCATACGCGACGATGCCACAGGGAGCCTTTATAAACCCTTTGCCTTGCTGTTCAATGGCTATTCAAAAGGGTATAACCGGCACAATGAAAAAGTGGGAAAGATCTTCAAATTCAAGATGAAGAGAAAGGAGATCCGCTCAACCCCTTATTTCCTGGAGATGATCCGGTACGTCAATCAGAACCCCTGGCGGCATGGAATTACGGAACATCCGGCAAATTACCGTTTCTCCTCCTTCCGGGCCACCATGACCAGTGGTCCGACCATGGTGGCGAAAGAACAGGTGCAGGGCTATTTCGGTTCCCATGAAAATCTCGCCACCAACCTCCTGACGCTGGTCGATGAAACTGCAATCCGGCCGCTCATGCTTGAGGATTAAATGGGGCTTTGGCCAATTTCGCTATTTCACAATATAATTATATGTCCATATTATACTGTATTACCATTTCCATGCTTTCAAGCTCAAGTGCAACCATGTTTCCGAACCCATCTTTGCCCGAGAGATAGGGTCCGTTGTCAAGGTCAATGAACTTGAATGCCCGGTTCCTGACTGTCTGGGTGATCAAATCCATATTTACGGGCACATGGCCGTGAATGATGCGCCGGCCGCCGATTCGCTCAGGTTTGATTTCGTAGTCACGCAACCAGAGCATCGACCGGAGATCTTCAAAAGGATTTTCATTCTTGAAGTTCAGCCCGGCATGAACAAGCACAAAATGATCCAGCTCAATAAAATGACCCAGTTTTCGCATCCATTCGATATATTCTTCAGGAACGTCACGGATATGGTTCACATGGAAACTTTCAAGGGTAAGCTTACCACCGATTTCCAACCATTTCTTGTGCTTTGCATTGCCGAAATTACGCCACCAGGCATGAAGCGATCTCTTTTCAGCGTCGTACAGTTCAACCATGTAATCTTCATGGTTCCCCTTGAGTGCAGTTACGTTATAGCCATCTGCCTGCAAACCCCTGATAAAATCAATGACACCTTTCGAATCCGGTCCACGGTCGACGTAATCGCCCAGGAAGTACAGTCCGTCAAGGTGTGTGGGTTTGATCAGATCATTTACGAGCGACGTAACCGTTTTAACACAACCATGGATATCGGGAATGACCCAGTGTTTTGGCATTTTTATTTTTTCTTGCCCTGGTTGGCCACCTCGTCCATCAGTTTTCTGATGATTTCAGGGTCACCCAGGAAGTAGTCCTTTTTCAGGACCATGTTGTCGTCAAATTCAAAAACATAAGGGATTCCGGTAGGCAGGTTGATGCCGACGATTTCCTGGTCGGAGATGTTTTTTAAATATTTCAGGATGCCCCTGAGGCTGTTGCCATGGGCAGCAACCACGATCTGTTTGTGTTTTTTCAGCGCAGGCTCCATTTGTTCTTTCCAATAGGGTACGATGCGCTCCACCGTATCTTTCAGCGCTTCGGTCCCGGGAATATCTTTTGGGTCAAGATCACGGTATCGATGGTCGAAACGGGGATGACGCGGATCGTCCAATTCAAGGGCTGGCGGGCGCACATCATAGCTCCTTCGCCAGATCAGCACCTGCTCATCACCATATTTTTCAGCCATTTCCGATTTGTTCAATCCTTGCAAAACACCATAATGCTTTTCATTCAGGCGCCAGGTTTTCTCCACGGGGATCCATTGAAGGTCCATCTGCTCAAGTACCAGCCACAAAGTGCGCAGGGCGCGGGTGAGGTAACTTGTATAAGCAACTTTAAATTCGAAACCCTCATTTTTCAGAACCTTTCCGGCTTCTATGGCCTCTTTGATCCCGCGGTCAGACAGGTCAACGTCCGTCCATCCGGTAAAACGGTTTTCTTTGTTCCAGGTGCTTTCACCATGGCGTATCAATACGAGTTTGTTCATGTTTGAAGGTTTTACAATACCCAGCAAAAATACAAAATTGTTGCTATTTTTCCTACCTTTGCCTTCCTTTAAGCCATGCTCCATGAACAGCTATAAAAAAATCAACAACATCCTGGGTTGGGTGGTGTTTGCAATTGCCTCCACGGTGTACATTCTCACTTCCGAACCTACCATGAGTTTCTGGGATTGCGGGGAATATATTTCCACCGCCTTCAAACTGGAAGTGGGACATCCCCCGGGAGCACCATTGTTCCAGCTGATCGGCAGGTTCTTCTCCCTGTTTGCTTTTGGTGATGTTACCCATGTCGCCCGCATGGTCAACACCATGTCGGCCCTGTCCAGCGGCTTTACCATCCTGTTCCTGTTTTGGACTATCACCATGATTGCCAAAAAGATAGCCTTGAAAACCGGCGAAATCACCTCTCAAAAAATGATGACGATCATGGGAGCGGGACTGGTTGGTTCCTTGGCTTATACCTTTACGGATTCTTTCTGGTTCTCGGCAGTTGAAGGCGAAGTATATGCCATGTCATCTTTTTTTACGGCGATTGTCGTATGGGCCATTTTCAAGTGGGAAGAACATGCCAATGAAAAACATGCCTACCGATGGCTCATCCTGATTGCATACCTGATGGGGCTTTCGATTGGTGTTCATTTGCTCAACCTGCTGGCCATTCCTGCCATTACTTTTGTCTATTATTTTAAAAAATATCCGAAACCCGGTTGGTCGGGAATAGCCGTCACCTCCGTACTTTCCATACTGATCCTGGCCGTGGTGATGTACCTGATCATTCCCTGGATCATTAAACTTGCCGGGTTGTTTGAACTCTTTTTCATCAATTCAATCGGGCTTCCCTTCAACTCGGGAACCGTCATTTATTTCATCCTGCTGATAGGAAGCATCATCTGGGGGCTGCATTATACCCGCAAAAAAGGGAAACCGGTCTGGAATGCCATCATCCTGGCGTTCACCTTTATCGTGATCGGATATTCCTCCTTTATCGTGCTGGTGATCCGCAGCAATGCCGATACCCCGATCGATGAAAACAATCCTGAAAATGCCATGTACCTCCTGACTTATCTGAACCGGGAGCAATATGGCGACTGGCCGCTGCTGAACGGGCAGTATTACAATGCGCCGGTTATTGATCGCACCGATGGAAATCCCGTGTATGCCAAAGATACCAAATCGGGTAAATACATCATCACGGATAAGCGCGAAAAGGTAATCCCTGTTTTCGATCCGCGGTTCACCACCATTTTTCCAAGGATGTGGGACCAGTCCGAAGCCCGTTTCGAACCGGAATACATCCGGTGGGGGCATGTCAAAGGGGTGCCCATCGAACTTCAGTATGGTGAAAAAAGCGAAACCCGGAATGTCCCCACATTCTCAGAAAACCTTGCTTTCTTCTGGAATTACCAGTTGGTTCATATGTATTACCGTTATTTCATGTGGAATTTTGCCGGAAAGCAGAATGATACCCAGGGAATGGGCAACAAACTCGATGGAAACTGGAAAAGCGGAATTAAATTCATCGATAAAATCCGGCTTGGCCCGCAGGACATTCCCGATAGCAGAAAAAGCAAAGGAGATAACAGTTTTTATTTCCTGCCGCTCCTCCTTGGATTGATCGGTGTTTATTTTACCGTCAGGAACGATAAACAAAGTGCATGGGTCGTGTTTCTCCTGTTTTTTATGACCGGGATTGCCATTGTACTTTACCTCAATTCCCATTCGCCCCAGCCCCGCGAACGCGATTACTCCTTTGCCGGATCGTTTTATGCCTTTGCCATCTGGATCGGTTTGGCCATTCCCCAGCTTGTCGAATGGCTCCGCACCAGGCTGGGCATTGGCACTGCTCAGGTGCTATCCATTGTCTTCGGGTTGGGTGTGGTTTCCCTGATGGCCCAGCAGGGTTGGGATGACCATGACCGTTCAAACCGCTTTACATCGCTTGCAATCGCTGAAAATTATCTCAATTCATGTGCCCCCCAGGCCATCCTCTTTACCAACGGCGACAACGATACCTTCCCATTATGGTATGCCCAGGAGGTGGAGGGTATCCGTACCGATGTGCGCGTGGTGAATCTCAGCCTCCTCAATACCGACTGGTACATCGACCAGATGAAACGCAAAGCCTATGATTCCGACCCGGTGCCATTTTCCCTCACGAAGGATAAATACCTGCAAGGCACCCATGATGTGACATATCTGATGGAAGATGAAGGACTTAAAGATACTTACGTTGATGTCAATACGTTGTTTGGCATCCTCGCCCAGGACGACAGCAAACTAAAGATGAACACTTCCCAGGTTGGAATGATCGATTATTTTCCGACAAAAAAATTCATGGTTACCTATGATTCGGCCTCTGTCATGAAGACCGGAAGCATATCGCCAAAGATGGCTCACCGCCTCGATACCATCCGCTGGGAGATCAAAGACCGGGCCATTGAAAAAAACAGCCTCATGATCCTGGACCTGCTGGCAACAAACAACTGGAAACGCCCGGTATATTTCGTAATGACCACCGGGGCGGAAGCATACATCGGCCTTGAGAAGTACTTTCATCTCGAAGGCCTTGCCTACCGGCTGCTTCCCGTAAAAGCCAGGAATAACGAAGGACAAATCGGAGAGGTCAACACCGATGTGATGTATGACAACCTGATGAACCGGTTCAAGTGGGGAAATATGAATAAGCCGGGCGTCTATATCGATGAAACCAATGCCCGGATGGTGATGAACATGCGCGGGCTGTATGGCCGGCTTGCCGATGCGCTGATCAACGAAGGGAAACTCGATTCAGCAAAAAAAGTGCTCGACCGTTGTTTTGAAGCAATGCCCGAATCAGTCATTCCTTTTGATTTTTTCACAGTCCCGATGATCAGTGATTTGTACAAGGCAGGTGAAACCGCCAGGGCCAACGAGATTGCTCAAAAACTCAATAAAAATGTCACGGATGACCTTGCCTATTTCTTTTCCTTCCCTGATAAGGATCTTAAATCGATGGACATGAGCATACAGGAGTCGGTATTCACCATTCAAAGGCTCAGCGCGGTTGTGAAGGATGCCGGCCAGGAAAAACTGGCTGCCACTACAGAGGCGGCCCTCAAGAAATATTACGATCTATACGTGGAAAAGGTTTATCAACCCTGACAACCATGAGTGCTGTCAGGCCGCCTTTCTTTTTCAGGTGGTTAAGCCCTGAATACCTTGTTTGTGATTTACCGGTCACGGAAAAGGTCATTTTTCTAACTTTTGACGATGGACCTGTTCCGGAAGCGACCCCGGAAGTACTTGATATTCTTTCACGGTTCAACGTACAGGCGACCTTTTTTTTAGTGGGTAATAACGTTCGCCAGTATCCGGATCTTTTTGCCGGAACCAGGGATGCCGGTCATGCGATCGGAAATCATACTTTTCACCACCTCAACGGATGGCACACATCGCCCGGCCTTTACATGGATGATGTTCACCGCTGCCGTGAATATTTCCATTCCGGTCTTTTCCGGCCACCTTACGGACGTTTTACCCCCTCACAGTATTTCCTCCTTCGCAAAGACTTCAGGTTCATCCTATGGTCGGTGCTGACCTATGACTTTCACAGGAACACCACACCACAACAATGCCTGAAGAATGCCATCTGCAACACCCGCAGTGGTTCTGTGGTCGTTTTTCACGACAACCCTAAATCGATGGAGAAAGTCCGGTACGCCTTGCCACGGTTTCTTGAACATTTCCTGAAACAGGGATACCGGTTTCAAACCATTGATGGCAAATGAGTTGATAACCCGTATCCAATATGGTTTTTATCTGGCTTTATGCCGGAAGAATAGTTTCCATCTGAAAATTTTCAGGCACAATGGCGATCAATTAAAAGATTTTTATCAGATGTTAGGTAAAATCCCTTGGAAATTGTAAATAAAAACTAAATTTGGTCTTCCAATTACTTGTGAAAGTAAAAACAGTAATTCTCCTGTTAGAATAATCATGGTTCCATTTTATCCCCAAAACATGAAAACAACACAAAACCTTACGAATTTTCACTCGGCAACCTTGTCAGCACGGAAAAATAATTTGATATTCTTCGGGACTGATAATATTGTTGTCAGGTTGATAGCAGTATTCATTCTTTTTGCACTTGCACAAAATTTGTCTGCCCAGGGGGTCATTACGCAAACAACGACTGTAGATTTCAGCAAAGGATATCTGAACAACGTTGCTGTTGGAGCCGACAATGTGGTTTTACCTTATCAGTCGAATGGTTACAGTGTCAACTGGACCGCTACCACCAGTTTGCCAAACAAGCGGTACAACCACAAACTGAGTTACTGGAACAACAAGGTCTATCTTACCGGCGGGATGGAGTACAAAGGTATGTCACTGGGCCATGAGGTGACTGACTATTCGCGGTCCGTTTATTCGGCGGATGTGACCACCGGCATCGGTGCATGGAGCGCAATGGATTCACTCCCCGTGGGCATCAGCGATCATGCTGCACTGGTGATCAATGGTTATCTCTATGTGATTGGCGGAAAATCCGGCGGAAGCCCAACCAACACAATCTATTATACAAAGATCCTGTCAAATGGTGTTTTGCAGGGATGGCAAACCACAACGGCAGTTCTTCCGCAACCTTTGTGGGGTTTAACTGCCGAATATGTAAACGGCTACCTGGTCATTGCAGGGGGAAGTTCTCAAGCTTCAAAATATACTGCCTCGGGCATGGTATATACCTCTCTTGTCAATCCCGACGGAGACATTACCTCATTTACGACCCAACCTTCGCTTCCGCAGGTACGGAATCAGCACACCATGTGCGCTTACGGAAGCACGCTCTATGTGATGGGCGGGTATGATAATACGGGTGTTGTACAAAGCTCCGTTTATTATACAACCGTCGGGTTGGATGGCAATTGCTCTTCCTGGCAAACGGCTGGCGGGTTTCCCCAGGCGGTATATGGACACACTTCTACCTGTGTCAACGGGATCCTCACCGTGATGGGCGGATACACCGATACCACCGGCAATGCCATCGCGCAGAGTTATCATGCCAAAATAGACAACGCTCCTGCTTTTTCCTGGCAAACCAACAACTATTACCCGATCCATGTGGCCTTTGCCGATGCCTTTGCGGTAAATGGAAAGATCTTCAACATGGGAGGCATCGATGTGTTCGAAAACACGCACCAGGAAAGCTATTACAACAGCCTCGTGATGTCGGGAACCGATAAAGTTAAGACCGGGACCTATTTATCACCACTGATCAACCTTGCCTCCAATACGCTGATCAACCAGCTGGGTTATACCGCCATAGGCCTTACCGATTACCAGGTCTGGTACCGGTATGCCGAAAGCGGTGGTGTATGGAGCAGTTGGATGACTACCGCCCTGGCCAATCCCGCAACAGTGTCGGTGAACAAGCAATACTTCCAGTATATGTTCGCGTTCGACAATGCCCTAATCACCAACACCGTTACCATCAACGATGTTTCAACCTATTTCAATGCCTCCACCTTTTCCGGAACGCTATCGGGATCCCTGCACTGGACCCTTGCGGGCAGCCCTTACATCTGCACGGCTGATGCTGTTTTAGAAAGTGGTACGCTGACCATTGACCCCGGGGTCGTGGTGCTGTTCATGAATGAAACCGGGCTGGAGGTCAGAAGCGCTTCCCTGAATTGCAACGGGACCTCTTCCATGCCCGTAAGGTTTTCCAGTTTCAGCAACGAACCCGGCTGGTGGGATGGTTTGTTTTTTAATGACGCCAGCAATGCCTATTCTTCTGTTTTTAATTATACCATCATTGAAATGGCTGGATTTGGCTCCAGGATTGCCAACCTCTATTGTGAGAACACCAATCAGCCCGCACTGGTCCATTGTACCCTGCGGTATTCAACAGGTTATGGTGCCCGTTATGCTACCGGCTCTCCAACGATCACCAGCACCGCTTTCAATGATAACACCGGGATTGGATTTGCCATCCAGGGCAATAGTTTCCCGCAAATGCAAAATCTCTCGTTTTCGAACAACCTGGCAAACGGGATCGTTGTTCTTGGAGGAAATATTACTGTGTCAGGAACATGGAAAAATGTCGGGTCTCCTTACGTTATCTGGGGTGATGTGAGCATCTTTAGCAGTCCGGCAGCGAGGTTGACCATTGCCGCAGGGAATACCGTCAAAGGCATGCCGGGTAAAAGAATTTATATCGGGTACGATAATCTTGGTGAACTTTATGCTGTTGGCAAGCCCGACAGTGTAATTACATTTACCTCTTACAATGGTTTGAATGGCGGTTGGGAAGGGCTCAACTTTAACTCTTCCAGCGGCAATCCCCGTTCATCTGTCCTTAAAAACTGCATCGTTGAAAAGGGCAATCTATGCAATTTAAAATCCGAATATTCTGATCAACCGTTAATTGACAGTTGTGTTTTTCGCAAGGCTGCCGGGGATGGAGTGCAAATTAACGGCAATACGCCCATATACCATTCTGTTTTTGAAAACAATGGAGGAGATGGGATCGAGATTTTAAACGGGTCTCCCGTATTTGACCATATTATAGTTAGAAACAATGGTGGCAATGGTATTTATTTAAGTTGTAATAATGGTTCCACTACAGGAATTGTCAACTCAACCGTTCAAAACAATGCTGGCCATGGATTTTGCATGTCGCCCAGGAATACACCCGAATTTTATAATGTTTCGTTCACAGGCAATCAGACCAACAATGAGATTGTTGTTTTAAACGGGAATATTAACTATTCAACCCTTTGGAAAAATGAAGGTATGGCATATGTGCTGTGGGGTGATGTAAATATTTACAGCAATCCGGCAGCGAGATTAACCATTGCAGCAGGAAACACGATCAAAGGGATGCCGGGCAAAGGTATTATAATAGGACAGGATAATCTTGGTGAACTTTACGCAGCTGGTAAATCCGATAGTGTGATTACGTTCACTTCATACAATGGATTAAATGGCGGTTGGGCGGGGCTCTATTATAGCTCTTCCAGTGGCAGTCCACGTTCATCAGTTCTTAAACACTGTATTGTTGAAAAGGGCAATCAATACAATTTAATGAGTTTCTATTCTGATCAACCGTTAGTTGACAGTTGTGTTTTTCGGAATTCAGCCGGGGACGGCATCCGGATTGATGGCAGCGCGCAAGTTTATCATTCCGTTTTTGAGAACAATGCCGGCGATGGTATTGAAATTTTAAGTGGTTCCCCTGCTCTTGATCATGTTACGGTAAGAAATAATAGC
Organism: uncultured Bacteroidales bacterium; assembly: GCA_903903985.1. Lineage (GTDB taxonomy): Bacteria > Bacteroidota > Bacteroidia > Bacteroidales > FEN-979 > CAIVAT01. The sequence goes on along the minus strand of CAIVAT010000093.1, from coordinate 11,101 downwards.
GGCAATGGCATATACTTAAGCGGTAACGACGGTTCTGCATTGGGTATTGTCAACTCAATAATTCAAAACAATGCCGGTCATGGATTTTGCATGTCCCCCCGGAATACACCTGATTTTTTTAATGTATCTTTTTCTGGAAATCTGACCAACAATGAAATTATTGTTATAGGTGGGAATATTAACTATTCAACCCTCTGGAAAAATGAAGGCATGGCATATGTGCTGTGGGGTGATGTAAATATATACAGCAATCCGGCTCCGAGATTGACCATTGCAGCCGGAAACACCATTAAAGGAATGCCGGGTAAAGGGTTCATAATAGGGCAGGATAATCTTGGTGAACTATACGCGGTGGGCAAACCCGATAGTTTGATTACATTCACTTCTTACAATGGGTTAAATGGAGGCTGGGCGGGGCTCAGTTATAGCTCTTCCAGTGGCAGTCCACGTTCATCAGTTCTTAAACACTGTATTGTTGAAAAGGGCAATCAATACAATTTAATGAGTTTCTATTCTGATCAACCGTTGATTGACAGTTGCATTATCCGCAATTCTGCCGGTGATGGTATTCGAATCAATTACTGCAATCTATCAGTTTCCCATTCAGTAATAGAAAATAATGCCGGAAATGGCATCAATTTAACCAGCAACAATGGTTCATCTCCCAAAATTATCAGTTCTACTATCCAAAACAACATACTTCATGGTTTTTGCATGTACCCCCAGAATAGTCCTGATATCCTGAATACGGCTATCTACGGAAATCATCTGAGCAATGAGATTGCTGTTTTGGCTGGTGATATAAACTATTCAACAAAATGGAAATATGCAGGATGTGGGTACGATATTTATGGGGATGTGAGTATCTTTAGTAATCCGGCAGTGAGATTGACCATTGCAGCAGGAAATACCATAAAAGGATTTACGGGTAAAGGGATTAGAATAGGGGAGAATAATCTTGGTGAACTTTACGCAGTGGGCAAGCCCGACAGCTTAATTACATTCACTTCTTACAATGGTTTAAATGGCGGTTGGGCGGGGCTCTATTTTAGCTCTTCAAGCGGCAGTCCCTCCTCATCTGTTCTCAAACACTGTATCGTTGAAAAGGGCAATCTGTATAATTTAAAAAGCGAATATTCCGATCAGCCTTTGATAGACAGCTGTTTCATCCGAAATTCCGCAGGAGACGGGATCCAAATCTATAGGAGTGATCTATCGGTGTCCCATACGGTAATTGAGAACAATGCCGGCAATGGCATCAATTTGACCAGTAACTATACATCATCGCCCAAAATCATTGGTTCTACTGTGCAGAACAATACCCTTCATGGTTTTTGCATGTACCCGTGTAACAGTCCGGTGATTCAAAATGTGACTGTCTCCGGTAACCACCTAAGCAATGAGATTGCCGTTTTAGCTGGTGATATGAACTATTCAACAAGATGGAATTATGCAGGATGTGGGTACGATATTTATGGGGATGTGAGTATCTTTAATAGTCCGGCAGTGAGATTAACCATTGCAGCAGGAAACACGATCAAAGGCATGCCGGGTAAAGGTATTATTATAGGGCGGGATTATTTTGGTGAACTTTACGCAGTGGGCAAGCCCGACAGTTTGATTACCTTCACTTCCTTCAATGGGTTAAATGGCGGTTGGTCGGGGCTCTATTTTAGCTCTTCAAGCGGCAGTCCCTCCTCATCGGTTCTCAAACACTGTATTGTTGAAAAGGGCAATCTTTACAATTTAAAAAGCGAATATTCTGATCAACCGTTCATTGACAGTTGTATTATCCGCAATTCTGCCGGAGATGGTATCCAAATCAATTACAGTAATCTTTCGGTGTCACATTCAATTATCGAGAACAATGCCGGCAATGGCATCAATTTAACCAGCAATAACAGATCTTCGCCTAAAATTATTGGTTCAACTATCCAAAACAACACCCTTCATGGTTTTTGCATGAACCCGTGTAACAGCCCAGTGATTCAAAATATGACTGTCTCCGGTAATCACCTGAGCAATGAGATTGCTGTTTTAGCCGGTCCTGTCAACTATTCTACGAAATGGATGTACGCAGGTTGCGGGTACGGTATCTGGGGTGATGTGAGTATCTATAATAGTTCGGCAGTGAGATTGACCATTGCAGCAGGTAACACCATAAAAGGAATGCCAGGTATGGGTATTTTTATCGGGCGGGATAATCTTGGTGAACTTTATGCAGTCGGCAAACCCGATAGTTTGATTACGTTCACTTCGCACAATGGTTTAAATGGCGGCTGGGGGGGGCTCAATTATAATTCTGGCAGTGGTAGTCCCAGGTCCTCAATACTTAAACACTGTGTCGTTGAAAAGGGCAATCTGTACAATTTAAAGTGCGAATATTCCGATCAGCCTTCGATTGACAGCTGTGTTTTCCGATTATCTGCCAATGAAGGCTTAGATTTACAATATTCTTCGTTGCAACTGAAACGATCCCAGGTCATTTTCAACTACGGTAACGGCATTTATATCACAGGAAGTTCAAACCCCATTATCGGCAACTCCCTGGCCAACAAATGCGACATTTACGGGAATGGTACCTATGAAGTTTACAACAACTCGGCCAACGATATTCCGGCCGCTTACAACTTCTGGAACAGCCAGGATACCTCCTTCATTGCCAGCCGCATCTACGACAAATACGACAATCCCGACAAAGGCATTGTATTTCCTGCAAATCCGGCAGCTTCGGGATTGCAGTTGAGCAATGAGACCAATCTCTGGGGCAGGTTAACGTATGATAATTCCGTCTTCACAGGGATGAAATACTCTACCATCAAAATTTCCAATCTGGCAGGCGATTCCCTGAACTCCGCAGCCACCAACCTTGGGGGGTATTATCTGAATATCGGAACACAAAACGGGGGGTATGTTACCAGCGCCAGAACCACCAATTCCTTGGCCGGCGTGAATGCCACCGATGCCCTGATGATCATGCGCCATTATGCATTGATTCAGTCACTTACGGGGTTGAGGAAAAAGGCGGCGGATGTGAATGCTTCCGGCGGCATCAATTCCACCGATGCCATGCTGGTGTTGCAACGCTATTCCCACCTCATCAGTTCTTTTGCTGCCGGCGACTGGTATTTCGAAAAGGATACGGTTACCATTGCGGGCAGTCCGGTGGAGAGCAACCTCAAAGGGATCTGTTTCGGGGATGTCAATGGCTCGAATATACCCACAGGCAGCAAGAGCGCCACAGGCAACGAACTGAGCCTGATCTGGGAAGGTTCGGTACAGGCCGGTTCATACCAGCAGATGGTACTCCCATTGAAGGTGAAAAGTTCACTGCAGACCGGTGCCATCTCCCTCGGGTTTTATTACCCCGAAGAATTCATGAAAATCGAAGGCGTTACGCTTGGAAACGGGAATACCAATGTGGTTTATTCTTCCGAAAACGGAATGTTGCTCATTGCATGGAGCCAGTTAGACCCTTTTATCCTGAACCAGGATGAAATACTTTTGAACCTTATCATCAGCACCAAAGACCTATCCGGCCTCACGGCGCCGATTGCCTTGCAGCTCGCCCAGGATGTGGAACTTGCAGACGGGGCAGCCCATCCGCTGCCGAACATCACCCTCAGCATACCATTGATAGAATCGATGTTGACAGGAACCCATGAAGGAACAGCCTTAAACCCGGAGGTGAACATCTATCCCAACCCGGTGGTCAGCGATGCCATTGTGTCGATGATCCTCCCGGGACAGGGTTCCTATGACATCAGGGTATATGATGTTGTCGGTAAAGTGCAGGAATCGGTTTCAAATGAGTATAACAATTCCGGAAAATGCATGGTCCGCCTCGGTTGCGGCAAATACACCCCCGGGATCTACCTGGCAAAAATCAGGATCAGTTGCGCGGGGCAGGAGTTCAATTTCAGCAAGAAGATTGTTGTTCAGCATTAAAATGTCACTCAGAACATCACTCCCCTCCCTTTTTTGGGAGGGGCAGGTGGGGCCTAAGCAACAAACACAAAAATCATGAAAAGAAAAACATTCATCATATCTCTTTGCATTTTAATTCTGATCATTCCCCGGATTTATCCTCAGTCCATCAAAACCACGGTGCTCCCGGCTGCCTCCTGCCCGGGAGCATATACGGTTGCCATTGGAGTTGAAAATTGTTACAACATCGGGGCCATATCGCTGAAACTCAATTACGACGCTCAAAATGTTACTTACGTTGGCTATCAGAATTTTAACACCATTTTATCCGATGGGTTTACCTTCATCAATGCAGCAAATGGACAGGTGATCATTTCCTGGGCATCGGTTCATGCCGACAGCATCGGAACGGGAACACTCGTTGAATTGCGCTTTTCCTCAGGAACCGGGACTTTCCCGTTTCAATGGAGCACAGGAGTTTCAGGCGATTGCGAATATGCCGATACCAACGGGGTCATTCTGCCTTCTGCCTATGTCAATGGCAGTGCGACCATTTATCAGTTGCCGTCGATCACGCAGCAGCCGGTCAGCAAGACCACCTATGTGGGGAACAGCATCTCATTTTATGCGGGCGCAACCGGGATGGGTGTGAATTACCTGTGGCAGATCAGCACCAATGGCGGGAATGATTGGAGTGATCTGACCAATACGCCTCCCTATTCCGGCACGACTTCGTCCACCTTAAACATTTTTTCTGCGACCCTTGGATTGAGCGGCAACATGTACCGGTGCAGGATCAACGGCACTTGTCCCTTCGCTCTTACGACCAATACAGCGCAACTGCTTGTTTACCAGGTGATCAACATGACTGCCTCTACCCTCAATCCCTGCGCGGGAACCGTTATCGCCCCCATCACGGTTCAAAACTGCAACGGGGTCGGCGCTATTTCCCTGAAACTGAATTATAACACCAGTCTTCTTGTTTATGGAGGATATCAGCATGTCAACACTGCTTTTCCAGAAGGGAGCTACTACATCAGCGAGAATCATGGTGAGATCACCTTCTCGTGGGCGAACATCGATCCTGCCAACCTTGGAACGGGTACCTTATTTGAACTTGTTTTCAATTCAATTGTTGGCAGCGCTTACCTGAACTGGAACAACCAGGTAACCGGAAATTGCGAATTCAGTGATATTTATGGAAACCTGATCAATTCAACCTACGCCAATGGAACCATCAATACGCTGCCTCCTCCCGCGATGACCGCGCATCCGGCAAACAGGTCCATCCTTGCCGGTCAGAATACGACCTTTTCTGTTGCTGCCACCGGTTCCGGGCTGGGATACCAATGGGAGATCAGCACAAACGGAGGAGGTTCCTGGAGCACCCTTTCAAGCGAAACACCTTATTCAGGAGTGACCTCAGAGACCCTGAGCATCACCGGCGCAAGCCAGGGGATGAATGGCAACAGATACCGGTGTACCGTTTCAGGCACATGCCCGCCGGCTGTCACCTCCCATCAGGCAGCATTGACTGTCACAACCGCACCAACACCGGTTGCTACATCCATCGGTTCGGTCAGCGGCGTTTGTACCGGAAATGTCTCCATCCCGGTTACTGTATCGAATTGCAATAACATTGGAGCCATCTCGCTGGTTCTTTTGTACGATACGACCAAACTTACTTATGCCGGATATCATTCGGTGAATCCGGAGCTCAGCAAAGGTTTTTATTATGTCAACCGCTCAGGCAACCAGGTTACGTTGAGTTGTGCATCCAATGATCCGCTGAACATCGGATCGGGAACCCTGTTGTATTATCGCTTTATCGCCAACGCAGGAATTTCTGCTTCACTGGTCTGGGATACTCAAACGTCTGGCAATTGTGAATACAGCGATATCAACGCTACACTGCTGGCCACGACCTTTACAAACGGAACCGTTACCATTCCTTCAAACGCACTGGTAGTAAAAGCCGGGAATGATGTTTCAACTCCGTCGGGTGTGCCCGTGCAACTGAATGCGCTGGTGAGCGGAGGGATCACGCCGCTCGGCTATGCCTGGACTCCCACTGCCGGCTTAAACAATGCCGGCATCCTGAACCCGACAGCATCCCCTTCTGAAACAACAACCTACCGGTTGACCGTCACGGGAGGCAACAGTTGCGTGGCCTGGGATGAAGTTGTGGTTACCGTGAATTCATCAATTCCGGCAATCCTCACCCTGGAGAGCACAACGGTAGCTTCCGGAAGCAATATGTGTTTCAATGCCACTCAAACCGTGACTGTTGCCGGTGATGGGAAACAATTCCTTGTTCAATCGGGAGGCCATGCCAACATCATCGCCGGCCAGAACGTCTTTCTGAAAGAGGGAACAACAGTTGAATCTTCCGGAACCCTCCATGTTTCAATCACTTCCGATGGCACTTATTGCGGCAATCAAAAAAGCTTCCTTGCATCAGCGGATGAAGAACCATACGTTGAAATTCCTTCAGCCCGGGCTGAAACAGGATCCTCAAATGTTAAAATCTACCCAAATCCGACGGCTGGGATTTTTACTTTAGAAACTGGCACCAGGTCATCGGAATCACCGGTATTCGTAAAAATCTATAACCTGACGGGCGCTGAGGTAATAAATAAGCAAGTTACAGGTGCAAGGAAATCAACATTCTCTCTGGAAAACATGGTCCCTGGCATTTACCTTGTCAGTGTATTGCAAGATGGGATTATAAAAACAGTAAAAATCATTTTGCAGTAGAACCATCCTTTTGCTAATTTGGTGATGCGCGGAGAAGCGGTGTCATGTGTCGCGCGTCACCTACAACGCCCCCTCATCAGCAAAACTGTAATAATTGCCATCCCCGATGATGAGATGATCAAGCACCGACACCTCCAGCATTGCGCCTGCATCACGGAGTTTCCTGGTAATCCTGCAATCGGCCTCGCTTGGGGTTACAACGCCCGAAGGATGGTTGTGTCCCAGGATGATCGAAGATGCATGGTTATCGATGCTGATCTTGAATATCTTTTTCGGATCCACGACCGTACCGGAAATGCCTCCTTCACTGATGTTGCATTTCTTTAACACTTTGTTGGCCCGGTTGAGCAGGATGATCCAGAACTCCTCATAAGGAAGGTCGCCGATGGTACTGCGGAAAATCTCATAGGCATCCCGGCTGGTTGTAATTTTATCACGGATGAGTACTTCCGATTCATTTTTGCGGCGGCCAAGTTCAAGAGCGGCAAGGATCGTTACCGCTCGTGCCCGGCCAATTCCGTTCACTTTGACCAGGTCGGTGATGCTCAGCTTCGACAATTCGGCAATGTTGCCGTTCGCCAGTTTTAAAATATTTTTTGCCAGGTCGAACGCCGACTCCTGCCTGGTCCCCGACCCGATGAGAATAGCCAGAAGTTCGGCATCGCTCAGGCTGTGCCTCCCTTTTAACAGTAGTTTTTCGCGTGGGCGGTCATCCTCCGCCCAGTTCCTGATGGTTGAATGATTGCTGTAAAGTTCCATTGTCCTTTTCCCATTTTCGTACAGTTCCTTTAAATTTATTTTTCTCTGTGGCTCTCCGTGTCTACTCTGTGGTTCTCCGTGTAACTTTTTATAACACAGAGTTCACGGAGAAGACACAGAGAACCACGGAGAGGCTTGTGCTCTTTTAAGCATGGCACGATAAAAGGCATTTCTTACCTGCAATTATTGCTTAATCGGAAAAAGAAGAAAAGGTGATACGAAGGAAACGTGAATTTTCGGGGGGGATGATTTTGAAAATCAGGAAGGTACTTTTACACTGGGTCTGTCACAAACGCTTTTCGAAAAAAGCAAAGCATTAAAAAAAGCATAGAAAACGACACCGGCTTGTGCTTCAAGCATCGACTCGAACAGGATATTGACAGCGAAAATTAAAATAAACAAGGTGTACAGGAAATTACCCTTCCGCAGCGAAAGACAGGCGGGATACAATAACAGGACGACCAGTAAACTGAACCCGAAGACACCGAGCGTCAGGAAAGTCTGTAAATACTGGTTGTGGGCATTCAGTTTTTTCTTCACAACAGGATAAAGGTCATGCTGCCGGTAAGCCTCTATCAGCACGTTTTTAACATCACCTGTTCCAACACCAAACATGAAATTTTGTTTGATCAGTCCGACTGATATCTTCCAGATTTCCATGCGGGCCGTGGTGCCGTCGTAATGATCGGGTTGAGCAGACCGTGAGGTGGATACTGCGGAATCCGCTGTGGATATTCGCTTCATTGCAAATGGGAAAACGCTTGAAAAACCTATAAATATGGCTACGAAAACGACAGAAACCACAAAGATCCGGGCCGCGCCTGCCCTCTTGTATATCAGTAAAAGGATGAAAAGTGCTTCGGTCATGACCAGCGTGAGCATCCCCGCTTTTGAACTAAGCAGGAAAATAAATGTTTCCAGGTAAAGGATGATCAGGAATAGCCCGGTGGTTTTAGCAGCCGCTTGCTTTGAGAAGTCTACAGCCAGGGATGATAGTGCAATCCCAATGCCAAGTGAGTAATACATTGAAAGGTAACTCGAATGAAAATACCATGCCAGGTTGGTATAATAAAATGCATCGGGCACTCCCCATCTTTCATTTGCAATCCAGGCATGACCAAGCAGAACCAGTGACCCGAGCATACAGCCGGCAAGAAATGAGCCGAAAAAGATGCGGAGCCTGGAATTGTCGAAATTGCTGAGATCGCTCGTCGCAAAAATAACAGGGAAAATGAACAGCGATAATTTTACTTCGAGGTCAAACCATCCATAGGCGAAATCGGTGGAATAAAGCATCCCGATCAGGTACAGCAGGTAAAGGGAAGTGAAGGACAAAGTGAGCAGGCGCCATTTTTCAGTTATGATTTTAGGCATTGTTGTCAGGTAGGTTCCGCTGATCAGCCAATTCCCGGTCATCATAACAATAATGGACGGCAGAATCCTGGGAAAAACCGGGAGAAAAAAAGCAAGCAAAAGGCAAGAAATGAAAAATATTTCCTGGTGCACGCGGTTTCGCATGTTGTGGAAAATGATTTAAGGTGATATGCGGTAAATAGTCTGTAACTCTTTCATGACGACAAAATTAATGATCCCGGCCCAAATTGCTTATATAACCTATTTCAGGAAGCGGATCAGTGCGATTTCACAGGCGATAAAAAGCAGGGCAAGTACAATGAACAATTTCCAAAGCGGCGTACCCTGATTCAGTTGATGGATTTCCCGTACAAGTGATGTTTTTTTCTCCTTAAGGATCCGCATATCCTTGAATGACATCCGGTTGATTTGTTGTTCCAGCTCGGTGGTGCTGAAAAAACTTAAATCTGATTCTTTCCTGTTGAAATTAAAGGCGATTCCGGCTACGGTTTTGTTTCCGTGGCTGATCGAATAAAAACCATCATCCCTGATCTGGTCATGGGTGATCAGCGATATGCTTGTTCCGAATTTTTTGATTTCAGGGATGACTTCATATCCTGAATCAAGTTTTCTGAGTTTATAGATGTTCGTTTCCGGCATGGAATCTGCAGGGATTTCAATGCTGGAATTCTCGCCTGTAATGAAATACAACGGTGGTGATGGATTGCTCAACAAGGCTATTTTGTATAATGTCGGAACAAAGATCATGTGTTTCGGGAAGAGGGTCCAGGTTTCATCTGCCGGGGCTGCAAACAGGTAAACCATCCCTTTTTCAACCGGTGCAGAGACAAGGAACGGCAGATTGTTCTGAAGTTTCAGCAGCACTTCTTCGCCGCTCTTTATCTCCTGACGGAGCACAAAATATTTTTGTACCATGGGAAGATCGATATTCTCTGGCATCACAACTTTCCCATTGCTGTTTTTCTCAAACACGTCGTTATAAATGGCACTCTCGGTATTGATCCATGCGAGTCGCTGCTTCACCGTGTCAATACGGGTATATCCGGGGAGGTTGAACAAAGTCAGCAATGCATTGTAAGAATCGGGCTTGCCTTTTACCGGCGGAAAAATCACCAGGTTTCCGCCCGCACGAACATACCGGTTCAATTCCTGGCTCAGTCCCGATGAAATTTCCTCAGGACTGTTCACGATAAGCAAGGCATTGGAAAACAAATTGCCATAGTCAAGTTGTTTGACCTGACTGTTTGCAAAATGGATGGTTGAGTCATTGTCAAACAGGGCATTGAGATAGCTGTTTGTCCCTTTTTCATTGATGCAAAGTACTGGAATTGATGGTAAAACGGGATAGGAGAAATAAAACTTATCATCATAGACGATCGGATAATCAGCAATTTCAACCTGTCCGTACTGGATCCCGGAAGAATTCTCGGTGAAGGGCAAAGTAACTTCTGTCGTTGAATTGGCTGTTATCGAGAAACTTGCCAGGGCTTTTTGCACGGCATTGATCGTCAGTTTTACCGGGATCTTTTCCAGTGATTCTCCGGATGAATTGTGAATCCGGATACGCAGACGCACGGGTTGCCCGGGCTGGTGTACGGGCGAAACGAAAAACACGGTGTCAATAAAGAGGTTGTCTCTTTTTTCGGCGATCAGGGGTACCAGGAACCAGCTGACATTCGTATCGGGCTTTGCTTGCAAGAGGGAAGATGTGTTTTTCTGGAAATCGGAAACGAGGAATGCATCACTGCGCATCTGCTGATTTTCGCCCAGCAAGTCGTTTTGCCTGTTGATCACCTCTGAAAGTGATTTTGTCGATGGGGAGATTTGCACCTCATCAATCAGTTTGCGGATTTCTTCCTGGCTGACAAATCGTTGGTGCCGTCCTTCAAAATCGTTGGTAACCAAGTGGAAAAGATCAGATTGAGCATAAGCAGATACAATCTCGAGTGCTTTGATTTTTGCGACATCTATCAGCTTCCCTTCCGTTGCCACTGCTTCCATGGAGAATGAATTGTCAAGGTAAATGCTGACCCCTCGTTGGCCGGTGATTTTTTTCTGTTGTTTTGAAGCAGGGAGATAAGGTTGGGCAAAAGCGAAAACCAGGGATGCAATCGCCAGCAAACGTGCTAAAAGGATAAGCAGTTGTCGGAGCTGCGACTGTTTTTTTGTCTCCTGCTGAATCTCTTTCAGGAAATGAACGTTGGTAAAAAATACCTTTTTATATTTCCGGAAATTAAAAAGATGGATCAGGATCGGGATTGCCAGAGTAGTCAGGGCAATCAGG
>CAIVAT010000092.1 GCA_903903985.1 uncultured Bacteroidales bacterium | reverse complement strand
TTAGAAAACTACAAGCAATAAAACCAATTATGAGACCTGATTTTAAACGTGATTTAGGATAATGAACACATTTTCCCCTGATCAAAAAATATTGGCTCTTTCCTGGAAAGAACCCTACGGCACTTTGATGCTTTATGGAAAAATTGAAACAAGGACCTGGCATACAAATTATCGTGGATGGGTATTGATTTGCTGCAGCAAAAAATCCTATGATGGATTGCAGGTTCTTCAAATATCAGGAAGAGAACAAACTGACCGGATTGTATTTATCATGGGTTATCTGCCAAAAGTATCTCCAGGGAAAGCTATTGCTATTGGTAGATTGATTGATTGCCGGCCAATGACACTTGAAGACGAGAATGCATGCTTTGTTAAATACCGACCTGGACTATGGTGTCATGTTTACGAGGATATCCAGCCAATTGTCAAGATACCTTGGAAAGGTCAATTAAAATGGAAAGAATTGGATTTATTACAAAAGGAAGGTTTAACAATTTTAAAGTAAATATATGGAAAGATTTCAAGGGCATAAAAATCCACCACCACCACCCGAACCTCCAAAGGATAGAATATATAAAAACAATAGGAGAATACCAGTACCACCAATGTCGAATAAAATATACCTGGGCAAGCCAGAACTTGATGCTGTTTATAAATGGCTAATGAGTAAGCCAGAATTGAATGATACTAAAATAGCCGTGGAATTTCTTACAACGTTAAGGATTTAAGATCTCATTGGAGGGGTGATATAGAACTGGTAAAAAGTTTGGAAAAACAAACTAGGTGGGTTAAAATCAAACTCTATGCTATATGGATTGGCCTTCCAGTATTGGTTATCGGATTTATTTGCCAGGTGATAGCGCTGATTTTAATGATAGTAAAATGATTGAAAATATTGAAAGTTATCGTGAATCTTTTGGATTGGAATTACCGCCTACTGGAACTGTTGTTGAAATTGACTATATGGATGGAAGCCAATACAGTATTATATGGCCAGATTGTCCTGATGGTGAAAGTATCTTGTATATGTGGTTAAAATCAAAGATCCATGCCAGATCTTTATGTGAAAAGCATGGATGGATTGTAGAATGAAATGTTCCTTGTTATTACTAATGTCAACCTCTAATTTTAAACTATGCCATCTCCCATCACTGTAATCATCCGATCAGAACCGATTTTGAATCAGTTCATGATTGCTAATTTTGGGCAAATGCCCATGGAATTGCCTAAAGGGCATTTCCTTTTGAACCGGTTGTTTCATTTCCTCAGGCGGCCACCAAAGGAGTACAAACCAAAGACGGCTGGTATCAACGACCTGGTGATAACCATTCCATACAATGATGAAAAGAATGTACTGTACAATTTCTATTTATCATCTCTGTGTGAGAAATGTTATCTGAAATCAATCAAGAATTTTTTTCATTTGACATTCGTTGAAGATATGAATGAATCCCGGCTTTCCGGCCTTAACATAAAGGATTCAATCTACGTGTTCATCGATAAATACGACCTGGGCGCCCAGGCGTTTGAAGCGCTTGATAAATATTATCAACGTTATTCGTCCAAAAAGAGGGTGTATGCTCACAGAAAAAGGAAATATAATAAGTCGTCAGTTAAACGTCGTTTTTGTCCGACGAGTTAACATTTGTTAACAATTGTTAATTATATAAAATACTGTATATGTCAATCCTTAAAAACACCAACCTGAATTCGATCATCTGTGGAATATTATATTGCTTCCCGGAAGAAGTTCTTTCAATTGCAGACGGCAGATCAGAATATCATAAAATCATAACCCTGGTAACAGGAAAAACATGGAAGCAGATTTATTTCACTCCGGGATCTGCCGACTTCCAGGAACCTCAAAAAATTGATGATCCGGGATCGGTGTTTGAACAGAAACTGAAATTCGTCTTCCCAGGAGAGAATGAATCCAATGCCATAACCATATCTGAAATCAGTAACCGGCCAATCCTGGTTCTGCTTACCTATAATATAGGTCGTGCAAAATTTATCGGTGATTTGGATAATCCCGCACGTTTGCTTCCAACTGTACAGACAAATCCAAAAGTCACCAACAGGCAGATGGAAATCACATGCACGGCAATATCAACTGCAAAATGGATGGATACAACCGGTCAATCAATTCCCATCCCGGATGATGGAAATCCCGGTGCAAATATGGATTAAAACACCGTTTTCCCTTAATTATCAAGTCCTTTAAAAAGGTAAGGCGCCTCAATAATATTGCTGCTCAAACAATATTGAGGTGATTGATGCTCTTTTAGAAATCCTTTGTGCAAAGTGGTTAATTGATCGCAATACGGCAATGTCGTATTTGCCGATTTTGATTTCCTTGATGAACGGCCAGAAGTTTGCCGTCGAACTTCAGTCAGAGGCAAAAAAGAGAAAACAACCTTATGTATTGGCTATCGAGGAAGACTTCATCAACCCGGTTGCTCCCTACGACATTACCAATGTTGACATTCCTGAAAATTCAGTTGCTGTCATTCCGCTGGATGGCGTGTTGTGCTCGTGGGATACCAATAATATCATAAGGTATCTTCACCAGGCTAACGATAATCCCAGGATCAGCTCGATCCTCTTTCCTTCCAACACCCCGGGAGGAATGGTTTTCAATACCGACATCTGCGCTCAGGCGATTAAGGATAGTGCAAAACCTACCGTTGCAGCAATCATGAACATGACGGCAAGCGCCGGCATGTGGATCGCTTCAGCAATGGATTATCGCATTGCAACCTCCCAGCTGGACCGTATCGGGTCCATCGGCGTGATGACTTCCCTTACCGACATGGCAATCTTACTGAAAGATAAACTGGGGATAGTCATTACAGATTTCTACGCCACCAAATCCACGAAGAAAAATGAAATGGTCCGGGAGTTCCAAGCCAATCCGACTGGCCAGCCGAATAGCCAGCCGATCATTGATGAACTGGATTACTGCAATGAAATATTCCATGCAGAGATCCAGAAGAATCTTGGAATAAAAGCCGATTCAGAAGTATTCACCGGCGCCATGTACAATGCCAATCAAGCAATTGACTTAGGCTTAATCAACGAAATCAACTCCCTGGAGTATGCATTCAACTATGCGTACGACCTGGGCATGTCCAATAAAATCAATCAATTTTCTAAACAATTAAAATTCTAATTATGAAACAGCTGCGTGCTTCCGTCCTGGCTCTTCTCCGTATCAAGGCTTTTGCCAAAGATAAGGACGGTAAAGTTTTTTTTACGGAGGAGCAAATAGCCAAAATGAAACAATTCAGAGGTGAAGCATTCACTGAAAAGTTCCTTGAAGCTATCAAAAATGATCCTGAAGGTACCGAGACCGATCCAGAGGTGATCAGCGGGTTACTTATTGAGATGAATAACCATCTCCAGGTATCAATCGATGCGCAAGAAGATTTGCGCACTCAACTCAATGCTGCAAACAAAATCAAGGACGAGCAGGCAACTGCAAGAAAGATTGCAGAACAGAAAGCCACTGAGCTTGAGGCCACCGTTGCAACATTGTCCGATGCTGCCGAACCGAAACCAAAACCCAAGCCGGGGACAGTTGCCAAGCCTACAGAAGGGGAAAACTGGGATCCAACTGGCGCCGACACCCATCTGTTTGGTCGTAATGTTCCTTTCATGGCCATTGATGACAAACATCCGTACAATAAACGGGCTTATGCCATTTTGATGTCCAGAAAAGGCGTCATGATTCCTGTCAATTCAGCCACCTCGATGGATTATGAGGCCCTGAAAGCCGACCTCGGAGATTATTACCGCGTGAGGGCCCAGGATCGCATTCAGTCATTCGTTTCTGAGTTACCATCTCTGAAGGGCATTTTCCCAATGAGAAGCAATGTCCAGGATCAGCAGGTTCTGGTCAATATGTTCCTCAATGATTTTACCCAGGCTGACGGTACGGTGGTAGGATCGGATTTTGATGCCGTTGTAAAAGGCGGTTACCAGTTCGAACCGGAAATCATCACCATGTATTCTGTCATGTTTGCCGCCAAATTCTCTCAGTTGAAAGAGATTGAGACAAACTGGATCGGTTACATGAACCAGGAAGGATCTTCAACCATGAAGATGGGATTCGTTGAGTACATTATGACCGAATCCAGCAAGCAGATCTGCAACGAGCAGGAAATGCGCTGGATCAATGGCGTTCGTAAGAACCCAACCAAGAATGTTCCCGGGAATTTCATCAATGCTTCCAATGGTCTTCGCAAGTTCATCAAGAACCAGATCGCTTCATTCAAGGTGAAACCTTTCGCCGTTGGTGAATGGACCAGTTCAGGGATGGTCAGCTACGTGAAGAACTGCACCCGGATGATTCCGGCACAGTTCCGCGACTCAGGAAGACTGATTTGCTACATGACTACCGATGCTTACTCGGACTATCTCAATGATTATGAGGTTCGCTATGCAGGGAACACTGATTATACAGGTGGTATCAAGGTAGTTAAAGGTTACGAACGGGTAAAAATCGTTGAGCTGCCAAACATGGCACCTTCAAAGAGGATCATCTGGACCTTTGACGGAAACATTTTCCTGGCTGAAGACAAGCCTGGTGAAATGCTCAATTTCACCTTTGAGCAGCAGGACTGGAACCTGAAGGTTTGGTCAAATTTCAAAGAATCGGTTTGGGCTTACTTAACCGGTAAGAAATTTGATACAGCTGCAGCCATGCCATCAGATTATTCCTCACAGAGGATCTGGTGCAACGACGTGGATGAGCCGGCAGACTTCTACCTGGAAACGGATGCAAACGACACATCACCGTCAGTACTGGAGCATACCAGCCTGATCACAGTTGCCAATACCCAGGCAACCGCGATCACTGATTTTGATGATGCTGCAGTTGGGAAGGAGATCCGATTTAAAATCGGAAATGCCACAAATTCTCCGACCATTGCCCAGGCAGGTAAATTCTCCCTGATCAGTGCGGCATTCAATGGCGCTGTGGGGGATGAAATCCGGCTTAAGAAAAGAAGCGACGGAAAATGGATCGAGATCCTCAGGTCGAGTGTTTCGTCCACCGCCATCGCTTTCGATGCCGACAACGCTACCCCATCGGTTGCCATGGGCGACACCTTCATCACGGTTGCAAACGTGAATGCAACTGCAATCACCAATCTTTTGGATGCTCTTACCACAAGGGTTTACAGGATTTATGGTGGATCAGCAGCTCATTCCACGACAATTGCAAATGCCGGGAATTTTGTTCTGACCGATGTGATGACTCTTGGAGTCGGGACTTTCATCGACCTGCAAAAAAGTGCCAGCGACGGTAAATTCTATGAAATCCAGAGAGGATAGATCTGGATGGGGCAGGCCGAGCCTGCCCCACTGATTTTTTCAATCTTAACCAAAAATTTAAAATAGGAGATATAAAAAATGCCACCTTATGTAAATGTCGATCTTGAAAAATCCAGCAATAATGCTGGTATTGGCGGAAACAAAAAAGCCGAATTTATCCTCGCAGATTGCGACGATATCCAAACTTTCCCAAACCGTGATGGCAAAGGGATTGTTATTACCGATGACTTTATCATGAAGCCTGGAAAATACATGATAAGAGTTTACATAACTCAATCCACAATGAAGGCAAGCGTGGAAAGCACTGGTGATCCTGATGCCAAAGGAATCATTCATACTGTTGAAGGTGAACACCCGGGCGACGCCGTTGCATTGCGTGAATTTCGTAATGCCTGGCAGAACAAAAACGCAATTGTCTTTATCCGCAAATGCGGTTCTGAACAGGTGAACCAGTATGGTGATGAATGTGCTCCAATGCAACTCGAGTTCAAAGGCCAGGATGATAAGGATAAGACCAATACAGCGTTCACGTTCAAGTCAGTTCAAAAAGGACCGGATGTAGCCGATTACCAGGGCACCTTTACCTTTGATACTGTCAGAGCAACATTTCCTGCAGACGAAACCAATCTTCAGGTACAGCTTGGTGAAGGCCAGTATCAACTCACAAACGGTACTGCAGCTGCGGCTGAAATAATTGCATTGTCCGGTTCCATTGATGGCGGTGTTTACACACTCCTGGGATCAGGAGGAAACCATCATTCAACTATTGCAAATGCCACTTCGGCATTCCTTTTGAAAGATGGCACAACATGGACAGCACTTGCCGGGGCAACACTTACTGTTCGCGCCTTCAAATCCGGACCTACCGAATACAAGTTCTTCGAATTGAGCCGTACTTAATCCAATACTGTTCATAGATCCTTAAACCCGCTTTACAGAGCGGGTTTTTTTGTCCTTTTTGCAAATCACTGTAAATTCTATGTTTGTCAAGATTAATCAAAACCAACATTGCAATGAAAGAGAGAATATTACAATTCTTTAAATCGGATCGGACGTATAAAACCGCCGTTAATCTTTACCAGGAATTCGGTAAAAGATTGAGTGTTAAAAAACAGATCAACATGCAATCTGAGTCGGATTATCTCAAAGGCACCCTTTTTGACGAACTCCGCGAGCTGGCTGATCTATCACAGAAGGATCTGTCATTGATCCTTCAGGCACCGGTGGTCAAAATTGAGAAGAACCAGAGTACTCCAGCCGCCCCAAAACCAGCATCCAAAAGGAAAGCAGCAAAATCCTCAAAAAAAGAAATGGGAAGAAGTAAAACCAAAAATCCTGAAGGAGAAGCCGCAAAAAAAGAACTGGGGAAGGAAAAAACCAAAAAACCTGCAGGAGAACCCGCAAAAAAATAGATCTCAGCTCGGTACCAGCCATACGACTCAGGGAAGAATTCCCATTCGTAAGGCTGCCCGACTGCCCATCCGAGCTGAAGATACTTCTGGCAGACAAGATCACGGCATTTGAAGCGTACAAAGCAGCTCACACAGGGCTGCATTTGGCATTTGAGAAGGGTTATTGTGATGATTTGTTAAAACTCAACTCGGATACAGTTGAAAATTACCTGGAGAATAGATCCATTTATGATGAACTGAATCATTATAAAGAAAAGGGTACCATCCTTGGTAAACATAAGATTTTTGACAGATTAAAACGCACGGAGTCCATACGAGACATGAAATTGTCTGAGCTGTTTCAGCTGAAGCTGCAGCTGGAAAATAACCTGGTGAGAAATAAAAAGAAACTTCGGGATGATCCAAATCATCCCCAAACAAAAGCACGTCGTGACCGGTGTGATCAAATGAAGATGGAATTAAAGGAAATCATGAAAATACTTAACCTATAAGTTAATTGAACAAGTATTTCAACATATCTGATGTTGCCAAAACTGATGAAAAACCTACCGCTACCTCCGGCATCCTGGCTGAAAAATTCCTGAATTACCATTGCCTTAAGATTGAAAGCTTAAAGCAGCTCACGGGAAAGCTCCCGGGGCCAGAAGACCTTTATTTCCTTTGGACGATAAATAGCTTCAATGCCTTTACCGTAATTCCCTTCCTTCTGAAAGAGTGCGGACAGATAAAGGAACTGGTTCTATCAACCTATTCGATCAACATCCGGATCATTGATGCCCTTACCCGGCTCATGGATCAAAAAAAGATAGGATCTGTTGAGATCTTTATCAGTGATTCCATAAAGGCCAGGCAGCCTAAAGTAAATGATCACCTGGGCGCCATCACCATTAACTACCCGGTTAAAGTTATTTATGCCTGGAACCATTCCAAGGTAACACTGATTCATGCCCTGGATCACCATTTCATTTTTGAAGGATCTGGTAATTTCTCTGAGAATGCCCAGCATGAACAATACATTTTCCTTGATAACCAACGTGTTTATTCATTTCGCAAAAACGAAATTCTCAATGGACTTAACAGATGAACAATACAAGGATATCGAAGAACTAGCCGGTATCAATTATTCTGTAGAAAAAATTGCCATGTACCTGGACGTGGACCTGGTAGATTTTGAGCAAGAGTTCAATACTCCGGGATCCAAGATAAGACACCATTATGATCGTGGCCAATTGATGGTGCAGGCAGAAATAGATAAGCAAAACCTTAACCAGGCTAAAAGTGGAAACTTAACCTCAATCCAGCAATGGAAGAAGGATTCCTTAGCTGAAAGACTGGAGAATTACAAACTCAAAATTCAGTTTGATTCTGAAAAGACTCAATATGGCCAGCTTCAGGCAATGGTTGAACGCGGCGAAACCAATGATCTGCCGGCACCGGTAGTCGAGTATTTTGAACAGATCGACTACATACGCTGTTTGTTCAACAAATTCAATTCCAAAAGTTATATCGTCTCCGCTATCAGCCTTAAATGGCCCAATATCAGTAAATACAAGGCAAACAAGCTTTATTGTGAAAGTCTGAATTTCTTTAACCTGGATAATGAAATCAAGGTCCAGGCATGGAGTAATATTTATGCCGACCGGTTGGATAACATGGCCCTGATCGCCCAGCAGATGAATGATTTTGAAACGGCCCGCAGGTGTTTCAAGGATGCCGCTGAAATGCGTGGCGTAGGAAAAGATATGGCAAACCAGGTACCTGAAGACCTTCTTGACCGAAGGCCGGTTCTCTATACAATGAAAATGAGAGATGCCGGTGCCCCGGAAATCAACCGTAATGAACTTGGAAGATTACTGGATCAAATGGACATTACAGTTGTGGATAGATCCAGGATAAATCGTGATGCCAGGACTGAAGATATACCTTTTATACTTTTTGAAGATGAGTCAAAGGAAGATAACCAAGCAGGAAGCTGATATACGCTATTCCAACTGGATAGCTACGCTCATTGATATTATCAAGCCGACAAATCTTTATTTGTATGGCGGTCGTGGTGTATCAAAAAGCACTGAAATTCTTGCAAAACGGACAATCGATGTCATTTACGACATGCCACGAGCCAGTTTTGCATTTGTTGCGGATACATACGTCAATCTCTTAACCAATATCGTGCCCGCTATAATTCACGGGTGGGAAACACGACAGAATTTCTTTGAGAATGTTCATTATGTAGTCGATAAACCGCCGTTACCACATTGGAAAACCTCATATATTAAGACGTTTTCATACAAACATACCATTTCAACGTTCAATGGCTGCAAGTTCTTTCTTATATCCCTCGATAGGCCCAGTACTGCAGCAGGGATATCGGTAGTCCACCATTTTGGGGATGAAGCAAAATACTTGCTCGAATCAAAGCTTCGCAAATTGTTTCCTACCCTACGTGGAGACTATATGTTGTATGGAAAATCACATTATTTCATGGGGCAGACATTTTGCTCAGACATGGCAGATCCATCCATCAAAGAAGATGACTGGATGCTACGCATGGAAAAGAACATGGATAAGCAGCAGATTATTAAGATCATCCAAACGGCGATTGTTTTGAATGAGATCAATTGGGAGCTTTTCTATGCAGAAAAAGAACAGGCAGATCCCGTTAAGATCGAGCTTATCAAACGCAAACAGAAACGCTGGATGGAACGCCTTGGGATGATACGCCAGAACAGCACCTTCTTCTATATCGTATCTTCCTTTGCCAATGCCGATATCTTAACGCTGAAGTATTTTGAGAACCTACTGGCTACTCTCACGTTTGAAGAGTTCAAGACATCTGTATTATCCATCCGCAAGACCCTGGAGAAGTCTGCCCGGTTCTATGGGAACCTATCAGATAAACACTTCTATGATGATGGGTATAACCATGAGTATTATGATCAGTTCGGATTGAGCGACAACATTACACAGGTATCTTCTGGGTTAAAGTACATCATTCCTGATAAACCTTTGGAGGGTGGCCTGGATGCAGGCAATATGTTTAGCCTGGTGATAGGACAGGAACAAGGCAGGAACTATCGGGTATTGAAAGGTATGTATACCATCACCCCTGAGTCTATACGTGAACTGGCCAATAAGTTCATAACCTTCTTTGAACCACATAAGCGAAAGATCCTTTACCTGTACCATGATCGATCAACGAATCAGTATGCCAAGATGGGACGAGACATGGCATCACTGATCAAACATGATATCGAGATCGATGCCCAGGGCAAACGTACCGGGTGGCTTGTGCAACTGATGAATGTGGGACAGGGTAACATCCTTCATTATGATGAATATCTCTTGATGAATGTAATGATGGGTGAGAAGGATAAACGCCTGCCAAATCTGTTAATTGATAAGTATGAATGTAAAGAACTCAAAAGTCAACTTGAGATATGTCCATTGGGTAAGAATGCAAAGGGACAGATCATCAAGATCAAGAAGGGTGATCACTTGCCATCTAAAAGATTAGCAATGGAAAGTACAAACTTCACTGATGCCTTAAAGTATCTTATCTGTCGACCTAAGTGGATTGCCATAGCCAAGCAAAGACAGAACTCTGTATCTTCTGATGTAAACATAAGGTAATCCCGTATCTATTCATTGAGTGCAAATTGGTGTGATTCCGAAATTCGGAACCACGAGTGTATTGTGGGATTTTAATCATATATCCGCCCACAGCCAAAGAGTGCACGTGCGCCCCAAACTCCGGGCAGGTCGGCTAGGGATCCAAGATTTTAATAAAAAGATTGAAGACAAGGAAGGTTAAAAAGGTGATTTTTTGACCTTTTCGATTTTTTATCTTAATTTTTTGCTTTGATGTTGCAGCATTGAGAATGAAAGTTGAAAAATCAGCTTCTTTTTTCTTTAGCACGTCAAAGAAAAAAGAAGCAAAAAAGAATACCGATACCCACCGCACGGTTTTAGCTCGAAATTTTCAGACAAAGGTACCTTACGAATAATTCGCTCTCAGAAATCCAGTACTGGATGAGCTTAAAACTGTAAAGGGCGACCTCCTTATGGATCCTGTCGCTTTCAGTATATTCAGACTCTTCGATTCGTGACCTATACCCTTGACATAATTTATTATTCTCGGTGGCTGCCGTTGGCGTTAAAAATTTCTTTTCTAACCTTAAAACAAACGCCTTATGAACGCACATGAAATTGCTTATCAACCGCAATCAATCATTGAAATCTTCACCCAGGAAATGGATCAGATCTTCTACCCTGGATACACTGAAGAATTATTTATCCAGGATCCGGATAAATTTTACTGGGAATTTGATCTGTTCAGTTCACAATTTTCAATCTCTAACCTTTAATAATCTGCTCTATGAAAAACTTGTTCAACTCTTCAGTTGCTGAAATTCAGATCATTTATCACAATCAGGTTCGACCAGCCGACATGAGAAAAATAACAAAGTCATCTGATGCCTTCGATATCTTAAGAGATATCTGGAGTGATCAATTGGAACATGTAGAAGAATTCTACATCTTACTATTGAATAAAGCCAATAAAGTTCTTGGTTATAAACTGATCTCCCAGGGAGGAATTAGTGGAACTGTTGTAGATCCTAAACTTGTTTTTCAAACAGCTTTGAAAGCCAATGCCAGTTCAATGATCCTTGCGCACAATCATCCTTCAGGAAACAAGCTTCCAAGTGATGCTGATGAAAAAATAACTCAGAAATGTAAGTCAGCAGGCATTTTCCTTGATATTACCATCCTTGATCATCTGATTGTTACACCTGATGACAATTACTATTCATTTGCTGATGAAGGCAAACTATAGCTTGGGAGTCCCGGAAGTCCGGGACTCCTTTTTTTATGGTCGTAAATTCTATAGATATGTCCTTTAAAAAAAATATTCGAAAAAGCATATTTGCTCATAAATCATAAAAACCAAGATCTATGAAAAAAGTATTGATCCTATCAATCATCTTATTGATGATAACCTCACTTGCATCTGCCCAGTTCCTTAACAGCGACGGGACAACATTTCAAAAAACATTTACGGACAAGGTAGTCCTGGGGGCTCAATCCGGAAGTGCACACCTGGCCATTAAAAGTACATCCGGAGAGCCGGTATTCCAGTTTACAGGTTATCCCAACCAAGCCATTTACGGGTTCATGGAAACTTCCA
>CAIVAT010000091.1 GCA_903903985.1 uncultured Bacteroidales bacterium | reverse complement strand
TTTTACCACCAAAATAGTAGACGTACTTGTTTTCTTTAGCTTGTTTTGCCATAATTGACATCATTTAGGTTAGTGAAAATTTTGAAGCGGCAAAAGTACGAAAAAAAACACTTATAACAGTGAAATACAGGAAGGAAATTTACGAACAGCGCGTGTCGGGGGTTAATATCTGAGCCTGCCAAAATTGTTCATATTCCACAGGATCCATTGCTGTCTTCCCCGGATGTATGGAGTAGGGGCGGATGGGCTCCATTTCAGCGGATTCGGCAGCACGGCAGCGATCAGGGCTGCTTCTCCCCGGGAAATGTTTGCGGCAGGTTTTCCGAAATAAATCTCGGAGGCAGCTCCAACGCCATAAATTCCCTTTCCTGTCTCAATTACATTCAGGTATACTTCGAGAATGCGTTTTTTACCCCATACAAATTCAATCAATACGGTAAAGTACACTTCAAGCCCTTTGCGAACCCATGACCGCTGCGGCCAAAGAAACACGTTCTTGGCTGTTTGCTGGGAAATGGTACTTGCACCCCTTATTTTTTTGCCCTGTTTCATCGCATTGTACTCTTTGGCCTTTTCAATGGATTCAAAATCAAACCCGGAATGTTCCAGAAACAGGTTATCCTCAGAAGAGATAACAGCAAGCGGCAGGTTTGGCGACATGTTGTCGATGGAAACCCAGCTTTTTTTTAATTTGATGGTTTGACCTTCCCATGATTGTTCCGCCAGCCGTATCACCATCAAAGGGGTCAGCGGTGGATTTACAAATTTAAACAGGATGATGAAAAAAAATGTGGATGCAAAATAAATGATGATGAAATACTTCATGAATCGCAATGCGCTGAACAGGAATTTTTTCATGAATGCGCTATTTCTTTTTCCCTGCTACATACCGGTCGAGATCATCCCTTGATTTTTGACTGTGAAGTTCATCGTTGACTTCGGAATAATTGTCACGGTCGAAGGTGTAATCATAAGCAAATTTTGCAAAACTGAGTCTGGAGGATTCCGAGTCAAAAACATTGATGACCAGTCTTACCTGGGAGACCCGCAAACAGTGTGTTTCTGCCATTTTTTTTGCCGCGCTCAGTTGCATGGGTTCAAACGGACGGGCACTGATATCAATAAGCTGGGGGGTGAAATCCGCATCTGAAACCGGAGTGTCACAACCTTTTGTACTGGTCTTTTTTGCAGTTTCATTTTTCACAGGTTCTTCTGATTTGGATTCTTTCTGGGCCGGGTATGGAGCTTCAGGACGCGGGGGAGGTGGATTATCATGCTCAGTGACTGCTGCCTCATCCATCCATTCGGAAGTGGTGGATTCGAGGGCGAAAACACCTTTGGCATTCTTTTCAACTTTAAAAAACATGGTTCCGTGAGGTTTGTTAAATATGAGTTTACTGATTTCCTTGATCGCAGGGTCGGGGAAAACAACTTTAACTTTAAAGGTCGGGCCACCCGGGTTGTCAGCCTCAACTCTGGCGGCAGGCTGAGCGTTTTGAATGGTGTTTCCAAGGAACAGGGTGAATTTTTCACCTTTAGGAGCAAAAACAATTACATTGCTTACCTGGGCAATGGTATTCAAGGTTAAGACCGAAAGAAATATAATCAGTGTAAAACGTGCATGTGTTTTCATATTGTGTCTGATTTAATTTGAAAAGCAAATATAATTCAAATTCCTGCTAATGCCAAAAATCCTGAAACCAGCCGCACATCTGCATGGAAGTTCATTCACTTTTCCTACCTTTGCTGTTCCAAAACTAACAGATCCATGAGCAACTTTATTGGTATCCGCCACGAGGATAAATACAAACTTGAGCGAAGGGCTCCGCTCACACCCAAACATGTAGCCCGGCTTGTGAAACAGAAAAAGCTTGACATCATTGTGCAATCATCCGACAAAAGGGTATTCTCTGATGAAGAGTATTTTCATGCAGGAGCTAAAATTGCAAAGGACCTGAAAAAATGTTCGGTCATTTTTGGTGTGAAAGAAATGCCGGAATCCTTTTTTGAAGCTGAAAAAACGTATGTGTTTTTTGCACATGTTGTAAAGGGGCAGCCATACAACATGGCCATGTTGCACCGGATGATGGAGCTGAAGTGCAACCTGATCGAATACGAAAAAGTCGTGGATGAACAGGGCAAACGCCTGATTTTTTTTGGTCGTTATGCCGGTATGGCCGGAATGATCAATTCTTTATGGGCATTGGGGTTGCGCCTGAAAGAGGCGGGTTATAGTTCAAAACTGCTGAAACTGAAACAGGCCCATCATTATCATTCTCTCAAAGAGGCAAAGGATGATATCTCCGCCATCGGTCAGTTGATCGCTGAAAATGGAATACCCCGCGAATTACGGCCCTTTGTGATCGGCTTTACGGGTTATGGGAATGTTTCGCAGGGAGCCCAGGAAATCATCGGATTGTTGCCGGTAAAGGAAATTTCACCGGCCAAACTCCTTGAACTTCACCGGCGTAAAAAACTCCCCGACAATATTATCTATAAGGTTATTTTCAAAGAGGAGGATCTCTTCGAACATGTTCACAACGAACCATTCGAACTTCACGACTACTATGCCAATCCGCAAAATTACCGGAGTAAATTTGAAAAATTCATTCCTTTTCTGTCTATGCTGGTCAACTGTGTTTACTGGGATAAACGCTATCCGCGGCTGGTAACAAAGGATTACCTTAAAAAGCTTTTTGCCGGCGATAACCCCAGGCTTACGGTTATCGGAGATATAAGTTGTGATGTGGAAGGCTCCGTTGAATGTACACTGCAACCTACTGAAATCGATGATCCGGTTTTTATCTACAATCCTGAAACAGAACAAATATCCATGGGGGTCAAAGGCCCCGGGATCCTGGTGATGGCTGTTGACATACTGCCGGCAGAATTGCCACGCGATTCATCGGATGGCTTCGCCGATGTCCTGGTGAATTTCGTAAAACCAATTGCCGATGCCGATTTTAATGAACATTTTGATGATCTTGACCTGCCAAAACCGATCAAAAAAGCACTGATTCTGCACAAGGGCGAGTTGACGCCGGAGTATAAGTATATGGAAGAATTTATTGGATAGGTGGGCTGGGGGACAAGGGAAAGTTAAATTATCAAACAATCAGACATTTTATGAAGAAAATTCTCATTCTCGGCTCCGGTCTTGTAGCCAAACCAATTATCCAGTATTTACTTGCAAAAAACCACCAGGTCACCGTCGCCTCAAATACGCCCGATCGTTCCGACATGATGATCGCCGGGAACATCAACGGAGTTTCACTTTTCTGGGATGCGGATGATGAAAATGCACTCAGCCGTATGATTGCTGAGCATGATCTGACCGTGAGCCTGCTGCCATATGTTTTTCATGTGATGGTTGCCAGGCATTGTGTTGCCCATAAGAAGAACATGGTGACCACCTCGTATGTAAAACCCGAGATGCGTGCACTGGATGTTGCCGCCCGGGAAGCAGGGATCATCCTGCTGAATGAAATGGGTCTGGACCCGGGAATCGATCACATGTCGGCCATGCGTATCATTGACAAGGTGCATGACCACGAAGGGGGGATCCTGGAGTTTTATTCGATATGCGGCGCCCTTCCTGCCCCGGAAGCAGCGAACAACCCGTTCAGGTACAAATTTTCATGGAGTCCGAAAGGTGTCGTACTTGCCGGTAACAACGATGCAATGTATCTCCACCACGGCAAAGTGATCGAATTGCCGACATGGGATTTGTTTAAAAATCCATTCAAGGTAAATTTCCCGCAGGTCGGGGAGCTGGAGGTCTATCCAAACCGCGATTCCCTGGCGTACATAGGGATCTATGGCATTCCTGAAACTCAAACCATTTTTCGCGGAACTTTCCGCTACAAAGGTTGGTGTGAAACACTGGATGCATTGAAAAAACTGAACCTGATCTCTCCCGATAAATTCGACATGACAGGAATGACTTTTTCTGATATGGTGAAAAGGCAAATGGAGGGTAAAACCAATTTCCCGGCCCTCATCAGCGAAGTTGCAGCCTTCCTTGGAATTCCGGAAAGCGCACATGCCATTGAAGCAATCAGGTGGTTGGGTCTTTTTAATAATACGCTCATGAACCGCGCAGTTGATTCAACTTTTGAAGTGACTTCCGACCTGATGATCGAAAAAATGAGCCTAGGGCAAACGGAGCGCGACATGGTTGCGTTGCAGCATACTTTTCTTGCTGCCTATGCTGATGGCAGGAAAGAGGTGATCAGGTCACGGATGCTCGATTTTGGAACTTTGGCAACCGATACCTCCATTGCACGTACCGTTGCACTGCCGGCTGCGATCGGCGTGGAAATGATCCTTGAGGGTAAAATCGATGTAAAAGGAGTTCATGTACCCGTAATTCCTGAAATTTATAATCCGGTGCTTGACCAACTGGAAAAACTGGGGATTAAAATGGTGGAAGAATATGGCCTGCCGCTATCTGAAATGATCAATGCATAAGACCCAGTGGAGAGGTTACCCTGAAAGCTGAATTTACGGCAAAGAACAAGGGCCAAATGGAATAACATTGATTTTCAACTCCCGGAAAGCTAAACTCCAAAATCTGAAATCAAAAATTGTATTGAAGTTATGGGAATAGGTGAAATAATCGTCATTGTAATTGTCGGGATCGTATTGTATGCTGTTTTCAGCATGCGCAAGAAGCCTCAGGATGCTGATTCAAATGCAGGAAACCCATCCTCGTCCAATGCCGGTAGCAGTCGGAATGAGCCCCAAAACCCAATGGACAGAAGGCCTCAAAGAAAAGCAGGTTATGCCAAATGGGTTGGCGGCGGGCTTGGCTGGGTTTTTGGCGGTCCGATCGGCGCCATTCTGGGGGTTGCGCTTGGCACTGTGTTCGATGGAATGAATTCGGGTGGCCATGCCTATCAGGGAACCCAGCGTGGCGATTTTGCCATGAGTTTGCTGGTATTGTCGGCAGCTGTGATGAAGGCTGACAAGAAAATCGTGAAATCTGAACTTGAATTTGTCCGAAATTTCTTTATCAACCAGTTTGGCCTGGATGAGGCAAACCGGCTGATCGCCATGTTGCAGGAGATTTTAAAACAGGAGATCAATGTTCAGGAAGTCAGTGTCCAGGTTGGTCAATACACCGATTATCCGGTCAAACTCCAATTGATCAGCTACCTGTTTGGGATAGCGGCTTCCGATAACAACTATCATCCGGATGAGGTGGAAATGATCTCGATGATTGCTGGTTTTATGGGGGTTTCTTCGGCTGATTTCAATTCGATCCGCGCCATGTTTGTAAAAAGCACCGGCTGGGCGTATGATGTTCTGGAAATCACATCGGGTGCAACCGATGACGAGGTGAAAAAAGCATATCGTGAAATGGCGAAAAAACACCATCCTGATAAAGTTGCCCATCTCGGTGACGATATCCGGAAGAGTGCGACTGAGAAATTTCAAAAGATCAGTGCGGCTTATGATGAAATAAAAAAACAACGCGGCTTTAATTAGGAATTTGCCCATGCTTTTCACAGAAAAAAAAATCGGTCATATTGTTCTTCGCAACCGGTCGATCCGTTCTGCAGCGTTCGAAGGTATGTGTGCGAACAACCGTGTTTCAGAAGAGCTCATCAGTTACCACACCGCGGTTGCAGCAGGAGGAATCGGCATGACGACGGTAGCTTATGCATCCGTTTCCCGAAGTGGCCTGTCATTTCCGCATCAGCTATTGATAACCCGGGAGGAAATTCCTGCGCTCAGGCGCCTCACCTCCGCAATTCATCATGAAGGTGCGGCAGCGGCAATTCAGATCGGCCATTGCGGATTAATGGCGAAGAGATCAATTTCCGGAGCTTGTCTTGCACCCACAGGCGGATTCAACCTGTATGGACCTACTTGGCCCAGAACCATTACCGTATATGAAATAGGAGCTATCATCAGGGATTTCACGCATGCAGTCAACATCATTCATGAAGCCGGGTTTGATGCCATTGAAGTGCATGCAGGGCATGGTTATCTGATCAGCCAGTTCCTGTCGGAATATATCAATAAACGCAGGGATCACTATGGAGGGTCGTTTGAAAACCGTAGCCGGTTTTTGGTTGAAGTGATCAGGGCGGTTAAGGAAGCAGCCGGATCTTCCATGGCGGTCATTGTCAAAATGAACCTGCGTGATGGATTCAGGGGAGGAATGGAATTGGATGAGTCAGTTATGGTTGCAAAACTACTTGAAAGAGAAGGAGTTGATGGATTGGTGCTGTCGGGTGGTTTTGTTTCGAAAGCGCCCATGTACGTAATGCGTGGGAACATGCCGGTGAAAGTCATGGCAAAATACATGAAAAATCCATTCATGAGTCTCGGAACAAGGTTCTTTGGCAATTTCCTGATGAAACCAGAACCTTTCCGGGAGGGATACTTCCTTGAAGATGCCCTGAAAGTGAGTGCAGCTGTAAGAATGCCACTGATTTACGTAGGAGGGTTGAAGTCAAAGGAGATGATCGGGGAGGTATTGGATAAGGGGTTTGATTTTGTTCAGATTGCCAGGGCGCTGATCCATGATCCCGGATTTATCAATAAATTGAAAACAGGGGAAATTGTAAAATCAGGCTGCCAGACTTCCAATTATTGCATTGCGCGCATGTATTCAGGGCAAATGGTCTGTTTTCAAAATGATCCTGACGGTCGAAAATCTATGCAGGGTTTTACGAATAAAAAAGAAGGGTTGTAAGATTACCCTACAACCCATTCCCCCAAATCAACTTAACTCAATTAAACAAAAACAAAAAAGCACTGACTAACAGTTTATCCGTTAATCAGTTAGTATGATGCGCCTTACCAGGGTCGTGTTTTCAGAATTTATCCTGATAAAGTAAAATCCTTTGGGATGTTTCGAAATATCAAAGGAGTATTCATCTGCACCTGAGCAAATCCTGGATGATATTTCCTGTCCACTGATATCCAAAACCGTAATTTCCAGAACCTGTTCCTTCAGGTTGCGGGCATCGACCTTAAAAGAGCCCCTGGTTGGATTAGGGTATACCAGCAAAGCATTCATCTGATGTTCATTCACCCCGACAGTGGATGCAGTCTGGGTTAAGGTAACTGTTTGAGGCGTTAGTCCGGAAACTGTTACGGTAATGGTTGCAACGCGCACGACATTCGTCGTATTGGTACTGAAACTGGCGGTAAAATTAGCGTTACCGCTCCCGTTTGGATCGACCGTGCACCAGGTTTCATTGCTGCTTGCAGTCCAGGTCGTGTTGGATGTTATTGCATAGGTTGTTGTCCCTGATGATGCGGCAACATTCCTGTTTAAGGGTGCCACAGACAGGGTAGGGGTGAAGGCGGTTGCAGAAAAGGAACCCGCCATTCCCGGGGCATGA
Source organism: uncultured Bacteroidales bacterium (assembly GCA_903903985.1). Taxonomy (GTDB): domain Bacteria; phylum Bacteroidota; class Bacteroidia; order Bacteroidales; family FEN-979; genus CAIVAT01. Next base: position 3,574 of record CAIVAT010000091.1, on the reverse strand, counting down.
AATGTGCAGACATAAGCATACGTGCCTGCAACAGTTACTTTGTATTCAAAGAATGTGTGCGTGTTGTTGATTGGTGCATCCCAGGATAAAGCACCTGCAGGAATTGCACCGGGTGTGGAAGTGGTTGTGTGTCCACCTGCACTCCATTGCCAGCGTATGGTATCACCAACAATGACGTTCAATGTCGACGGGTTAAAAAAGAAATTTCCAACTGTTACCAAATGTTTAACAGCAAAGACCTGGGTGTTAAAGAAAATAGCAGCGGTCAGTGCCAAAACAGGAAGAATATGTATAATTTTTTTCATGAGGTCAATTTATAATAATTTAGACTAAATAAATGCAAATATACAACATTTTTAGCCATCATTTCAACTTTTCAAAAAAAATTTTGAGTGGAAACCTTTTTAAATTAAAAAAGAAGGTTTGTAGAAAGAAGTCTTGAGAAGAAATTGGGTGTGGGACTCTTGTCAGACCAATCCAACCCAATTTTGGTCATGGTTGGTGAATGCTGCGTGAATCTGTGAAAAAACTGCTTCAGTCAGCGGGCCTTTTTCAAAAAATTTTATGTTTTCTTTCAGATGCTCAAGGCTTGAAGTTCCAACGATCATGGTATCAATGCCCGGGGTATAGGCTGTAAAACGCAGCGCCAGGTCATTCCAGTCAGGATCTTCCTGAACGATTGACATCTGATGCAGCCGGTCCCAGTATGCAGCATGGCCATGCCCATCGGGCCGGGTTGAATAGCGCCAGACTGCATTCGCGAGCGGCCTTTTGGCAATGATGCCCATCGATTTTTTCGATGCCTGCGGCAAATAATGATTGATGCTTCTCTGGTCGAAAATATTGACGGAGCATTGGATGCTGCCAAAACGGTTTGAGGCGATGGCATATTCAAGTGCGTCATTTTCCCCGGAATAAGCAATAACACGAATTTTTCCCTGGTCCCTGGCTTTCTCAAGGGCATCAACAGCATCCCCTTGTTCAAGCACCCATTTGTCGCACGAGTGCAGATGCACTACGTCAAGATAATCAGTTTTCATGAGCATCAATGCTTCATCAATGGTGCCCATAGTTGCCTCAAAACTCCAGTCCGGCTTATCCTGAAAAGAATATCCCACTTTTGTGGAGAGGATGAACTCGTGCCGGCGGTGTGCAAGGTATTTTCCGATCCTTTGTTCTGACGCACCGTATGAACGGGCGGTATCAATGAGGTTGATCCCTGAATCAAGGATGCCGTTGAGGAGTTGGATTGCATGGTGGTCATCCATTCCCGGCAATCCGATATGACCTGCCCCGAAACCTACTGCAGAAACGTTGAGGCCTGTGTTGCCAAATGATCGGTATTCCATGGTTGAATGGTTAGAGGATAAGGCAATTAGTCATGGAATCTCCAGGCTACGCCAAATTTGAATGCACCATCCTGCATTGGGTATCCGGGGGTGGTATAGTATTGACGGCCCATGAAACTGGCATTGAGATGTGTATACGTAACGAAGAACCTGGCACGTTGGATCTTCAGGTTAATAAATACATCCATATAGAGATAATTGCCAATCTCTTTCTGATCCTGAAGATAAAATGACCGGGTGGCAGGGTTGTAACTGTCGGCATAATAAGAAGTGTTGTAAAAGAAATTCAGGCCTGGCTGAAATGTCGCTGCACCATTAAAGAGTGGCTGTGTAAAATACAATGCAACATTGCCCATGAAAACGGGAAGTCGTAAAACGGTCGTTCCCTGAACGGTTTGATACATCAGTTGTGCTTTTATTTTAAATCGCCAGAGGTCAAGATTGCCATTGACATAAAGGTTAAGATAACCAAATTCAGCCTGAAACTGACGGGGCAAGCTCAATGAGTCCAGGTAGGTGAAGTTGTTGATCCGGCAAATGTTGAAACCTGTTTCAAAAAACCTGAAGGTGTAGTTGAACCCGCCCGAAATGAAACCTTGTTTCAACCAGGTGGTATCCCATTGGAAATTGTTCCCATGGTAGTGTTCATAGAACCAGCCTGGTTGCTGCCAAATATAGTTCCCCGTGAGCGAGATTATTCCGGCATTTTTCTCCTGGCGTCCCAGGATGGTCGATAATTTCACCCGCAGACTAAGGTCATTGTTGTTGTAATCTCCGAATACATAATCTCCGCGGGCTTCAAGTTTTAAATTTGAAAATGGGGTGAAATCAATGGCTGCATGGGGAATGAACTGTCGAAAGAGATTCTTGATCCCATGAAGTGAAACTTCAGCATATTGTTGTCTGATTCCTGCTTCGAGATGGAAAACCCTTGGTTTCCTGTTTAAGTTGAAACTGGGATTGGACCAGACCACGTCATTTACGATTTTTTTAATTGCAAGTGAATCGATGGATCGCACGGTATCGAGGATGGGTGGTGGGAAAAAACCACTATCGGGTTGATTGTCCTTGAAATTCTGGATTTGCCGGTTATATTGAAACGAGTAGGTCAACCTGCCAAGTTCGATGCGGTTTTTATGACCCAGGGAAGTATCCCTGTCATTTTTAGGATGCCTGGTCAGGTCAAAATAGTGTTTCATGAAAAAACCTGATTCCTTGATGCGGTTTTGGGCGGTAAGCAGGTTCACAGGAATCACCATCCGGTTCGATTCGAGATTATCTTCAAACAGGCTGTCATATTGAATGCCTCCATTTTCAAAATTGATAAGCCGGTTGACAGTGAAATTTGCAATCACGCCATATCGTTTATTTTTGGTAAAGAATTGGGATGTCAGGACAAAATTAATATGATTGGTTTTTTGTTTGTAATAAGCTCCCGGTGAGCTCATGACATGAAAATCGAACCCAAGATTGAAACTTCTGTAGATATTACGGCTAAAAATGGCATGAAAATTTTGTTCTTTTTTAGCGCCCTGTATGTAAGATAGTTCAGTATAGGTTTTATAGACTTTATAATATTTAACGCTGTCGTTTTGATATAAATACGGATCGCAAGTATGTATGCCATAGTCAAAGCCGCTTGCATGCATGGTTGGGAAAGGCAATAAGGAGCGGGAACACTGGCCGATGTTCCCAAGGGTAGCATAAAAACGGTCATGTTTATATAACAGATCATAGTTTTGAAAACCTGTAAGGGCAGTATCGTTTTGATGAAGGTTGAGTGTCCCAAGTTTTTCAAAGTCGCTGTAGAAAAAGAAAACCTGGGTTGAATCACGGTGTTTTTTAATGGAGTCTGACAGGAGGCGATTGACAGGAGGTGCTGGCTGGTTGCTGTTGCTCAATTTGGTTGTATCTGCTGTCTGGGGGTAGGCGTTGAAACAAATACCCATCCACAGTACGGTCATCATGAGAAGAAAGCGGTAGAGATTATTGAGCATTCAGGTGGTACGAATTTGCGGATAAAGGTACGGAAAAATTGTAGCAGCAGGAGGGAGGCGGGCAAAAAAAAACCCAGCGGTTAGGCTGGGTTTAAAAAAGATCGGCAACGACATACTCTCCCACAAAAACTGCAGTACCATCTGCGCAAGTGGGCTTAACGACTCTGTTCGGAAAGGGAAGAGGTGAACACCACTGCTATAGTCACCGTAAGATCTTTATCAATGCCA
>CAIVAT010000090.1 GCA_903903985.1 uncultured Bacteroidales bacterium | reverse complement strand
TACTGAATCTCACATCCGGGATACGATTACAAAAGAAACTTTCAAATTTAGTTCGCCAACAACAGAATTAATGAACAGCACCCTGGCTCCTTTGATCAAAAAATGGAATCTGTTACCGCACTAAATGTCACAAGTCAGGAAACATGCTGCTTGTCAGCGGTTTGCAATGCGACCAGGGTTCTTTCAATTTCTCCAAGGTTTCTCCCCACTTCCATCGGGTAGAAAAACATGGCCCTGATCTTGTTTTTAGGGTCAACGATAAATACACCCCTCACATCCCTGGTGGAGCTTGTATTTGGCTGAATCATGCCATAGGCCCTGGAAATCTCAAGATTTGGATCCGAAACCAGCGGAAATTCAATCTTTGCCGGTTCCCTGTCTTTATACTTGATCGTTTCCATGTTTTTTTCCCATGCAACGTGGTTGTCTACCTGGTCTACGGAAACGACAACGACTTTCGCCCCGAGTTTATCAAAATCATTTTGTGAAGCAGCAAGCTCCAGGATTTCAGAGGTACAAACGGGGGTAAAATCAGCGGGGTGGCTGAAAAGGATTTTCCATTTAAAACCATAATCCGCCGGAAAGACCACCGTTCCGGTTGTGGATTCGGCGGTAAAGGAAGGGGCATCATCCCCCAGCATCGGATAGCTTTGACGGTTCTTATCCTGAGCCTGCATTTGGACCAGGGAAAAAAACAAAAGACTTGTTATTATTATGATCTTATTCATATAGATTTAATTTTAGCATTATTAATATTAATTTAGAATAAATAAAAACAAAGATACGGCAATTTATAAAAAAGTCAATAAATACAATAATATTTTTAACAAAGCCTTAACAATAAACAAATTTCCTTTAAGACCGCCTCTTTTCTTTTGTTTTGTCCTGAATTTGATTTGTCAATTCCCAGGGTGGCATTTTTTTTCTCTTTGGTCAGCATCAACAATATTTTCTATAACTTGCCTTCTTATCCGGGCTGAGAACAACCGCCATGAACGACTGGCTGAAGAAAAAAAAACACTGGCTCTCGATTTTGCTGGGGCTATCCCTGGCGCTTGCAGCATTTGTATTCAACCCTTTTGGATTGAAGGATATTTCCTGCAAAGCCGTGGCTGTCGCCATCCTCATGGTAACCTGGTGGATCACCGAGGCGCTGCCCATGCCTGCCGTGGCACTGGTGCCGCTGGTATTGCTGCCTCTGCTCAAAGTCAGCACCATCGAGGAGGTTTCAAAATCGTACAGCAATCCCGTGGTCTTTTTATTCATGGGCGGTTTCATGATCGGCCTGGCCATTGAGAAATGGAAACTGCACAAGCGGATCGCCCTGCAGATCGTCAAACGCACCGGTACCAGCGGCGACAGGATCATCCTCGGGTTCATCATTGCCACCGGTTTCATCAGTATGTGGCTGAGCAATACGGCAACGACCATGATGATGTTCCCGATCGCGCTCAGTGTCATCCTCGTCATGAAGGAACATGAAAAACCCGGCCCTGGCCTGAACAACTTTTCCCTGGTGCTGATGCTGGTGATCGCCTATGCCAGCAACATCGGGGGCATGGCGACCATCATCGGAACGCCGCCCAACGTGGCTTTTATCGGGATCATTGAAAAGAAATACGGGTATACGATTCAGTTCCTCGACTGGATGATCCTATGCACCCCGATCGCCCTAATATTGCTGGCGGCATTGTATGTGGTACTCACCAAATGGCTGTTCCCGAACCGGATTAAAAGCAGCAGGGAGGCAAGCAATTTTATCCACCAGGAGATCAGAACACTGGGGAGATTATCTGTTGCCGAGAAAAGAGTGCTTGTCGTTTTTATCGCCACAGCCACCCTCTGGATTACCAAAGACCTGTTCAATACACTGAAGTTGTTCAGGCTCGACGACAGCATGATCGCCCTGATGGGCGCACTGGCATTGTTTGCAATCCCGGGCGGGACCAGGCATGAACAAAAACCAAAAATGTTGCTTGAATGGGAGGACACTTCTAAAATGGCCTGGGGCATCCTGCTGTTGTTTGGGGGAGGCATTGCCCTGGCGGGTTCACTCGAAAAGGCAGGCGTGATGGAACAAATCGGGAACTGGCTGGCAGGATTCAGCCAGGTTGGCAGTTTTACACTGGTGCTGATGGTGGTTGTGATCTCCATTTTCATGAGCGAACTGATGAGCAATGTAGCCCAGGTGATCGTGCTGGCTCCTGTTTTGGCCGCACTGGCGGATGCACTTCACATGGATCCTTTGTTGCTTGGGCTGCCCATGACCCTGGCAGCCAGCGCTGCAGCCATGATGCCAATGGGAACCCCGCCAAATGCCATCGTTTTCAGCAGCGGGTTCATCCGGCTGAAGGACATGCTCAGGGCGGGTTTTGTGATGAACCTGATCAGCATTGTGGTCATCACCCTTTTCTGCTGGTATGTCTTACCGCTGGTAATGCAGGTTTTGAAGTAAGCCTCCCGATAAAATCACCAGGCCTTCCCATGCCGCATGGGGAGCTGGAAAATGATCGAAAGTGATTCAGTCCCGGGATTGTGGGTCGACATATTGGCATTGGAAATATGAGCGAATTCGCATCCCACCTGCGTGAAATCCCTGAACCGGAAAAGAACGGAAAGGGAAAGGCGGAACTCAACCGGATAACCCAAATGAATGCCCTTTCCATCATCATAGAATCCAACAGCCGCGCCTGTTTGAATTACCAACCATTTCACCGGTGTTGCTGGGTAGGTCAGCCCTCCATAAACCATGCAGGCACCTGTATAACTCACCAGCATCCCTGCCTGTGGTTGCAACACCCATAATCTGGCACCCGGTTGGATCTGAAAATTCATAAACCCTGTCGATGCCCACAGATCGAGGCAGGAATAGATCCCCCCGGCCAGCAAAACGTACCCGGGTTCTTTTTGCCGGATGGTATCTTGTGAGAAACCGCTCTTCTGCGCCAGGAAAAAGCAAAAGATGATCAGTCCGAATGAAGCTGCCAGGAATCCGGGGACTTTTCTCACTGTTCAGGAAACTCGGGATTTTATTGTTTGATGATCTTGGCTGTTTCAATTTCGCCACCCGAAATCACCCTCAGTACATACACCCCTGCCGGCTGTCCCGAAAGGGAGAGCTCGTGCGTGGGTTTATCTGCCAGGATCGCTTTCAATACGCTTTTTCCCCTAATATCATAAACCTCTGCTGAGATTTTACCAGGCAGTCCTTCCGCGGCAAATTCAAGAATAAATTTCCCAGTAGTGGGATTTGGATAGATCTGAAAAGATGTTTTTTTCAACACCGGGGATGGTTCTTCCTGGCTTGCAATGACTGCAGGCATGGAAGGGGTTGTACAAAATGGCCCGGAGGGGGCTATATATCCCCACAAATAACCTCCCGCCTGCACCTGGGCGGTCGGGCTGAGGATGATGTGCTGCCCGGCAATCATGGTTGTACTGCCGCCGCTTGCAACGATAAAAGAAGTCCCGTTTCCGGCAACATTGATGGTTTGGGTGGCATTGTAACATTTGTTTTGCCCTACCGGGATGGTTACATTTTGGATGGTCCTGGTTTCCGGCGGAGTGATGGCGCCCAGGGAAAATGAGGCGATCCTGGTTTTCCAGTTTGAAAGTGACGTGGAGGCAAAATACTCCTGGGTGTACCAGAATTTTCCAATCTCCACAGGATCTGCAGCCATCGCGCTGTAATCGCCCCATCGCCCATCCGTATTGGTTTGAGAACCAGCGCCATTCATAATTCCTTTTTCAGCAAAGGTCATCACCCCGGGGGCATCTCCAATCAGCCGGCCGGTATAGCGGATGGAGGGGAACATGGAGCCGCTGGAGATGGAGTAGCCCAGGGCAATGGTCCCTGCGGCATCCATGGCGATGCTGCCCATCCAGCGCCAGCGTCCATCGCCCGGGGCATACGTGCCTTCCTGGAAAAGGCTCCATGTTCCGGCGACGTTTCTCAATTCCATCCACCTGATTCCGGCCACCCCGCTTACATTCACCGTGGTATTCAGCAGCATCGACCAATGGGTGCTGAATTTCCGGAAAGGCATGCGGAACATGATCCTTTTTGCCGACATCGCATCAAGCTTTTGGGATGTATTCTTTTGAGGAACGTATTTGCTGTACCCAAAATACGAAAACGGACTGATCGCAACGGTATTCGTTTGAGTGAAGGTAGAGTTGGCAGGAGTGGTCCAGTCGACATGAAAATCGTTTAACACAACAGAAGATGATGTAAGATAGGCGACGGGGCAGGGTGTCCCGTCCGGTGGAAAATCGCTGTCACAGTCAGCAGCCTGGGGCCCTTCGGAGGAGGAAGGAAGGTCAAACTTGACCATTCCTGCCGACGCATCACCGGCAAGCATTTTGGTCCTGTCCATGGCCACGGCCGATGGACTCATCCAGGAGAGGCCTCCCGAAGAGAAACGACGGATCGTCATATAATAACCATCGCCCCATACGGCGATCTTGGGATAGTCGGGCATATCGGTAAAAGAAAACTGGTAACGGTACCAGGTGCCGGTCGGGTCGTTGGTTTGGGAGATTGCCACGTTCTCGTAAAACGGGCCGTTGGGATAGTGTGGCAGCGCAAATTGGCTGAAAAGCCACCGGTCTGCATTTTCATCATAAAGCAATATGGCATCTCCATCGTTGGTATTGTTTGGTAGTCCGGTGAAAATATTGCTGCTGAGGCTGGGCCCCAGTAATAAATTTCCGTTTTTATCATAAACGGCAAACTGGGTATTGACAACCTGCATGTAATACGATGGACTGACATCACCATCCGTGTCGGGCGGGTACCATTCACCGGCACTGATTCCCTCAAAATTCTGGATGGTCGTGTCGGAGGTCAGCTCCCCAAAGGCCGATTGATGAACAGGATCCGGATCTTGAAAATCCTCATTTCCTTTATTATTCGAAAAGACATTCAGGCTGTTTTTAACAGCCGCCTCTTTCCATGAACGGTCGGTGATGGCATCCGATTTTTGAATCAAATCGCGAAGTGGTGGCGAAATGTCAAAATAGCAGGCGGTGATAACAGTCGGCTTTTGTACTTCCTGTTGCGCGAATGAAAAATTTTCACCCAGCAGAAGCAGTAAAATCAAGGTCAGGTGCTTTTTCATTTTGTGACTGGTTTGATGTTTTGAGTGAATAACAGACCGTGTCTGTGTTATCTTTTTAACTATGTAAATTTATGGTTTTTTTTATCTGAGAAACACATTGGCACAAAATAATTATTGGATTCGAAGGAAGTTTAAACCCTTGGAGGGTCACGGACCCTCCAAGGGTCGGGTTCCGGCGCCCGATTCGCCAGGTTCATTGCCGGTAGTTGCCTGTATCACCTAAATACGTACTTTTGTACCTGGTTAAAATGATCCCGTATTGAAGCTTAAAAAATTTCACCTGATCCTGTTGAGCCTGCTCAGTGGGGCTCTCCTTTCGCTTGGCTGGCCCGAACGGGGTTTTCCGGGACTGCTTTTCATTGCCTTTGTCCCGCTGCTTGTCATTGAAAACCAGATGTTCCGGCATCCCCGGGAATTCATCAAGTTCAGTGCCCTGGTTTATACCCTTCCGGGATTTCTTTTCTGGAACCTGCTCACCACCTGGTGGATCGTGAATTCAACCTTTGTGGGTGCGCTGATGGCCATCGTGCTGAATTCCCTCTTCATGGCCATCATTTTTCAGGCTTTTCACTGGACGCACAAGAAGTTGAACAATCCATTGGCCGGCTATGCCGCCCTGCTCTCTTACTGGATCGCCTTTGAATACCTTCATCTCAACTGGGATCTCAACTGGCCCTGGCTCAACCTCGGGAATGGTTTTGCAACATATTACAAATGGGTGCAATGGTACGAATATACGGGTGCGATGGGTGGAACCGTATGGATCCTGGTTAGCAATGTCATGGTTTTCGAGCTGATCAGCAAATTGAAAATGCAAAATGGGAAATGCAAAGTTGAGGTTCAAAATTCAAGATTCATTGTTCAAGATTCAATATTCATTTTTTTTTTGATCGCAATACCGCTCATTTTCTCATTTTACACTTATGCCACCTACAGTGAAGAAAAGCATCCGGTGAACCTCGTGGTGGTCCAGCCCAACATCGACCCCTATTCCGAACAGTACACCCTGCCACCGCCGGTGGTGATCGGCAGGATCCTGAAGATGGGCATGCCAGCAGTCGACAGCACCACCAACTTTATCGTAGCCCCCGAATCGGCTATCCAGGAAAATATGTGGGAAAACGATATCGGGGCATTCACCAGCATCAAACTGCTTAAACAGGCCATCACTCCTTTCCCCCGCCTGAACATGTTGATCGGGGGATCTACTTACTACCAGCTCGCACCAGGGGAGCCGCTTCAGCGATGGGCAAGGAAATTCACCGATACCGAGGGACATTACAATGCCTACAATACCGCCATTCTGTTCAACAACCGGGATTCATTGCAACTCTATCACAAATCAAAACTGACTCCGGGAGTAGAAATTCTTCCATCGTTCAAAGGATTCAAGTGGCTTGAAAATTTTGCCATCAACCTAGGGGGTACCGTTGGAAGCCTCGGGATGGATTCCATCCGAAAGGTTTACATGACCGTGAATACGGTAAAGGCTGCCCCCATCATTTGCTATGAATCAATTTTTGGGGAATTTTTTGCTGAATTTGTGAGGAATGGCGCTCAAATCATGATCATCATCACCAACGACGGATGGTGGGGAAATACCGCCGGGCACCGCCAGCATTTTTCATTTGCCCATCTCCGGGCCATTGAAACCCGCCGCAGCATTGCCCGTTCGGCAAATACAGGGATTTCCGCCTTCATCGACCAGCGCGGCGATGTCCACAAGGCAACAGTGTATTGGGTTCCTGCAGTCATCAGGGGAACATTAAATGCAAACGACCGGCTTACCTTTTACGTAAAGCATGGTGATTACATTGCACGGTTTATGTCGTACCTGGCGGGTTTATTAATTATTGGAACCATTGGAATGTCAATCAGGCAAAAATATTTCAAATAATTCCCACTCCCAGTCCCTTCCCTTTGCGGGGAGGAATTGGGTGGGGTAAAAAGCCAATATGAACAAGACCGTCATTACCTCGACCCCGATCAACGAACTTGCCAGAAACAGATGGAGCCCGCGGGCATTTCTTGACAAGCCTGTGGAACGGGTAAAACTGGTCAGCCTGTTTGAGGCAGCCCGCTGGTCTCCCTCCGGCGGAAATGAACAGCCATGGAGGTTTATCATAGGAATTGATCATGATGAACCCTGGCAAAAAATATTCTCCACACTGAATGAGGGCAACCGTGAATGGAACCGCCAGGTTCCTGTGCTGATCCTGTCGATCGGGAACAGGATCTCTTCATGGGACGGCAATGTGAGCGATTATTTCCAGTATGATGCCGGCCAGTCTGTTGCCCACCTCAGTATAGAGGCCATGAGCCAGGGATTGCACGTGCACCAGATGGGCGGTTTTTCGGTTGCCGGTGCCAGGGAACTTTTTGAGATCCCGGAAAATTTCCAGCCCCTCACCGTCATCTCCGTCGGGTATTTCGGCGACCCGGAGTCGCTGCCGGAAAAACTTAAACAACGGGAGCTGCAGGAAAGGAAAAGAAAAGAACTCTCCGAAATCGTATTCAGTGTTAAGTTCGGAGAACCAGCAACGATAATCAACGGAAAATAGATTTAAAGCCCCCACTCCCCTCCCTTATCGGGATGTGGTCGGGGTGGAATAAAAAAACATATGAAATATCTTCCTCTTTTATTCATTCCCCTCGCCATTCTGACCACGAGCTGCAACCAGCCCGGGAAGCAGGTGACACAAAAACAGGATACCGTGGCCAGCGGTCCAAAAGTTTATGTACCGGTTTTCGATGCCGACACGGCATATGAATCCTGCAGAATTCAACTGGCATTCGGACCAAGGGTTCCCAATACGGCAGCCCATGACAAATGCGCAGCCTACCTGATCGGCAAGATGAAAACCTATACGGGGCATGTGATCGTGCAAAAAGGGCAGGTGTATGCCTACGACAAATCCGCACTGAGGTTCCAGAATATCATTGCAAGCTGGAAGCCGGAATCCAATAACCGGATCCTCCTTTGCGCCCACTGGGATTCGCGCCCCTATGCCGACCATGATCCTGACCCGAAAAACCGGCGTAAACCTGTAGATGCCGCCAATGACGGGGCCAGCGGAGTTGGTGTGTTGATGGAAATTGCACGTCAGCTGAACCGGAACATCCCCACGATCGGTGTCGATATTATTTTATTTGACGTGGAGGATTACGGGCCTCCCCAGGATGTGACCATGGAGGATTCCGATCAATACTGGGGACAGGGGGCGCAGTACTGGGCCAACAATCCGCATAAAACAGATTACTTTGCCAAATACGGCATCCTGCTCGACATGGTTGGTGCCAAAAATGCCACATTTCTGATGGAAGGAGTTTCCATGAGGTATGCTTCAGATATCGTGAAATTGGTGTGGTCGGCGGGAAACCGCATCGGGTATTCTTCCTCTTTCCTTTTTGAAGATGGCGGATACGTGACCGATGATCATGTGCCCATCAACAAAATCAGGAATATTCCAACCATCGATCTGATCCATCTCGACAAAACAAGTGCATCGAGTTTCTATCCATTCTGGCATACTACCGGCGACACTTTCGATAAACTGGACAAAAACACCCTGAAAGCGGTTGGGCAAACATTGCTGACCGTGATCTACGAGGAAAAGTGACGTAATAATTTCACGCAGATTACAGTAGTTCATTTGCCAGGTTCGCCAACTCCGAACGCTCCCCTTTTTCAAGCCGTATGTGCGCATAAATGTCATGTTTCTTAACCTTATCTATCAGGGTTGACAGGCCATTTGACTGTGCATCGAGGTACGGTGTATCAATCTGGTGAATATCACCGGTAAAAATGATCTTGGTATTTTCACCGGCACGGGTGATGATGGTTTTTACTTCGTGAGGGGTCAGGTTCTGCGCCTCATCCACGATGAAGCACACATTGGAAATACTTCTGCCCCTGATGTAGGCCAGCGGCGTGATCACCAGCTTTTCATTTTCCACTGCCTCGGTAAGCACCTTGTATTCCTTGTCTTTTTCACTGAACTGGCTCTGGATGAACTTCAGGTTGTCCCAAAGCGGTTGCATGTAGGGATCCAGTTTCGATTTGATATCTCCGGGAAGATACCCGAGGTCCTTGTTGCTCAATGGCACGATGGGTCTTGCCAGGTAGATTTGTTTGAAGTTCCGTTTTTGTTCAAGCGCACCTGCCAGGGCAAGCAGCGTTTTCCCGGTACCGGCGATGCCCTGCATCGTAACCAGTTTCACATTGGGATTTAAAATCGCATGGAGGGCAAACACCTGTTCCGCATTGCGCGGATTGATTTTATAACTTCCCTTCTTCTCAATCTTTTCTATTCGCTCCGTCAGCGGGTTGTAAAATGCAAGCACCGAGCTTTTTCCGTTCTTGAGGATAAAATAGTGGTTCGGGATGGGGTTTTTAATGCCTATGTCCTCAGGAAGGCACCATCCGGCTTCGTATATGATGTCGATGATCGATTTATCCAGCCCCTCCACCAGGGTTTTCCCCGAATAAAGTCCCTCGACATCCTTGATCTTGCCCGTTTCGAAATCCTCGGCAGGGATGTTGAGTGATTTGGCCTTCAACCGGAGGTTTACATCTTTGGAGACAAGGATGACCTTTTTCCCCGGATTTTCAGAGATCATCACCAGGGCCGCATTCAAAATGCGATGGTCGGGCTTGTTTTCGCCAAAGACTTTGATCGCATCAAGTTCGCTCTGTTCATTCATCACGACCTTGAACTTGCCGCCTTTGGGCATCCTCAGAGAGATCCAGGTAGTCAGCGTGGCCTTGTTCGACAACCGGTCGATGATCCGGATGAATTCACGGGCCTCGAAATTGATGTTGTCGTTGCCCTTTTTAAAATTATCGAGTTCTTCCAGTACCGTGATCGGGATGGCTACATCGTTGTCATCAAAACTGCGGATCGCATTGTGATTGTAAAGGATTACCGATGTATCGAGCACAAAAATCTTCTTCGCCTTCAGTTTCTTTTTCACCATAGAGCAGGGTTTAATTCGCTCAAATGTAAGGGAAGAAAAGCCGCTTCATGCGTGGATGGGAGGGAAGATATAAACAGGTAAATGTTAAAGACGGGATCAGGGGGTCAGAAAAAAACAGTTCACGCAGATTTTTGCATCATTCCGGTACCGGGAATTGAAGAACATCGTGGCAAGCCACGAGGAATGCGCTCGCGGGGATTCAGATCCGGTTTTCCTGTTTCATCCGATAGATCGTTGATTTTCCGATCTTCAGTTTTTCGGCAACAAGCGGGATGTCGTTGTATTTATTCAGGTAGGTGCTGACAATCCTGGCACAATAATCCTCCAGTGTCATTGATTCTTCAATATAAAAATTGTCACTGTTCAAAAGCGGGAAGGTGATATCGCACGGCTGAAGCATCTCTCCGTCGGCCATCACAACGGCCACCTCGATCACAGCCTTCAGTTCCCTGACATTTCCGGGATAGGAATAACTCAGTAATTTTTCCTTCACCCCTTCGGAAAATCCAAGTTTTTTCATCTTGTTTTCATGGCAGAATGTATCGGAAAAATGTTTCGCCAGTACCAGGATATCATTTCCTCTTTCCCTCAGCGGGGGAAGGTGGATGGGAAGGCCAAGGATACGGAAATAGAGATCTTCGCGGAAGGTGCCTTTACGCACCTCTTCGGCCAGGTCCTTGTGGGTGGCCGTGATGACACGGATGTCGAACTTTACAAGTTCTTTCCCGCCAATCCGTGTCACTTCTCGTTCCTGCAAGGCCCTCAGGAGTTTCGACTGCAGTTGAATATCCATTTCACTGATCTCATCCAGGAACAGCGTTCCTCCGTCGGCCTCCTCAAACTTTCCGGTCTTGCGTGCAAAAGCCCCCGTGAAGGATCCTTTTTCATATCCGAACAGTTCGCTTTCCAGAAGGTCCTTGGGAATGGCGGACATGTTAACGGCAACAAATGGCTTTTTACGGCGGGTCGATGCATAATGCACTGCCTTGGCAACAAGTTCCTTTCCTGTTCCGGTATCCCCGGTAATGGAAACGGTAATGGCAGAGCGTGAAGCCCTTTCAATCAACGAGTACAACTTTGTAATTGCAGGGCTCTGCCCGAGGATGGTCTTTTCGAATTCGAATTTTTTCCCGACTTCATCCTGCAGGATCTCGATCTGCTTCCGGAAATTATCATGTTCCCTGATCTTGAGGATGACGTTCCACAACCTTTGCCTTGTACTCTCATCTTTTATCAGGTAATCATATGCCCCGTCCTTGAGCAGGCTGACTGCGGTGGAAATATCCTCCTGCCCCGAAACAATCACTACCTGTATTTCCGGGTTGTATTGTTTGATCCGTTTCAGAATTTCTCCTCCATCAAAATCAGGCAATCTGTAATCAAGAGAAATAAAGGAAGGATTCCGGTAGAGATTTTTCAGGAGATCCTTCCCGTTTGTGAACAGGTGGATCTCATAATCCGGGTTAAGCGCCAGATGGCGCTCAAGGATCATCCCGTAAATGGGGTCGTCCTCAACAATAAAAATGGAAAAATCAGCCATAGCACCATCTATTAATCACCCATTCATTTCAAGTTCAATAACCATGTCGTGGGGAGCTGTATTATTGCCCCCGAAATAGGGATAGAGCCTGAAACAGAGGTTCGGGTCGGTTTTAATGTTGTCCATTTGAATGGTAACATCCTGCACGGTAATGAAATACCTGCCCTCCCGGCTTTCGATCTTTCCGGTGACGGGTTCCTCCACATGAACCGATTTGATGAAAGTGAAGGTAAATTTCTGGCCTTCCTTTTTCTCATCATAGGTGTACCCGTAAACATTGATCATGCCTTGATTCCCGAAATCGGGCACCCAGGTAAGCCTCACGGAATTGTTATGATGGTTGGTCCCGAATCCGATTCCCGCCAGCTTATTCTGGTCGTAATCATCCTGGTCGCGCGGCGGGCCCCACCAGCACTCTTTTCGAAAACTGAACCGCATCGACAATGTATTGATCTTCCAGCCGATGCCACCGATTTTTTCAAATATGCTCATGGAAGCATAATGATTTCCCTTTTTGATCAGATAAAATCTCATATTGGACAGAATTTTATCAAAGTTACAATCAAAGTCTATAAACGAAAAATTTAAGCTACTTTTATACACTGTAAATATACAAATAAATCATTTCCTGTAAAATGCCGCAGCCCACGAAGAAACTATTTCTCCTCGATGCCATGGCCCTGATATACCGGGCCTATTTCGCATTTAATAAAAATCCCAGGTTGAATTCCAGGGGAGTGAACACCTCTGCTGTTTTTGGTTTTGCAAATGTATTGCTTGATCTGCTGAAGAAAGAAAACCCCACGCACATCGGTGTGGCTTTCGATACCATGGCCCCCACCGTACGAAAAGTCGGATTTGAAGCTTACAAAGCCCATCGCCAGGAGACGCCCGAGGACATCATCCACTCGCTTCCCTATATCCATGAGCTTATTGAAGGCTTTAACATTCCAACGCTGTTTGTCGACGGTTACGAGGCCGACGATGTGATCGGAACCCTTGCAAAACAGGCCGAAAAGCATGGTTTCGAGACCTACATGATGACCTCGGATAAAGATTTCGGACAATTGGTCGGTGAACATACCTTTATTTACAAACCCGGAAAATTCGGCAGCGATATCGAAATCCTGGGTGTGAAAGAGGTTTGTGAAAAATTCAGCATCAAACGGCCGGAACAGGTCATCGACCTGCTCGGATTGTGGGGCGACGCTTCCGACAATATTCCCGGGATCCCGGGCGTTGGCGAGGTAACTGCAAAAAAACTGCTGGCTGAATTTGACTCCGTCGAAAACCTCATCGCCAATGCAGACAAGATCGGCAATGAAAAACTCCGTCAAAAGGTAATTGAATTCCAGGATCAGGCGCTGATGTCGAAACAACTGGCTACCATCATTCTCGATGTCCCCATTGAATTCGATGAATCCAGGCTGATCATGGAACATCCGGATGAGGCACGGTTGAAAAAACTCTTCGATGAACTGGAGTTCCGCACCTTTGCACAAAGGCTTTCGTCATTTTTGTCCCTGCACCCTGATAAAGGTTCAGATCTGCAAACTAAGTTACAGGGAAGCAAGGAAACAAAGTTACAGGGTGACAAGGTAACAAAGTTACAGGGGAAGGAACGTCCGGATGACTTATTTACGCAAACAGCAGCTACCTTTTCACCTTCAGAGGAATATGCGAAGGACGAATTACGAAAGACAAATGACGAACAGGCGGAAACTGCATCCGGAAAAATGGACATTCATTCGACTCAACACTCCTATAATTTAGTCGACACTGATGAAAAACGGGAGAAGCTGATCTCAGAACTTGAAAAACAGGCATCTTTCTGTTTCGATACGGAGACAACCGGGCTCAATGCAAACGCATCCGAACTTGTCGGCATGTCATTTTCCTGGCAACCCCATGAGGCTTATTACGTTCCCCTTCCTGAAACGTATCATGATTCCCTGGCCATCGTTGCATTGTTTAAGCCGGTCTTCGAAAACATCAAGATCCAGAAAGTCGGGCAGAACCTGAAGTTTGATATTTCGATCCTGAAATGGTATGATGTGGTGGTGCAAGGGCCGATGTTCGACACCATGCTCGCACACTACCTCATACAGCCAGATATGCGGCATGGCATGGATTTGCTTGCAGAGACCTATCTGAATTACAAACCGGTTGCGATCGAGGAGCTGATCGGGAAAAAAGGGGTGAACCAGCTCAGCATGCGCACCGTGGATCGGGAAAAAATAAAGGAATATGCAGCCGAAGATGCCGATGTTACGCTGCAGTTAAAGCAGGTCTTCGAACCCATGCTCAGCGAAACCGACACACGCGACCTGTTCGATAAAATAGAGGTGCCGCTGATCTCCGTGCTGGCTTCCATGGAAGCCGAAGGGGTGAAAGTAGATCCGCTAACGCTGAACGAATACTCCGCCGAACTTGAAAAAGAGATCAGGATCCTTGAATCCGCAATCCATGAGTATGCAGGCACTCCCTTCAATGTTTCTTCACCGAAACAGCTTGGTGAAATCCTTTACGAACGGTTGCGGATCGTTGAAAACCCGAAACAAACCAAAACCAAGCAATACAGCACCAGCGAAGATGTGCTTGTAAAACTGGAACACAAACATCCCATTGTAAATAAAATATTGGAATACCGGTCGCTTACCAAGCTGAAGTCAACCTATGTGGATGTGCTGCCCGCGCTGATCAATCCGCGCGATGGCCGCGTACATACCTCCTACAACCAGGCGGTAGCCTCCACCGGAAGGTTGAGTTCCAACAACCCCAACCTTCAGAACATTCCCATCAGGACGGAGAAGGGCCGTGAGATCCGGAAGGCATTTGTGCCGCGAAATGACAACTACCTGCTGTTATCGGCCGACTATTCCCAAATCGAACTCCGCATCATTGCCCACCTGAGCCGCGATACGGGGATGATCGAAGATTTCAACCTCGGGCTCGATATCCATGCCGCCACCGCGGCAAAAGTTTACGGAATCCAGCTCACGGAGGTGACCAGGGAGATGAGGCGCAATGCCAAGATGGTCAACTTCGGGATCATCTATGGCATTTCGGCTTTCGGCTTATCAGAGCGGCTCAACATTCCCCGGAAGGAAGCTGCCGAAATCATCCACCAGTACTTTGTCAAATACCCTTACATCAAGGCTTACATGGATAGCACCATTGAATCTGCCCGCAGGAACGGCTACGTGGAAACCATGATGAAACGGCGGCGCTACCTGCGCGATATCGCTTCAGGCAATGCAACGATCCGCAGCTTTGCCGAACGAAACGCCATCAACGCCCCCATCCAGGGAACAGCTGCCGATATGATCAAGATTGCCATGATCGATATTTACAATGAAATGGAGCGGCAGAAACTGAAATCCCGCATGATCCTGCAGGTCCATGACGAGTTGGTGTTTGATGCACACAAGGAGGAGTTGGAAACACTCAAACCGATTGTTATTCATGGCATGCAAAACGCAATCCGGCTGGATGTCCCGGTACTGATTGATATGAATACGGGGAGAAACTGGCTGGAGGCTCATTAAAGGGGTGACGTGGGACGTGGGACGTGGGACGTGGGATTGAAGGAAAATTTGAAGTATCTTAAATAACTTTTACTTTTGCATTTATTATTGTATTTAACCTGTTAATTTTGCCACGTGTCACGCATTTAGCGTTTTGAATTAATTTAACCCTATGACTTACAAAAACGACATCCGTACCGTTATGACGCTTGATGCAGGCGGCACAAATTTCGTATTCAACGCGGTACAGGCTGAACAGGAGATCCTGGAGCCATATGTCCTTCCTGCAAAAGCTGAAAACCTTGAAGCAGTACTTACCACCATCATCGATGGATTCCGGCAGGTTGAAGGCAAACTGGTCAACAAACCGGTTGCCATCAGTTTTGCGTTTCCAGGGCCTGCCGATTATGAAAATGGTGTCATCGGCGATTTGCAGAATCTTCCCTTTTTCAAAGGAGGCGTCGCCCTTGGGCCCATGTTGCAGGAAACTTTCGGAATACCTGTTTTCATCAACAACGACGGCGATTTGTTTGCTTATGGCGAGGCCATTGCAGGGCTTTTACCGGAAATCAACAAAAAACTGGAAGATGCCGGGAACCTGAAACGGTATAAAAATCTTTTCGGGGTCACTTTTGGTACCGGTTTCGGAGGCGGAATTGTTACCGGCGACGGATTGCTTTGCGGCGACAACAGTTCGGGCAGCGAGATCAACCGCATGCGCAACCGCACTTTTAAAAACTGGGATGCCGAAGAAAGCGTCAGCATCCGCGGTATCAAACGCGAATATGCAAACAATACCGGCCTGAACCTGGCCTCCTGCCCGGAGCCAAGAGATATTTTTGAAATCGGGATGGGCAGGGTAAAAGGCGACCAGGAAGCAGCAATCCATGCATTCGATGCCTTTGCACGCGATGCCGCCGATGCCATCGCAAATGCCATTACCCTTGTTGACGGACTTGTTGTAATTGGCGGGGGATTATCCGGCGCCTACCCGATTTTTCTTCAAAAACTGGTCGAAGAAATGAATTATCCGTTTGATACCATGTCGGGCATTCCGCTCGAACGCATGGAGGTGGTTGCGTATAATCTTGAAGATGAAGTCGGGTTGAACTCATTCCTGAGATCATCCTCCATTGAAATACCGGTGCCTTTTACAACCCGCACCATGCACTTCGACCCTAACAAAAAAATTGGTGTTGGAATATCCCGCCTGGGAACCTCCAAAGCGGTGTCCATTGGCGCTTATGCTTATGCATTGTCTAAACTGGGCCATTAATTCGTCGGTTCACTTTTTCGTAAACAGATTTCACTCCCTAACAAAAAAAAGGTTGTTGTTAATTTTATAACAAATATTTCGTAATTTGCGAAGGATTTCTTATAAAAATAACCATACCTGCTATGAAGAAAAATCTGCTGCTTTTCCTGCTTTTAACTTTTAGTCTATTTTCATTCGGACAAACATTTATCTGGGAGTCATTTGATTCCGGGCAAATGCCTCCAGCCGGCTGGTCTCTCAGCAGCTTGCCGGCACAATGGTCGGCCAACAACTCCATCAATGCCGGGGGAACCGCACCCGAAGCTCAGTTCACCTATGTTCAGCAAAACACCTCCACGCGGCTGGTCTCCCCGATGTGTGACCTTACCGGGCTGACTTCGGTAAAAGTATCATTCAAACACAAGTACGACTGGTATGCCAACCCCGCTCCCAAAGTTGGTGTTGCCACTCGGTCGCACAACGGGGCATGGACTTCCGTTTGGGAAAAAACGCCCACCGGAAATATTGGCCCGGAACAAATGGAAGTGGTCATTGCCAATGGCGACGTGGGGCAATCAGAGTTCCAGATTTGCTTCTACCTCGACGGAAATATGTACAACCTGGACTATTGGTATTTAGATAACGTACTGCTTTACAATCCATTAAATCTCGACGCCGGCATCATCTCCCTCGTGGCAACCCCCTCCTATTTTGCTGAACCCGTTCAGGTAAAGGGAAGCATCATGAACGTTGGTTTGACCCCCGTCACCACTGCGGAAATTGCATACCAGGCAGACAATGGCCCTGTTTTAACCACCACTGTCAGCGGCTTTTCGCTCGCAACCCGGGGCACCTACAATTTCACCTGTGATCAGCTGCTGAACGGCTCCATCGGCCCCCATGCCCTGAAAGTATGGCTCAACAAAGTCAATGGAGTTTCCGACAACAGCCAGGCAAACGATACCCTGCGGAAGACAAGTTCAAAGGTGTGTCATGTGGTTCCGAAAAAGCCATTGTATGAAGAATTTACAAGCTCAACCTGCAGCCCCTGCGCTTCATTTAACAGCGGGTTCGTGCCCTGGTGCGATACCAATGCCGACAGCATTACCCTGGTGAAATACCAGATGAACTGGCCATCTCCCGGCGATCCGTATTATACTGCAGAGGGAGGCGTCAGAAGGGCTTTTTACGGGGTCAATGCCGTTCCAGACCTCTGCGTCAATGGCGGCAATACGGCGACCAGCATGTCTGCTGTTGCCCAGGCATATATCCAGGCCAAACAGCAAATCGGGATGATCAAAATAGCCGGAACACATTCGCTCACCGGCAATGTAATGACCATCAATGCAACAATTCTCCCGTTTTCCGATTT
The DNA here is from genome assembly GCA_903903985.1 of uncultured Bacteroidales bacterium. GTDB lineage: Bacteria > Bacteroidota > Bacteroidia > Bacteroidales > FEN-979 > CAIVAT01. The sequence continues at coordinate 55,064 of CAIVAT010000090.1, read as the reverse complement.
CAGCAATGTGGGTATTTACATTGTGGTGATGGAAAAAATCACCCATAACAACCACATGTCGAACGGAGAGACCAGCTTCGAACATGTCATGATGAAAATGGTTCCTGATGCCGAGGGCACGATCGCCAACCTGGTCGATCGCGTTCCCTTCACCATCAATGAAACGGTCGATCTCTCCGAAACCCATATTGAAGAATACACCGATCTGATCGTTGGCATATTTGTCCAGGACCAGGTTTCAAAACAGGTATTCCAGTCGGCATATTCCACAGAAAACGGTCTGTTTGGCAACGAAGCGCGGTTGAATAATATTATTCTTGACGGGAGTTCGCTGCCCGGTTTTGACCCGGATACCTTCAATTACAACGTAACCCTCACCGGGGGAACCACGGTGGTTCCCGGGATCGCAGGAATACCCTTTGAATCCGCTGAAACAGTGATCGTAATTCCATCGCTTGACCTTCCGGGAACAACCACGATCGATGTCTTTGCTGAAAATCTGACTGCCCATACCCTCTATTCCCTGAACTTTGAATGGCCCGTCGGACAAAACGAGGAGAAAAAGGACAATATCAGGGTCTATCCGAACCCCAGCAAAGGCAATATTTACATTTATGGCGCCTCTCATGCTTCCGTTTCCGTTTACAACAGCATTGGAAAGCTGGTTTCTTCCATGGCAGATTTTACCGGCAGCACTGTGAATTTCTCCTCTCTTCCAAAAGGTGTTTATGTGATGGTCATTGAAACCATAAATCATTCCGTGGTTCAAAAAAAGATCGTAATTATTTAACCCTGGTTTGATACCCTGTTATCCACGGGAAACCACTTTTATTTGTATTTTTGCTTTCAAATAAAACATTGAAATGAAAAACATTGTTTGTGTTTTCGTCGCTTGTATCATGAGTTTCAGCCTCCTGGCAGGCAACATTGAAAAAGTTTTTACCTTCTCGCAGGTCAGGATCAGCGAGAATGGCCGGTATCAGTTTGTAACCCTGGATAACACCATGCCTGCCGGGCTGAACGGGGAGCCCATGCTGCCGTACCACCAGGTTGCCCTGATGCTTCCGCCGGGAGAAAAAGCCGTTTCCATCAATATTATCGGCGAATCGCTTACCGGCATCCCGGGAACGTACGAGCTCTATCCACAGCAATTCAATCAGCCGGTTTCGGAAACACCGGACGGGAGTTTCATAAAAAATGAGGCCGTTTACCGTTCCACCGCCAATTACCCGGCTACTCCGACAGGGAATCTCATCAACTCCTACCTGAATGGCTATGCTTTTGCACTTTCCACCTTTACCCCGGTGATTTATAACCCTGCAAAAAAAACGCTTGCCTATTATCAAAAAGTGACGGTTCAAATCACGACCAGGCCTGATGCAAACGCCACACTTGCATTGAAAAACCTCACCGCATCGGCAAATGCCTTAAAAAGGGTCAGGCTCTTTGCACAAAACCCGGAGATGATGAACCGGTACCCGGCTAAAAAATCCTTAATAACAAACTACAACATCCTGATCATCACCCCGGCTCAATTCCAGGCAGGATTCCAGGATCTGATAAATTATTACAACTGCAAGGGGATGGCCTCACAAGTCGCAACCATCGAAGACATCGGGGCCATTGTTCCAGGCCAGGATCTCCAGGAAAAAATGAGGAATTATATCATCCAGGAGTACCAGAGAAACGGGATCGAGCATGTCATTCTCGGGGGTGATGTTGAATACATTCCCTTCCGGGGATTTTATTGCTATGTGCTCTCGGGAACGGGTTACGAGGATTCCAACATTCCCGCCGATGTTTATTTCTCCGCCCTCGACGGCAACTGGAACACCAATAACGACAACAAATGGGGCGAACCCGGTGAAGACGACCTGCTGCCCGAACTGTCTGTCGGCCGGATGTCGTTCAGCACTGCCGCGGAGCTGGCGAGCATGGTGCACAAGTCCGTATCCTACCAGGGCAGCCCTGTGGCAGAGGAGATGAAAAAGCCCTTCCTGGTCTCTGAATTTTTATACGATCCTCCCATGACTTGGGGCTCTGACTATCTCGAACTCCTGGTTGATGATCACACCGACAATGGATATGCCACGCATGGCATTCCCTCGGCCCAAAACTACATCACAAGGCTGTACGATACCACCGGATACAACTGGAGTGTAACCCAGTTGCTTGCAGGGATCAATTCGGGGAAATCATTCATCCATCACTGTGGCCACTCAAATTCCAACTACATGATGCGCCTGTATAACTGGGATATTACCAATCAGAATTTTTCCCAGGTCGACGGAATCATTCACAATTACCAGCTGATGTATACGCATGGGTGCATTTGCGGCGCTTTCGATGACAATGACTGTATTGCAGAACGCTGCACCGCCATTGCCAATTTTCTTGTTGGCGGTGTTTTCAACTCACGCTATGGATGGTTTAACCAGGGAACGACCGAAGGCCCTTCTGCCCATCTGCATCGTGAATTTATAAGTGCGCTCTACAATACGAACCCCGATTCGGCCATCCTTGAACTTGGCGCGGCACACACCATGTCGAAGATCAAAACAGCTCCATGGATCGGCCTTCCCGGCGAGTTTGAACCCGGGGCACAGCGCTGGTGTTTTTATGACTGTAATGTGCTTGGCGATCCTGCCCTCAAAATATGGATTGAAAACCCGATTGTGGGAACTGCTGAATTGACGGGACCAATCACCTGCTCCCTCTCTCCGAACCCCTGTGCCGACCATGCTGATATCTCTCTGACCCTGAGGAATGTTTCTGATGTGACCATGACCGTTGTCAATGCTGTTGGCCGGCAGGTGTTTTCCCGCATATACCCCATGCTTTCCCCAGGCCAGGTTCCCCTGTCGTTGAGCACCTCAGCCCTGGCGCAAGGGATCTATTACGTGCGGCTGGAAGCAAAGGATGGATCGACGGTTAAAAAACTGGTTGTAGCCCGGTAATTTTTATAGGTGTAATCGTTCTTCTTAACCATGCAAAATGAATCCATGAAGAACTTTAAGCTCATCTTTGCTTTATTTTTACTTTCTGCAGCAACGCTCTCCTCTTGTAAAAAAGACAAGGACCCCGTGCAGGTGAACCCTTCGGGAACCGTTGTCTTTTCGGTTGATCATCGGGTTGATGGCCTGCCTTTGCAGCAAAATGAGCTGATCTACACGAATGCGGCAGGCAACGTTTACCTGGTGTCGGATTTGAAGTACTTTATTTCCGACATTACCCTGTACAAGAATGACGGAAGCCGGGTGATACTCGATGAGCTGAAAGATATCTATTATATTGACGAAGCCCTTTCAGCCACGAAAACGATCCTTTTCCCGGATAAAATCCCTGCCGGGACTTACGATTCCATCAACTTTATCTTCGGGATACCGGAGGCTGAAAACAAATCGCATCGCTTCGTCAATCCCCCTGAAGCCCTCATGAGCTGGCCGGAAGTGCTTGGCGGAGGATACCATTACATGATGATGAACGGGAAATGGAAGGATCCGGCATTGGCCCTGGTGCCCTTCAACTTCCACCTTGGGATCGGGCAGCTATACAAAGGCGGTGGATACAATGTAGATTCAATCTATGCGTTTGTTCAGAACTACTTCCTGGTAAGTTTACCGGGTTCTACATTTACACTGGCCGACAAGGAAAAGGTTACTTTCAGCCTCACCATGAATATCGAAAAATGGTTTGAAAACCCTTACATTTATGACCATAATTTTTGGGGAGGGGCGATCATGCAGAAACAGCCTGCCTTGCAGATGGCCAGGGAGAATGGATGGGACGTTTTTTCTATCGTTAAACAATAAAAATATAAAGATTGCAATTTTCAACGGTTGATGTCACGCTGTTAACGTGGTTACACAATCATCTCATTCCGCATTCTGTCCCGGTGCTCAGGATTATTTCCGACACGACCACCTTTGTGAGTATCGGCCTGGTTTTACTGGTTTTCCTGGTTGCTGTTCTGAAGAAGTCAAAGCCCATGCGGATGCGGTTTTTAATGCTGGTCACGATACTGATCCTGGTTTTACTGGTAAGCCAGGGGTTGAAGTATGTTGTTGATCGAGACCGTCCCTTCATCACCTATCCGGCTATTGAAAAACTATCGTCGGGAGGCGACTCCTCCTTCCCGTCCGGGCATACGATGGAAACATTTGCCGTGGCAATGGCCATGACCCTGCTGTTTCCGAGGAAAAAAATAATCATCCCGGTTTATTGCTGGTCAATCCTGGTCGCCTATTCGAGAATGGCGTTGGGAGTGCATTATCCCAGTGATGTCCTTGCGGGGATCTTGATTGGCTCAGGGATCGGGTGGATTGTTCCATGGGTTTTCCTGAAATTTTATCCCGGATAAAAAGGCATCATTGAAAATAATTCTTCCAAATCATCAGAATTATTCGTATCTTGTACGAATACCATAAATCTTATGGTTTGTAAAAAAATTGAATAATGAAAAAAGATACCTTGGAACACAGGATGATGATGGAACGTCAACGATTAAAAATCCCCGATTCAAAACTATTATCAGGGTCGCTCACAGATAAATACCCCATTTACCTTGATGGTGGCAGGACAACCATATTTATTTCGGATAAAAGTAAAGAAGCGGAAACCCGGATACGATATGAGTCGCGAATGGGAAACGGGCTTGTGGTTGCCTCCAAAAATCCAAAATGATAAGACATTCCGAACTTTTCGATAAACCCTCCCCTCACTCTTCAGCTTTTCGTTGTTAGTTATTCTGTGTTCACAGATCGTTTACACTATTCACTGTTCGCCTCCCAGGGGTTCAGTGAAACGTATTAAACATTGATTGAAGGGTTAACAATGAATAGTGCCCGATCAGAAAATATTTATCACCATTGCCTGTTCATAAATTATCCTGCAACAGGGTACCGTTACGATAAAATGACCCGTAATTTTAGGGTTTAAACCTAACAGACGGGATAATATGAAAAACGTACGACATATCACACAAAATGATGCAGTGGATAACAGGCTGGAGATCTCAAACCATCGGGTAACAATTCCCAAGTCAAAACTTTCAGCGGGTTCGGTGGCAGAAAAATACCCGATACTGCTTGACGATGGCCGAACAGTGGTCTATATCGCTGATAAAAGCAGGGAGCGGGAAATAAGGCTGCGGTATGGATTGGATAAGTGAAGTTCAGTTTCAAATAGTATATCAATAAAAGGGGAGACACGTTGAATTATCGGCTGCTTTCCCCACAATATAACCCGCTTTAAAGATATCCGCTCATCATTTTCTTACTCGGTTCAGGCGAACGGGGAAACGATAATGAAGCGCAGGTAAAATGAGGTGTCCTGAAAACCAGGACCGGGCTGATATAACCGAAAATGACCATGGAAAGGGAATGGAGATGCTGCCTCCACCTAATCCCGGACGCATCGAACCGATAGCGCGTAACTCCGTGTGGAGAAATAAGTTGATACGCTGGGATTCACCACATTCAAACCGTGGCTGTAAATCCTTGTACTTCCTGAAGGACTGACGGTGGATGTCGAAATAATCGTGGCTGTAAACCACGGCTGACCGAAGGACCATATTAAATTCTGATACAATATGCCAGGGGTTTTGGCATGAAAACCGTAGAGTGGGTTTGGGTCTAAAATGTTCCAGCCGGCAACCCCGGGACCCTCATAATAATTGATGAGTTCTTCCCATTCCGCTTCTGTTGCAACATGCCATTCGGGAGGACAAAGTCCCTGCCTGCCTTCAGCGGAGGCATTTTCAACCGGCAGGTAGGTCATTAGTTCATCCCACTGGTAAAGGCCTCCCAGCTCGGTGCATTTTGCAGGGTCATTCCCCTGGCAGTATTTTTCAACAACACAATTGTCGGTTTGTGCCAGGTTATTGGGGGTTACAACGCCGTAATTCAGGTTGGATGCCATCCAGCAACGGTGAACAGATCCGGCAATAATCTCAAAGGTCGGATAGGTCTTCATGTCCCTGACATCGGTCAGCGTATTGGTACAGGTAAAGACAGAGGCGTTTTTTACGGTCAGTGACCGGGTTTTAGTGACCGTACAGTTAAAACGGTTGGTATAGGAATATTTAATGGAATGGTCGGGCGGGCTTGGGCTCAGGGTTGCAGGGTTCAGGATCCCTCCCGGAAGCGGTGTTCCGTCAATTGAGTAAATTCCACCCGCGGGAATTCCCCCTTTCAGGACGAATGGTTTCGACCCTTTGGTCGTGACCGGGTCGTTGCAGGCATCCAGCCACACATCCGGGCCTGGGTTGACGGTAACCGTTGTAAATGAAGAAAAAGCCCCGTTGCCACATGTGCTGCCTGGTTGAAACCGGATGCCCAAGCTACCCGAATAACCGGTATTTAGTGAAACCAGGCAAGCTGATGTTGTTCCGTTGACTGAACCTGCCGAAGCCGGGCTGATTTCCCAGGTGAAGGAGGTTGCAAGAGGATCGGCGCCATTCAGGGTATAAGAGATATTCTGTGTGCCCTGACAAACCGTATCCGGCCCGTTAAGCGTTCCGGAAGGCAATGGAAGGGGAATAACGTGGAGTGTTTTGGAGGCAGTGTTCGTACAACCGGAGGTTGAAGTAAATGCATAAACGATCACATGATCTCCCGGACCGGCTACCTGGGGGTTGAAAAAACCCGTGGCAGTATTTACTCCGGGACCGGAATATGTTCCGGGGGCCGGGCTCCCCCCGCTCAGGGCAAAGGGTGCAACGGTGATGCAAACAGGCGCTAAATTTGAAAGTTGAACCACTGGTGCGCTGTTGACCAGCAATGGTTTTGAATCGGAATTGGTACACCCTGAGCCATCGGTGTAAGTATAGGTAATGGTATGTGTCCCTGTTCCCGATGCCGGGTCGAAAAAGCCGGTCAGTGAATTGACACCGGGCCCGGAATAGATGCCTCCTGCCGGTGTTCCGCCGGTCAGCAGGAAAGGAGGCGCATTGGCACAGGCGCTGGATTGGGCCGACAGCACTACCAAAGGCAGGGGGTTGACGATCAGAATCTGGAAAGTCGAGTTGAAACAACCAAAGGTATTGGTGACCATGTACGTAATGGTATGTGGCCCCACACCCGAAGAAGGGCTGAAAAACCCGGTGGAAGAGTTTACTCCGAAGCCGGAATAGGTGCCTCCCGGGGGAGTTCCGCCCGTTAATTGAAATGGAGGAGCAGAAACACAAACAGGAGGCTGGGGGGAGAGTTGCACCAGGGGAAGGGGGTTAACCGTAAGAATGTTGACCGCTGTGCCGGTACATCCGTTTGCGTCGGTATAGGTATACGTGATGTTGTGCGGCCCTGCCCCCGAAGAGGGGTCGAAATAGCCGGTTGAGGAATTAACCCCGGTGCCTGAATAAACGCCTCCCGGAGGTGTTCCGCCGGTCAATGGGAATGGCGGAACAGAGATACAGACCGACTGGGCCAACAGCTGAACAACAGGTGGCGGGCTTACGGTAAGTAGTTGGTCAGCTTTATTGTTACAACCATTGGCATCGGTGTAGGTGTAGGATATTAAATAAGTCCCGGTTCCGGTTCCGGGATCGAAAAAGCCGGTGATGGAGTTAACTCCCGGCCCTGAATAAACACCTCCTGCCGGGGAACCCCCGGTAAGGGCAAAGGGAGCGACATTGGTGCAGGAAACTGCCGGCAGGGTAAGGGTAACCAAAGGAAGCGGAAATACGATAACATTTGCAAACGTACTTCCCTGGCATCCATTCATGTCGGTCACGGTCACCCCATAAGTGCCGCTGCCGCTGACCGTGATGGTTTGCGTATTTTCTCCGGTAGTCCAGAGATACGAGGAAAATGTTCCCGTGACAGTCAAAAGCTGAGAGAATCCCTGGCAGAAACTTGTTATTCCGCTGATGACAGGAACCGGAGCGGGGTAATTGTCAAGCTGAACCGTATCGGATAAAAAACATCCATGATCATTCACAATCACAATATACTGGCCCGGATTGTTAACAGTGATCGTTTGAACACCTGTAGAAAACGGACTTCCATTGTAATACCATTCATAGCTCTGACGGTTTGGCCCGGCATCGAGGGTGGTAAACGTGCCCGGGCAAATTGATTTATCGGGACCCAGGTTCAGGCTTGCAAAGTCGGAAAAATAACCATAGGAACACCCCGATTGTCCCTGATCATAGGTGTGTATGACCCCCATGTGAAAAATATCCTGGGAGTTTTTCAGAATATGGAAACCAACCGGGAGCAGGTCCACTGGAAATTCGATCCTGGCATAGACAAATGCAGGATTCCCGATAACCGAGGAGAACATCGCCGCGGTCACAAGGGTAGGGTTGCCATCCAGGGTAAACGATCCCTGGGCTCCTGCTTTGGCAAGAAGGATGAGTTCAAATGAATACTGGGTGGTTCGTGTGAATGCAACCTGGGTTGAACCCGTGCAGTTCATGGGTGGCAAAATGGCAGAACCCGCCTCGCAACCGTATCCTGTAACATGCCAGACATAAACAGGATGAGTAGTCGAAATAAAGGACGATAAATCAAAGTTCTGCAGGGAGTATTTGTATGTTTCTCCTGCATTCAGAATGGCCTGTACGGTCCCGTTCACACTTACATTGGTGGCATTGGCTGTGGCCGTAACATAGGCCCAGTCGTTCATCGTGTTGTTGGTAAATCCCCTCACGACTATATATTCCTGGCCGATGATGTTTACAGGCACAATCTGATCGCCGGTAAGATCATAACACACCTGGTTGGGATATTGGTCCGAATCATCCTTCACCGTAATGGATACCGGCTTGTTGGATGTTACGGTAGATCCCTGCAGGTGATCGATACCCAGCAGGCCGGTGGCCTGGGCACTGTATACCTGGCCCCTGTTGAGGTTTACGGTAAAGGCAACCCCGGCGGCATGCCCTACGATGGTCCTTCTCGGCGTAATTGTGACTGTTGTATTGTACTCTGTCGCAACGATGTCAAAAGAGTTGTACGCCTGCGGGACCAACGGAGAATGATTGTACATTGAACTCTGCGAAGGAATAAAGAAGGAAGTTCCCATGGCATTGTTGCCCTTCAGGGTAAAAATCTCAGCGTTGTGTATATTCGTTACCTCGTAATAGGCAGTGATGGGAACCGTAGAATGAAGGTATAACCCAAAATTCAATATCGCATTGGCCGGTTTGCATTCTACCTGGTCCTTCCAGGTAGTCAGGTTCAGGGTACGGGTTTGATTTGCGGGAATGTAGAGGACCTGCGTTGGAAAATTAGCGGTGTTGGCAGGCTCCGAAATAGTGACCGTGGCCGCCTCGCTGAAGGAGGTGACCCTTAAATAGATCGGGCTATCGCCATGTTCGACGGAAGCTTCCGGGGCAGCGAACCAGAAATCAGTATTCGTCTGCCCTGAAACAATCCAGGGAAACAACACGAATATGATTATTAAAAAGCAACCTTGTCTCAAATTAAAACTTAAAAAAAGTTATGTAAAGTTACGCAATTAAGTTGGTTGTTCTATCGGCCGGGGCAAAATAGCCTTGCCAGGAATTCTTCTCTGCTGTGCGTTTAACATAAATCCAGGATCAGGCCATTGGAACCTTGATACACGATACCGGCTTGAGGCGGGGCTATGAGCAAAATATAAATTCCTACGGGATCGAAGAACCTCGCAGCAAGCCGAGAGGTTCTTCAATGGCAGTTAACGGCCAGCCTGGTCCTTATCGACATCCCCGTCACCAGGTTCTGCTTACTTTGAACTCCCCGGGCCTGATGAATGCGTTTTTAATGTCGTCCAATTCCATTTGCCAAGATTGATTGTGCTTTCTATGAGTTTTTCGTGTTCTTCCGGTAGTTGATAAAAAAAATCTGTACCTGTTAATTTTTCAACGCTGTCGATGGTAACGGCAAAGTGTTGCAACGGTTCCTGCGATCCCTCGTTGGGCATAATGAACCCGATGCCTTTGATCTCCGGCTCGTTATAGTCGAGGATTACTTTGTAGAAGTATCCCGGAACGGTTATCCGGTCGTTGCCTATGGTGGAAAGTCCTTTAGCAAGAACTGTCCCCGTAACCACATAAACGACTTTTCCCCCGATCGCCCATCGGCGTACCTGTTCTTCCAGGTTTTTCCATATGCCACGGTTGAACCCCGGAAGCTGGGGTGCCATGTTGGAAAGGTAAAAGGATTCAACCATTGTCTGATCTGAATAGCACATATCGGCCGCAGGAGCAAGATGGCCTTTGTCGTAACCTGTGCCTTTGTAATCATCGTTTGTGATGGTACAGGATGTAAGCATGGGGTCGGGGATGAAACGATTGTTGCGTTTAACCACCGGGATGGTCTTAGCTGCGGTAAGTTCATAAGCAACCCAATTGGCAACACGGTAGGTTTTGTTGAACGACAGGGTATAGCCTGTATGTTTTATGACCTCGTCGCGGGGATTGGTTTTTGGAAGTTCAAGACCCGGTATTAAACGGAGGTGAATTCCTGTAGTGGCTTCCCCTTGGGCAACAGCTAAGCCGGGCATTGAAATCAGCAATGAGAAGATAAACCAGAATGTCAAACTCCTGAACATATGGATAGTTTTATGATGTAAAGAAAATTACCGACCGGCACGAATCAATTTGCAATATTCCATTTTTTTATTGCAGGTGAGCCGGCAGATATAGATGCCGTCAGGAAGCATGTTTCCGTGGTCATCTCTCCCATCCCATGCTGCAGTGTGTGCTCCTTTTGCAAAAAATCCGTCAACCAGGTCGATGACCCTGATCCCCATGGCGGTATAGACCGAAAGCCGAACAGGCCCGCTTTCCTGCAGGTTGAATGAAATGGTTGTGGAGACATTCATCGGGTTTGGCCTCGGGGCAAGGGAAGGGTGGTCGTCGTTGGCCACAGGTTCTTTAATTCCGATCGGTCCCGGCTGAAGCACGGTGGCAGTGTCCTGATTGGTGATGATCACGTTGTCGAACCACACCTCCTTATTGTCAAATGAACCATATTCAGCAACTATTTCAAACCGGTCGATGGCCGACCAGTCAAATTTTCCCTCAGGCTCGTACCATGTATTGTTGTCCCATGAACCATGCTCAGCAAAATCCTTTAACGGAACATGAAGGTGATGCCATCTTTTATCCCAGCCGGGCATCGCGTCTGAAAGCGTTATCCTCCTACGCCATGGATGGTCATTCGGATCATTGGTTTTTGTGTCGATAAAACGGATATCCATTTTCATTCCTGAACCATTTCCACGGACAATCATATCCAGGGCATAACCGGACGAAACAAGCCGTGAAAGGTCTTTATCCGGTACAAAATCGAGGACGATGGCGCTGTATTGAGGCCCGCCGGTCCAATAGAGGCAAAAATTGTCATTGTTGGGCAGCAAAGTCGAATAATAGTCAAGGGTCGACGAAGTGTAACTGGCTTCATTGATTCCCTGCGCCACATAATCATCATATATTCTGAACCCCACAGTATCAGGGTGAAGTACATAAGGATGTTGTTCGGGTACCGTAAAATTCAACGCTGTAAGCAACGGAACGTTAAGATCTGATTCAAATAACTCATCGGAACCTTTCTTAAAAAGCCCAAATCCTCCCTTGTAATCCCAGGTGGTCCATGGAATATCTTTCTCCTCCAGGTATTCTCTTACAATGGCGTACCAATTTGCCCGGTCGGCAGTATCACTGTTGGGTATATAAACACCAAATTCACCACAAAAAACGTCAACATGACGGGTGTTTTTAAAAAGGACGGCAATATCGATCAACGACTTGACTTTTCCGACTGTTCCATCGGCTGAATAATTATGAAGACTGCTTTCTATCCATGTTCCCAGGAGCGACGGAGGGCAGGCTGGCATCGATGCAAGGTCGTAAGGAAATGGCACCCCGGCCAATGGCTCCATCGAGGGACTCACCCAGGTGGCACCCTGGTGTGTGAAAAGGAACGGATCATAAAAATGGAACGTGTAAATGAGGTTGGCGTCGGAATAAACCGGCATCTGTGCCAGGTCATTGTAACTGTTATACCCTGATGGCCCTACGATGATGGTGTGCCTGGTGTCCTTTGACCGGATGGAGTTAATCGTTTGTTGCTGGATGCTGCCCCACAGTTGATTGGATATCCCATGGGGTTCGTTCAGCACCTCGTATATGATATAATTCGAACGCGGCTCATAGTGTTGTGCCAGCTGCGGCCAGACTTTGGTAAGGATCTGAACCACATCGGGACTGGTATTCACCGCCGGATCGAACGAATGATTGTCGATGATAAGATACAATTTCAACTCTTCGGCCCAGCTCACCGCTGAATCGAGCATTGAAACAAAAAGCGGATCCAACGTGTAATCCGGTGAGCCCGAAGTCATGCCATGAAGGTTTACTGGCAATCGCACCACATCACACCCCAGTTTTTTTATATCGGTGAAATCTTTCTTCCCGAATTTCCGGAATTGAATTTTCCGTGCATTATCTGCCTGGAACCAGCCGGTCAGGTTGACGCCCCTGTGAAAGGGAATCGCCCGGCCCGCCTGAAATAAAATGAGACAAAAAGAAATCAGTATTAACTTTTTCATGCCGACGGGTCAGAATATTGCAAATAGGATACCGGTATCATGATTCAAAGGTAATGAATCCATGAAGATGCCCAACGTGCCTTTTGAACCGGCCTTTTCTCTGGAAAGTATTATTTTTATCGTTACAGCAATGCCGTTCTTTGTTTCCGGGTCTCTGCTTTCTTTGCCGACCCGATCCATCCGGCAAACTCTTTCATATTTGAGTACGACAGGCTTCCTTAAAATTCTTTGGCCGGCGGGTTTTATTCCAGGAGCGCGGAAACCTCGTCGGGCAGTACGACTTCCCTGGCCCCTGGTCCCGAATTTTTCATGAACATCAAACGGGAATTCAATAAAGGCAGCATCCATCCCGTTGTTTTGCTGAATGATGGCATTGAAGGTGAATTTCTGGTTATCGGTCATTGAAGAAGGATGTCTGCGGTACCATTTTAAATCACACCATCCGGGTTATTTGAAAAATCGCTTTGGATTCAATCATTATTTTTCAAGCCGCTTTAGAATATCATTCATCATCTCGATCTGCACCTTGTGGATCTCCAGTACCTCCTGCTGCTCATTGATGATGAGGTGATCAATTTTTTCATGCAGCATCCTGATTTCAAGCTCCGATTTAAGGTTGATCATGTAATCTTTTTTACCTCTCTCCCTGTCTTTTTCTTCCTGGCGGTTCTGGCTCATCATGATCACCGGGGCCTGGATGGCTGCAAGACTCGACAGGATCAGGTTCAGCAGGATAAACGGATACGGATCAAAGCCCCTGTTGCCAAGCCAGTAGATATTGACGCAAATCCAGCAAAAAAGGAATACGGCGAAAGAAATAATGAAGGTCCAGCTCCCTCCAAAGCTGGCCACGTTGTCGGCAATTCTCTGGCCCGTCGTCATGGCTTTGAAATCCTCTCCGTCCAACTTGTCGGTGATCGTGGTCTTATCTTTCAATGAATCGATGACGGTTTGATCCAGGTCGGAGAGGCTTCCGATCTGTTTCTTAAGAAAGCTTTCGATGTACTGTTCCCGGTAATTGTTCAGTTCCCCGATGGATAAAAATTTATCTGCCGTGAATTGCGGGTTGTCCTTCTGGATCAAAGCTAAAATGGATTGTCTTACCGTTTTGCCTGAAACTCGTTCAGAAACCGGGAACTCAATATTGGACAGGTCGCTGTGGAATGTTTTCATGGATGCCTTCATGGTTGTATGATTCTGAATCTTTGCGGGTCGTAAAAGCGAATTTTATTTGCTGATTTGACAAATATAACGACATTCTTCGACAAAATGGATTTCAATGTGTTATTGAACAGCCCTCTACAATAATTAACTGACCATTCCCGGGCGTTGGATTAATGTTGTAATTTTACAATGACGGAAAGGGTAAACATGTCTGACAAAGAAATCATCAGCAAGACTGCTGCGTTTGTAAAAGCCGAACTGCTTCATGCAGAAGGGGGGCATGATTGGTTTCACATCGAGCGGGTATGGAAAAATGCCAGGCGCATCGCCCGGGAAGAACCTGTTAACCTGTTCATTGTTGAACTGGGGGCTTTGCTGCACGATATCGCTGATCATAAATTCCACGACGGGGATGAATCGGTTGGCGTACTTAAAGCCCGGAAGTTCCTGCAGGGTCTCCGGGTTGATGTAGCAGTGGGTGATCATGTTGTAAAGATCATGAAAAACATCTCCTTCAAGGGTGGAAATTTTTCTCCCGGATTTTTCTCCTTGGAATTGGCGGTCGTTCAGGATGCTGACCGGCTGGATGCAATCGGGGCCATTGGTATTGCCCGTGCATTCAATTATGGCGGATATAAAGGCCGGGAGATGTATGATCCTGCCGTCAAACCTGTCGCGGGCATGACGGTCGAACAGTATCAGCACAGCAAGGCGCCTACCATCAATCATTTCTATGAGAAGTTGCTGCTTCTGAAAGACCGGATGAACACGAAAACCGGGCGCAGGATGGCTGAACAGCGACACCGGTTCCTGGAACAGTATCTGGAACAGTTCTTCCGGGAATGGGATGGCAATTAAAGTCCGTCGAAAAAAAGCATAAACCATTTTGAATCATGAAACCATATCATGAAATTGAGCCTGTTGAAATCTTTTCCGGCACAATCTGGGAAGCCGGAATGTTGAAAAGCCTTTTGGAAGATGCCGAAATTGAAGCCTTCTTAAAAGATGAATTTACCGGCACGATGGCGCCATGGTATACGGCAGGTGGAGGAGCCGGTGCGGTGAAAGTGATTGTTTCAAGTTCGGATTATAAACAGGCAGAAGCAATTGTTGATGAATTCAATAAAAACATAAGGCAAGGGGAGCAATGAAAAAGAAACTTTCCACGATTGGCATCCTGTTTATGCTGATCCTGAAACACCCTCCGATGCCTGAATTTTCTTTGTTTCAGAAGAACTATGTCGTTGAAGTCCGTTGTTTCTCTTTAAAACAGATTGCGTTGCAGTTCTTCATAAACTGAAGAAAGTAAATGATATGTACAGATCTGTTTCCATGAATTTCTCAGATTCGCTCTAATACAGGAAAATTGTCATCATGAATTGCTTTTCCTGATAAACCTGTTTTCGCACAATCACCCCCAAACTGCCTTAAAAAACCCATATAGCTTTCTTTCATCCAGTTTGCCATCTGTCCTTACACCGCTGCACACATCAACTCCAAAGGGCTGAACAGCCGCGATGGCATCCCTGACATTATCAGCATTTAACCCGCCGGCAAGAAAGACCGGCACCCTGCTTTGTTCCACAATCTTCCGGCTGATCGCCCAATCGTGGGTCCGGCCGGTACCCCCCAGTTCCTTCACGGCCAGGTATGGGTTCCCGCTGTCCAGCAACAATGCATCGACCTTTTCAGAAATTTCAATGGCTTCCGCTATGGAGCGTTCATCAAGGACATGGATGACCTGCACGAGTTTCACATTGGGCAGTTTCTCCCTGATTTCAGGGAATGAGCCCTGTTTCAGTTCATCCACCATCTGGATCGTACTGGTATTTACTTTCCGGTGATGTGCTGCAATTGCGCCACTGGAAGTTTCGCTGGTCAGGAGGAATGTGGCGACAGGAGGCGGTACCGTTTTGGCAATCGAACAAATCAGCTCGTCGGTAATCACTCCCTGTCCCGATGGCATTCTGCCAACAAGGCCGATGGCATCGGCACCAAATGCAATTGCAGTTCGGGCCTCTGTGATCGAACTTATGCAACATATTTTAATTCTTATCATGACATTTGTTTTGCCGCTGAGTTTTTTCTTATCCGGGGGATCATCCTTTCGGATTAATTAATAAATTTAACAACTTTTTATCTGTCATTACTATTCCCTGAAAGAAAAAGCAACATGATAAAAAAAATCCTCTTCCTCTTTATTGCAACCGGATTGATGATCACTTCCCTGCAAGCCCAGAAGCAAAAAATATCGCTCAAAGATACACTGGATAAAAAGTTTGACATGAGCGATTACATCATCAACATGCATGGTTTTGTCCCCTGGCCCACCATTATTACAGAACCGGCTCTTGGCAATTTTGGCGTTGCCCTTGCGGCTGTTTTTATCAGTCCCCAGAAGAAAGGCAAGTCCGAAGACCGTTATCGATTCCCTGATGTCACAGCAATTGCCGGCATGTACACGCTGAACAATACCTGGGGTTTTGGGGCCCTCCGGCAGGGGACCCTCCCGTCGATCGGGATGAGGTATACCATCGGTGCCGGTTATGCGGATGCCAATATGGATTTTTACCGCCAAACCTCCAGGGGAAACCAGCTGAAAGAACAATTTAATCTTCAGCCGATCGTGGCGTTACTGGATGTCAGTGAAAACCTGTTCAAAAATAAGATTTTCGCAGGATTGCGGTACCAATTTACCCGGATGATCGTAAAGTACGAATTTAAAAAACCTTCCGATACGATTTTCAGGAGGGATTTCGATACGATTTTCAACCCGCCTGATTTTAATAAAAACCTTGGAAATTTCGGAGTATACCTGGAACTGGATTACCGTAATTCCATGTTCACACCCGATAAAGGGCTGCGATTTAAAACAACCTATACATTTGGACGTCAATGGACTGCAAGTGATTTTGATTTTGACCAGGTGGTCGTAAACGCAAATATGTTCATTCAACCCTGGAAACCCTGGGTGTGTGGATTCCGGGCCGTCGGCCAGGCGATCTTCAATGAGGTTCCTTTTTACTATTATCCATACCTCGACATGAGGGGTATTCCAATGGCGAGATACCAGGGACAGCAAACACTGTTGTTTGAAACCGAACAGCGTGTTGACGTAACCCCGCGCTGGAGCGTGGTTGGTTTTATCGGGACCGGCAGGACCTGGAGTGATTCGAAGTTCATGAGCGACGATAGCTGGCACTGGGCAGGTGGCGCAGGATTCCGCTACCTGCTGGCCCGGCTCTTTAAACTACGGATGGGATTCGATATTGCTGCAAGCAAGGGTCAATTCGCCTATTATTTCGTATTTGGCCACTACTGGAACCGGTAATTTGTTTCCCTTGCTGCAGATTCCACATCCATGGATATCTTCCTGAAAAAGAGACCCTGTTGTATCAATTTTTATGGAATTGTATTACTTTTGTAATGAAATTACACCCGGGTATGATCCTGCGATCTTACGATAACATCCACATAAGAGCCTTCTACCCAAATTATTTCTCAATTCAGCAGGCTTTGGCCGAATCCATTGATCCTGGATCAGCAACTGGTTTTTTCGGATTTCCGGCACCAGAGCTGGAATATACAAACCCGCTGAATAAAATCATGCACCGGCTGCCATTAAATAACCTCGATGTCTTCATCCTGAGCCAGCCCGACAGGATCAAGGCCAACCATTATCTGAATCTCCTTGTTAATTCTTCACAAAATGATCATGCCGCCGCGAAATTAAAAGAGAAGGTGTCGGAACAATATCTGAACCTGCTCAAATCGACATTCGGAAAGCTTGATTTTACTGAAAATGAATATGTAGTCCCTGCTCCGACTACAAGTCCGTACGATGAAGTCCTGCTGAGTCAGAAAGGCAAAGTATTGCTTGATTTGTACCATGAAGGATATCCTGTTCCGGATTTCTGCGTACTTACTTCAAACTCCTACCAGCTTGTTGCAAGGGAACGCGAAGTTTTCATGAAGGCCGCCATTTCCAATCTGGAACAGATGACCGGGGAAAAACTGGGAGACCCGGATCAGGCAATGGTTTTTGCCGTCAGGTCGGCAACTCCTTACTATATCCCCGGCCTCATGCCAACCTACCTGAATGTGGGTGTCACGAAACTTAGTTTTCGATCATTGGAACAGCGCTATGGCCGCTCGGCCGCAAACAAAATCTACCTGAACAATCTTCAATCCATTTGCCAGATCCTTGGTCCGAGACAGGATTTTTTAAGATCGGCAAAGGGCGATTGCAGTCCATACACAGAAGATATTGAAGAGCGGATCAGTTTTCTGATAAAAAAAATTGAACCCATTGATGAGCAGATATTATACGATGCACATTACCAGGCGAACATGTTCATGTCCGTTTCACATCGCTTCTATACAAGGAATCAGGACCTGATCTATACTTTTCAGCGTGGTCATGTAACTTTTCCTGCGTTAATTCTTCAAAAGATGGTTTGGACGGTTCGCAACCAGGATTCCTATCCCGGGGTCCTCTATAGCCGTCATCCACGCACCGGGCTTGGGATGCAGATAGAAAGCGTAAGAGAAATTTTCGGGGAGGAGATCATGACCGGAAGCGTTTATGCAGACCAAAGAGAGTATTTTGACCGTGATGAAATAAAGGAGGAATTTCCTGCCATATATCATATTACACCCATGCTTCCCGGGCTGGAAGTGAAATTGAAATCTCCGGCAACCATTGAATTCGCAGTAGAATCCTTTGAAGGAATCTCACTTTTTGCCATCCTTCAGCTGAACCTTTCCGAGCTCACCGGGCGATCGACACTGCTGGCGGCTATAGACCTTTACCAGAAAAAGATTATTCCTAAAAAAAGAGTGGTCCAACTGATCCGCCCATATCATTTGCGTCAGATATTTTCAGAGAGGATCGACGACCTCTCCCTGAAATCGTTGACCTTTTTTGGCTCAGGCGTTTCCGTCCTTCCCAGGTCTGCTGTATCTGCAAGAATTTATTTCTCTATGTCCAAAGCACTGGAAGTCAAGAAAAAAGGGGAGAAGGTTTGCCTTTGCCAGGAAAAATTCATCCCGTCAGAGACCATCTTTATGGGAGAACTGGACGTAATTCTGAGTATGAATCCGCTGGCCATTCACGTTGTGACTGCCTGCCTGGGCTATGGGATCCCTGCTTTTATCAACCTGAAGAACCACAACATGAACCTGGAGGAGGATGCCATAACCAATGAGGCCGGCATCATCATCCGTGAAGGATCGTGGATTACCGTATCTAGCAGGCATCACTCCATTTACATTGGTAAGGCCAATTATAAACCAGCCCGGTTCCAGAAATATCTTGAAGGCTCCTCTTTGGAGATGGAACCAAAAGAAGAAAAGGTATTCATCAACATGGCGCAGGCATATAATGCCTACCGGGAGATCCTGAATACACTGAAAACAGAGGAGGCCATGACCCTTTCTGACCTTGTTAAACTGATCCGCAATGATTATGATCATGAACCCGGGAAAGCCAGTGCCTTTGTTAATGGATGGTTTGATGTCCATCTGGATTATTATTACACGGAAATTTTAAAAAGCGGACTCGGATCTCACCTGGATCAGCATAAGATATACAGCCTGCTCACGGTGGATCGTAAAATTCAGTTTTTTACAAGCATCATTCTTAAGTGTATAAAAGAAAAACTGAGTGGTTTTTCCGCAGGGGCATTCATGCTTGGACGTTTTTTGTGTCAGCCTCACCCGCTGCTGTTCTGGAGGTCCTTTGAATCGGTAAGTATTGTATTTATGTTGAACGAATATATCCTTTTCGAAAAATACATGCAGGTCCTCTACGAATTTGGTGAGCGCCACCTCAGCCGGACCAGGAATAGAATTTTAACGGACGAACTGAGGACGATCACCTTGTCAACAATGGATCCAGAGCTATTTATTCCATTGAAATTATGTTCCCCAAACTGGAAAGAGGTGGAAGCATGCATACAAAAAGAACACGACAATGACACACAAAACCTGGTCAGACTTTTAATGCAGCCATATGGAACACTTTTCAACTATGATCTGTCCTGGTCATATGAGAAGATAAAAACAATATGCGCCGCTGAAAACATGGAAATACCCGATCAGGATGCAATTTAAACTACATGCAAGATCTGGCCTGTCGCGGCGATTGCATCCGTCCCAACAAGGAATATAACTCCACAAAACATTCACCGGATGGATCAAATTCTGGTTTTCTGCTTCGGAGCTCCTGCAGTTGACAATACATCTTCACTTTTTAAGTTAGAATAAAGCCATTGCGCACAACAGCAAACAGGATACGAAGATCACTGGGAACAGGAGGGGAGTGGTCGAATGAAACAGGCGTTGAACCCGTCACAATCGGCAAGGCAAAATGTTCATTTTGAGCTTATTATATATTATTTTAACCTTTAATATATTCATCATATGAAAAACAGAATCTTAGGGATAACCGGACCCGGCGTGTCCGCAATAGGTCTGGGCTGCATGGGCATGTCGGAATTTTACGGGAAAGGCGATGATGCTGAATCTATTGCTACAATCCATCGTGCAATTGAGCTTGGCATCACTTTCCTTGACACGGCCGATATCTACGGTTTAGGCAAAAATGAGGAGCTGGTTGGCAAAGCTTTGAAAGGAAAACGGGACAAGGTTTTTCTTGCAACAAAATTCGGCAACGTGAGAAATGAAAAAGGAGAGTTTTTGGGAGTGAATGGCAAGCCCGGATATGTCAGTTCTTCCTGCGAAGCCAGTCTGAAAAGGCTTCATGTAAACACCATCGACCTTTATTACCAGCACAGGGTTGATCCGGATACTCCGATTGAAGAGACGGTTGAGGCAATGGCCAGGCTTGTTAAAGAAGGGAAGGTGCGTTATATCGGGCTTTCTGAAGCAGGTCCTGAAACGATCCGGCGTGCTGCCAAAATTCATAAAATAACCGCTTTGCAAACAGAGTATTCTTTATGGTCGCGCGATGTGGAGATGGAAATCCTGGCAGTTTGTCGTGAACTTGGAATCGGGTTTGTTCCATATAGTCCGCTCGGACGAGGTTTCCTGACCGGCAGATTCAGGAGAGATGAAGATTTTAATGAAGGCGACTTCCGTCGGAATCACCCACGATTCCAGGGTGAAAACCTTAAAAACAACCTGGATCTCCTCAGCAAGCTGGAGGATCTTTCGAAGGTGAAAGGTTGCACAAAAGCGCAAATCGCCCTTGCATGGGTACTTGGCCAGGGTGAAGATCTGGTGCCTATACCGGGAACCAAACGCAGGGTATATCTTGAAGAAAATGTGAAGGCAATGGAGATAACCTTAACCGGCGAAGAGATGGCACAACTCAGCAAAGCAATGCCTCCGGGTGTTGCCTCCGGTCAACGTTATGCCCCGCAGGCCATGAAAGCGGTGAACAGGTAAACATGGCACAGGTCACTCAATGTAAATCCCTGTGCCAACAATGTAATACACCCCTCTGACGACAGTTTTCTTGACGAAAGATGATTTCGGGCAGGGTTTGGCTTCTCCGGGCTTCGGCCAGACATAATCCACCCAGCCTGCCCCCTTTTCATTGGCCACCCGGAAGAATTCCCTGAAAAAAAACTTGCCGTTGACATCCTGGTAGTCGTAAACATGGTGGCCCTCTTCACCCGGGAATGGGGGGTTGACAAGCACGGTGTAAGTGGAATCCACGACAAACACATACGTGTCCTTATAAACAAATTCAGAGGTTTTGTCTTTTAAAATGGGGATGGCCTTTGGCCCCATCTGGTGGAGAAGAACGATGGCATCATCCACCGCTTCGACAGCAAAGGCTTTTTCCATCTTCATGTTGTACAGGCCGGCACCCACGATATAGATCCCGCCGGAGGGGGCGTTTGCCAGTTTTGTATAGGTTGTTTTCCAAACCGGATTTGTCTCCCCTGGCTTTACCCACAGGTAATGTGTCCATCCCGACTGGCTTGCCCCGAGTGCTTTGCGGATGAACCACTGGATGATGGGCTTCCCGTTGATATCTTTGAGTTCGCTGATATTTTTCCCTATCCGGCTGGTATCTTCATGTACGAAACAATATCCCTTTACGTCGATCACGAAGAGGTAAAGATCCCCTGTGCGCCACCGGCTGCCCTTCTTCATCAAAGAAGGAAATGCGGCTTCCCCGTGTTGCCTGATGAGCGTGGCTGCATCAGTGACAAGTTCAACAAGCCGGTTTGTTTCGGCATACCTGTATTTTTCCTGCTGACCGGATGCAGTGGCACAGGTTGCAAGCCAAATGGATAATCCAACAGCCCACACTGCCAGAGGAGATGTTTTCATCGCTTCCGGGGATATACTGTTTTCACAAATATAAGGAATTCCAGCACGAAAATCAAGTGGATCCGGTTGATCCGTCATTCCGGGGGAATGCGCTCGCGGGGATTCAATTGCATGGAGACCTGCAAAACCCGGCTTATGCAAAAAGGTCACTTCCAGGCAACAGGCAGCATTGTAACCCGATGAAGTTACACGGCGGTTCCTGGAACCGTAATCTCTTTAAAATTTGATAAACATCGCCAACAGGCCAAGTGAAGCCAGAACCAACCCTGTGATCCCCTTCTCGTGACGTTCCAGGAAGGCTGATTTAAAGGTGCTGGCACCTTTCATCCCCAGGGAGACGAGAACAAGCATGACCACCAGTGTCGTCATCAGATAAACTGCCGAAACAATGAATATCCCCGGCCAGCCAATGGTCCCGGCCTGAAAGTAGTACGCCTCTATTTCAACACACGGAGTAAGAAACATGGCCATGCTCAAGGAAGTCAGGACGGCAACCCACCTGGATTTGTTTCCTTCCGGGTTGCCTGCAACGGATTTCATTTCGTGATGGTGGTGATGACTTCGAAAATCCAGGGCCAGATAAATCATTCCTAATCCAATTAAAATGGCCGGGGCAATCATTTCCGATATAAGTGAAAACTTTGCCGAAAGCTTATAGCCGATCAGACCGACAACGATACCAATAATGATGGTGCTCAGGGTGTGGGCGACCCCCGTAATGGCAGTTGCCCATAGCGTTTGATTCCGTGTCCATTTCTCGGTTTTACCCACGGCAATCAATGGCAGCCAATGATTAGGTATCAGTGCATGAATGGTGCTCAGAATAAGGCTTCCTATGAAGATCTGGTACATAAAATGTTTGTTGTCAGGCGGTTATTTCTCTATTAAAAAAAAGGTGCCCCCGTTCACGTTCCCTTCCTCAATCAACCTGAATTTTGTCTTTTCTAATAGTTTCTTCCACTGTTTCCTTGAAGTCAGCATGAACGACAGAACATTCAGGATAGCGAAGGATGAACGTGTGGGTGTTAAAACGATCATTAGCATCCTTCCGCCGGGTTTCAGGATCCTGTTAATTTCATTGAGCGCATGTTGTTTTTGATCGCCAAGATGGTCAATCATGTATGAACTGACAACAGCCTCAAACGATCCATCCTGAAAGCCGGTGCGGGTAATATCTCCACGCACAATTTCGACCCGGCCGGTAATTCCAGCCCGTTTCAGGTTATTTTCCAAAAGGGTATTTCCGCCGCCTTCGATGTAATCGGAGTCAAACAGGTCGATTGCCGTGATTTTCCCCGGATAAATTTTACTCAATGCAATCGCAGTTCGTCCTGCACCGCATCCCGCATCCAGGATACGGGCGTTATCGTCATTAAATAATTTCACCCAGGGCAGGGTCAGGTATTGTGTGTTCTCCGCAGAACGAACCACCAGGTTCCCGATGAAAAAGTTGACAGACAGAAGGAAAAGAAAAAAGGCGAGCAGCTGAAGGCCAGGGAACGAAAGATAAACATGAACGGCTGCAGCAAAAAAAACAACAGAAACAACCCAGAACCCGTTCAGCCAGCCGATACTCCATCCCGCATCAAATTTTTGCCCGCTTCCTTTTTGGCGCAAGAACCGCTTCAGCGGCAATTTGACTTTTTCAGGCAATACCACCACGACCGACAAAGATAATACAAGCACAATGGCAATATGTACGAGCACAACTCCGATCGTCAATCCTGCAATCCATTTCAAGGCTGGCATCAGAACCAGGATCATGACCGATGCAATAATGCCAATGATCGCCACTATTTTTGAATGCCCCATTACCGTAAACCAATTCCTGTTTTTCATTTTAAATTCTCCTTTTTTAATGAACATTGATTTCTCCCCTTGAGGATCAAAGGGCGAACCGGTCCTTTAAAGCTTCAGGCGGGTTTGACCGGAATGCTTCGGGCGTTATCCCGTAAAATTTTTTAAACGCCCGGATGAAGGTCGAGGGCGATGAAAATCCGGAGAGAAAAGAAGCATCCAGGATACTCAGGTCTTACTACAATTTCAACTAATGTGCAGTACGCTCCAGGCGGAGTCGCATAATGTACTGTTTTGGCGACTCCCCGATATAATGGGAGAATATTTTTTGAAAATGAAAAGGGGAAAAGAAGGCAATCCCGGAGAGTTTTTCAAGTGAAAGATCTTCAGCAAGGTGCTCCTGGATGTAAGCAAGCACCTTCCTGATCCTCGCGTAATACTCTTTTTCTTTATGATTTCCAGGAGAATGATGCATTTAGTGTTTCATATAAAAAGCATAAACCAGGTTCTAACCATCAGGTCAAAGATAACTTTTCAAATTCATTTACCGGTAAAAAAATATGTGAATGAGATTAAATGGGGCAGGACCATTGAACTGGAGGAAAAGGGATTAAATTTTATCCTGGTTCATAAAATCTATCCCGCGGCACCCGGATTATTGGCGCCTGTCTTTCTTCCAGTACGTGCCGCAAGGAGAGATGCAATCAGCGACAGCACCCACCCACCGCAAATGAGCATCCATAACGATGTTTTCCAGAAGGAAGGTTCGGCAAAAGCGGCAATAATGCCAAGCGCATTGCATATCAGCGGGACATACCAGATGCTTTTGGGATTAATTTTCACGATAAAAAAACAGCACCCGGCAATCAGCAAATCAAAAATAACATATGGAATTGCCCCGGCAATATCCTTGTTGATATTCAGAATATTTCCCACCCCCTCTCCAAGGCCGAATAAAACGAGGGTGGCTCCGATCAAACATAAAACTGCCAGGACAGTACTTGGCGCATCAGTTAGAAATGAATTTTTTCTTTTGGTTCCCATCTGCCATAATTTTTTATTGCATACCGCCTAAAGCCCTGTTTGCAGCCGCAGAAACGGGGAAGGCTTACAATGTCCCGTCAATGTTGGTTTTCTTGCGGCTGCAACCTCGTCAGCCACAGCTTTTTTGCAAATATAAAATGCTTTCAGTCAATGATAAGTGTTTTTTCGGAAGCTACTGTCTTATGATGATCGTCTACCCTGAGAATGTAAAGTCCGGCAGGTAAATTTTCGCGATTCAGTGTGATCTCATGACCAGTGAGGTTCGTAATTTGCAGTTGTTGCTGCCCGAAGACATTGTATAGGGTCAGTGTTGCGTTCGATAAATTATTTACTAATTCCACGGTTGCCTCTTTTGAAAAAGGATTAGGAGTGATTATCAACTGTTCCAGGGCCTTTATACCAGAAATACCGGTATAAAGCTGACAAAAACAGTGGTCGCAATCCGGATTGTCAAGGTAGAGTATTGTCTCATCCTGCTTGACACACTCAACACTGAATTGGTCACCATTTGTTGCTATATCGCTTACAAGCGGATTAAATAGACCTGTCCAGGAAATACTGCCTATTCCTTCAATAACCCTGTCGGAGAGAGCGGGGCCTGAAAAAACAAAGCATTTCCGATATTCACCATTAAATAACTGGAGCGAATCAATGTTCGAAACAACGCGATAGAATTCCTGGGGGGAATGAAATGTCAGGGAATAGTGGTGAAAGAGTGTATCCCCTACAGACAGGTTGAAATCGTACAATATTTCCTCGCCCGAATTTTCAACAATTGTATAAATCCTCCTGTTTTCTTCCCTGATCGCGGCATAATAAGTTGAATGAGGATTTGTCACCGTTGAATCATATAATGAATAGACTTTTGTATAAACCTTACCGTTCAAAATAGTATCTCCGTTCAATCCAAAACGTGTATTTCTCACGAGGTTAGAATTAAAAATATTCCATCCGTGATCTCCCCAAAAAGCATTTGAAACTGGAAAAGGATGATAAATGCCGGATTGTCCATATCCCACTATCAGGTTTAGCAGGAGCGATGAAAGCATAATCACAGTTTTCATGACTTTTATGTTTTGAATTTGTTTTTCGTTGTGGCTGATGTTGCAGCCAAGCCCTGTCGCTGTCAGACAAATGGCGGCTATATTTGACTATCCGCAGGCGTAAAAAATAACCGACTCCTAAGCAGTAAATATACATGAAATATTTTTTTATTTACCTGCGGACGCATATAAATCCTGTATGCGATGCAACCACTCACCGTGCCCGAAGCACATTTTTTACTTGGCGTATTATTTCAAACCTTCTGAATATGAAACGAGTATGCGGAATGTATGTACACAAAGATACTATTTTTTGTGCGCCATAGAAAGCACCGGGACCTTGTGGGGACCGGAGTGGAATATCCTGGAGGAAATGGGCCTTGACTTAATTACGGTTAACCCTTGCCTGATCCGGCAAATGCCAGGGTGTAAAAGCGATGTAAAGGATGCTCAATGGATCGCAAGCCTTTTGCATCAGGACCATTTTACCAATTCTCCATAACCGATGCAATGATGGCGATGGCAACAATCCCTATCGACCCCAGGATAACATAAGGATGGGCAAAGTTGACCGTCCAGCCCGTCCCACGGGTTCGTTTCGGCACAATTGCACGTTTATCCCTGCGGTTGAAATAGAAGATGCCCAGCTTGTAATTTTCCGGATCATCAATCATCGGGTCGAAATTGTTATTGCCGGAGCGCGGTTTCATGTGGCCTTGCTATTAAACCCTGACCTTCGCTTTAACATCTCCCAAAAATTCCTTGGATGGTTTGAACGCCGGAATAAAATGTGCGGGGATTTTAACGCTGGTGCCTTTGGTGATGTTCCTCCCGGTCTTTGCCGCGCGCTGTTTTAGCAGGAAGGTGCCAAATCCACGCAGGTAAATGTTTTCACCATTCACCATCGATTTTTTGATGACTTCCATCAGTGACTCAACAGTGATAGTAACCACGGGCTTTTCAATGCCGGTGCTGGCAATAATTTGTTCGATGATTTCTGCTTTGGTCATAGGAAATAGTGATTAAATGAATTTTGATGCTAAAATATCAAATTTGTCGGGATTAGCCACTCCATTGAAAAAGGATCGTAGAAATTTCTTACAATAAGACGTTTTTCGTGATATAAAATCAAGGAACCCGATTCAATCACAAGGAACCTGATTCAATCATCTGATGAGATTGAGTGCCTGAAACATTCTTTTTAATCAAACTGGTTCCGGCGATTCAGGAAAAATATGGCGTTTTAACATAAATTAACACTTATTTAGACTTAATTAATTTAATGTTGATGTATCTTTGTCAAACTGTTCCATAAGAATTTGATTTTAAAATTTTTGGGAATAATGAACCATTTTATACAAAATTAACTCAGGAGGTGTTTTTATGAAAAGAAAAATAATGTTAACTGCAGCACTTTTTTTTGTGCTTGGACTTTCTTCTTTACACGCACAAGAGTGGTCGGTCGCACAAAAAGAGGTATGGACCAATGTAACTACCTATTGGGGACTTATGGCAAAAGGCGATATTAACGGATTCCTTGACTATTTTCATCCCGATTATATTGGCTGGGACAACGGCTCTCCATTACCTTCGACAAAGGAACAAAGCAAAAAATGGATTACTTATGCTTATCAGGGCGTTAAAATCCCCGTTTACGAAATTAACCCGGTGGCAATCAAAATTTACGGGGATGTGGCATTTGTCGATTACTACTATGCAATGGCAAAGGAATCGCAGGATGGGAAAAAGAGTTCGGAGAGCGGACGCTGGACAGATATCCTATTAAAACAAGGGAACAAATGGGTTATGATTGGCGACCATGGAGGCAGTGATAAAAAAGAATAGCTCCGTGTTCATCATTTGAATCCCCGCGAGCGCATTCCCCGCTTGCGGCGGGGTTAGCGAGCAAAAATTCAAATTCCAATTTCAAAATGGCTTCTAAAATTAATGAAATTTTACTGATTCATTCTGTTTCAAGGAATCTCCAAAAGAAGAGCGTTGAATTGAATTATGTAATTAGCTGTTCTTTTGCTGATGACTGCAAAATTGTTCATCCACAAGGAGTATACGGGGAAACATTTTTTTCGCGTGTGGCACTGGTGTAGGAATTGAAAACATAGAAATAATTCCTTTGCCAGAACTTGATTCGCCGCACATCCTGCCTCCGACCGGCAGGGAGTTGCGATGCAACATCGAAGCTCGTACCGGGTTTTCCCTGCTTTACAAGTTGAAGTAACCATTTTATCATCCTTATCTTATCTTTGCGGTTGTAATCCGGTTTTTTGAACCACTTCCTGACATCTGCATCCTTTATGTAAAAATCATACGGTTCCCGATGGTAAAAATTTCGGCTTATCCATGGGTGCGATTCGTAAGACCAGCGTCTTTTATGCATCACAGGAAATCAACAAGATGAAAAATGCCATTTACCTGCACCTGGAAAGCCTGGGGTAGGCTGTTCTTGAGCTTCAGGCCTGATCAGGCTCTGGTTATGTCTGGCTTTATTTTCCGGAGGAAAAATTAAAAATGAAAACACTTAAATCGTTTTTAATAATTGCACTGACTTTACCTGGAATGTCATCCCTCAAAGCGCAAACACAGGATATCGGAACCGTCACCGATATTGACGGAAATGTTTACCGTACCGTTGTCATCGGCAATTATTTGTGGATTGCAGAAAACCTGAAAGTCATTACCTACAACAACGGCACAAAAATACCCAACATAACCGACAGCATTTTGTGGACCGGGTTGACCACCGGCGCTTATTGCTGGTACCACAATGATGGAACCAATGCAAAAACATACGGAGCGCTTTACAACTGGCACGCTGTAAACACGGGCAGGCTTTGTCCCAATGGATGGAGGATTCCCACTGATGAAGAGTGGAAGAACCTGGAGGGTAACGCCGATACCCGTTTTGGACAGGGCAACCCGGTGTGGGATGAGCAGGACGGGCGGGGAAAGGATGCCGGAAAACGGCTGAAGGCGACTTCCGGCTGGAGTACTGGAGGCAGCGGCACCGATAAGGTCGGGTTTTCTGCCCGTCCTGGCGGTGAGCGCTGCAGCAACGGTCGTTTCTTCGTTGCCGGCAGGAGCGGGTTCTGGTGGAGCAGCACCGGATACAGTGAGTCCTTCGCCTGGTACAGGAACCTGATCTATGGTCTCGATGATATGTATCGCAACATCCACCCAAAATGGATGGGTTTCTCTGTCCGTTGCCTCAGGGATAAATAGAGATATAAGATTTTCCCTTTTTTCAGACAGACTGAAATGAGCCCTCCTGGCTCACCTGACGAAGTTGACCTTTCAGGCTTTTCTCTATATAACCAGGTGTTCCTTAAGGTCAGAAAACTCTTTGTGATCTGCCGCGAAATAAATATTTTGCCTGAATGGTTGTTATTAAAAATCGCTTATTAAATTTGTTTTGTTCCTTTATCAATCATTCATTAACGCGATTGGCCAATAAACTTTTTGCCAGGTGTTTAATTCCGCTTCATGAGATTTTCCTTATGATCCAAAGTGATAGAACCGGAGATCTAATCCTTCACACAGCGTACCGACATTCCGTGGCTTTTCAACGTTCTGTAACGGAAAACACCATCGTCATTGAATTCAAGTCCCCGGTAATATCCCAGGGTATCCAAAACCGATGCGCTCCAGAACAGTGCATAATTGCCGAGTTCCCTGAAACCATTGTCCATGTTCCTGTATCCTCCCGGAAGGGCCGTAAACCCGCTGTAATTACTGCTCAGGCTGTCACTTGTCCAGTCCCAGGTAGATTTTAATTTCTCTCCTGCTGATCCTGAGTACCGGATGTCAATGGTATCGGCATCGGCCTGGGTCATTCCCAGGCTCATTTCAAGGGCCTTCCATTCGTCATCCCCCGGCAAATGCCAGCCGACAGTGCAAATGCCTTGCATGACCCCCCGGATGGGCCTTGACTTGCCGCTGGTATTCATGGCCGCGGGCCAGTTATAGAGGACCCCGTATGTTTTGTAATTCAGGGTGGTTTTTGCTGCTGCAACAACGGTGTCTTCGTAACCATATACATAGCAGTACTTCATGGTTTCCGACCCGGTGTCGGATTTGCTAACTTTCGGGAGATACGCCAGGTTCTCTGCCATCCAGGTCTGGTTGCCAATTTTTACGATCGCATAGCTTTTGCCGGCAGGGTCGATACAGGGAACGAAGTTGACGGTGTAATTCTTTGAAACCGATGGCACATCTGTGACAATCGTAGTGTGGATCCCTCCGCGGCAACGATAAAACAGGATGTCACCGGTGGTATATTGCAACGAATACACCAATGCTTCCTTCAGTGCAGGCTCCTTTGCACTTTGATCTGGGGAGCAGGCGCAGGTGATCCGGTTCACCGGTTCATTGGTCTCATAGCAGATGGCTTTGCATGAAACCATTGTCTCTCCCCCCGTCATGATGACCAGGTATACCCCTGGTTTGGAAACCGAGAGGCTGAATGATTGTTTCCCGGGCCGGATGAACGCCTGTGTTTGAGCGACCACCTGGCCGGCGAGGCTGTAAACCCTGATGCTCACAGGTTGTGATTCACGGACCGTTGCAACAAATTTAATAAAGTTGTTTTTTAATTTCCAAAAATAATTGTGGTCATTATATCCCTGTAAATTGCTGCCTGGGAGAGGCAAATGCAGTGGCAGGGGACAAGGGCCCGGTAGTATAGAACGATGAGAAATCACCGGAACTCCATGCCCCCTTTTTCTTTGCCACAATCCCCATAAAAACAAGTACCTTCACTCCATCAGGTATTTTATTTTCGATTTCCCTGCAATAAAACCATTCCAACCCGTCTATAACATCATGGAAAAGGAGCTTCAGAAAAAATCATTGGACCGGTTCTTCCGGAATGAGTACAAGAAGCTGGTCAATTTTGTCAGGAAAAACCTCGATGAACGATATGATGAAGCTTCGCCGGAAGACATCATACAGGACGTTGCACTCGGTTTGATCGACAAGATTGATCTGGATACCCAGATAGGAAACTTAACCGGGTATATCTACCGGTCGGTAAAGAATAAAATCATCGATTTCCAGAAGAAAAAGCAACGAACTGTTTCGATTGAAAGCTTCACGGACAAAAAAAACGAGAATTATTTACTTAATACGGTAACAGATGAAACATTAACAGAAGAAAACGACTACATGAACATAGCGCCGGAAATGCTGCAACAGGCCATCTTACAATTAAGACCTGATGAACAGGCGGTAATCATCGCCACTGAATTTGAACAGCGTTCCTATGAAGAATTATCCGAGGAATGGGATATTCCGACAGGGACACTCCTTTCGCGCAAACACCGGGCTCTTTCAAAATTACACAAGATATTATTAAACAACAAAAACAATTAAAAATGAAAATCATGGAAACAACAGATAATAAATATGAAAAAAGACATTGTTGTGGTGGAAAGAAACACCGCATGGGATGGATCATATTGGGAATTATCGGAGCCACTGCGTTTGCATTCCTTTTTGGTGCGGTGGTGATGTGGCTCTGGAACTGGTTGATGCCGGTCATTTTCCACCTTGGAGTTATTACTTACTGGCAGGCGGTCGGCCTGGCCATCCTTGGAAGACTTCTGTTCGGAAGTTTTCATCATGGTGGGCCGCACAACCGTGGACGGCACAATTTTGGGCCATGGAAACACAGGTCACACATGAGTGATGGCAATAATTGTATGGATTACGCCCATGGTTCAAAATGGAGCCACTATGACCAGTATTGGAATGAAGAGGGAGAACGTACATTTAATGATTATTTGAAACGTAAAGGGGAGAACCCGGTAAAGGAATAATTTATATCGAATTCATCATTTATTTTCACAAAGGGGGCCAGTTGTCCCCTTTTTCATTTTTCAACCGGCGGGGTTTTCAGCTAATACTGAAAACTAATATAGTGGGATCCCATCATCGTGTTCGGATTGGAAAATGGAAGAATCTCGTAGTAACCTGCGGGGATGCAATAAGGGGAGATTGTTTGAACAACCATTTGTACAAATGAATGAGCCACTCATAAAAAATCGAGAAAGTGGCTCTTTACCGCATTCACTTTACGGTTCAAAACTGTAACCTGGTGATTTTATACAGCAAATATTGCTGATTAAAACTGGCCGAAGATCGGGGAAGCTTACACCATCATCAATGGGTATACCCTCATTGAGAAAATACTTTCAATGACAAAAAATATGGCTCAAACGCCAGACCTGTAAAAAAGATATTGGAAAAACTGTGTGATAAAAAAGCTGTTATCCGTAGAAATGAGGTGTCGGGAATGATCTCCTTACTGCATTGCCTCGCGTTGCTGTCAAACTTTGCACCCGGTTGACTATGATTCCATTAGGTGAATATGTTGTATTTCAGGCTTTTAAGCTTTAATGTGCTTGCGAAAATAAGAGCATGCAGACAAAAACATCCGTCCTGAAGGGGGTTCGGGCAAGTTTATTTATCCGCCTGCCCTTCCAGTTGTTCAATTGTGTTTTTCGCTGCCTGTAGCCTGATCTTTTTATTTTTCTCCACTAATTTGATTGTTGCCCATTTCTCTATCCTATGGTGCATCGGAACCAATATTGCTGCAATAGAAACCAAAGCAAACAACATAAGGACGGGAGAGTGATGTGTGAATTTTTCTAAAAACGGGTGTACCAGGAGGTTGATAAATTCAAACACGACCAATAAGGCAACAACACTTAAAAACCCAACCAACTTGTGGCTCACCATAATGCTCCTGCTTAACAATAAAAATAAAATTATCGCGGTAATAATGGAAATCGCCAAAATGATCAGCTGAATGTTCCGGCTGCGTTGCTGCGCCTCATCCTGCCGGACATTTTCTGCCTCCCTCTGGCTTAATTGTTCATTGAATTCAAGGGTTTGCATCCGGCTGAGTTTTTCTTTACTAAACATGTTTTCCTGGGTTTCGTCCTTTATTTTCAGGTATTTATATGCACTATCCGTTTGGTTGGAAAATTGATATAGTTTGCTTAGTAAAATGCTTGTATTTAAAATGTTTATTTTAAAAGCATGTTGCCGGCTCAATTCATAGGCTTTCTGAGCATAATAAACAGCTGAATCATGTTGAACATTTCGTTTAAAATGTTTTGCTATTTCATAGAAGCACAGGGCTTTATTTTTTGTCTTTGTAGGATTGTCTCCTGCTCCCTTTAAAAATGATCTGAAATAGTCCATTGCCAATGCAGGTTGCCCCAGTTTCGAATAGATTGTTCCAAGAATAATTCCTGAATTGAAACTCGATTCTTTTCCATCCGTTTTAATTTCCAATTGCATTGATTGCTGGGCATAAAAAAGGGCAGAATCTAAAACATCGATTTGTTCATAGGTTTTGGCCAAATCTGCCATTATTGGGAAACAGGTTGCTTTCCACCATATGACTTCCTGGCCATGATAAAAAAACAAGCATTTTTTATAATATTCTATGGCAGATTTGTAATAGCCTTCATTTCGGTTGAGTGCTCCAAGGTTCCCGTATGCTACGAATATGCCAAAAGTATCTTTTATGGATTCGCTTTGTGCCAATTGTTTGAAATAATATTCCTGTGCATCAGGGTAATTGCCTGCACTCCACAATGCCCAACCCAGTGCGTTGCTGCCATTCCAAGCTGTCCATAATGGCAATTTTCCCTTATTTCGGGAGGCAAACTGAACGGCTTCCTGTGCATAATGAATAGCTGAGTCCGGATTGTTTTCAGCATAAGCAAAACTTAGCCAATACAGGTTCATGAATCTACCCGAGTCTGAGCTACTATTCCTCAATACCGCCTTTACGCTGTCAAAGTAATTTTGTTGTTGTCCCAATAAATAAAAAGGGATCAGGAGAAATACGATTATTATCTTTTTCATAACATGAATTTCATTAGTATTATGGATATTCCGTACAACCCGCCTTCCCGATTCTCCTCATTTTCCCATGATTTCCCGCTTTCACTTGATAAAACATTCGCATCGACCGGTCTTTGCCGTGGCAATCTGACCACCTTCCCCGATTGATTTTTATGAAAGCTGGATGGCCAATCAACATCGGTGGCGGGTGATCAGGTCCTCTGGTTTTCCCGGTATGAAAACACATTCCTGATCCTTAAGCTTCAACCCGACGAATCAGGATATGGAATGTGAATTGATACAAATATACAACATGTTCTTTAAATTAGAACTGTTCTAAATAAGAATTTTTACAATTGGCAAAATGATATAAGATAATGAACAGGAAGAACTTCATTTGGCTGAAAAAGTATTTGGCCATCTTACCCATAATGCCTCCGTACACGATAATCTAATAGCAAAAACACCCGATTCAACTGCCTTCACCGGAGCAGCCTGGCCATATCAGTTCTTTAAACGCTAACCAGGGTGGGCGGACAACAATAAACGTTGAAAGGCGGTCCTGTGATTGGTTTTGTCCACCTATTTATGTACTTTTGGCGGTCCTGATCCTAAGTTGAAATACCCGTGGTAACCCTCGATAATTGCTCGAAACTCATGAGAATGCCTGAACGGTCTCGGAGAAGGAAATCTTTTAATCCCTGTTACGCATCAACCAATCATACATTCAATGATAAATATCTGAACCTGACATGAAAACAAATATGAATAAAACAATCAAATTCGGTGAAGAAGTGGATGGATTTAACATCCCGGTTTTAAACGAGCGGGAAATAAGGGCGGCCGCAGGGATCCTGTTTCTAGGCACATTCCTTTCATTGATGTTCATCGTATTCAAAGGGAACTTTGTTCCGATCAAGTATATCATAACCATTTTTCTCACGGATTTCCTGATCAGGGTTTTTATCAATCCCAAATTTTCGCCTACCCTGATTTTGGGGCGGCTGATTGTTCGCAATCAAACACCTGAATATGTCGGAGCTGCCCAGAAAAAGTTTGCCTGGATCATCGGGGTGGCATTGTCTGGCACTATGTTCGTGTTTTTTATCATCGTAAATGCCTATAGTCCGATTACAGGTATTATCTGCCTTATTTGTCTCGTATTCCTGTTCTTTGAATCGGCTTTTGGGATTTGCCTGGGATGTATGTTCTACCCCCTCTTTTTTAAAGACAAAGTACAGTACTGCCCGGGTGAAGTTTGTGATGTAAAACAAAAACAGGATATTCAAAAAACGTCGGTAAGTCAGTTCCTCACGTTGCTGGCTTTTATCGTGTTCGTTTTTCTGACAATTTATTTAATGCATGACCGGTTTGGTGAAAAACCTTACGATCTTTTCGGAGGTAAAAGTACTGAGCAAACCAAATAAGCGACGGGGAGGTCTCAGATGAAAAAGGTGCCACTGGGAACAACCTGAGGACAAAAAAACTTGAAAACAGGTGTTGAGAGAAAAGATAGGTTCCCCTTGAAATTTTCAAGTTACCTGATACTGGCATCCTTCGGTTGCATGTTTTCAATGTCACGATCGGGAACAAGGTCGACCTTGAACTCCGGTAATTCCGATAATTCAAGTTTTATGGGCTGCTGTAAAAAAACGCTCGCTTTGAACCGTTTACGCAGTGCTAATTCGACTGCCATAGGGCATTGGAAGGTAGCCTGCTGAAGTGATACGTCAAAAACGGCAAAGAATGGTCAGGTGTTCCGTTTTGCCCGCATGATCATCAAAGTCCGATGGTGTATTTTTCTTCTTCCGTTATCCCTTTCCACTGGTCCGTCCGGAATGGACTGGCAGGGTAACCCTCTTTGTTATACAGGTTATCTTCGCCTGCGTTGTCGGCCCACCCGTATCTTATTGCCACAGGGTCATTCACCGAATCACTGAATACAATTACCTCATCTCCTTCAATGAATGCTTTGGCAAAATGGAAGATGCTGTCGGCACCGGCTATTTCAAAACCTTTCAGGTACCCGTATTTGTCATTTGCCATCAGGCCGCTGCCGGTATCGGAAAAGGATAAGATTATTCTGTTCCCTTTTACATCCATCGATTGAAAGAGGGGGCCGTAGCATACGATATTTTTTCCATAAACATTCTTTAATGCTACAGCCGCAAGGCGTTTACCAACATCCTGCTTGTTCAGCGGGTGAATATCGGCTGAATCCCCGATATCGGCAGTCACAGCCATACCGGTATTTGGCAGCGATAAGGTCATCAGCTGTGCTTCCCTGAGCTCAGCCCAGGCACTTCCATTTTTGCTGTTGCCATTGTCTTCATTAAAGCTTGCCAGCTGCACAAAATAAAAAGGAAAATCCCCGGTTGCCCAATGATCACGCCAGTCCCAGATCAGCATCGGGAATGCCCTGCGGTATTGAAAGGCCCGCACAGCGTTGGATTCACCCTGGTACCAGATGACTCCCTGCATCGCATAGGGAATGACCGGGTTGATCATGGCATTGTACAACAAACAGGGGAAATCATTCGGCTCGACACCCTGGATTTTCACTGACATTGAATCCACTTTGAATGACCACTTCCCTGCAAGAGAAATCTTTTTCCGGTTTACGGTGATTTGCATATCGGCAGCATTCCCGTATATCCCGCCGCCGCCACCGCCATCTATCGCCCTGATGGCCACCACATTTTTCCCGCTTAATAAAATTTTCCCGGGCACCTCATAGATCCTTTTTTTGTTCCACACATCAGTAGTGCCCACCTGGACCCCGTTCACATAGGTCCAATCAATATCATCGATCATGGCAAGGTGTATTTTGGCAGGTCTTCCTGCCTCCTCCCTGCCCAGGGTGAATTCTTTCCTGAACCAGACCGAGCCGTTGAGGTATTTCAGCCCTTTATCCTGTTTTTCCCACTGGCCCGGCAATTTCATATGTGGCCAGTTGCTGTCATCAATATCCGTTTTCATCCATTGATCAGCATCTGTGAAGTTGTTGACGCTTCCCTGCAATGATTCGATCTTTTTGGTCAATTGGGATAAATTCTTCTCCCAGGCCCTTTTCTTTGCTTCAAACAATGAATCTTGGTTAAAGGAAGCTACCTCCGCCATGACATCTGCAAAATCCTCGCTGCGCTCCAGTGTGTTTTTACTGGTCCAGGTCTCAACCACCGTGCCGCCCCATGTTGCATTGATCAGTCCGATGGGTATGTTGATTTCATTGAAGATTTCCCTGGCAAAAAAATAGCCGACGGCAGTAAAACCCCCAACGGTCTCTGGGCTGCAAACATCCCAATGGCCTTCTTTCAACTCATCTTCCGGAAAGGCGCTGATCTCTTTGGGTACAGTAAAATGCCGGATCAGCGGGTAGCTTGCTTCCGCTATTTCTGACTCTGCCTCCGCAACAGATTTTACCATGAATTCCATGTTCGACTGCCCGCTGCAGATCCAGACCTCTCCAACCATTACGTCACGGAAAGTAAGTTTGTTCCCGGCTTTGATTATTAATTTAAAGGGACCGCCTTCCTTTTCGGGATCTAAACGCACCTTCCATTTCCCACTGCTGTCAGCCATTACTGATTTTGATTGCCGGTTGAATTCCACCACGACATTTTCGCCGGGATCGGCCCGGCCCCATACCGGAATGGTTTTGTTGCGCTGCAACACCATATGGTCACTGAAGAGGGTGGACACCCTCACGTTTCCAAAGCAGGAAACGAAAGCCATAAGACACAGTGAAAAAAAAACAACTTTCTTCATGACAATTTATTCGTTCAATCTTCCGGATTGGCTGGATTTGGAATGTGACGTTACAAAACGGGCGTGTTCCGGTGATTTGATTTGTGAAAGTAATCCTAGTTCAAATATACTTCTTTTTGATTTATCGTCCATGATCGGAAAAACCACTCAAATTGACCAGCCTTCGCAAGAGCAGCCTGATCAATTCCGTTTACAGATTGTCTATAAGTTAAGGCGGTCAACCCAATCGGGAGGAAAGTGGGCAGGGGATGAGGCAATTAAACAAATATTAACCACCATGACACCAGGAAATCACAAGGTACACAAAGAAAACCATGGTGACCTTTATGTAAATCCTTGTGACCTTTGTTGTTAAATAAACGAATTTATAGTTCCTGCAGGATTTTAAAGAAGAAAAACCACAATATTTAAACAGGCTATAAATATTCGGAAAAGGAATTTCGGGAGATTGGAGGTTCAGGCTAATTATCGAGTTGTTTCCAGGTTCCTCCAAGGTAGCAATAGATATGGTTGGTGGAGCTGACATATATTTCTCCGGTGGCCGGGCTGGAGGGCGCCGCCGCTTTTGGAGGAAGTCTCAGTACATCTTTGATGGTCACCTTGCCTGTGTTGAAGTCTCCGCCGATCAGCGGGGATGAAGTGTCTGAATTGCCAATGTAGAGTTTATTATCCCCGGTTTCATTATACCCGGCCTCATACCCGAGAAAAACATTGCCACTCCCGGTGTTCTTGTACCCGGCTTCAAATCCGAATGAAGTGTTATTTCCTCCCGTAACATTGTCATTAAGCACCATATAACCGTATGCACAATTATTGTCTCCCCCGTTATTGTTCTGAAGAGCATGACCCCCCGTTACTGTGTTAAAATCTCCTGCACTGAGATTATAAAGTGCAACACTTCCGATTGCAGTATTAGATGAACCGGAACAGAAGCGCATTGCGTCATACCCCATTGCTGTGTTCATTGAACCGCCAGTATTTACGTTTAACGCATAAGTTCCGCAGGCAGTATTGTAATTTCCCGTTAAATTGTTGACAAGTGCAAATCCTCCACTGGCAGTATTATCAGATCCTGTTGTGTTGGAATACAGCGCTTTTGATCCAATTGCGGTATTGTAAAGTGCCTCATTGACTGAAGCTCCGGTACCATTATGAAAAAGCGCCGAATCGCCAACTGCGACAAGGTTACTTTTCGTGGTGTTGCTGTACAAGGCATCTGTCCCTATAGCAACATTTGAATGACCGGTTGAATTATTAAAAAGCGATTGGTTCCCGCTTGCGGTATTGGCATATCCTTTTGTATTGCTGAATAGTGATTGTGCCCCATTGGCAGTATTGTAATATCCAGTTGTATTGTCTAAAAGTGAATAACTCCCGCTGGCGGTATTATTATATCCACTTTCATTAGACGACAGTGCTAAAACTCCGTTGGCAGTATTATCAATTCCTGTTGTATTTTCCTGCAATGAAGACCATCCAATTGCAGTATTGTAATATCCCGTTGTGTTGGAATAAAGTGCATAGTATCCATTGGCAGTATTTTCAAATCCTGATTTATTGGCATAAAGAGCTTTAAATCCATTGGCAGTATTATCAAAGCCAGTGGTATTTGAATAAAGCGTTTTTGAGCCGATAGCGGTATTGTCATCCCCTTCTGTGTTTTTATAAAGTGCCGAATCTCCAATGGCAACAAGGTTGTTGATTGTAGTATTGCTGTACAAGGCATTTGTCCCAATTGCAACATTTGAATGACCGGTTGAATTAGTAAAAAGCGCCTGGTACCCGTTTGCGGTGTTTGCGTATCCTGTGTTGTTCAAAAAAAGCGCATCTACCCCGGTTGCAGAATTGTCATACCCGGTAGTGTTGGAAACCAGTGCGCTAACTCCATTGGCGGTATTATTATTTCCTGTTGAGTTAAGGTAAAGTGCCTCCATTCCATTGGCGGTATTATTTGCTCCCGATATATTGGAACCAAGTGCCTGATACCCGGTGGCAGTGTTTTCAATTCCTCCTTTATTTAGCTTAAGCGCTTCGCATCCATTGGCGGTGTTGAAAGATCCTGTTGTGTTAGATGCAAGCGCTTCATCTCCAATGGCGGTATTTAAAGATCCGAATGTATTGGCAACAAGGGTCCTGTAGCCAAAAGAAGAATTACTTAATATAGTGTCAACTATACCGGATACAATATTATTGACTTTAAACTTCAGGATTGCACCATCGGTCGTGCCGATGAAGTCAGTGGACGGATCGGTTCCGGTGTTCCCTTTGAGCGACCAGGAATTAGCCGCCAGTTGCCCTTTGGTGATAAACTCATCGTCTGCCTGCGCGTTCTGGCCCTGCACCCTGCCGGTGAATTTCGCATTGCCATCCAGTCCGATCGACAACCTGTCGTTTGTGCCCGGCGACGACGAAGAGGATATTTTAAAACGATTGTTATCACTCACATCAAGCCCTGCCGTCCAGTTGTAATCATTGGAATAATAAACTTTGATGCCGATGTGGTCAATATTGGCAATGGAGACAGCATT
This sequence comes from uncultured Bacteroidales bacterium, assembly GCA_903903985.1. GTDB lineage: Bacteria > Bacteroidota > Bacteroidia > Bacteroidales > FEN-979 > CAIVAT01. Next base: position 15,004 of record CAIVAT010000090.1, on the reverse strand, counting down.
TGAACTGGCTGATATCACCACTCCGAAATTTGCATCATTCACCTCTGCAGGTGTCCACGAAGTTCCCCATAAAACTGAATTTCCCCCATAAGAAACATCAGCGTCGGCGGATGCCCAGAAGGCCGGTGTGGCTTTGTTATCCCCGGTGATCGTACCGCCTTTGACCAGGCTCACAATATTGTCCTGGATGGTACTGCTTACCGGGGAATTGCGCTCGATCAATACTTCAATCCCGGTGATAACGGCATAGGTCGGCACTGCGAATCCAAAACCGGAAACCTGAAGATAATTTGAAGCGGAAGTACCGCTGAAAGAACCCTGGGCATACAAATCGTTGCTGGTAAGTACATTGGCAGGGTTTAACCATGCGACTGCGCCGATTGAAGCATTATTCACCGCCACGGAGGGATTCGTTTCCGGTGACGGCGGATTAACCCCGCCTGAAAACAACTGGATTGCCACATTCCCTGAAGGCGAACCTAAGGAAAGTTTCTGTGCAGGGTCTGAGACCCCGATGCCGACATTCCCGGTTTCCGTGATGCGCATCCGTTCACTGTTGTTGCTGATGATCTTCACGGGCTGGCTGTTCGCAGAACCAAAAAGTTCACTCCCGGTAAGGTTGTTTCCGGATAAACTCCAGGCGGTGCCTGTCACAAGCATCATCCAGGCAGGACTGCCACTGGTGCCGGAATTATAATAAAACCCGGGGGCAATGTCAGTCTGGTAAATCAGTAAACCGCTGGCGGGAGAACTAATCGCATTGCGCTGTGCCTGGGTCATTCGGGGGATCAGCATCCCTTTATCAGTTGCTTTGACGTCGACCATGGCCGAACCATCCGGCGCGCTGTTGTCGGAATTAATGCCAACCTGTCCAAGAGTTTGTAAAACTGAAATGAATACAAGTACCACAATAACAGTAAACGTTTTCATAATACGGGGATTTAACGGGTTGATTTGTTTTGAAAATTTATCAGAATATCTTATTGCGACCGGTTAGGTCATTGATAATTCTTTAACAGTAAAATTAAAGCAATTTTATCATTTGCAAATAGTCCTGTTAATAAATCATGCGGAAGCCGGGATGCCGGCCCTGAGGTTGTTTGCGCGATGAAAACCCTGGTGAAATTGTTCAGGGGATTTTTCCTGTTCTGCCAATGGTTTCTCGTCTCCCGTAAACTCCCGGGCTGTTTTTGCTCGCAAAGCCGGAACGATCACATTTCCTCACAGGATATCCGTACCGGAGAGATCAGGCTCGGAAAGTTGCAACTACTGAATCACCTGATATTTAAAGAAAAAGTCGATATTTCAGCCGGCTTATCTGGGTTTGCTCCCCTTACCGCACAAAGTCGCCACGCTAACGCTCACCCTGCCCTCTATTCGCTGGAGCAATCTGATCCCCTACCCTTGTTAATTGTAAAAAGGATAAGGCAGTCCACAAAAATCGGCGTGAGGAGGTCAGGAACTCCGGCTTTTCTAAGGCTTACCGTCCGCTCCCGGCTTTCACCATACGGATGATGGCGGTGGAATGTTCCCCCTTCAGCCGCAGGAAATAGATTCCCGGGGAAAGCTCGCTCCCCTCGCCGGGGATTTCCAGGCTGTATCGGCCGGGCTTTAGGTTGCGGTCTACCGGCCCATAAACTGTCCGACCGGAAAGATCCGTAACCGTAACGGCGATATGCTGAGCGGTCCTGATATCATAGTTCACGGTCGTGCCGCCGGCAAACGGATTCGGATGGTTCTGCCACAAAACCAGGTCACCAGAAACGACGGCCGGCATCTTGGCCATACCGTTTGGATAGATCAGCTTTTCTTCCGACCAGGGGCTCCACTTCAGGTTCATGTCGCGGTAGCGAATCCGGAAACCGTGCCGGGCGTTCGAATCCAGCTTCCCTTCGGGCACCTTGAAGGAGTAGAGGTTTATCCCGGCATTCTTGTTGATGGGAGTGAAATCGGGTGATCCGGTGTTTTCGAAAACATTTTCGATGTTCCTGACAGTGTCCAGCACCGGGTTCGTGTAGTCACCTGGCGTGAGGGTGACCTGGATCTCGGCCGACATGCATGAATCGGTCCCCGACATGGGCGAGGAATTCAGAAAGAGGGGATTCCATCCGTTCACCTCCAACAACTGGGGTTGCGCCGGAGGCGGTTGGTTCATCCTGAAATGGAAGGTGTCGAAAATTTTGTTGGCGATCGGGTGTTCCGGTTTGCCCAGCGTATAGGCTTCCGCGGTATAGGATTTCGCATCAACATCCACATCGATGATCGCGTAGCAATAGTCATCTATGGCCTTGATGATTTCCGGGTAGTTCCTTGAATGGGTGCCGAAGCGGGTAAGCTCCGCCCCACCCCCGCCCGACAGCAACAGCCTCAGGCCATGCTGGAGGTTCGCCTGGAGTTGGGTGAGTTCCCACACACCCTGCTCGTAGCAATGCGCATGGCCACAGGAGTACTGGACGACTTTGTGATATTTCTCGAAGGTGCTGAAAAATACGATCTTCACGGAATCGCCATCACCCTCGGGCCAAACGGCCGATCGGTACGGATGGTGGGAAAAAGGAAACACCAGGTCCACGGCTTTGCTGGTGTCAGAGATGGCCAGGACCTTCTCGAGCCAGGCATGCTGCAGCGACTCGCTCACCAGGCCGGAGTTCGAATTGAGTCCGAGGAATTCGCAATTCAGGATCCGGAAGGAGTAGAACCGCTGGTTGAACCGGGTCGTCTGGATTTCCGGGTCGGTGAAATCGGTGTATTTCATGTAATTGAAATAGTGGGGCGATTCATGCTCATGGTTCCCGATGGAGACCATGAAGGGAACGGAACAGGAGAGGTTTGCGATCGGGGTGAAATATTCGGGTTCAAACCGGTTAATATCCGACCCCGACCAAACGACATCGCCAGTATGCATGACCAGGTTCACCGAGTTGTACCAATCGGCCCCGTATTTTGCGACCAGGGTCTGCAGGATGTTTTCGCACACGACCGGGAGGTAGGTCGGGATCGTGTCGTTGTTGCGTGAATCTCCGACGACCACAAACCTGACATGCTGGCCTGGGGCCGATGACGAGGGCTGGGTCCGGAACGGGAAGACCGCTGACGAATCGGCGCCGCTGATGCACCGGTAAAAGTAGGTCGTCGCCGGCGTCAGCCCGGTGAGCTTCACGGTGTGCCAGATCTTTCCGGAGTTGTTCAGGAATGAGCCCTGTGTCAGGCTGGTCAGGGCGGAAGCGGAGCTCCCGTACCGGACCTGTGTAAAAGCCGTGTCCGTCGAATGCCAGCTGATGTATATCGACGTTGGCGTCGGAGTCTGCAGGTAGGGTTTCGGCTGCGAAACAGCGATCTGGCACGTCGTGGCGAGCCAGATCAGTGTCATGATGATGTGTAAGTGATTTTTCATACAAGAAGAGTGGGGGTTTTTGATGGGTTGGAGGTCTGTTTTTACAAATCAGTTCAAGGAATAAAGACATGTAAATTCCTTTTTGTGTATGTGCATAAACTGCAAACTTATAAAGGTTTTTCAAGGATTGAGTGGGTATTTGATTGTTCGCGTATTCGCATCCTTCACAAAGCCGGTGTGTTTTATTTTAGCCCCGAGCAGCAGTGGGTGCAGTTAATCAGCCGGAGCTGGAGTATGCACGTCAGGGCCATGCCGAAGGCGCTTTTTGGCGGCACGACAACGATCTGTTCCTGTTTGCACTCCTCCATCTGATCGGGAACGGGTTTTACAACCATCACAGAAAAATCAGCCGGGTTAAAAGGAAGGTGGATAAACCAGAGCATCCGAACACATTCCGCCGGTTTGGGCTGCCCACCTTATGAAATTAAATATCAATCAAATGAGATGGCCAGGCTGTTCCGGCGAAGACTGGTCAGTGCAAGCGATTTTTCTACACTATATCAGCCTAAGTCAGTTCTGAACAGTTGGAAAATTTGTTCTTAGCAAAGAAAAGTACATTTCGACTGGAATCCTATAGCTTAAAGAACTGTCCACTTGTTGAAAACCGCCAACAGCATACCCCGTATCTGCATCTGTAAAATAAGCTGAATTTATATTCCCTGATATCCCGGGAAACTGAACTATCCAAACTGTACCCCATTTAATGTCTCTTACTCATCGGGATTCATGCGATTGGATGGCGGGATGAAAGGAATTTTTCCACTGATTCACATACTTACTTACTCAAATGTACAGGGATATATATTTTTGCTCGCGAACGGTGGATGATGGAATTTTCAGACATGCTTGCAGAATTATCACTAAAAAATATTACCATGAACTGGTGACAATAATCCTGGTGCACAATCATCCTTCGGGAAATTTCATTCCCAGGGAAGCTGATCAGACAATCAACAGGAAACGTGTCAATGCTGGTTTACTTTTAGAACCCGCTGTTTGGGATCATCTTATTGTCACAGATGATGGTTTCTATTTGTTTGCCGCTGGCGGTGCACTATCATTTTGGTTCTTTGTCAAACTCAGTGGGTTAATTATAAAACCGGCAAGTGGCAATAAAGCGCCATGGGTCAAAAAACCGATTGCTTGAATTATTAGTCTCGCACACAGCGGGCGGAGAAGCCGTACGCTTGGTTGCTGTTATACATGTCGATGCCCCCATTTTCGAGGTACATGCCCCAGCCGTAAAGTGCACCGACCTGTGTACTGCTCCAGTAGTAGCCGCCTGAGCCACATTGGTTCAGTGAACCCTCATTGCAGCCCAGGAACCCGGAAGCGTGCAATCTTAAACCAGAGTTCCATGGGTCAGACAATGAAGTCCAGCCGCCGGTGATGAGAACATTATGCCACTCTGTATAAGTAGGGATACGCCACATGGCGCCTAATTCGATATTGCATGGGTCGTTGGCGGTCATCCAGTCTGAACTTTCGCTGATGCTGGTTATCCATTCTGTATTTGGAGTGCGGGTTATACCGTCATGTTTATACCCCTGTTTGTGGTTAAATTGCCAGTACCAGCCTGCTGAAGCTTCAGTTGCATCGTCCACGGCAGTTGCCTGGTGATCGGAGCCCAGATTGCTGGTAATCCAGCACTTGCTAAGTTCATCGGGAATTCCGTTCACAGTGCCATAGGCAACTGTTTTATTTACAGGCGCAACGCCGCCTGAAACCACGTGGTTGATGCTGATGGTTAACCCGCAGCTAAAAGCAGGGATGGGTACCATTGAGTTCCAGACAATGCCATTGTAAACATTCAGTGCTTTTTCATCGGTGTTGTAAATAACCAATCCTTCGGCAGGAGAAGCAATCGTGTTTCGCTGGACTGTGGTCATCCTTGGTGGCAGAAATCCTTTTGCGGTGGATTTTAAATCCAGGATGGCCGACAAGTCGGGTGCACTGTTTTCGGTATTGATACTTACCTGTGCAAATAATGTGTTGCTTATAAGCAGAAACAAAGCAATTACAACGGCTAAATTTTTCATGATTCAATATTTTCGGTTGGGTTAAACGGGAGGTTCTCTGATATTAGGAGAAGGGATTGGTAAAGTTATAACATTAACAACAAAAATCAAGTAAAATGATAACCCAAACAGATCTATCTCTAAATTTTAAAATCAAACAAAATGATAACAGAACGCGAACAGAAAACCCTTCAACTGGCAAAGAAGATATTTGAGCATTTCACACAGGATGCATTGCCTATTGCCTGGAAAAACGCCAGCAGCAACAAGCCATCACGGGAACAATCTGACCATCTCATTTAACTGAATGCCAATAGTATAAGGGGGTCAACCCAAAACGGCGGAAGGTGGCATGATGCTGCTTTTTGTCACACTTTTCTGTAAACACTTTATTTTCCCATATTTGTCGGATCAGGTATATCCCATAGTATCTTTGCAGCAGCATCAAGAACCCTTCAATGGGTGCCAACCGAGCCTCGAACGCCACGGTGGCAAAACGATGCGGACATAAGGTCAAAAGGGTTCGATTTTTTCATTTCCCCCTGTCCCTTCCGCTGAGTTTTCCTGGTGCAATGATGTTTAACCTTTAAACCTTATTGCTATGGAAACAAAACAATTGAATTTTTCGGGTCGCGCGCTTCCCGCATACCTTGGGTATGGAATCCTCAATGAAAACAGTGTCAGGATTGAAAACGAAGTCATCACGGCGGAGTATTTCCTGGATTGTGATGGTTCGGTCGTTCACAAGGTTATCTGGGATAAGAACCGCTGTGAGTTGCAAACGCATCTGCACGGGGAATCCCATGGAACGAGCTGGTATCCCGATCTGAACAAGGCGTTAACGTATGATTTCGTCTCCCGGCGCTTTGACACCGACAAGATTTTTGATTATCTGACCAGGAAAACCTGCGATATGGGAAACATCCATGTAGATAAATTCAAGCCTTCCGGCAAGGATGAGAAACGCATCATCTACTACCCTGCCGGAATTTTGTTGAGCTTCAGCCTGCCACTACCTGAAAAGGATGAATTGTATACCTCCTTTCTTGAATCCCTCAAACAGGGTTCCCCTATAAATTTTTTCAGGGAAAAAAGTGCATTCCTGTTATTAATGGATGTAAATGAGCAAGTCACTTTGCACCCGATCACGGTGGCAGAGTTCATCGTTCCATTGGCATATATGACAACTGCAGCGGGAACATTCGCCAGGAGTGGGCTCATCCGTCCCAGCAAGATCTTGAGGATGATGGTCGATGAATCATATAACACGCAATCCTCCTTTATGCAAACCTTTTCAGGTGACGATATCAATCCCTATTTTGCTTTCTGTTTCAAGGAACTTGAAAAAGGTCAGCATGGCAACCTTATGAAAATGTTTGAGCATACTGCAAAAGCACTTCGTTGTCAAACCATAAAACAGGAATGATGAAAAGGATAATCCTGGAAAAGACGAACCATTTGACCACCTTTCGCCGGTTAATGTTGACCTCCATATTGGTCTAATAATCATTTTGGTGAGATGGTAAAGTTGCTCCGGCGAAGAGTGGTTAATGTGAATGGTTTTTCCAATCTGATGCTGATCCAGGACAATAATGGCTTGATGATTTGACGAAGGGAAGTTATCTATTCCCAAAATTGCAAATGCCTCTTTTTATCATTATATTTGGCAAAGAATTCACTGAATATCAAACTATTTAGTTATTCACAATTAATCCATGTGTCATGAAAAATTTCTTTGCCTTTTTAACTTTGTTCCTGTTTTCAGGAATCAGCCTTTTTGCGCAGGTTAGCATTAACGCCGATGGCAGCGCTCCGGATAACTCTGCCATGCTGGATATAAAAAGCACCACAAAAGGCTTCCTCGCTCCCCGGATGACCCAGGCCGATCGAAATGCCATTACAACTCCGGCAACAGGGCTTACGATCTATCAAACGGATGGAATTCCGGGTTTATATTATAATTCAGGCACACCTGCTCTTCCGTTGTGGCTTTTAATTGGCAGCAATTCCGGCCAGTGGCTGAACAATGGATCCAGCATTTACTACAATGCAGGAAATGTCGGAATAGGTACCTCTAACCCCTTGGCATCATTCCATGTTGCGAAAAGTCTTGGGTTTACCGCTTTATTCGGCACTAATATCCTCGGATATAGTGGTGCGACCAATGTATCCATCGGGGATGATGCCAATACTGCCCTCCTGTATGTTGGTCAGTCTATGACCAATAAGGGATTTCTCATTTGGAATTACAATCAAGCTCCGGCCACTGCTCAATTCTGGGTAGGAACCTATAACGGGACGAATCCGCTGATACTTCAGCCGGTAGGTGGCAATGTCGGTATTGGGAATATAGTTCCTGCGGGCACCCTTCATGTTGCCGAAACCCCTTCCAGCTATACGGGAATATTCGGAACACCTGTCAGCGCATGGAATGCAAGTACCAATGTGTCTATTGGAGATGACAACGGGAATGCCATCTTATATATAGGACAGAGTCTGGACTATAAGGGATATCTTTACTGGAGCACGAACACTGCTACACCCTCCGCTGCTTATCTTACTCTTGGCTCTTATGGGGGCACTAATCCACTCATCCTGCAGGAAGCAGGTGGGAATGTAGGGATTGGCACCTATACTCCAACCTCAAAATTGCAGGTTAATTATAATGATAACGGTCAGAGTAATTTGGGATACAGTTCAGCGTTTCCCAATTATTTTTATCATGTGGAAGATCCTTTAGATGGCAATGGACAATCGAATATTTATGCTTACAGAACGCGCAATTCGGTTCACGATGGTGCAGGATATGCCTATTATTTATGCAACAGTGCAAGCAAGGGCTATTCCTTTTGGGGTGATTTATACTCCTTTGGCACAGCTGGATTCAATTACAACGATAATACCCGTTGCGGAGGCATATTGGGTGCGGAACAGGGTGGTTATTATTGGGGATCGCTGGGATATAAAAACAGCGCAGGTACGGATTATGGTGGTTATTTCACCAGCTATGCAAACGGTAGCGGAAAAAGCAGCCAGGCAAATACCGGGATAGGAATCGGGGCCTGGGGAGAGCTGATGGGTGCCGATATCCATGGGAAGGTTTACGGAGTTTATGCTGAAGGCAGTAATTACGCATCGTATTCAAATGGCGTTGTATTTAAAAATAACCTGGATGTACACCTGCAGGATAATGGCACAAATACCAACACTGTTCTTTATACCAGTGTATCAACCGATGTTACCATTCAAACCAGCGGGTATGCGACACTCTCCAACGGCAAAACCAGTGTAGATTTTGATCCCGCTTTCACCTCAGCTGTTTCATCCGAAACACCGGTGGTAGTTACGGTTACACCAACCGGCAACTCGAATGGCGTTTACCTTTCGGAAATTTCAGGGAAAGGATTTAAAGTAGTGGAAAACAATGACGGAAAAAGTTCTGTAACGGTATCCTATATTGCCATTGGCAAGCGGGCTGGCTATGAACATCCTGCCTTGCCCAGGGAAGTAATTGAAAGCAATTATACTCAGAATATGTCGCGTGGATTACATAATGATGCGGATACCAAAACAAATGGCGAAGGGTTATACTATGAAGGTGGAAAACTGGTGGTTGGAAAGCATGCCTCCACGTTGCCGGACCCGAATAAACCGGCTGAAGAAACCGTAATTCCGAAGCCGGTCACACCGCTAAACAAGAATCAGCCGGGCTTCCACAATACAGAAGTAAATGGGACCGACCAGGCTTCAGGAGCCAGATCCCCTTCAGGTAAAGGGGAGGGAACTGGAACACAAAACATGAAGCCGTCACCTTATAAGAAAGTGATAGAAGACTTGTTAAAACCATCTGCTGCAGGAGGCCAGCAAAGTAACAAGGCCACACCTTTGCAAAAATGACTTGTTCCATTCTATCATGGAAATTGATACAGAAAACCAAACGGGTTAACTGACCATGTCCGTAATCCCTGTCTGCCTTAACGATGCATTGAAGTTTACCTATTATTGAGGACTCTGAGGTGTGGTGGAAACACCGGAATTCTTGACCACCCTCTGCCGATTTATGTTGACCACCCTATCTTCTTAACAATCAACAAGGGGAAATCGTTGGATTGCTCAGGTGAAATCTGGTCAAAGCAAGCGTTTTTTCCACCTGACAACAGGACATTTGAAGTAACGTTTTTTCCTACGGTGCCGCCGAAGAAGAAATAGAGGCTAACAATGTTTTATCCAGCACCGCCGTATTATATGCTGCCTTGTATCGTACATCTTCCACATCAGTACTGCAGAATTAGTGTCGAGTTGGGGATTAGTGACCATTGTTTTGATATTATTTCTTATAAATCCGCATTGAAGTTCATTATGATAGATGGCTACAATGCCTTTTCCCTGATAATGAGGGTGTACACCATTCAAATACAAATCGACAATATCATTCTTTCTAAGTGCCCTAAGGAGGTATATAAACCCAAATGGAAACAATCTTCCATTACACTTCTGAAGTGCTTTCGTCAGTGAGGGTGCTGCGATGCCAAACCCCACGACTTCATCGGCATCATTGACCAGGAAGCTGACATAGTCTGGATTAATGAAAGAAAAGTATTGTTTCGTATAAAGGTTGATTTGTTTTTTCGTCAGAGCTGTGAAACCATAAATATCTTTAAATGTTAAGTTCAGTAAATCCCACATTCTACTGGCATATGGTAAAAGTTCTTTGGCTCTTTTTACTTTTAATGGCTTGATGCTGTATTTCTCAGCGACCAGCTTGGAAATTCGTTTCACTTTGTCGGGGATTGGATCAGTAGGCATTATAAACTGCAGCCAGTCGGCAGCTTTTTCAAAGCCCAGCTTTTCCATATGAACAGGGTAATACGGATAATTATAGATGGTTCCCATGGTTGAAAGTTCCTCAAATCCCTTGATCAGCATCCCCTCTTTGTCCATGTCAGAAAAACCGAGTGGCCCATGAATACAATCCATTCCCTTTGATTTTCCCCATTCCGTGACGGCCTCAATAAGCCGGCAACTCACCTCTTGATCATCAATAAAATCGATCCATCCAAAGCGAACCCGTTTTTCCTTCCAACGTTCATTTGCAGCCAGGTTGATGATCCCGGCAATCCTGCCCACAATTTCTTTCCCCTGGTATGCAAGCCAATATTCTGCTTCGCAAAAATCAAATGCCGGGTTTTTCTTTTTTAAAAGTATATCCTTTTCATCCCGTCTGATCGGAGGACACCAATACGCGTTGCCCTTATACAACTTGTATGGATAACCTATAAATTTCTTTAAATCGCTGGCTGAGGATATTTTTTTGATCAGTGTTTTCATGTTCTGAGAATCTGTGATTACTGAATGGTTTTACTGATTATTTGATTTCTATCCAAAAGTACCTCAGGATTCAGGGGAAATATAATTGCTATTCAAGATGTGTATTCGGGTTTTTGCATAATATCTAAAATTGAACCAGGGATTTAACTCCCCACTCAAAAACTACGTTTTTTTATTGCTCCAACAGATGGATTTCTGAGAAATTGCAAAATAAACCCTGCTATGTTGCAATTATTGCGACTCATGAACGTGGCTGTATAAACCCAAATGAGCCTGTTACGGTGGGCATAGTGGTCGGCTTGCTTATTTTAGAAAATCCTCAAATGGCAGAGAATAGCTGGTTTTGGACAGGACAGACATCCTGACCCCTTTGTGCCGATTTCTTCAGACCCAATGATCAGATTAACAATCAATCCATAAGAGTGGTCAATTTAAATGACCTGAGATGGTCAGGGCCATCGGCGTATCCCATATCACCCCCAAATCGAAATTTTGTTGAAGAAAAAGTTCTGATGAATTAATCAGGGTTATCAAACAATATTGTCAATTAAAACCCGTTAATTCATAACATTGTCCATTCGGCCGATTTTCACTCCTTTTATTTAATTTAAACCTACTTGAAAATGAAAAATTCAAATGAAATGGGTTTGTGGCTAATCGTAATTGTTTTTGCAATCAGTAGCTGCAACAAGAACGCTGACAACAACGATAAAAGCATTGTTTATCAGCCTGTTAGCAAAGAGTATGTGGTGATCAGGGATGTCGGGAAATTAATGGAAAGCGATGATGAAATATCAAAGCACATTGACAGTATCTTATCCGGAACGATTAGTTCTGAGTTTATTTCGACCGGTCAGAAACAGTTTGATCTGAATGACGACAAAATTGCTGACATTGGATTTGAGATCATTGACTTAAATCAGTTTAATCCAGGCGGGCTTCCACAATCGTTTGATTCTCTGGCCGCAAGGGCAATTCCCATGATGGTGGAAATTCTTGATAATTCGACATTTCATTATCCTGATGCGCTGCTATTTAATGACAAAATATCGGAAAACGGCAACTGGACAAATGGGACATCTGTTTTGGGGACTTTCCTTAATGCGGGTCAGTTTCAGGGAAAAGGAGAAAGATACCTGGGTTTTAGATTCCCAATAGAAAATAAGCATAAGTATGGATGGATCAAGATATATTGCAGCCAGCATAATGATACCCTGCGAATTATCGATTATGCTTATAACAATGTTTTTGAGAGTCCGATACTTGCCGGACAGACGAAATAACTCTTGATTGGCGAATGAAAGCTGCATAAATTCATATGTGCTGGGTTTTAGTTTAATGGCCACCCTTGATAAACAGAGTGGAAAAAACGCCAGCAATGACCCGCCTTCGCCGGAACAACTTTACTATCTCATTTAATTGAATGCCAATAGCATAAGGGGATCAACCCCAACCGGAGGAAGGTGGCCTGATGCTGTGTTTATCCGGTTTAGCAAAGAAAAGCACTCTGCTACTGGAATCTTATTGTTTAATGAACTTTTCCACCTGCACGGTCTGGTCACCCGTCACCCGAACTAAGTAAACCCCGATGGGCAGCGTGCTGATGTCAATTTGGGATTTTGGCCCGGTGACCTTGCGGGTGATGAGTTGCTGCCCTTTGATGTTAAGGATGGAGAGGCCGCCTTTGGCGGGAGTTTCAATTGTGATTTTATCCGACGACGGATTGGGATAAACAACAATACCTCTTCCCTGCGCCATCAATTCATTTATTCCAAGAACAGTATGAAAATAATAGCGTGTGCTGTCGCCGTATTCTATTTCACCAGCACTATTCCAGGATTTAAGCATATTACTCATTCTAAAATTGTTGGCATCGTAAGAAGAAGTGTTTATCGAAGAGTTCACCCAGGCGGTTCCGTTCCAATATTGCACCAATGAACTTATCTCGTTATTGTTGGTATCGTAAGTACAGGGGTATTGCATAGCATTCTGCCAGGTGATTCCATTCCACGTTTGGTACAATCGATTTATTAGATTATTGATGGCATCATAAATCCACAACGTATGCCCGTAAGGTTCCCACGCACTTCCGTTCCAGTTTTGGTATAATTGGCTAGTCCGATGATTGTTGGCATCGAAAGTATAACCGCAGAGCGAAGAATTTTCCCAGGTGCTGCCGTTCCACTCCCGGAATAAATCACTGGTCCGGTTCCAGTTGACATCGTAAGTATGAATGTATTGCGATTCATTCACCCATGCGGAATTTACCCATCTTTGGTTTACTTCACCTGTCTGGTTATGATGGTCATCGTAAGTATTGATGTTTTGCCAGAAATTCATCCATTCGCCACCGTTCCAGTTTTGGTATAATTTACTTGTAAGATTATTGTTTGCATCATAAGTACAGATGCGTTTACTGTCATTAGCCCAGTCGTTCCCACTCCAATATTGGTTTAAATCAATTGTCAGATTATTGTTTGCATCATAGGCTGAGGTGTGCCGACTGTCATTCTCCCAGGCGCTGCCGTTCCAATATTGGCTTAAATCACTTATCTGATTATTATTTGCATCATATGCATAAAAGTATTGCCTGACATTCTCCCAGGCGCTGCTGTTCCACTTTTTATATAATTCACTTATCAAATTATTTTGGGCATCATAAACCATATTTATGCTTTTTAATACAACCTTCCATCCAATATTGAGTGTGTCCCATTGCCAATAGCAGATGCTGTCATTTATTTGGATTAGTGAGCCTTGATTTGGCATTTGATGGTTAATTGATTGTCTTAAATCTTTTTCCGTATGGGTGTTGAATGTGTTCCAATCATTATTTTCCATCACACCCTGGATATTTTCGGTTGAATTGAATGTGCGATGTTGCAGATTCAATGTTGTAGGTCTTCTTTGTCCAAAATCATTATTTGACCTTGCAGGGATTGAATGCTGACCCCTTGCCCCGTTAACCAATAACAGCGCAATCACAAGGATGTAGAACTTTTTCATATCCACGATTTTTTGGATTATTGACCCCATATTGATTTTTAATCCAGTATGACACAGCCATTCTAGGGGTCACTGTCTGGGTGGAAATTGGCAGTGGAAAAGGGGAAAAAGGAGAAATGTTATAGCGTCAAGGACATTAACCCCCTGTCATTTCCCAAATATACGCAAAACATGGATGCAAATCAAGGATTTCACTGTCTTTTACTCATTGGCATGAACGCGATTGGATGGCGGGATGACAGGCGTTTTTCCATTGATTCACATACTTACATGCTCAAATATATAGGGATATATATTTTTGCTCGCAAACAGAAAAAACCACCGGGAATAACCAGCCTTCGCCTGTACAACCTGACCAGCTCATTTATTTGAATGCCAATAGCATAAGGGGATCAACCCCAAACGGCGGAAGGTGGTTTGATGGTGCGTTTTATTCAGTTGGCCGTCGGACATTAAATTCAGTGCCTGTTGGAAAAATAACCCCTATATTGCGGCCACAAGTCGTTATGCACAAGCTTGTCGGTAACGAATAATGGGATAACGAATTAACTTGCTTATGCCAAACACCGGTAACCCGACCCTTGGAGGGTCCGTGACCCTCCAAGGGTTTAAACAATTTATTAAAGAATTCAAGAAAGAATATATGACGATCATTAAAAAAACACTGTCTGTATTGGTATTACTCCTTTCTGTTTTTATTGGTCTAAACTCTTTTGCTCAAAATGCTTCAGACGATAATAAGCCCAAAACCCTTAAGGAGTTAAAAAACTCAATTCAAAATATTTTAAAAGACACAAAAACACCAGGCGCGGGAGTTGCACTGGTGACGGGTGATTCAATCGTTTGGCTCGGAGGACTTGGGAAAGCAGATATTGAAAACAATATCGATGTAGATGAAAATACAATGTTTCGGCTTGGCTCAATTTCAAAAATGTATGTTGCATTGGCAATTCTAAAATTACAGGAAGAGGGGCGTTTAAGTCTTAAGGATAAAATCAAAGATTTGATACCTGAAATTGAATTTAATAATCCCTGGGAAGATAAATATCCTATCCGAATTGAAAATTTGCTTGAGCATACAACCGGATGGGATGAATGGCATTTTGCTGAGCTGGGCAGCGACGATCCTAAGCCAAAAACACTTAAAGAAGCGCTTGATTTTTATCCTAAGGCAAGAACTTCAAGATTTATTCCGGGAACACGTATTCAATACAGCAATGCAGGTACAAGTGTGGCAGCCTATATTATTGAGAAAGTT
>CAIVAT010000089.1 GCA_903903985.1 uncultured Bacteroidales bacterium | reverse complement strand
TTGTCCCAGCATGAACCCCGTTACATCCAACGCAATCACCATGACCGTCAATCCATTGCTGCCGGTCTATGTGGGAATTTCCGTGACCAATGCCTCGGTATGTGCAGGAACGAGTGTGACATTCACGGCTACGCCGGACAATGGGGGCACATCGCCTGCATATCAATGGAAGATTAATGGCATCAATGCAAACGGTGCAACAAATGCAGTTTTTAGTTATGTTCCGGCAGACGGAGATATAATCACCTGTATGCTGACTTCAAATATACAGTGCTGCAGCGGAAATCCTGCCACTTCAAATAGCGTGTATATGGCGGTTTATCATGCGCCGGCGGCTCCTGTTCCCGGAACTCATGTTCCCTCCAGAGACCAAATTATATGGAAATGGGATCCTACATATGAATTAGATGGTTATTTGTGGGGCACTACCAACGATTACACAACTGCCGAGAATATGGAAATGGTCAACTTTAAAGTGGAAACGGGACTTGCACCTAATACTTCCTATACACGATATATATGGGAATGGACCGGTTGCGGAGTTTCACCGGTTGCGATATTGACAAGCAAGACTACCACATTCGATATCGGCCAGAGTTATGGAGGCGGCATCATTTTCTATATTGACGGGACAGGGCAGCATGGATTGATTGCCGCTCCGACTGACCAGAGTTCAGGGGCAAGATGGGGTTGTGATGGTACTACTGTCGGGACAACATCCACAGCCATTGGTGCAGGACAAGCCAATACGACGGCGATAGTTGCTGCAGGATGTTGGAGCCCGGCCGGTACAGCGGCCGTAATTTGCAATGATCTTGTCCTGGGAGGATACAACGACTGGTTCCTGCCATCGAAAGATGAACTATACCAGATGTACATGCAAAGAAGTAAAATTGGCTCCATGAATGATGAAGCGTATTGGAGCTCATCCGAGTCCACATACGTCAATGCGTGGTACGTGCATTTCTTCAATGGATTGCAGAACGTCTACTTTAAGGGTAACGCTATGTATGTGCGCGCTGTGCGGGCTTTTTAACAATTTATCCAATTAACCATTTGATCATACGATGGCACAACCGGATTTATTTTCAACCGATCATGGCTTTGGAGGATAGCTTGAACAAGCTTGAGGGAGCTTGAGTCGGGCTTGAGCAAGCTTTAGCCCAGGTACAGGCAACACTGGGGGAAGGTTGAGCGCGGTTGAGCCTGGCTGGAACCCGATAGAGAACGGTTGAGCTTTACCAGCTACTTCGCGTAGCTGACCGCCCTGGTTTCGCGGATGACGGTAATTTTGATCTGCCCGGGATAGGTCATTTCATTTTGTATCTTCTTGGAGAGATCAAATGAAATCTGGTTGGCCTCCGCGTCGGTCACTTTTTCTGCGCCAACGATCACGCGCAGTTCGCGTCCGGCCTGGATGGCATAGGTTTTAACAACTCCGGGGTAGCTCAATGCCAGTTCCTCAAGGTGTTTCAGCCGCTCGATGTAAGCCTCCACAACCTCCCTGCGGGCACCCGGGCGGGCGCCGGAAATGGCGTCGCACACCTGCACGATGGGGGAGATGAGGTTATTCATTTCAACCTCATCATGATGGGCTCCGATGGCGTTGATGATCTCGGGTTTTTCCTTGAACTTTTCAGCCAGCTTCATTCCAAGAACTGCGTGTGGCAATTCCGGTTCCGTATCGGGGACTTTCCCGATATCGTGCAGCAACCCGGCGCGCTTTGCCATTTTGGGATTCAATCCGAGTTCCGCGGCCATCGTGGCACAAAGTTTGGAAACCTCGATGGAGTGCTGCAGCAGGTTCTGTCCGTATGAAGACCTGTATTTCATCTTGCCGATCATCCGAACCAGTTCATGGTGCATGTTGTGGATTCCCAGGTCGATGCTGATCCGTTTTCCGGTTTCAATAATTTCCTGTTCGATTTGTTTCTTCGTCTTGGCCACTACCTCTTCGATACGGGCAGGATGGATACGCCCGTCGGTGACCAGTTTGTGCAGGGAGAGCCGCGCAATTTCGCGCCTCACCGGATCGAAACCCGACAGGATGATCGCATCGGGGGAGTCGTCGATGATGATTTCCACGCCGGTAAGCGATTCAAGGGTGCGGATATTTCGTCCTTCACGGCCGATGATGCGGCCTTTGATCTCCTCGCTTTCAATGTTGAAAACGGATACGGTATTTTCAATGGCATGTTCGGAAGCCGTACGCTGGATGGTTTCGATGATGATCTTTTTTGCCTCCGTGTTTGCGGTCAGTTTTGCCTCGTCGATGATGTCTTTCATGTGGACGATGGCTTCGGTTTTGGCTTCCTCCTTGAGCGTTTCAATCAACTGAGCCTTTGCCTCAACGGCAGAAAGGCTGGAGAGGGCTTCAAGCTTGTCAACCTGGACCTTCATCGCTTTATCAAGATCCGTCTGCTTTTTGTTGATGATCTCCATTTGCGAGGCGAGGCTTTGTTTAATGGTAACCACCTCTTTTTGCTTCTTTGCTAATTCTTCAATTTTTTGATTCAGTGTTCCTTCCTTCTGTTTGAACCGGTTTTCGTTGCGGCCAAGTTCCTCGTTTTTCTCATGGATGAATTTATCATGTTCCCCTTTCAGCTGCATGAATTTTTCTTTAGCCTGAAGAATTTTTTCTTTTTTAACTACTTCGGCCTTCTCCATGGCATCGTTGAGAAATACATCACGCTTTCGTTCAAGGGCCCTGTATAAAACGGTCCAGGTGATAACGCCTCCAAGGATTACCCCGGCTGCTCCAATAATGATAAATATTAGAATTCCTTCCATCGGTTTGTTGTTTTTTTTGTAGAGACACATTGCTATGTGTCTCTACAACATGGTTAATGAATGCGAAGGAACGATGCGAAAAATAAAAAAACCCGCATTATCCAGCGATGTATTGATAATCCTCTAACGACACGAATAGAGCTGCCAACCTTTTCGAACGTCCACTGTCAGGGGTGATCCCTGGTCTCCTGCCGAGGCAAGAGTGAGGCCTGTCCTACAAGATACTGAGCCTTGCCCTAATATTTGTAATGTTAGGATTACAAACTGTCTGAATTAATGCGGGTAAATCTTCAGATTTTTTTCAAAGAACATTCGAAGCTTCATACTTAAGTTGTTCATCCAGCGCCTGATCGATTGCCAGAAGTTTTTCTTTCCATTTTATTTCATTGTCTGACAACAACTGATCATTTTGCAGGTATCCCGTCGCGTATTCCAGCGCTACCATGGCCAGGAGGTCTTGTTTGTCTTTATAAGCATAGCTGCTTGAGTAATCTTTGATCCGTTTATCGATCAGCTTGGCAGCTTTGCGAAAAAGTTCCTCATGTTCCTTGTCAACCGCTAACCGGTATGAACGGTCAGCGATGGGCAGTGATATGGAAAGTTCGTTCATTGGCCTGACTATGAGTCGTATTCTAAGTATTTAAAAGCCCTATACATTTATCGATTTCCCGCACAAGTTCGTTGATTTTCAATTTTGCGTCAACGTTTCCTTCTTTTGTCTCTATTGTTTTAGCTATTTTAAGTATTCTGATTTTGTCCTCAAGTTGTTTAATGGTTTGTTTTTGTTCCTGGATTGTCTGTTTTAATGCTTGTAATTCAACGATATATATTTTACTTTCCGCATGTTGAACATGTTGCCGCTCGATAAGTTTCCCTACCTTATACTCAATACCGGAAACCAGGCTTGCAACATCCTTCATGGGTAGTCTCCATATTATTTCATGCAAAGATAATTATTTATTTTATTTTTTTCAACAACCGTATTACCTTTTGATCCCAGCCCTGATTAAGCGATAAAAACACCCTTTAATGTTTTCCGAGATGAATGAAGCATTTATCAGTTATTTGTGGAGGTGCCGGTATTTTCACAGGGAAATCACAACGGAAGCCGGTGATGAACTCATCATTCTGCATCCCGGTGTTCAAAACACCGATAGCGGTCCTGATTTTTTCAATGCAAGGATACGCATTGGCTGCACGACCTGGGCAGGGAATGTGGAGATTCACGTTCGTGCGTCAGACTGGTACAAACACGGGCATCATGCCGACCTGGCGTATGATCATGCCATCCTGCATGTGGTTTATGATGCCGACCGGCCGGTTTATCATCAAAATGGCGAACCTGTTCAAACACTGGTCATTAAAAACCAGTTCTCCGACGAGATTTTCGTCCGGTATCAGCAGATGATGCTGAATCAACAGAAGATACCTTGCATGAACCAATTGACTTTTACCGAAGAACTTGGTTTTAATATCTGGGTTCCAGCACTTGCCGTCGAACGTCTGGAACATAAATCAATAAACATCAGGCAGTTGTTACGAGGGTGTGGCGACGATTGGGAAGAAGCATTTTACCGGCACCTGGCGGCTTGTTTCGGCTTTAAAATCAACAGCCTCCCATTCGAACTCCTGGCAAAGTCGGTGCCACTTAAAATAGTGAGGAAGCACTGTGATAATCTGTTTCAGATGGAGGCGTTATTATTCGGACAGGCAGGAATGCTGGATAACAATTTCACGGATCTGTACCCAGGGGAGTTGAGCCGGGAATATTTATTCCTCAGGAAAAAATACAACCTCGATCCGATTCCCGGGAGCATGTGGAAATTCCTGCGGTTGCGCCCTCCTAATTTTCCTACGATCCGGATCAGTCAACTGGCCGGGTTTCTTTGCCTGACAAAGGGAAGGTTTTTCCACCTGTTCGAAGAAGGTTCTCCCGCGAAAGTCTTTAATTTATTTAAAATCAGTGCATCAGTTTACTGGAATAGCCATTATGTGTTCGATAAACCAGCTGCTTCAGCAGAAAAAATAATGGGAGATTCGTGTGCTGATCTTTTAATAATTAATGGAGTCATTCCATTTCTTTTTTTCCATGGCCTCGAAAAAGGCCAACCTTCCCGGTGTGAAGAGGCCCTTTCTGTCCTGGAGCAAATCATCGGGGAACAAAACCTGATCATCGATTGCTGGGAAAAAGCCGGGTTTCCGGTTGAAAATGCGATGCAAACACAGGCGTTGCTCCATCTGAAGCAGTTTTACTGTGACAAAAAGAGGTGTCTTGATTGCAGAATCGGGAGCCGGTTGCTTTCGCCGGGTTCCCCACCCTGAATTTCTTGTTACCCCACCCTAAATCCCTCCCCAAAAAGGGAGGGATTCACTCCCCCTTCCCTGTGTGGGGAAGGGGGCCGGGGGGATAGGGTTTTCCCGGAAGGGGGCCGGGGGGATGGGGCACCACAAAAAACGTACTAACCAGGATTCCAAATAAATAAAGGAAGATATCATGGACCTGCGAAATATAAAAAAACGCATCGGACGGCTGGCAGGAGACTACCTGGCCTATAACCGCACGGAGCAACGGGGAATACTGGTGTTGAGCCTGATCCTTTTATGTGTGATCATTGCCAATACTGTTTTCCCTTCAGGATCGCTTCAAAAGGTTCCGGATTCTTCTGAATTTTCAAAGGAGATCCGGTCATTCGAAGCAGAATGGCAAAAGGCGGCAGATTCCGACAGCATGGTTCATTCGCGCAAATACCTGAATTACAGGAATAACTATCACATTTTCCTGCATGATTCAGGTACATACAAAGCAAAACCAGGCAAACCGTTGCTGATGATTGAACTAAATTCGGCAGATACGCTGGATCTGCAGCAGCTGAGGGGCATTGGCCCTGGGTTTGCCAGGCGCATCGTATCCTATCGGGAACGACTGGGTGGGTTCAGCGACAAACGGCAAATACTGGAGGTATTCGGCATGGATACGGCACGATACGGGTTAATTGAAAAGAACCTGCATGTAAATCCTGATTCCATTCACCCTATTGAACTGAATCATGTTACCTTCAAGGAACTCCTGCGCCATCCCTATTTCCCTTTTCCGGCCACAAAAAACATCATGGTCTACCGGCAGAAGAACAAGGCTTTTAAATCGCTGGATGAATTGAAGAATATCCAGGGGATAAACGATTCAATTTTCAGGAAGATGGTCATCTATCTGAGGCTCGGCCCATGAACCGTCGTCATCCTCATCCTCATCCCCCCAATCCCACGATTTACGCTGAGGCCCTTGTTTCCGGTAGTATATTGCAAGGATGAACCCGGATAAAAGCCCCATCATGTGCGATTCCCATGAAATGGGCTGGTTCGGGAAAAGCTGGGGGAAGACGCCCCAGATCAGTCCGCCATAAAGAAAGGCCACCAGCAGGGTGATCACCAGGAGCCCTGTTTCGCGGCGGATCATCCCGCTGAAAAACAGGAAGGAGGCAAGCCCGTAAATAACGCCGCTGGCACCGATATGTGCCGCCCCGCCCCTTGCATAAACCCATACCAGGATGCCGGTGATGATGTATATGAGGAACAGGATCATCCAGGCAATTTCTTTATAAAAATAAAAAAGAAAAGAACCAAGGATGAGAAAAGGGACGGAATTCGCGAAAAGATGCGCCAGGTCCGCATGAAGGAAGGGTGAAAAGAAAATTCCGGGTATGCCTTTGACCTGCAATGGGTAAAGGCCGTAATTATTTAGCTCCAGGTCAAAAACGATATCCATGCCTTTGATCAGCCACAACAGAATAACAAAAAATACGGGGAATCGGATACTCCGTAAAATCCTCAGTTTTTCTTCGTCTGCCACAGTATAATATTTCCCGATAAAATTAGTTAAATTTAAGGCATGAGGGTACTGTTTAGACAAAATAAAAGTACCTTTGATGCCTCAAAACAAATGTTAATTAAGCTTTCAACAATGAATAACTCTTTAGTTTTAAATATATTCAAAAGCAGTATGCTGTTACTGCTTGTCTTGCTGTTGGTAAATTTCTCAGAGGCACAAAATTCGCGCCAGGATCCAAATGGAGGTATTAAAAAATATGATGCGCTCATGCAAATGATCAATTTCGCATATGTTGATACCATCAATGAAGGCAAACTGGTCGAAAAAGCGATCGTGGAAACATTAAAGGAACTGGATCCTCACTCCGTATATATTTCGAAAAAAGATGTCCAAAAGGCCAATGAGCCGC
>CAIVAT010000088.1 GCA_903903985.1 uncultured Bacteroidales bacterium | reverse complement strand
TGGTTGTATTTCCAGGTTTCATTATTATTGGTTTTATGGTTTTAACTCTTTTGTTTTCAAATTCACGGGGTTATAAGGTAACAAAGTAACAGGGTAACAGGGTAACAGGGTAACAGGGTAACAGGGTAACAGGGTAACAGAGTGACAAGGTGGATAACCATAGGATCCCTGCATTTTCTGAATTCCTTTCATTGTTTTCATCGTCTCCAATTATCTCCCACGGGGCACGGTAATCCTGAAAGTTGTCCCCGTTTGCCCATGTAAAGGATCGGTGTTGGAGTCGACATGAATTTTGCCCTTGTGCATTTTGACAATTCCATAAATCAGGGCGAGCCCCAATCCCGTCCCTTTGCCCATCTCTTTGGTTGTATAAAAAGGGGTAAAAAGCTTATCCATGTTTTCCTTTTCTATACCGGTTCCGGTATCAGAAACAATGAATGTCACCTCATCAGCATCACCTTCAACACCAACCTCCAGCGTTCCACCGCGGGGCATCGCTTCTATGGCGTTTTTTTCCAGGTTGGTAAGGACCTGCATCATCTGGTCAATATCCAGTTTAGCCAGCGGATCGGCGATCTTTGATTCACAGGAACAGGAGATGTTGTCGGGCTTAACGATTGAGTTCAGGCTATGCTGTACGAATTTCACAACATCGGTTTCCGAAAGGTTCACCTGGTTTTTCCTGGCAAAATTAAGCAGGCCACTGACAATCTTTTTACACCGTTCTGCCTGTTCAACGATCAGTTTCAGGTCATCCCGCACTGCATCTCCTTCCGGCGCTTCATCCATGAGGATATTGCTGTACATAGTGATAACTCCCAGGGGATTATTCAATTCATGTGCAATTCCTGCTGAAAGCTGCCCCATGTGTGCAAGTTTTTCAGATTGTTTGAGGGCGGCCCTTGCACGGGCAAGCTTTTCATTGGAAACATTGAGGTTGTTGATGGAATCATGGAGTTTTTCAATGGCATATGGCAGGCACATCTCGGTTTCAGCCAGCCCATTCACGATGGCACTTGCATGATCAACGCAGGTGTCATAACCGCAGGCACCACAATTCAAATGATCCTGGGGAGAAAACTTTCCGATCGATTGCAGGGCATTCAGCACCTCTTCATTGCCGGGAGGAGCCAGCCTGCGGTCTTCGGTTGTGAAACTTTGCGATAAATCCAGTTTACTGTATTCTGCAACATCCTTTTCCCAGGCTTTTCTGTCAATATTCTGAAGCTTCCCTGCAACATATTCTCCAACGGCATTGCTCCGCGAAAACCGTTTTCCGCCTGGTGAGGTTCCCGGCCCCATGATGCACCCATCGCAACATAACAACATCAGGTGTTTTTTCCGGATGTAACCCTCTTCAAACTCCTTGATAGCCTCTTTGTAATTCACCCGCCCCTCTGCAATAATTACCCGCTCTTCGGGGATAGACTCCTGGTTATTGGCGGTATAATACAATCCACGACTGATCGGGAAAATAGCGCCTTTCCCGCTGTGCGGCGGATCAAAGCCGGATGGATCTGTGTTTTCATGGCGAATGTTCCTGCTGTTAAACATTTCGCGTAATTCCATGAATGTAAGCACTTCATCGATCTCGGTCGTTTCCGCTTTTTTTGCAAAACAGGGGCCGATAAATACAACCTTCAGGTCCTCTCCGTGTTTCTTCTTCATGACCCTGGTCATGGCGACCATCGGAGAGACAATTGGAGCAAGGTAGTTCACCATGTCGGGATGATAGTGACGGATAAAATAGACAATTGCAGGGCAGTCGGACGAGATATCCCCTTCGTATCTGCTTTCCTTGATCATCTTTTCGTATTCCTGTGCCACGATATCGGCCCCAAAGGATACTTCAGTAACAAAGTCAAATCCAAGTTTCCTGATCATGCCAACCAATACCTTGTAGTCTGGTATCTCTTCAAACTCGGCTGGGAAACTGGGTGCAATGCATGCAGCGATCCTGCTTTTTGATTGAAGCAGCACTTCTACGGCATCGATGGAGCATAATGGAATTTTCGCTCCCTGGCTGCATACCCTGACACAATTACCACATCCGATGCAACGGTCGTTGATAACCTCTGCCTGTCCGTTAATAATTTTAATAGCTTTTACAGGACATTCACGTACACATGTGAAACAAACACGGCATCGGTCCTTGATGGTAAAAACAAGTTGCCGGTGGAACGAATTGCTCATGATCCCTCCTTTGTTGGCCTTGAAATGTGAAGCAATTCAATATTTCGCTCGCTTCCCGGCTTTGCGAGAAATCGTTCGTACAGATCAAGGATGATGGGGTTTTTATGTGCAACCCTGATCATCTCTTCTTCATCAATATCATACAACGATTTCATACGCAGTTTCAGGTGTTTTTCTTCAGGGTTGAGTTTCTGGCCACCCCCATTGATGCAACCACCCGGACAGGCCATGACCTCAATAATACTGTAATCTTCGCGGCCGGCTTCCATATCATCGATCAATCCTTTCACATTTGCCAGGCCGTTGACAGCAGCAACATTTATATTCATTTTCCCGATTTTGACCCTGGCTTCTTTTTTCCCTTTTAATCCCCTTAATTCGCTTATTTTTAGTGTATTCAATTCCTGTCCGGTCATCATGTATTGTATCGTGCGAAGCAACCCTTCCAGGTGACCACCAGAAACGCCAAATAAATTACCCGATGAACTGCGCATGTTGTATTGGGTGTCGCCTGGTTCCGGTTCCAGGCTGCTGAAATCAATTCCCAGCAACCTGATCATTCGAACAAGTTCCCTCGTGGTGATCACCGCATCGATGTTCCGTGAAATCCCGTCTTTCATCCTGTCCTGATCGGCTTCATATTTTTTTGCCGTGCAGGGCATCACAGAAACAACAAAAATGTTTTCAGCTTTCTGTCCGGCAGAAATGCCGATATAATTCTTGATCACCCGGCCCATCATCTGCTGGGGGGAGGCGGTTGTAGATAAATACGGGAGCAATTGGGGTTTTACCTCTTCAATATATCTAACCCAGGAAGGGCAGCATGAAGTTAGTAACGGAAGTTTTTCATGCTTGTTGAACCGGTCAATGAATTCTGCAGCCTCTTCCATAATCGTCAGGTCAGCAGCCATGGCAACGTCAAATACCTGGCGAAAGCCGATTTTTTTCAGGGCAACGCGCAGCAGGTTTAAAATGTCTTTGCTTGCCTTGATACTGAATTCTTCGCCAATCGAAGCAGGAACAGTAGGAGAGAACTGGATCACCGGGAAAAGTCCCGGATTATTTAATGCGTCGAGAACAGCCTGGATGCTGGATTTTTCCGAGAGCGCTCCCGTTGGGCAGACCATGATGCATTGACCGCATTTGACGCAGCTTTTCGTATTCAATCCCTTGTTATAGGTGGTTCCGATCTTGCTTTCGCTGCCCCGGCCAACCACATCAATGGCGGAAACTCCGATTACTTCGTCACAAACCCGGATGCATCTGCCGCATAGAACACATTTATCGGGATCACGCACGATCGACTGGCATGCATTATCAATCTGAATGTTTTGTCTTTTCCCGCGATATTTTCGCTCCCGTATACCCATCTCGGCGGCGAGGTCCTGCAAACCACAGGTTCCGCTTCGCTCACAATAAAGGCAATCGTCGGGGTGGCCTGCTAGTAATAGTTCCACGAGTAGTTTCCTGGCTTTCAGTACGCGAGGAGAATGGGTTTTAATTTTCATCCACTCGGCAACCGGATGTGAACAGGATGGCACAAGTTCTGAAATCCCATCAACTTCCACCACGCACATCCTGCACCCTCCGGTCGGAGAAAATCCATTCAAATAGCATAAGGTTGGCACATGGATCCCGGTCCGGTCAAGTACATTCTTGATTGTTTCACCCCGCTTGGCTGATACCGTCTGGTTGTTTATTTCGATTTCAAATTGCATTTTCCAGTCTATTTGAAATAAATTGCATTGAATTTGCAGCTGTCAAAACAAATTCCGCATCCGGTACATTCTGATTCGATAATAAAATGCGGCATTTTAATTACTCCGATGATGGCACTTTCCGGACATTTTTTCTGGCAGATGTTGCACCCGTTACAAACAGCTACATCGATGAAGAAAGTTCTCAGGTCGTGGCAAACGCCAGCCTGACATTTCCGGTCAAAAATATGTTCCTCGAACTCGTCCCTGAACCACTTCAGAGAGGATAATACCGGGTTGGGGGCATTCTGCCCCAATCCGCACAGGGAGGTATCACGGATCACTTCTGCCAGGCTTTCAAGTTCGACAACACCTTTAAACCTTTCCAGTGTTTCATGTGTGCTTTCCTCCCTGGGCCGGTGTGTTACCTTTTCAAGGATCTGAAGCATACGGCGCGTACCTTCGCGGCATGGGATACACTTCCCGCAACTTTCCTTTTGCAGGAATTCCATAAAATACTTGGATAGATTAACCATACAGGTCTCCTCATCCAGGATTATTAATCCCCCCGAACCAATGGAAGCTTCAATTTCCTGCAATGACTCATATCCTACGGCGGTTTCCATGTTTTGTACCGGAATACAAACACCCGATGGCCCTCCAAGTTGAACAGCCTTCAGTTTCCTGCCATTTTTCACCCCTCCTGCAATGGTATTGACTATTTCTGATATCGTAATTCCCATGGGAATTTCAATAAAACCGGTATGCAGCGATTTACCCGCAATGCTGAATACCTTGGTCCCCTTGCTGTCTTTAGTCCCTACCGATTTAAACCATGATGGACCGTTTTCCATGATGGTGGGTATGTTGGCCAATGTTTCAATGTTATTAACGATGGTCGGGTGACCGAACAATCCTCTTTCTGCGGGATAGGGCGGTTTTGCCTGCGGCATGCCCCTGCGGCCCTCAATACTGGAAATCAAAGCAGTTTCCTCACCGCAAACGAATGCACCAGCTCCCTGACGGATAAAAATATTCAGGTTAAACCCACTGCCAAAAATATTGCTGCCGAGCAACCCGTAATCTTTTGCCTGTTGGATGGCATTTTCAAGGATTTTCAATGATTGCATATAGTCCGAACGGATGTATAAATAAGCATCGTTCGCTCCAATGGCATAGGCGGCAATGGCCATGCCTTCAATAACACGATGAGGATCCCCTTCAATAATGGCCCGGTTCATGAATGCTCCCGGATCACTTTCATCGGCATTGCAGATCAGGTATTTTTTATCACTGCCGGTCCCCAGCGTAACCAGCCACTTTTTCCCTGTTGGGTAACCTCCGCCGCCACGCCCGCGCAACTCACTCTGGTCAACAATTTCACAAACCTTGTCGGCAGTGTAATTTAATACCGTTTTGTACAACGATTTATATCCGCCGTGGGCAATATAATCCTCGATAAGGTAAGGCGAAGTGAAGCCGGAATTCCGAAGAATGATCCTGTGTTGCCTGGCGAAATATGGAAGTTTTTCTATCTTTTGGATGTTTGGCCACTCCTCCTGCTTCCCTTGTTTATATTGCCCGAGGATGTTTTCCTGAAGCAAAGTATGATGAAATACCGCGTTCAGCAGGTCTTCAACTTTTTCTTCCGTTGCATGGTGAAAAGCTATCCGTGCTTTGCCCGGCAATTGAACATCCAGCAGGGGCTCTGCTGAACACAACCCTAAACACCCGACTTTCACAATTTCTCCATTCAGATGGTGGTCTGAAAGGTATTTTTCAACTGCGATCAACGTTTTCTCTGCCCCGGCAATCAGGCCGCATGAACCCATGCCAATGAAAAGGACTGGACGTTCCACCTTATCCCGTTTCAGTAAAGAAAGCTGTTCGCTGGTATCCTTGTCAAAATTGTTTGAATAATTTTTAAGGATTTTTTCAACAAGGAAGTCTTTTGTTTCAATAGCGGTCAGGGTGGCCATCTTATTCTGTTTTTTCTTTCAGGGAACGGATAATTTTTTCTAGTTCAGTTTCAGTTACTTTTGTATAAAAGGTGTCATTGATATGAACGACGGGAGCCGATTCGCAAGCCCCCATGCAGCTGGAAATTTCAAGACTGAATTTTCGGTCTTTGCTAGTACCGCCTGCCTTCACTTTCAACTGGTTCTCAAATTCATTGAGGTAGGTAGACGCTCCAAACAAATGACACGCAGTTCCCCTGCATATCCGGATGTGGAAAAGGCCCCGGGGGTGAAACCGGAACTGGTCATAAAATGTTGCAACTCCATATACCTTGTTGGCAGGGATATTCAGGTATTTGCCAACAGCCGCAAGCAGATCAGTGGTCAAATAGCCATGGGTTTCCTGGATCTCCTGCATGATTGGGAGCAATCCGTCTTTTTTATTCGCCGGATATTTTGAAAAAATAACCTCAAGGTCCTCACTCGTCATCTGATACTTTTCATTTGTAAATCGTCAATCGACTATCGTATATCCTCTCTCATTCCTTCCGCTTCACAAAATTAACAAATATTATCCAATTTGGAAATAATTTATTGTGAAATTATTATCAATGTTAAATAATAAACAAACAAATAAGTTGCCTGAATGAGGCGATTTTTTTTCAAAGATGATACGATTAACCGCAGATATTCTTAAATTTGACGTTAATAAACAAATCATGGCCGCAGAACCCCTGTTTCATATTTCACACGAAACTTGTATCAAATGTTATTCCTGTGTGCGTGTTTGCCCGGTAAAAGCGATCCGGGTTGACATTGCCAATGAATTGCCTTCGATCATCCCTTCCCGGTGCATCGGTTGCGGAAGTTGCTACCGTGCCTGCTCTCCTGCAGCGATCTCTTTTCGGAGTTCTGTCGAAGAAACCAGGGCAATCCTTTCCTCCGGTGAAAAAGTTGCAGCCATCTGTGACCCGACCATTTCTGGTGAATTTCATGATATAACCGATTACCGGAAATTCGTCGAAATGATCAGGCAACTGGGGTTCACCTATGTGAGTGAGGTGGCTTTCGGGGTGGAATTGGTTGGCTTGAAATACAAGGAACTGTTCGAAAATTTCAAGGGCAAATATCATATTACGGCCAATTGCCCCTCTGTTGTTTCTTACATTGAAAAATACTTCCCCGAACTCATCAACAACCTTGCACCCATCGTTTCACCGATGATTGCAACCGCAAAAATAATCAGGCAGAAATATGGACCGAATGTTAAAGTAATCTTTATCGGTCCATGTATTTCCACCAAGGACGAAGCGCTGAAATTTGACAGTGATGCAAAAATTGATTCGGTGCTGACTTTCGTTGAATTACGCCAACTGTTCCAGGATTATTATATCCGTGAAAGTCAGTTGGAATTTTCCGAATTTGACCCGCCACTTGGATATAAAGGATCCCTTTATCCCATCAGCAATGGTTTCCTTCAGGCTGCCGAGATCAGTGAAAACTTATTGACGGGTACCGTCATTACCACCGAAGGACGGAATAACATGGTTCATGCCGTGAAGGAATTCGATTCTCGTATTGAACTGATCAAAAAGAATTTCAATATCTTTTACGATGAAGGGTGCCTGATGGGACCCGGGACTTCGCCCGGGGGCGAGAAATTTTTAAGGATGTCGTTGGTTACGGATTATGTGACCAAGCGCCTTGCAGCGTTTGACAAGGAAACATGGCAAAATGAAATCGCCTCCTTCGCAAATATTGATCTTTCAAGGCAATTTGTTCCCGATGATCAACGGCTCCCTGTTCCCGACGATGAAAAGATTGAAGAGGTGCTGAAAATGATCAACAGGGAAGGTCATCTGAATAATGATGTCGGATGTGAGTCGTGTGGATACCAGAACTGTCGTGACCTGGCCATTGCCATATCACAGGGATTGGCTACTACGGAAATGTGCCAGGTGTTTAGCGGGCAAAACCGGCAGGAATACATTCAAACCCTGCGCACAACCAACGAAAACCTGGCAACAACAAAAGCAGCTTTGAAAGAATCGGAAGAAAAAGCCAAGCATGAACACGAAGCACAAAAGGAGTCTGCGAAAATAATTACCACCATGCTGCAGAATTTATTGTCAGGCGTAGTGATTGTGGATGAAAATTTGAAAATTTACCAGAGCAACAAAGCATTCATCCGCATTGTCGGTGAAGAAGCGGCATTGATCGATGAAGTAATTCCCGGATTGGTAGGCGCTGACCTGAAATCACTACTGCCGGTTCATTTCTATAAATTGTTTTCATATGTTCTTTCCGCTGATGAACCCATTGAAAACAAGGACGTTCAGTTTGGGGACATCAAACTCGGAGTTTCAATTTTCCCGATCCGCAGCCATAAATATATCGGGGGCATCCTGCGCGACATTTACCTTCCTGAGGTCCGAAAAGAGCAAATCATCACCCGGCTTACCGAAGTGATCGATGAAAATTTTGATATGGTTCAAAAAATCGCCTACCTGCTTGGGGAGGGAGCTTCAAAAACCGAACTCATGCTGAATTCGGTCATTGACTCATATAAAAACCCGGGAAAAAAATAATTACCGATTCACCCGTTTTCATGAACGAAAAATTCTTCATCGAAGTTACCTGTCAGCAAAAATGCCATGGCGAAGCTCGGGTTTGCGGGGATGTTTTTATATCAAGGCGAATCAAGGAGGAGGGGCGGATTATCGTGGTCCTTTCCGATGGGATGGGGCATGGGATCAAAGCCAATATGCTGGCTACACTTACGGCTACACTGGCAGTGAATTTCACACAGGAACATAAGAGCGTTCAGAAAAGCACGGAAATCATTATGAAGACTTTGCCCGTCGACAGTGTGAAACACATGAACTATTCCACTTTTACAATCGCCGAAATAGATGTGGAAGGAGAGGTTCATATCCTGGAATATGAAAATCCCAGAACATTGGTTTTCAATGGATCCAGGTTACATGAGCCTGACTGGAATTGTGTGGTTTTAGATGGTGAAAAGAACGCAGGCCGGGAGGTACTGACGACGACATTCCGGCCACAAAAAGAGGACCGGATCGTTTTTTGCTCCGACGGGGTTACCCAATCAGGGCTTGGGAGCGATAAATACCAACTGGGCTGGGGGCTGGAAAACCTTCAAAAATTCGTGGAAGAAGCCATCCGTGAGGAGGGTAATATTTCGGCCGTTAAGTTGAGCACCAAGGTAATCAACAAAGCCAACCAGAATGATAATTTTCATCCGCTTGATGACATCAGTTGCGGAGTTATCTATTTTCGCGAACCGAGAAAATTGATGATTTTCTCAGGCCCGCCGCAGGATCCGGGAAAGGATGAAATGTTTACAGGGCTTCTGAAACAGTTTCAGGGGACTAAAATTATATGCGGAGCAACCACCGGCGACATGGTTGCACGTGAATGGGGAGAGGTGATTACCGACAGCCCGGAAATGCTGGACCCTGAACTTCCGCCCGTATCGCATATGAAAGGCGTTGACCTGATCACCGAAGGGATCCTTACCCTCAGCAAGGTGAGTGAATTGCTGAAAAAGTATAACAACAACTACCACCTGGGTAAAGGTCCTGCCGATGAGATTGTTCGCTATCTCCTTGACAGCGATGAGATTCATTTCCTCGTCGGAACGAATATCAACACCGCTCACCAGGATCCCACCATGCCGGTTGAACTTGAACTCAGAAGAACCGTGGTCCATCGCATTACCCGCACACTTGAAGAGAAATTTTTAAAGGAGGTGACAATGAAGTTTTTCTAAAGTTTCATTTGACCATTTCGCCTTGTTATCCATTCTCCTATAAAGTAAAAAGCCTGCCGGATTTACAACCGGCAGGCTTCGTCAATCATGTATGAACCAAAAAACCTAATTATTATACTCAGCTACAATGTCTTTAACGCCGTCGGGTGAAACGCGCCCGTAAACTTTTTCACCGACAAGCACAACCGGTGCAAGACCACAGGCTCCGACACATCGTAAACAACTTAGTGAAAATTTACCGTCAGCAGTGGTTTCTCCGACCTGGATCTTCAAAACACGCTTAAACTCCTCCAGTACCTTCTCTGCACCACGTACATAACAGGCAGTACCAAGACAGATTGAAATCGGATGCTCTCCTTTGGGAATCATGGTAAAAAAAGAGTAAAAGGTCACTACGCCATAAACATGCGCAACCGAAACATTTAACTCCTTAGCGATTACTTCCTGTAATTCAGCCGGAAGATAACCGAAAATACTCTGCGCACTGTGCAGAACGTTGATGAGTTCGCCCTTGTCATTGTTGAAAGACTTGCAAACCACTTTCAGTTCTTCTATTTTTTTTTCTGATAATTTAATCTTTGCCATAATCGAAAATTAAAATGCAAAAATGCTATTGGTTATCCTATTCTTATCAATCGAAAATCGTAAAGCCTTGCCCTATTCATCCACAAAGGTCCCTGCACTCTTGTCAAAATAATGAGTATGCAGCAATTGGTGTGACTTTTCACCCAGTGGTTTTCCTAAAAATTCTTTATAAAGTTCTATAATAAACGGATTTTCATGCGATTTACGAATGGGTTTGCCAACATCCTCGCGGTAAATCGCGGCAGCGCGTTGCTTAATGATCTCTGAATCGCCATGATGAAAAGGCTGGCCTCCGCCTCCGATACAACCGCCAGGACAGGCCATGATCTCGATGGCATGGAACAGGCTTTTTCCGGCCTGAACATCCTCGAGCAATTTGCGTGCATTGCCGAGTCCGTGGGCAATGCCGATATTGATAGGCAGACCATTGAAATCAAGGGTCGCATGACGGATATTCTCAAGGCCGCGCAGTTCATTGAATTCAACCTTTTCAAGTTTTTTGCCGGTATAAAGTTCGTAAGCAGTGCGGCAGGCAGCTTCGATAACGCCACCCGTATTTGCGAAAATTACTCCAGCACCCGTGGATTCACCGAGCGGGTTGTCAAAATCCTCATCAGGCAGGCTGTTGAAATCAATATTGGCAAATTTGATCAGATGTGCAAGTTCCCGGGTTGACAAAGAGTAATTTACATCCGGGTCTCCGTCTACTTTAAACTCATCACGCTGGCATTCATATTTTTTTGCAAGGCAGGGCATGATCGAAACCACGATCATATTTTTGCGGTCGATTCCAAGTTTTTTCCCAAAATATTCCTTTGCAATCGGGCCGAACATCTGCTGAGGAGATTTCGCGGTAGATGGAACGTCCATCAGGTCAGGAAAGTTGTGTTCGAAAAAATTCACCCATCCGGGACAACAGGAGGTGAGGATAGGCAGTTTCACTGTTTTGTCACCCTTGAGGTAACGGGTAAGACGGTCGAGTAATTCGCTTCCTTCTTCCATGATCGTCAGGTCGGCAGCAAAATCGGTGTCGAACACGTAGTTGAAACCTAGTCGTCTGAGTGCTGCGACCATCTTCCCCGTTACTAGAGTGCCTGGCGCAAGGCCAAATTCTTCGCCTAGGGCAGCGCGGACCGCAGGTGCTGTTTGAACAACAACTGTTTTTGCAGGATCCGCGAGTGCATTGATCACGTTGCGCGAGTGGTCGACTTCGGTCAGGGCACCGGTAGGACAAACGGATACACATTGTCCGCAATACGTACAGGGAGATTTCTCGAGATTCATTTCGAACGCAGGAGCTACCACTGCCATAAACCCTCTGTTGACTGCAGAAAGCGCACCTACTGTTTGTACATCATTGCACATCATTTCGCACCGCCTGCACATGATGCATTTGTCAACATCCCGTATGATGGCAGGCGAGGTGTCCTTGCGGTAAGTCGACTGCTCACCCTGAAAAGGTAATTCGCGTACGCCAAGTTGCTGTGCCATGGTCTGGAGCTCACAATAGCCCGATTTGGCACAGGTGAGACATTCGGCAGGATGATCGGATAGTATTAACTCCAGAACAGTACGGCGTGCGTTCAATACCCTGATTGAATGTGTGTTAACGACCATATCCTTTGAAACATTGGTAGAGCATGCAGGAGCGAGATTTCGCCGGCCGACGACTTCAACCACGCAAATGCGGCATCCGCCCGGACGGTTTTCAATGTTCATGTCTTTGAGTTGAAAGTAGCAAAGGGTAGGTATGTCAATGCCAATTGTCTTGGCAGCTTTTAAAATCGTTGTATCTTTTTCGACCTCAACCATTTTTCCGTCGATGGTCAGTTTTACCATTTCCATGTATTCCTCCTGGTTATTTAATAAAAATCGCATTGAATTTGCATTTCTCCATGCATGCACCGCATTTGATACATTTATCCTGGTCAATCACATGGGCCTGTTTGCGTTCGCCTGCGATGGCGTCTACCGGGCAATTTCTGGCACAAAGTGTGCATCCGATGCAGTTTTCGGCATTGATGATGTATTGCATCAGCGACTTGCAACTTCCCGCCCTGCATTTTTTATCGCCAACATGTTCCAGGTATTCATGGTAGAAATTATCCATGGAGGAGAGAACCGGATTCGGCGAGGTCTGTCCCAGCCCGCACAATGACGTGTCTTTTATGACATGGCTCAGGTTACGCAATTTATCGAGATCATCCATGACAGCCTGGCCCTGGGTAACTTTTTCAAGCATTTCAAACAACCTCTTGTTGCCGATCCTGCATGGAGAACATTTTCCACAGGATTCTTCAACGGTAAACTCAAGATAAAATTTCGCCATGGCCACCATGCAGTCATCTTCGTCCATCACGATCATACCGCCTGAGCCCATCATCGAACCGGCAGCGATCAGGTTGTCATAATCGATCGGGGTATCCAGGTCTTTTTCCGTAAGCATCCCCCCGGAAGGCCCACCTGTCTGCACTGCCTTGAATTTCCGATCGTTTTTAATTCCGCCACCTATCTCAAAGATAATCTCGCGAAGGGTAATGCCCATGGGAACTTCGATGAGTCCCACGTTGTTGATTTTACCTGCCAGTGCAAAGACTTTTGTTCCTTTCGATTTTTCAGTACCGATACTTGCATACCAGTCTGATCCTTTTAAGATTATGGCCGGGATGTTGGCATAGGTTTCCACGTTGTTCACATTGGTCGGCTTGCCAAGAAATCCTGATTCGGAAGGAAATGGTGGTTTCACGGTAGGTTCACCGCGAAGTCCTTCCATTGAATGGATAAGCGCAGTCTCCTCTCCGCAAACAAATGCACCGGCACCATACCGGATTTCAATATCGAAACTGAACCCGGTGCCAAGAATATCGGTTCCAAGCAATCCATATTCCCTGGCCTGTTTCATGGCAATTTTCAGACGCTCAACAGCCAATGGATATTCAGCCCGGATGTAAATAACGCCTTTGTCTGCACCTGTACAATACCCATTGATGGCCATTGCTTCAAGCACGGTATGCGGGTCGCCCTCGAGAACCGACCGGTCCATAAATGCTCCGGGGTCGCCTTCGTCGGCATTGCAAACCACATATTTCTGATCAGCCTTGACGGCCCGTGTGATCTCCCATTTCAATCCGGTCGGGAAGCCACCGCCTCCTCGCCCGCGAAGCCCTGATTTCTTCAGGATTTCGATGGTCGCCTCCGGGGTCAATTCCGTCAGGACTTTGCCAAGGGCCTGGTAACCATCCCGGGCAATATATTCATCAATGTTTTCCGGGTTGATGAACCCACAGTTCCGCAGGGCGATCCTGATTTGTTTCCTGCGAAGACCCATTTGCTTTGAATCGCTTTTAAATTCAGCAGCATCAGGTTTTTTGTACAACAAACGGTCGACCTTTTTCCCTTTGATAATATGTTCTTCCAGAATCTCGGCACAATCTTCCGGTTTCACCTGTGTATAAAAAGTGTTGTCGGGCATCATTTTTATGATCGGTCCCTTTTCACAAAATCCGAAACAACCTGTCCTGATCACCTGAACCTCAGCGTCAAGTCCTTTCGCTTTAATTAAATCCTGAAAATTTTTCAGGATATCTTCACTTTTTGAAGTGTGACAACTCGTCCCGCCGCAAACAAGAATATGATATTTAATTTTTGCCATCTGACTTTTTCCGGGTTTTATTTGTTTTCGATCGTTTCATAGTTTACCGGGATGATCCCGTCAACCAATTCGTTATTGAGCACGTATTTGTCAATGATCTTACTGGCTTTTTTCACATCAACAAAGCCGAAGGTAATGGGTTCATTCCCGGGCATTGTGATCTCAACGGTGGGTTCGGCATAACAATATCCCATGCAGCCTGTCTGGGTAACAACCGCATCAATATTGCGTTTGGCGAACTCTTCGATGAAAACTTCCATTACCTCTCTTGCCCCGGAGGCAATACCGCAGGTGGCCATGGCAATCTTCACCCGGATACGTGCATCAGATCCAGTGGTCTTGCCGTCTGGATCAATGACAGCAAGAGAGTTTTCCCTGATTTTATTTAATTCGGCCAGTGATTTTATTTTTTCCATAATTGGAGGTATTGTAGTGTGTTATGAATTCAGGTTCTCCTTGATTGGTTAAAAATTCATATCCTGAATCCGGTTGCAAAGGTACCATCTCTCACGATCCTGTGCAAGCATTTTATGTGATTTATTTCACAGTGTTAATAAATTCACATTTGGAATTGGAATTGACATCTTTAATATGTTTATATTTAAGATGTGACGGAGGGTAGAACCAGATTTGTTGTTTGCAGAATTCTGTGTTTATTTTCATTTATGTAGAATGAGTTGGCAGAGAAAGAAAATGAAAAATTTCCAGAAAATTATCGTAATATTAATAATGCTATTGCCTTTTCTATCCAGGGCACAAACAAAGGAGATTCCATTTGCACTGGATGACCGTGATCGGATAATCCGTACAGAGCAAAAGGTGGAAGCGATTAATGGCAAAATCGACAACAAGTTAGATGGACTTCGAAACGAAATGAATACAAAAATTGATGGTCTGCATTCAGAAATGGTCAGCCGGTTTGACCAGCTCTTCAATTTCTTATGGGCAATTATCGGTATTTTCACCACAATGATGGTAAGTATCTTCGGATTTGATTTCTGGGACCGCAAACTTTCATTGGCTCCATTGAGGAAAGAGGATCAGCGGATCGTTTCTGTACTGGTGGATTTTGCTAAAACCCAGCCCAAACTTAGTGAGATACTGAAAAATGCAGGGTTACTGTAATCAATATTTTTTCGGGATGGAATGAGTAGCAAACCAGATGAAGAAAGCTGAGGATTTGTTTATCCGAAAATGATCCTGAACCCATTCCCATGGATGTTGGCAATTTCAATCGAAGGGTCTGCTTTGAGGCATTTACGAAGCCGCGCGATAAAGACATCCATGCTGCGGCCATTGAAATAATTATCATTTCCCCAAATCTTTTCAAGGGCATCCTTGCGCAACAATACTCCGTCTTTGGCAGTACATAACATTTTCAGGAGATGGGCCTCTTTGGGTGAGAGTTGCTGGGTGATACTGGCATAGGAGAGGGTGCGGAGGTTGTAGTTAAATAACAGTTTTCCAACTTTCATTTCATTTACATCTTCTGAATTTTCAGCTCGCTGTATGTTTCGTTTTAAAATAGCGTGCAATTTGAAAAGAAGGACCTCCGTATCAAATGGTTTGGTGATGTAATCATCCGCCCCTGTTTTAAAACCTTCAAGCATATCAG
Source organism: uncultured Bacteroidales bacterium (assembly GCA_903903985.1). Taxonomy (GTDB): domain Bacteria; phylum Bacteroidota; class Bacteroidia; order Bacteroidales; family FEN-979; genus CAIVAT01. The sequence continues at coordinate 459 of CAIVAT010000088.1, read as the reverse complement.
CTTTCAGTGATTTTGCAGTAAGAAAAATAAACGGGGTGTTACTGTTAATTTTCTTTATCTCCTTGGCAAGTGTAAATCCATCCATTTCAGGCATCATTACATCCAGGATGCAAATATCGAATGACTCCGATTTAAATGCTGTCAACCCTAATTTCCCGTCGGCTTTCAGGAGAACCTCAAAATCATTCAGTTCCAGATAGGATTTCATGATGGATCCGAAGTTGGGATCATCTTCTACCAGTAATATTTTAATTTTTTGGTTCATTCCTGCTTCCGGTTATAAATGTAATTAATATCTTCAAAATCAATCAAATAATTTATTCGTTATTCTCCATGCCTCATTCATTGTCCATTGTCCATTGTCCATTGTTCATTGTCCATTGTCCATTGTCCATTGTCCATTGTCCATTGTCCATTGTCCATTGTCCATTGTCCATTGTCCATTGTCCATTGTCCATT
>CAIVAT010000087.1 GCA_903903985.1 uncultured Bacteroidales bacterium | reverse complement strand
TGGTATAAACATACTTTGTATGCGCCCGGAGCTTACACTGGTTATGGGGTAAAAACTATGCCCGGCATTCGTGAAGCTATTGAGCAAAGAAACTGGAAAGAAGTTCAGGAACAAATTGAAGTGGATGCCAATGTCCTTGATAAACTTGCAGTTTATTTTAATCAACTGACAAATAATAAAGGATCACATTAAAATCGGGTAATATCTAATAGATCAAAATTGGAATTTCAAAATCACAGAATATTAAAAACAGTAACAAAAGATTCCGATATCAGACTTATTTCTTATACAAAGAAATAAATGCTTTAGAAACATATAAGCTTTAAATTACCGTCACCCTCACCTTCTTATTCTTTAGTCTGCTGTTATCAACCAGTTGGATCAGTGAATTTACTTCTGAAGCCTTTACGGCCACAAAAGCACAATCGGTCTTGATCTCAATGATGCCGATCTGATCGTTGCTGAGATTGCCTTGCTTCATGAAAAAGCCTGCAATATCCCCCTTCGAGATCTTATCCTTTCTTCCACCGGATATGTACAGTGTTTTCCAGCCTGAAGCCGATGGTACCGGTGCTTTCTGCATTTCTTCAACTTCAGCACCCTCTACATAATCGGGAAGATTCTCATACTTTCCCTTGATCACATAGGCTGTACCATCATTGAACATCCGGGCTGTGCGTCCGTTGCGGTGAGTGAATTCATGTGCCCTTTGCGGAAGCTGGAAATGAATGATGAATTTAATCTCCGGAATATCGATCCCCCGGGCAGCAAGGTCGGTGGCCACAATCAACTGATGAGTACCATTGCGGAATTTGATTAACGCCCGTTCCCTGTCCTTTTGTTCCATTCCTCCATAAAAACAGCCATGCCCGATGTATTTGCTATTCAGGAAATCACTCACATCCTGAATGGTATCCTTGAAATTGCAAAAGATAATACCCGGATGATTACCCAGATGACAGAGCAATTCAGCAAGCGTGTCCAGCTTGTCGGGTGAGGCGGATAGTATGGTTTTGATTTTAAGTTGCGAAGTCCCCTTATCAAGGTAATCGATGACCACCGGATTCTTCAGTCCTACAAACTTCGGAATTTCAACTTCCTGAGTGGCCGAAGTGAGTATCTTCTTCTGAACCTTTGGCAATAAGGCCAGTATTTCCTTCATTTCGGTTTCAAATCCAATCTCCAGTGACTTGTCAAATTCATCAAGCACAAGAGTGTTGATAAACTCCGACGAAAAGTTTTCTCTTCGCAAATGATCAGCAATTCTGCCTGGCGTTCCAATCAATATGGCCGGACGATGTTTGATTTCAGTCTTATCCTTTGAACCGGCCCTTCCGCCATATACTGCGTTGGTTTTATAGCCTGTCCCCATTTCACGGATCACCTGCTCAATCTGAATGGCCAGTTCCCTTGAAGGAACAATTATCAGTAACTGAACTTCAGGGCAGTTGATATCCAGCTCTGAAATGAGAGGCAGAAGGAATGCCAGTGTTTTGCCGGTTCCAGTTGGTGATAGCAATACAATCTCAGGACTGGAGAGTATGACCTCCTGAGCCTCTTCCTGCATGGTATTGAGTTTCTCAATGCTCAACTTTTCAAGTATATTCGTTTGATTCTTAATCGGACTTGTCATCCGGCAAAGGTACAGTTAATTAAACTGTTTTATCAGAACATAATCATCAGTAAATATCCCA
>CAIVAT010000086.1 GCA_903903985.1 uncultured Bacteroidales bacterium | reverse complement strand
TGTCACCCTGTTACCCTGTTACCCTGTCACCCTGTCACCCTGTTACCCTGTTACCCTGTCACCCCATGATCTCCCCAAATGACTATTGACGAAATTATAATTTCCGCCCTTGCCGAAGATATTGGCGACGGCGACCATACATCACTGGCTACCATACCAGCCGGTATCGCAGGTAAAGCTAAATTACTGGTAAAAGACCATGGGATTTTATGCGGGGTGGACCTGGCAAAGCAAATTTTCCAGGTAGTCGATCCTGCCATTCTTGTTGCCATATCTATCCGCGATGGTGCCTCCATTAAACCCGGTGATGTGGTTTTTGAAGTAACCGGCAACAGGGCCTCCATCCTCCGATCGGAAAGGGTGGTGCTGAATTTCATGCAGCGTCTCAGCGGGATCGCCACAGCCACCCACCAGGCAGTAAAACAACTCGAAGGGCTGAAAACAAAGATCCTGGATACACGCAAAACAACACCGCTTTTGCGCGAACTTGAAAAATATGCCGTCAGGACGGGCGGCGGGCAAAACCACCGGATGGGGCTCTATGACATGGTGCTGATCAAAGACAACCATGTGGATTATGCCGGTGGGATCGTGCAGGCGATCAATTCAGTTGAAGCATATTTCAACCGTACCGGGAAAAAGCTCAAAATCGAAATAGAGGTTCGCAATTTCAGCGAATTGCACCAGGTTTTGGATCATGGTAAAATAGACCGGATCATGCTGGATAATTTCACGGTCAACGACATGCATGAAGCGGTCCGCATGATCGATGGGCGTTTCGAAACCGAAGCCAGTGGCGGAATTACGGAAGAAACCCTGCGCGCTTATGCCGAAACGGGAGTGGATTATATTTCGATGGGAGCGCTGACCCATCACATCAAAAGCCTTGATATGAGCCTGAAAGCAGAAAAACCGAATACAACTGATTTTTAACAATGCCTTTGCAAAAAAGATTGACCGACTGGTTTTTAACCCTTCCTGTCGTTGGCTGGGCCCTCAGGACTTCCGAACGAATCGTTCTGCCCGGTTTCGACGGGATCCCCGTATATGGCGTTGCGGTATTTTTTATCCGGGGGCTGCAGCAGGGATACATCACTTCGCGTGCAGCGGCCATCTCCTATTCGGTTTTCCTGGCGATCTTTCCTTTTTTGATATTCCTTTTCAACATCATCCCCTTTATTCCCATTGATAATTTCCAGCAGCAGCTCCTGGGGATTATCCAGGATTTTATGCCCCGGATGGCCTACGAATCGGTGAAAGAAACCATCATTGACATTGTGACCCGGCCGCGCAGCAGTTTGTTAATACTCAACCTGATATTGACACTCTACTTCTCAACCAACGGGGTGAACAGCCTGATCGAAGCATTCAACAATACTTACCACGACCATGAAAGCCGTACGAAATTCAAACAATACCTCATTTCAATAGCCATCGTTCTCATCAACAGCTTCTTGCTGATCATTGCCATCGCACTGATGACTTCCGGATCGGCCCTGATTAAATGGATCCTTCCTGAGATCATAGAAAACAGTTCAGTTGTGCTATTTTTCCTGGAGTTGCTGCGATGGCTGATCATCGTGGGGCTGGTCCTGATGGCAATTTCATTTATTTATTACCTCGCCCCGGCCAGGAGCAAGAATTTTCGCTTTTTTTCTGCAGGATCATTGCTTGCAACCATCCTGATCATCATCACGACCCTGGGATTTAATTTCTATGTTGACCGGTTCTCAAGCTACAACGCGCTCTATGGCTCACTGGGTACGCTCATGATCGTCCTGGTTTGGATTTACATCAATGCCATCAGCCTGATCATCGGATTTGAGCTCAATGCCAGCATCCTCCGGGCAAGGATGGAATCTAAGAAAAGTAGCTTGACCGTTTGACTTCCCCCACGAAGACTGGAATCTCTTTCCTGAACACAACCACCACCGCAGCATATACAATAATTAGCTGGCACAGGCTTACAAAGACCAGGTGTTCGTTACGGAAGATAAAATAGCAGAAAAGGTTGAGAATAATATAAAAAAGAGGAAGGTAGATCAACTTTGATTTATTGAAACGGAATTGAAAAATATTCCTTGAAAATAAAAAGAGGAAAAGGACCTGGATCGGGCGTGAAAGAAAGTTGGCCCACACGGCTCCCATCAATCCAAACTCCTTGATCCCCATGATGGTAAAACCTATCTGCAACGTTGCAGATAAAAACAAAATAACCGGCAGCCGGGCGGTCTTCTTAAAATAGTAAATCGGAATGAGGTACATCAGGTGCAATGCGCGTGCAAGAAACCCAAGACAGAGTATCCCTACAAATGGAAAGCCCGCATAGTAATCCTTTCTCGTCACGATAAGCGGAATGACCACCGGGATGATTAAAACAAGCAGCGGAACCATGAAAAGGGTAACGATTGTGAAACCATTGAAATACCTGTTCATTTCTACGGTGCTTTCGTTTAGCTTCATCTCCTTCAGAATCTTGTATACTTTCGGAGTAATTGCACTGGAAAGACCGTTCAGGACGAAATCGATGATGAGGGTGCATTTTACAATGAAATCATAGATCCCGACATCGCTTGCCTCCATGTACGCTTTAATGATGAACCGGTCGGCAAATGATAATATCCATGCAATGATGAAATAGAGAAAAACAGGTAAACAAAAGACGAAAAGCCCTTTTAAAAATGACACCTTGATGGAGATGTCAAACTCCGTTTTAAAGAAAAATATGGTGGCAACGAAGATCAGCAGGCCGGCAACGAACCTTGCCCCAAGCGGTCCGATCAGTGAGTGCGGGTAAAAATAGAGTCCGGCCAGTGTCAGGATGATCGTCAGGGCAAAGATGGTGATGTTCATCCAGAAATACCGGGCAGGCCTTTCCTGGTTGATGAGCAGGTTGATATATGTTTTAAAATAGCTGTTGAAGATCCCTGTAAGAACCGCCAGGAACCCATACGGATAAAATTTCAGGTCGTTATTTGGAAAGATCTTTGAAAAAAAAATGTTCCCGATCCCTGCAGAAAGCAAAGCAAAAAGAAGCCCCACCACCAACAACAGCCCGGCAATGGTCCCGATGAAACTCCGGAGTTTCGCCTGGTCGTCCCTGAACTCAAAGTAATGGATCCCGATGGTCGTATCCAGCGCAAAATTCACCAGGATCTGGACCAGGAGAGAAATCGACAGGTAAAGTGCAAGCAATCCGTAATCGGATGTGGAAAGGTAGTTTGTATAAAACGGCAGAAGGATAAATGAAGATGCCAGCGGAAGCGAGCCGATCCCGGAGTAAATAATTGACGAAGACAAGAATTTTCTTGAAATCATACCTTTTTATTTTCTTGCTTTAACCACGATCAGCGGGGAGAAAAACCTGCTGGTCAACGGGATCCTTTGAAGCACGCCATTCAGGTATTTAATGCAAAACCGCATGAAACGTGAATCAACCGGCGATGATGAATTGATCCAGAGATGTGGTTTGCCATAATACCTTACATCGATCTCCATTAGTCCAAGGTCCCTGCAGATGCCATCCAGTAAACCAAGGTTCATTGATTTAAGGTTGTGTTTACTGAACATCCCGGGATCCGTAAGTTTAAAAAAAGCGCCGCTCATGCCGTTCAAGTTGGGCAAAACAATGAGCAACCTCCCGTTTTCATTCAGCAAATCCACATGCCGACTGATCACACCGGGGATGTCTACAAAATGCTCGATAAAACCATACGAAAAAACCACATCAAAACGGCGCTCCGGCACATAGGTAAAAAAGTCCTCTTTCAGCACATGGATGGACCCTTCGGGCAACTGGTTGGTTTGCTCCATCCCGTGGATGATCTCCGGAATGATCACATAATCAAGCAGATGAACATCATAGTTGAACTTTTTCCTGAAAAAGATCGAATACAGGCCAGGGAACCCCCCGATTTCAATGAACGATGCTTTCTCCGGAAAATCCAGCAACAGGTCTTCCAGTTTCGACTCTCCGACTACGAAAGGTTTGAAATTCTTCCAATGAATCATCCAGTCTTGCAACTCCGTGAAATTATTATTGTCTGGTTCGGGATTACTTTTCATTCTTGAACTTTCTGATTGTATTTTTATAGAATTCATATGACCGTTCGACCATGATTTCCTGCGAGAACGACCGGCGGATCTTTGCTCTGCCGTTCATTCCCATAGCGGCTGCCAGGGTGGGATCTTCAATGAGCGTTTTGATTGCTGAAGCGATTTCCGCAGGTTTGTCCGGATCGATCAGCAAGCCATCTTTGCCATGGTCGATGGCCTCGGGCCCGCTTCCCAGCTTTGTGTAAATTGTCGGGCATTCACAGGCCATCGCCTCCATTGGTGCGAAGGCAAAGGCCTCGGCAAAGGAGGGAAAAACCGCAACCGTTGCGGTTTCGTATACGGAAAATAATTCCGTCCTGGAAACATGCCCTTTAAAACGGATTGAATTTCGGTATTCCTTTTCTATGCTGTTTTCCAGGTACGCTCTTACGGACCCAAATTCCGGGTCAACAGAATCTTTTCCATATATTTCCATGATCAGACCAGGATGTTTGCCAAGCAGCAACCGGAATCCTTCGACCAGTTGAAATATTCCTTTTTTACGGTTCAGGCTTCCCGAAAAGACTACTTTATTTTTTTCCCGCGGGCAACCGGAACGGATATCCGGTATTTCAATCCCATTGTATATCACCTCAAATGGTTTGCTGAGCCCGAAAACTTCCCGGGTCAGCCCGGAGGTAAATTCAGAAACGGAAATGAAGGCGTTGGCGCGTCTGTACGACCTGGTCTCTAAAATCCGGGTGAGCCGGTTTACAGAAGTTCCGAGCACCCTGGCAAAATAGGTATTTGCTCCATTGGCCCGGAGCACCAATGGAACAGGCAATCCGGGCCAGAAGGCAAACCAGCCGCGGCTGTCGGGCGCTTCAACGATCTCTGCATCTCCATTGAACACCCAATCCTTTATCATCCGGTACTGCTTCATATATGGGATCACCCAGCCGAATTTTCCTTTCCGGGTTCTCAGGCGCCAGACTTTCACCCCCTGGTCTTCTTCGTAATCGGGGGCGGGATATGATACCGGATAGATCCCGACCACCCTGACCTCGTTGCCTTTCTTTACCAGTTCCCGGCTGAGGATCCTGACCATCGACCCGATCCCGCCATGGGGGCCTTCGGGGTATTCAGGACAGATAAAGCAAATCTTCATTGACCAATATATTGATTATCGCTGGCTTTGTTAGTTGCCCGTTGCAAATATAGTTTATTATTTCTCTTGGCTGCCGGCACAGGATACCCGGATCAGAGGATGTTCTCCATCAAACGGAGAATCCGTGCTTCCCTCAATGCAAAGGTATAGTTGTCAAGCACATGTTGTCGTGCTGCGGCTCCGGTTTGAAGGGAAATCGCCTGCCTGACGGCTTGTTCCAGCTCCTCTACCCTCCTGTGCATCACAATGATCCCGCTGTTGCCGATTGCATCAGGGATGCCATTCACATTGGAGCCAACAGGGATGCATTCACACAGCATCGCTTCGCCCAGCGTATTGGGCATTCCTTCAGTGATCGATGCCTGAACGAACACCCCTGCCCGGTTGTAGTTGAGGAAAAGTATCTCCCCCGGACAAAAAGAGAAGATGAGTTCCAGGTTTGGAACAGTAAGGATATGGTAGTTTTCTTCAATCCATGGCATGAACTGCTTTTTAATTCCGATCAGGGTGAACTGCAGATCGGGGTTCCGCCGGGCCATTTCGGTGAAAAGGTCAAACCCTTTGTTCAGGAAGTCGGCAGTGCTGCTCATGGTGCCCACGGTAAGAACATGCTTTGGATCCTTTACGATCCCGGTATCACGGTAATATTTCCCAGTATCGATACCATTCGGAATAATGTAAATGGGCGTTGTGATGCCGGGGATGTAGTGTTTTATTCCGTCCATTTTGCCATCGGGTGAATAATAAAAATTCTGGTGGAGAATCAGTGATTTGTGATTCGGGATGATGGCTGTTGCATTCCGCAGCGCATATTTTACGAACCAGCCGCGGATCTTTTTAAAGTAGACGCCTTTTTTCAACTCCGGGTAACAGATGGCCTCCTGCCCGCCTGCGAATATGATGACCTTTATCCCCAGTATTTTCCCAAAAAATGCCATCAATGCCGAATGATAATCACCAAACCATGAAACCATGAGCCTGGCATCACGGCTGTTTCGCACGATGAAAAAACAGAGTGACAGCATGCGCCCAAGGAAATAGAATCCCGATCCTTTCTGATCGATGAGAAACGGAACTACCCGGTACCGCTTTCCCAGGATCTTCTCGTCGGAAATGACAAAGGATGAGTTGGCGTGTTTAATGTAAAGTATTTTTTCCATCGGCGCGACTACCTTTGCTGAAGTGCAACCACACATTGTTCCACACCCGACTCAAAAGGGGTAACCGGCGACCAGTTGAAGTCCCGCCTGGCTTTGGAAATATCTGCATACAGGTCGAAAATCTCATTTGGGCGGTTGACTCCTTTTTCTTTTACCGGTTTGTTGCTGCCGGTGATTTCCTTAACGAGACTGGTGATCTCCCGGACACTTTTGGAGTACCCGCTGCCAAGGTTGTATATGCCGCCGGACGAATGCAATGAACAAAAAAATGCTTCAACCAGGTCATCGATATAGATGTAATCCCTTTTCGGACGCAGGTCCATCACCTCCACTTCAGGAACCGAAGGATCGAGGAATTTGGCGATGATTTCGGGGATGATGAAGAGGGGCGACTGGCCGGGACCATAAACGTTGAACGGGCGGAATATGGTGACCGGCATGTTGAATTGCTTTGCATAAAACTGGCAGGTATTGTCGGCCAGCATCTTGGTATGGCTGTAAGGATTGTAGGATTTCACCGGATGTTGTTCATCCACCGGCAGATACTCGGGTTCACCGTAAAGATAGGAAGCGACATAGGTCATTGGAATCTGCTCTCTGCGGCAAAATTCCAGTGCGTTTACAGTACCCATCACATTGACCCGGTAGAAGTCCAGGGGGTTCTTCCAGCTTTCCGGCACAAAACTTTTTCCGGCCAGGTGATAACAATGGTCAATTCCGTAAAACTGATCGAATACCCCTTCGCATGCAATATCACCTTGTGCCAGGTCAAACCCGGTAACTTCATGCCCGTCCTGTCTGAGCCGGCTGACAAGCGCCCGGCCGATGAATCCGTTTGATCCGGTCACCAATACCCTGGTCATAGCAGGGAGTTCAGCAAATCAATGTCTTCATTGGCTTTTTCATAGTCATCAGGCCGGCCGATGTCGAGCCAGTACCCCGAATAGGGATAGACTTTTACCGGCTCATTCTTCCGCAGGAGCGTGAGCATCAGGTTGTCGAAACCGAAAGATTCGTTTTCGGGGACAAACTCGAGTACCCGCCGGTCCATGGCATACACGCCCATGCTCACATCGAAAGTATATTCCGGTTTTTCACGAAAACCGGTGGCGGTCATTTTCTGCAGATCGATGTCGAGCACCCCGAAATCGATCCTGGTTTTACGCTGGAATGTCGACACGGTAAGCAAAGCATGATGCTGCAGATGATACCGGTAGAGCACCCCAAAATCAAGATCGGTGAGCAGGTCGCCATTCATCACCAGGAAATTTTCGGGGAGATTGGGAATCAGCTTGATCGGGGCCACGGTGCTGAGCGGCTGATCTTCAATGGAATAATTAATTTTAAGTCCATATTTCGAACCATTCCCAAAATAGGCCATGATGATTTCGGCAAAGTGGTTAACACAGATGAATACCTCATTCACCCCGAGTTTTTTAAGCCGGGTGATCAGAATTTCAAGGATTGCTCTTTCACCGACCGGCACAAGGGGTTTCGGGATAACGGTCGTATATGGCTTTAGCCTTGTGCCTCTCCCTCCTGCCAGAATTACCGCTTTCATTGAATTGGATTAACCCGGGTTGATAAAATTACAGGTCGTTTGCATGAAACCCAACGACAAAATTAAGATTATTTTCTATTTTTGTAAGGATTTCAGCGATATACTGAATCATTACGGTTTTGAAACGGCTGATGCGCTTTTCGAATCATTGCTGATTTATCGATAAAACAGATCATGAAATTCTATCGGATTATTCCAATCCTTATTTTTCTCCATTTAACCGCTTTACCGGCAGAACTCAATGGCTGGAATGACAAGGGGGATAAAATTCATGCCGCCGATTCGATGAACAACACGAGAGAATTTTCATCCCCGCAGGACACTTCCGGGACAAACCGGATCAATTCCACCCAGGGGCAGGTTGCAACGCTTTTATCATTGTCGAAATATTATTTAACCGAAGAGAACTATATAAAAACCCTCGAATGCTATTTTAAAATAATCGATATTTATGATGATGTGCATGATATTAAAAACCTGGTGATTGAATACTCCAGGATTGCTCAGTTTTTTCTGTTGATCAAGGATTATGATCTAGCAGAAAAATACCTGGGCTTGATGTCAGGGATCGCTCAAAAATCCTCAGATCAATCCACCCGCGGACAGGTGTTCCTTGCCTGGGCAAAGTATTATCTGGCCAAGGATGAAACCGATAAGGCCATCCGCTACCTTTACCTGACCATTCCTTGCTTTCAGTCCGCCGGAACCCCTGACATGGAAGGATGGCTATACAAATTCCTTGGAGATGCATTTATTCAAAAAAAAATGTATCACCAGTCTGAATACTACTATCGTACAGCCATTTCAGTGATTTCCCCGACCAACAACCCGATTGAGATCGCAGTGCTTTACACACGCATTGCACATATCCACCAATTGCTGGACAACAACAAATTAAACCTGAAGTACAACCTGGCAGCGCTGCGAATTCGCGAGCACAACGGAAGTTCAGTATTGCTTTCATCCTCTTTACTGAACGTTGGGGAAGCATACTGGTTGCTTGGAAGAAAGGATTCCGCCCGGCTGTACTTTCAAAAATCGCTCCGGCTGGCCGAAAAAATAAACAATTCCGTCCAGCTGGAAACAGTATATAACCAGCTTTACCTTTTTGCAAAATCAGAAAACCATTATGCCGACGCCCTGAATTATTACATTGCCAGTGCTGATTACAGGGCCAAAATGAACCAGGAGAGGTCGCAGTCAGAAATCCTGATCCTTGAAGCGAACCGGACGGTCAGGGCCAGCCAGATGCAAAATGATCTCCTGAACCAGGAGATGCTGATCCAGGGCCTGCAAATCAGGAATCGCCGGGTCCAGATATTTTTATTTGAAGTCGCCTTCGTGATCATGCTTTCCCTGATCCTTTTTGTGCATGCGATTTCCCATAAAAACCGCAAAAGGAAAGATGAACTGACAGAACTGAATACCCGGCTTCGAAAAGAGATCAGCATACGCATCGAGGCGGAAGGCCGGCTGAAGAGGAGTGAGGAATTACACCGGTTCCTTGCAGAAAACACCAGTGACGTTATCTCTTTGATGGATGCCGGGATGCAAAGAATATACATCAGCCCATCCTGTGAAAAACTCTATGGGTATACGGCAGCGGAAATTCTCCGGATGCGCAGTCCGCTTGATCTGGTAACCCCTTCTTTTCATGTGTTGGTCAATCAGTACCTTCTTGAAATGTTCCGGTCAAAGAAATCGGTACGTTATATCTACAAAATATTGCGAAAAGATGGTGTTGCGGTTTGGGCTGAGGCCAATATCAACCCGATCCTGGATCCTGCCACCAGAGAGGTGAGAAACCTGATCACCGTAGTGCGTGATGTTTCTGAACGCATGCAGCATGAAGAGGAATTGTCGGAAAATTCCAGGCAAAAAGAGTATCTGCTGAGCGAAATCCATAACCGTGTCAAGAATAATTTTGCCATCCTGATCAGCCTGATGAATATGCAGCGAAACCAGTCTGCCGATTCGGAACTCAGCCGCTCATTGACGGATCTGCAATTAAGGGTGCGCACCATGTCGCTCGTACATGAACAATTATACCAGACCAAAGAGATCAGCATTATTCCATTCGATAATTACCTTCATCATCTGGCCCTGATCATTTCCAGTTCATTCAACAACAACCGCATTGATCTGAAAACGGAAATCCGCCCCTGCAAAGTGGCCATTGAGATGGCATTACCATTGGGATTGATTATCAATGAGCTTATTACAAATGCTTACAAATATGCCTTCCCGGGCGATCGGACGGGCAGCATCTGGATCAGACTTTTACCCGAACATGACAATAAATTCTGTATTTCGATTTGTGACAACGGCATCGGGCTGCCGGCGGATTTTTCCATGGAAAACACCCAATCGATGGGATCACAGATTGTCGGGATTTTGATAGAGCAGATTGAAGCAACACTCGAAGTTACCAGCGAAGGAGGAGCCTGCTTCCGGATTTTATTTTCAACAGCACAAGAAAAATAATTTATGGACAACCCTCAGTATAAAATCGCCCTCATTGGCGCCGGAACCATCGGCACTGCCCTGGGCAATGTACTTGCCGAAGCCGGCCGGGATCTCATTCTGCTTCATTCCGTCGAATCGCAGGTGGTGGAGGATATCAGTCAGGCACACATCAATTCCAAATATTTCCCGACCCTCCGCCTGCATAACAATCTGCATGCCACCATGGATGAAAGGATGCTCGGACAATGTAAAATCATTTTCCTTGCGATTCCATCAGTCGTCATGGTTGATTATTTAATAAAAATACGGAAACACCTTCCACCGGATGCGATCCTGATCAACCTGGCCAAAGGATTCGGTCATGGTAATAAAACCATCATAGAATGCCTTCAGGATGAATTTCCAAACCCACTGCTTACTATGAAAGGTCCGAGTTTTGCACGTGAAATCATCAACCGGCTGCCGACGGGGTTTACAATTGGGTACCGGGATCCGGGTCACATCACGAAAATCGATGATCTTTTTGTGAATACAAATATCCACCTTGACTATTCTGCGGATATCCGGGGTGTGGAAATTCTCAGCATCCTTAAAAATATTTACGCTGTTGTGATGGGAATTGTAGATGCCCAGTTCAATTCCCCAAACCTTCGGTTCCTCATCCTGACCAAGGCATTCCAGGAAATGCGAAAGGTATTGCTCGCCTCCGGCGGAAATATCGATACCCTTTTCAATTATTGCGGATATGGTGATTTCACCCTCACCGCATTGAATGATCTGAGCCGCAACCGAACACTCGGATTGTTGATTGGCAAAGGATTCTTTACCGAACATGTGTCGCACGAACTTGTGCTGGAAGGAAAAACGGCTGTAAATGTTTTCTATGAGCAGATTTCAAAAACCATGCGGGTAGAAGATAATTTCCCCATCATTGCCGAGCTTTACCGGATATTTAACACCAAATATGAGATTTCGCTTTTTGTAAATAAAATTCTCAATTCACCTGAATAACACCCCTTTTCAGGCTATCTAAGCTAAATCGTAATTCGTAATTCGTATATCGTAATTCCTTTTCTTACCTTTGCAGTGCTATAATTCAAATGGGGCTGACTGGTTTTGACAGCAAGGAAGTGGAATTGTAAGCATGCCGAGTGTTCGTGAGCAGGCCTCGTAAAAAGTCAGTTTACACAGCCATTAACTGGCGACAATTATTCTTACAGACTTGCTGCTTAATTTTAGAAATTAAGCGCGTCTTGTCTCCCGGAAAACCTTTCTCAACGGTGGTCCGGATCAGGCATCGCAAATGTTGAGATAGCAGGGTTATTGTTCCGCTGACCCTGTGAATTAACAGGAACTAAGGATCAGGTAGGTTTGCCGCTGACCGGCCTGGTCCCGACAATTAACCAGGGGCTAAGCATGTAGAAAGCATTTGTGCTACTTGTTTGGACGAGGGTTCGAATCCCTCCAGCTCCACCAGCACGTGACGCGTAAATCGTAATTCGTAATTCGTAAATCCCCTCCCATGTTGTTAGGGAAAAAAATTATCGTGGTCCTGCCTGCTTACAATGCAGGAAAAACAATTGCCCAAACCATCGCAGAAATACCATTCGAGATGGTGGATGAATATGTCGTTGTCGACGATGCCAGCACCGACAATACCATCGAGGTGGCCAGCGCGCTCAATGTTAAAAACCTGATCCGGCATGACCACAACAAAGGCTACGGCGGCAATCAAAAAACCTGTTACCAGACCGCGCTGGAGCTGGGTGGCGATATCATCATCATGCTGCATCCCGATTATCAGTATACCCCGAAGCTGATCCCTTCCATGGCCTATATGATTGCCAGTGGCCTGTATCCGGTGGTCATTGCTTCCCGTATCCTCGGGAAAGGCGCCCTCAAAGGGGGTATGCCGATGTATAAATATATTTCAAACCGTTTTCTCACCTGGATCCAGAACCTCCTGATCAACCAGAAACTTTCGGAATACCATTCGGGTTACCGCGCTTTTTCACGTGAAGTACTTGAAAAAGTGAATTACCAGGCAAATTCCGATGATTTTGTATTTGATAACCAGATGCTTGCCCAGATTTTCTATGCCGGGTTCGAAATTGCTGAAATTACCTGCCCCACCAAATATTTTGAAGAGGCCTCCTCCATCAACCTGCGACGCAGCGTCAAGTATGGTCTTGGCGTTCTTTCAACATCGATCAGCTATTTCCTGCAGAAACACAGACTTGCCTCGTTTTCGATTTTCCAGTCAAAATAGCCTGAGTATGGCATCCATCAAAAAACCTGCTGCTACAGCAAATAAAATCCAGTATTTTCCATACCTTCTGATATTCGTATTTGCATTCATGCTGTATGGAAATACCCTTACATATGATTATACCCTTGATGACCTGATCGTTATAAAGGATAATGCATTTACAAAAAAGGGGCTCGCAGGGATTAAAGAAATATTCAGCTACGACTCATTTACCGGTTTTTTTGGCACCGAGAAAAAACTTGTGGCAGGAGGAAGGTACAGGCCTTTATCCATCGCCTCCTTTGCTGTTGAATATGCCCTGGTGGGCGGTCTGAGCCCATTTTTAAGCCACCTGATCAATATTTTATTATACGCGCTTACCGGGAGTTTTATTTTCCTGGTCCTTTCCAAACTCATCAAATTCCCTCCGGGGAAACCCTGGTACCTTGGACTTCCATTCATTGCCGCCATGATATTCATGGCACACCCTGTTCATACAGAGGTTGTTGCAAACATTAAAGGAAGAGACGAAATTTTTGCTCTCCTTTTCCCGCTGATCTCGGTCTGGCTGACTTTGCTCTATTTTGAAAGAAAACGACCGGGATTGCTGATCCTTGCCAACCTGTGCTTCTTTCTTGGCCTGCTTTCCAAGGAGAACGCCATCATGTTTGCAGCCGTTCTGCCCCTGACAGTCTATTTTTTCACAAAAGTCCCCCTTAAGAAAAACATAACAGTTGCAATCTCCTTCCTGTTTACTGCATTGATTTTTGTCTTCATCAGGTTTTTGGTTCTGGGTTACCTCAACTCAGGCGAACTGCCCAGGGAATTGTTAAACAATCCGTTCCTTTATGCAACACAGAGCGAGAAATTCGGTACGATCCTGTATACACTTGGCCTGTACGTGAAACTGCTGTTTTTTCCCCACCCGCTTACACATGATTACTATCCATACCATATTCCATTGGTTTCAATCGTTGACTGGCGGTCAATTCTATCATTTCTTGTTTATCTCTTCCTGATCGTTTATGCAATTTTAAAATTCAAGGCAAAAGATGTCGTCGCCTATGGCATTCTCATCTATATGCTCACGTTGTTCATCGTCTCGAATCTGCTCTTTCCCGTCGGGACCTTTATGAACGAGCGTTTTATCTACATGCCCTCGCTCGGATTTGCAATCATCATGGGCTGTTTGCTCGCCGACAGGCTGCCTTTGCTGGTTAAAAAGGAGATGGCATATAAAAAGGTACTGTGTTAAAAACCAAATAATTTTTGAAAAAATATTAATTTTGTTTTTGACCAAAGAGAATATTGGTCGATTCATCGGCTGATAATTCATCTTGTGTAGGCAGATCTTCTGATCTGCCTAC
>CAIVAT010000085.1 GCA_903903985.1 uncultured Bacteroidales bacterium | reverse complement strand
CAGGTTTCTTAGAATTACCCTCCCTACACTTATTGATTGGAAGAAATCCAGGAAAATTCCTTTCTACCAGCATGGCCGGAAAATCCTGTTCAAGAAATCCGAAATCCTTGAAGCCATGAAGAATTCCGTCATATAGTTCCCTGATGTGGCATTGGTATCTGAAACCGGGTTTATCCCGTGTTGACCATCATGCCATGATCTGGGATGAAGCAAAGGAGCTGATATTCAATGTAAAAAGAAACAATAATGAATTCTCAAAAGAAAAAAGATACCGGGGATGCTATCGTAAGGAAGCCTTTGGCAATTGTCGAGGTTCAGGAGGTTCTCCATCAGTGGTATGATCTTCAATATAACGAAGTCAAGCATGTGGTCGAGGGCCGCAAAAAGGGGGAAGGTTGCTTTAATGAAATGAAGGATAACAATCTGTTGATCCAACTGCTCAGCAATGGATACCAGATTTCACAGTCAACCCTCAAGGCCCTGCTCAATTCCGATTTTGTACCCTCCTATAATCCTATACTGAAGTATTTCGAATCCCTCCCTCCCTGGGACGAAGGCAACAGGGATTATATTACCGAGCTGGCAAACCATGTTAAAGCCATCGATCAGCAGCAATTCAACCATCACTTTAAAAAGATGATGGTCCGTACCGTGGCCTGTGCCGTGGATGACCATTTGTATAATAAGCATGCCTTTATCCTGGTTGGCTCCGCCCAGCATACCGGGAAAAGCACTTTCTGCCGGTTTCTGTGCCCAAATGCTCTTGCAAACTACAGGGTTGATACAATCCCACAGGATAAGGACGGGATGATCAGCTCCCCGCCGGGCATCCTTCATTGGTTCCACCAACGAACAATCCTTCCTGACCGATACCACGGGAAGCGTCCGCTGGTTATGCTTTGAAATTGATTCGATAGAGTTTAACTATGAACCCATCGGCATTGATAACGTATGGAGCCAGGCCTATGCCCTTTATAAATCAGGTTTCAGATTTCAGTTGACTGCGGATGAGTTAAAGGAAAACGAATCAAGGAATGAACAATATCAAGCCGTAACCATGGAATATGAATATGTTCAGCAATATTTTACGCCTTCTACTAGCGAATGGCTATAAAGCGGCTAAATGCCGCCATGGTAGCGCCTGGTACCACAGTCCCTTTAGACAGGAAAACCAGCCAAGTTTCAAAGTTCATATTAACCGCAATGTCTGGTTCGATTTCGGAACAGGCGAAGGTGGTAACATTGTCAGCTTTTTCATGAAGCTTTACCAGGTCGACAGACCCAGGGCTGAAAGAAACACTCAGACTGACCAGCTTTCGCCGGAATAGCCTAACCATCTCATTTAATTGATTACTAATGATATAAGTTGGCCAACCATAACCGGCAGAGGGTGGTCGGATTATCCGTTTCGTCCATACAAGGTGCTAAAATACTGGTTTTCAGAAAGAAAAATAAAATTCTTGTATGGGTGAAAAGTAGATTAATTCATTCCTAATTGCCTAATTCGTTTATTGCGTTTTTTTTGATAATCTACAATCTCCTTGTACAGCGGACAATTAGCCATAAAGATCAAATGTACCAAACCACAAGCAATTACGTTCTTGTTTTTTTGTTCAATAACACACATTATTCCCGAAATATCGCCACTGTTGTGAACGGTTGTAATTGTCAATTCACTTTTTAGAGTTATTGGATTCTCTTTATCTCTTAATGAATGAACAAGTTCTCTTGTTGGATAAGCCTTTATGGGTAAGGATTGTTGTAATTTTTTCGTCAACTCCTCATATTGTTCTTTGATATCCATGGATGATATTTTAAAATTCAAATTCTCTTTGATTAACTGTGACTTCCAAGACATTATGCATTTGTTTTTCACCAAATTTCAATTCCACATCTTCTTCTCCCAGTCTAATGGAACTGATTGTGAGGTGACATCAAATTTTGCCACTAACGATCCTTTTCTGATAAAACAATCGATCCCATCCTTCTCGAAATAATGATACAGTCGTTGGCTACGTTTCATTTCAAGAAACAATGCAGTACAAACCGATAAGTAATCATTTGCCGGAGAGATTTTCTTCACAATTTCATCGTTTCTTTTGAACCATTCAACATGTTCATCATCCAAACCAGTTATTGATGAAGCAAAGAAGTTCTTTGATTTATTGTAATAATGAAATGAAATCATTTTGGTTTTAGAACAGAGTTTTAGAAACTCAATGGTCTGGGGAACCGCTGGATTTAGATGAATTTTCAGGATTCTATTATGATCAAACCCCAGATGTATTTCTATGGCAAATGCTTTCTGGGCGATATTGAGCATCCTGAACCTGAGATATGGTTCGGGTTGGTTTGATGGATTTATACCGAAGAACTTCAGATCAGATGATGGACATAGTAAAAGGATAGCACCTTTGGGATCATTGTTGTAAAGCACCGAACATGGAATTGCATGTAGTGATGGGAATACGGGAAGGTTATCTATGAGATCGTAAGGATAGCAAAATCCATTGTTGAAATTTTGAATGTCCATTTTCGGTGGCATTGAATTTAAAATTGATCAAAAGTAAGGATTTCGATGACTTACAATAAAAGCAGGCTCCAATTTTTTTTATGGAGAATGGTGTACTTTACTGATCTCTTACGCAAGTATAGCAGCATGACTTTGCAAACATGACAATCCTAAATTTGGACTTTTCAACACAATAAAATTGGACTTCTGAACAAAGTATGCTAAAATATTTATGTGCAACTTTGCATCATAGCCAAGGAAAATTTGATTAATAATATAGGTTTATACAGAAAACACAAAAGGCCGGTTTTCACCAGCCTTCTGCCAAAAATTCTTACATTTATTCTTACATAAACCTTTCTGAGATTCTGTAAATTACTGATCTTCAATTTACTAATCAGTGTTGTCAGTACACTACTCTGACGAAATATCTAACCGTCAATTCATACTCGATTTTGCGAAAGTGGTTGATTTTGTTGAGGAAATGAAAAATCAATGAGAGCATTATTTTTTTTGTTTAATTACCAATTTGAAAAATCGCTTGTAATTACCCGTCTTCGCCGGAACAGCCTTCCATAATGCAGCCCCATATTACCCAGTGATCCTGTGATTAATATATAGCTCATTATTTATGCTTTTTACGATATTTTTCTGGTATAACAACTATTTCCTTATCCCTTTCATAATGCGGTGACATTATCTGGACCCCGGCCTCGTTGAATTTATCCTGGATCTTTTCGTACAGATGAGAATAAACAAATGCCTGGATGTTGGCATTTTTCAAATAGGCATTGATCTGGTAGCTCACATAAAAATCATCAAGGGCGGTCTGCAGCACAAATGGTGTCGGCTCTTTTTCAATATATTCTGTTTCACGGGCAGCCTCAAGCAGCAATTTGTACACCAACCTCCATTCGGCCTCATAGCCGATAGAAATAGCTGAATGAATGATCAGGCCCCGCTCAGTTGTGTCGCTGCTGTAGTTGACAAGATTCGTGTTAAGCGCATTGGAATTCGGAATAGAGATGATCTCATTTTTAGGTGTTCTGATCCTGGTCACCAACAATCCCTTCTCGATAACATCCCCGGTATCCTGGCCGATCCTTATCCTGTCACCGATTCTGAATGACCGCATATAGGTGAGCACCAAACCGGCGACAAGATTGCTCAGTGATCCGGAAGATCCGAATGTTAATATAACACCGAGAAATACGGAAACTCCTTTAAAAACAGGACTTTCAGAACCCGGAAGATAGGGGAAAATTACCACGAACATGAATGAATAGGTCAGCACGCGGATGATCTGAAATGTAGGATTCGCCAAGTCGGGATGAAAACCGGGTATTTTGAGTGATTCATTTTCAATTTCACTTTTCAGAAACCGGATTCCCTTTATAACCAATCGAAACACAAACACAATCACCACGATGGTAAAAAGATTGGGCAGGTAAATGACCAAAGCCCTGAACATCGCAACCAAAGGATTAAGAAAAAAACCGAGCAAGGTATCGGATATGTGCCTGGTCCACGGAAACAAACCGAATAGGATCAATAAGGTAAAATAGACCACGATGAGTATCATAACCCATTTCAGTATTGTGGTGATAAATACTGCGATTTTAATTTCTCTGTTCGTATCGAGCAATGCGTAACCTTTTATATTGAACCCTTTCATTCTTGTTGCTCCGTACGATTCGATTTTCCGTCGGATCAACCTGAATAGTCTGTTCATAAAATGGAGGAATGTTCCGAATAGAATGAGAATCGCCAATGCAATTCCTGCATTTTTCAGAATGGTCCTCCAATTTGTTTCCTCCCTGTAAATTATAATTGCCGCAGCTATTTTCGCCTTGTTTCGCAAGGCCAGCGAGTTTCTGTCCGTCGCTTCCCATAGTGCATCAACATCAGTTACTCCAAAAATGATCCTGTCTTTGTAACAAATGTCGGAAGTTGTTTCTGAAGGCCTTACAACAAGTGAATCAGGATTAAATTGATAATCAGTCGCGAGTTCCTGAATTCTCTTTTCCTGGCTTGCAGCCCGCTCCTTTGGGGTAAAAGCGCCAATGTTGCTGTATATGGTGTATATTGTATCATGAGGAAATAGCACCACCGGATAACCATGTTCAATCTGACGCAGTGAATCTATTCTTTTTCGCTGATCCAATGACCGGATTGAATCCTGCAGCCTGGTATTGTCAATCTCGCGCTGCAACGCCTTTTTTTTGGCTTGTTCATACGATTTTAATTCTCTTATTTCCCTTTCCAGGGTTGCCATTTTTACCGAGTCAGCGATCCTGATAGCCTGGATCTCCCCGATGATCTGCGACTGGGAACCCAGCATCTGCATTCGGGATGAATCATCTTTTGCCATATGCGTTTTACCTTGGGCATTGACAGGACTGCATGGCAATCCCAACAGACCTAAAACGCAAAAAATTAAAAAGATCTGTCTCATTGAAATTTGCCCTCCTTAAAAACTCTTGCTGATCCCAGCCGTGTACAGAGGACCTGTTTGATCCCAAAACCGTTTCGTCGTGGGAAATTCTGCGAAAAATACCAGGTTAAACCCTTTTCCCAAAGCCTTACCAATGATAGGAGCGAGGATTAGGTCGAACTGGTTTGTTGTGAAGTTGTATATGGGCCTCGGCTCGAAAACGAAGAAATAACCCGATTTTGTGAATTTGGCGATGAAAATTCTCGTGGTCAGAATGCTCAACTGTGGATAGTTGTCCCCCTTAACAAGGTTAAACAAGTACTGAGGCTGTACAGCGAAGATCAGGCTTGGATTTATTGTAAATGAGTAGGTGAGTGCCGGCATCAGTGCAAAATACTGAAGGCCATACCCGGGCTTACCTAAAGGAAAAGTCAGTTCAGCAGATGCTGCCAGGGCATGTTTCCCCTTTACAAAGAAGGCATTCAACGCGCTGAACTTTAAATCACCGGAACCGGTTGAAAAGGCCCCCTCAGCATTATTTGTATAACGAGAAGTGAGCTCATACTTCCCGTTGAAACTCCAGCGGTTGATGCCAAGGTTAAATGACAGTTTGTTGAAGATTGAGATAGAGGACCCCGAGGGATCAGAGATAATAAATGAATAGGAACCCCGCGATTGAACTTTAGTCGGGTCAATTCCCGACTCCTTCACCATTTTTGCCATACTGGCTGAATCGGATTGAGCCATGGCATAGGATGAAACAACAAAAAGTGCGAGAAAAAGTATTGATGATTTCATAAGCTGAATTTTAATAATGGATTGAGAAAAACGCTTTTTGGAATACGGTTTTTTTATTTTTTTGATATCATTCAAACCAATATTTGCCGAAAGCAGGTTGACTAAAAGTTTTTTCATCATTTGATGTACATTACTTGTTCAGTTTTTTGTGAATTACAAGGTTTCTTACGACTTCTAATATCTCACGGTACTCTTTGCATTTATCGAAAAAATAATCAGCGCCGGCTTGCAGGTATTTTAATTTGAATTCTTCGGTTGAATAATCGGTAAAGATGATCACCACAGAAGCCGGGGAAGTTCTTTTCATTTTTCTCAGCAGAGCAATCCCTCCATGTGATTTGAGGTCAATCTCCAGAATAACCAGGTCAGGATTGTATGAGTTAAATGCGGACTCTCCGGAATCAAATGTCGATTCTTCCCTGATCAACAAAGTATTATCAATTTCGTAAAAAGCTTTAACCAGCTTTTCACGTAGAAATACAGAGTTATCAATAATCAGAATTGTCATGAGCAGGGTTCACACTAAACTGATACGCTATTGCCCGCAAAAGTAGTCCAGGGTATTCTGATGTGGATTAGGTGAAAATCCAATTATTGCATAGGAATTTTTCCTATAGAAAGAAAAAAAGAAGGGAGGCAGGAAAACTAATCTGTAAGATTGTTCCTGAAGGCGTAATTCGTTATTTCAGCATTGTTTTTCAATGCTAATTTTTCAAGAATATTTGCGCGGTAAACACTGATTGTTTTAACGCTGAGGGAAAGTTCGAGAGCAATACCAGAAATGTTTTTGCCGGAAGCTATCAGCTTAAAAACCTGGAATTCGCGGTTCGACAATGTTTCATGTGTCGGATTAGCTGATTTACCAATAATTTCTTCAGTTAAAATCCGAGTAATGGATGCCGTTATATATTTTTGACCTGCCAGTACGGTCTGAATGGCTTTGATGAGTTCCTTCGATGATGTTTCTTTTGTAAGGTAGGCGGATGCTCCTATCCTGAGGGTTCGCACAGCATATTGATCTTCAGGGTACATACTCAGGATAATTACAGGAAGTTCAGGCTGCAGTGTTTTAAGTTCCTTGAGAACATCCAGACCGTCACGGCCCGGCATATTGATATCGAGAATAAGCAAGTCCCATTTCTGATGAAATATTTCTTTTAAAACTTCGGCAGCCGAACTGGCTTCACCAAATGTGACAGCTGCCATCCTTTTGGAGATCGTATTTATAAGTCCGTCCCGGATCAGGTTATGGTCGTCGGCAATAAGTATTTTTATCGGTTTCTCCATAGCTTAGGATATTTTAATTGCTGAATCCGGTTGTTCGATTTGAAGTTTAATGGTTGTCCCCTTACCAGGCTCACTTTCAATACTTAACTCCGCATCTATTGACAAAGCTCTTTCTTTCATGCTGAGCAGGCCAAGCGAAGCGTTTTTCTTTGTTGTGCCGGTGTCGAATCCTATCCCGTTATCCGTAATCACAAACATGATTTTGCCGGGACTTTGATTCAATACAATCTCAATTTCAGTGGCTTTGGAATGCCTGGTGATGTTTGTAAAGATTTCCTGGAATATTCTGAAAACAACAGTGGATTCCGTTTTGTTAAATTCGGGAAGGATCTTGGGAAGGCTGAATGCGCATTTTATTTTTATTCGGATGATGAACTGATCTATCATCCATTCGAGTGCGGGAATAAGCCCGAAGTGATCGAGGATGCCAGGATGAAGATCGTAGGAAATTTTACGAGATGTATCAATACAAGAGTCAACAAGACTAATTATAGGATTTAGTTTTTCCTGAATACTATTGTCAGTTGCCGGACTTGCGCCAATTTCTTCGAGATCAAGCTTAACGGCAGTAAGCAAATGCCCAAGCTCATCATGAATTTCTCGCGCTATGCTGATCTTTTCTTCTTCGCGTATATCCTGAATATGCGATGCCAATGCCCGAAGCTGTACCTGAGATTCTTTTAACTCTGCAAAAGATTTTTGTCTTTCGCTGATATCCCTTATAATGGCCCACATTGATAAAGGAAGACCTTGTGAATCTACTTCCAGGCGGGTACGGAGTTCAACAGGAATTAC
Organism: uncultured Bacteroidales bacterium; assembly: GCA_903903985.1. Lineage (GTDB taxonomy): Bacteria > Bacteroidota > Bacteroidia > Bacteroidales > FEN-979 > CAIVAT01. The sequence continues at coordinate 5,390 of CAIVAT010000085.1, read as the reverse complement.
AACACCATCCTTCCTGATATACTCCTTTTGGTATAGATCAGAGTAACCTCTTTTAAGTATTTGTGTTTCTAATATCTCCTGTTCAACAACAAGGAAGCTTAAAGGAGTCAGGTCGCGGAAATTCATTTTATTTAATTCATGCATCATATAGCCTGTAAGCGTAAGAAAAGCTTCGTTTGCTTCTATGATGGTACCATTCATGTCGGTACGAACAAAAGCGTCGAGCATTTGCTGGTAGAGTCCCCTGTATTTTTTTTCAGATGCTATCAGCTCTTTTCTGTGCTTGTTGCCTTCTGTAACATCCTGCATGGTAGAGAAAGCATACTTTTTTTCTTTTATTTTTATCATTCTGGTCCACACAAGGAAATCATGAATCTCACCATTTTGTTGACGATAGGAGGATAGTTCATAACTATTAAGATAACCATTTTGCTGAATAAGTCTGATCATCTCCTCATGACTTTCCATACTAACCCCAAGACCAAGATCCATAATTGGTTTTCCGATAAAGTTTTTCCCCGGATCACTCATTAAATCGCAAAACCAATGGTTTCCATTAACATATTTATTACTTTCAAGATCATTAATAACCAGCACAAAGGGGCTTTCTTCGAAAATAGCATGAAAAAAATCCGCAGTAGATTTTAACTGTTCGTATTCTTTAAGGCTTATGCTGACACTATCCCTATCTGGTTCAGGATTCATAATAATTTCCATTTGAGTTATATCACAAATGTATTACTATTTCACATTGGCAGGAGGACATTTCATTCCCAAAAGCACATTCTGCCTGGCTGTCAAAGAATAATTCCCAGACTAAATATTGTATTTGTAAGCGGGTACCTTGAAAAAGAAGGATGGATAATACCTAAGATAAATTCCTAGGTAATAAATAGAACTTAACCTATTTCGTATCGGGAAATAGCAATATATTTTTGCTGAGTTTTATAATCCCCTATTGCAGGCAGGGTAAACGAGCTTGCGAAAATTGAATCACTGACAAACAATAAATAGTATGACAACGAAACTTACGAATGCAGATTTAGTTAAGGCAGCTTTGATGAGTGGTGGTATTAATGCTGTAATTAATGGCCTGATCAACTGGTTTCAGATGAGAGGAAAGAATGAGATTTTTCTCACAGTTGATTCAATATCAACTACTGAGCATACTGTGCTTGGAGGAGCGGTTATTCTGGCATCATCATTAGCTGCTATACTTACAATAATTACATATTTCACTTTAAAGGTAGCTAATAAACCCGCATTTTATCCCAGAGGATTGTGGCTCACTATCCGTAATGCTTTTTTTGCATTTGGAGTAATGGTTACTCTTTCCATCATTTTGCAGCGTATGGCAGGAGCGGTTTCAGTTACTCCACTGGTGGCGGTAATTGTCACCGGACTAATTGCCGGAGTTGTAGCAAGTGTGGTTGATTACATGACAAAAACTGAACTTATTAACTAACTCATTTTCTCACAAATAGAAATTAAAATAATTAAAATCATGAAAATCAATAATTTATTTGACCTGAAAGGGAAGATAGCTATTGTTACCGGAGGTGGCAATGGAATAGGTAAAGCCTGCTGTCTGATGTTATCAAAAGCTGGTGCAGCGATAGCTGTTAGCGACCTTAAACATGAGGATGCCCTCAAAGTAGCCGAAGAAATCAATGCAGCCGGAGGAAAAGCAATTGGAATTGCCTGTAATGTTACCATTGATGCTGACCTTGTAAACCTGGTGGAAACCACTATAAAAGAATTAGGTGGTGTACATGTACTGGTTAACAATGCCGGCGGCGGCGGTGGTGGCCGTGAAAACCCATACAAGATCACGGTCGATAAATTTGCCTGGGTGTTTCAGTTAAATGTATTCTCTGCGTGGAGACTCTCACAACTTTGTGCACCCTATATGAAGGATACTGGTTATGGATCCATTATTAATATTACCTCCATGAGCAGCATAAACAGGAGTCCGAACATGAGTGCCTATGCTTCCTCCAAGGCAGCGATGAACCATATGACCGCAAACCTTGCAATGGATTACGGAGTGGATAAAATCCGGGTCAATGCCGTTGGGCCAGGGGCAACGAAAACGGCCGCTCTTGCTTCCGTGCTCACGCCTGAAATCGAGGCAAAGATGCTTGAAAACACCCCGATAAAACGGTTGGGGGAGGTGGATGATATTGCAGGCGCAGTATTGTACTTTGCCGCCCCGGTCTCTGAATGGGTGAGCGGACAGGTAATCTTCGTCAATGGCGGAGGAGTACAGACTTTAGATTAATAATTTATTTACCATTTTAAACACAATGAATATGAAAACTAATATTGAGAAGCTTTTTTCATTTGAAGGAAAAGTTATAATTATCACCGGCGCAGCAGGCGCCATCGGGAGTGCAGCAGGTCACCTTTTTGCCTCCCTGGGAGCGAATGTCGTAATTTCCGACCTCAATGAAGAGGGAGCAAAAAAAGTCGCGGCTGAGATAACCAAAGAATCAGGAAAAGAAGCCCTTGGGATAAAGACAAATGCAACCGTCGAAAGTGATCTCGGGGAACTGATCAAGATGACCATTGGCAAGTTCGGCAAGATATCAGGACTGATTAACAATGTCGGCTGGGGTGCTTCAACCCCAATCTGGGAATCCGACAGCGATAAAATGGTGAAGTCGTATCTCCTCAATACAGTTGGTGCCTATAATCTCACAAAACTGTGCATGCCCTATCTTGAAAAGGAACCCAATGCATCTGTTGTTTTCAGTGGATCAATGGTGGGTGTAACTCCATCACCTGAATTTATTGAGTATAGTACTGCCAAGGCCGGACTGATGAACATGGTCAGAAGCATGGCTGTGGTGTCTGGACCCAAGGTGCGCTTCAATACGGTGCTGATCGGCTCTGTCGATAACGGGGATTCCACCCTGGCTGCCGGCTATGATCCGGAAATGCTGAGAAGACTTGCCGAAATGTTTGTCATGAAACGCAGGGGTATGCCCATGGAGATCGCTTATGGCATGATGTTCCTGATGAGTATTGCTGCACAGTGGATTACCGGCATCGACCTGAGGATCGATGGAGGTGGGAGCTATAAGAGCAAAATGCCAGGTAAAGACTGATATTGTTTATTTAACATCGGCTATCGTAATGAAGATTAAAAGAAAGCTAAGGATCAGGAGATATCTGATCCTTTTTTTATTGCTGGCAGCAAGTAACCACGTATTCGCGCAAGGCGGGGCTCCAAGTACCGGAGCGCCAGGAGCTATTCAGGCAATGATCATTTCAGAGGTCAGGATTGTATGGGATTCTGTTCAGCCCGACAAGGGGATCGAAACTTCGCTTACACAGGAAATCATCCGTGCTGTGAATGTCTATCCTGGGAACACGGTCTCTCCCAATGAACTTGACATGGCCGTAAGAAATGCACTTCAGATCCCAGAAATCGGGACAATCAACTGGAATGCCGATCTGAGCACAGGTAATGCTGTCATTCTGATCCTGCATGTGAGGCTTTCAACCAAAGGATTTAAAGCAGCCAGCAGACAAGGTATGGCCGTTTCAGGTAAAACTTCTGATTTTCCGCTTCTTTTCCAGAATAAGAACAGCATGGTTAAAATTAACCTGGTGGGAGCCATGATGCCAACCCTGAGCACGAATACATGGTGGGGAAACGGCAATGTCTTTACAAAATATAACCCGTTTGGGAAAAATCCACCGGGCACTGCTCCGGCTCTCGATTTCGAGGCTTACCTGAAGGCTGGATTGGCAGGTATCGTTAAAATAAACCATAGTGAGAACCCAGTATACCTTTATGCTGCGGTCAACGGCCTTGGGGTAACCACCCTCGGGAGTGAGTTGTATAACGCCAACAGCAGTACGTTCGCCCTTCAAATCGAGGAAGCATATGCCGGTATCCTCGGCGTCGTGACGCTGAAAAACGGTCACCTTTTCAGGTATACTGCATCGTTCGGAAAGCAGCCTTACCGCATAGGTACCGGTATGCTGATCTGCCAGATTGGTGGAAACGGAGGAACCTGGGGAGGAATGAACGCTTGGCCGAGGTTCAGCGGCAGATTGGTGGGGCTGGTCAAACTGGCATATGACCGTTGGAAGCTCGAGGGATTTTACATCCAGCCAAATGATTACCCGGCTAACGAAAGCCATACACAGATGGCTGGTTTTAATCTCGAATACAACCGTGCCTGGGGTCTCAGCGGCGGATTTACCTACCTGAATGCCCTGAAGTCGGACTTTCCCTATTTCTTCCCCGATTATTCCCAGACCACCCGGCAGGGAACAAATGCCATGAATCTTCGATTTCAATGGATGCCCCGTCCCGACCAGTCTTTCTTTTTTGCAAAGGCAGAGGGCGGACTCGAGGTGAACAACCGGATTCCAATGCTTGCCTGGGGCATGGCAGCCGAGGGGGGGTGGTCGTTCGGGGACGTGAAATTACGGCCGGCAGTAAGTTACCGTTATTCTTTGCTATCAGGAGACAACCCGGCAACACACCAGCTGGAACGCTGGGATTTCTTTTACTCGGGCGACGATATCTTCACCTGGGTCCAGGGTGTCCTGATGAAGAATGTTCTTTTCAATTCCAATATGGAGGTGCACCGTTTTCAGCTACAGCTTTTTCCCAATCGCTGGCGTGTGACAACCCAATATATCTTCATCATGGCAAACCAGCTGACATCCGTACCTATGCCACCTTCCGGTAACTTTTCGGATAAACAGATCGGCAAGGAACTGCTCATGGTTGCCGAGCGTTTTGTTTCGAAGTATATCTTTCTGCGGTTTACGGCTTCAGCGTTATGGCCGGGAAAAGGGTTCGCAACCACCCTGCCCGATCCTGTCTCTCAGCCCTGGACACAGCTGCAGGCCATGATCCATTTCAATTTTTAAGGATATTTGTAAATAATGAAATCTGTTTGACCTGCCGGCATTAGTGTCCACCTTATGCCGATTTATATTGACCGCATTACAATGTTAGCAATCAATAAAATGAGATGGTCAAGTCGTTCCGGCAAAGGCTGGTCAAAGTCAGCGTTTCTTCTAGGATAGGAATTAATATTCAATTTCATTAAAAAAAGTTTTAGGTACTTATTTGGGTACTCAAAAAGCAGAAACCCACGATTGACGTGGGTTTCAAGTGCTAAATCGTACACTACTCTGACGAAATATCTAACCTTAGAATCATTCCAGATTACCTCAAAGTGGTTGATTTTATTGAAGATATAAAGGATACCTGAAGGGCGCACTCAGTCTTTGACACATCTGACCGATAATCCCTGGCTCCACAGGGTTGTCATTCGGTACACGCCCCTTTCGTTGAAATTGAAACAACGGTACCAGCTCATGGTATCGCTGGGGGTTGATGTCCAGAACAAGGAGTATTT
>CAIVAT010000084.1 GCA_903903985.1 uncultured Bacteroidales bacterium | reverse complement strand
TACCATAAGATTCTTCCTTTTTGGGTTAGTTGCTATAACTAAATTAGGAAGAATCTTTCTTTTATACAATTGATATTCAAATATTTATCAACATTTTTCTGTTAATAACAAACCGCATTTTCTTACATCGAACTCACGTTAGTTTAAGTTTATCCGGCAAAATGAAACGCATTATAAGCCGAAATTTTTTTTTCTTTGGAGTATTCATCTTTCTGTCAGGTAGTTTATTGCCTGCCTGTAAAAATAATACTTCATCGCATTCCGGTTCTGAACCGGAAAATAAAAACAACAAAATGGCAAATAAAATCGAGATTGGCAGCAGAGCCCCTGATTTTTCTCTACCCGATCAGCATGGAAAGAGGGTGAATCTCAGTGATTTCCTGGGAAAATCGAACCTGGTAGTCTATTTTTATCCAAAGGATGAATCATACGGATGTACGAAGGAGGCTTGTAGTTTTCGGGATAACTATGAAGTATTCAGGGAAGCCGGGGCAGAGGTCATTGGCATCAGCGCTGATGATATCGCCTCCCATCAGGCATTTTCCGCCAATCATAAACTGCCTTTCATTCTCCTTTCTGACAAGGATAGAACAGTGGCCGAAAAATATGGGGTTGGCAAATCGCTTGGGCTCTTGCCTGGCCGTGTCACTTTTGTCATCGACAAGCAGGGTATTGTGCGGATGATGTTTTCTTCGCAGCTTAACTTCGAAAAACATATCAGTGAAGCGATGGAGACATTGAAGAGAATTCCGTGATACGCGAGCGATGGATTGGTCTATAACACAAAGGTTTTATCCTTTTTCAGGTCATTTTCGATTCCTTCCGGTGTCAGCAATTCCTTGTTCTCCTTCGGATAAAATGAATCAGGCAATAACTGGATGTGCATACTCAGGAGCAGGTGATCCATGATGATTAAAAGAAGTGTCCCGATGAATGGAAGCGGGATGAGCATCACCGGGACAATAACCCCTGAACTCCTCAGGATATCCAGTACCTGCCGTTTAAATTTCTTTCTTTCTTCCCTCGAAATATGTTCTTTTTTAATGTATTTGGTTAGAATCACGAAGGTCTCCCTGGTTTCAACCGCTTCCGCTTTTATCCCGGTTGAATACCTCCCCGCCTCCCCAAGAAACACCCTGGCATAACCTGCAATCACCTCTTTCACCCTGGGCAGTGTAAACAGACCTAAAAAATAAGCGATGATCTTTTTCCGGAACGTTTTCATGACTGTGCGGGTGGAGAACAAAGGTAGTTAAAAAGGTTCACCAGACCCTCGAAGGGTGAGGCTTTCAATTTTATAGGTATTTTTGTGACCAGCAACGGTTGTAAAAGTTTTGGCGTGGATTTAACCAGGGAGGAGTTAAAGGATTTCCTTGAGGCAAAGGTGATCGAATATAATACCTTTGATTTTATTGAGCAGGACCCGATCAGCATCCCTCATAGATATTTATTGAAGGAGGATATTGAGATTGCCGGTTTCCTTGCTGCATCCATTGCCTGGGGAAATAGAAAAATGATTACAAAAAACGGGCGCCGTATGATGGAACTGATGAGTGATTCGCCATATGACTTTGTGCTGAACCATCGGGAATCTCATCTGCATAAGCTTGAAGGTTTTGTGCACCGGACGTTTAATTCGGTTGATTTTACTCACTTCATCAAAGTCCTGCGGAACATATACAACAACATGGAAGGGCTGGAAGGTGTTTTTACAAAATATCAAGCGGATGATTCAATGCAGCCTGCCATCCATCGGCTTCATGAAATTTTCTTCGAGCTATCTCATTCTGCCAGAACAAGAAAACACATTGCTGACCCGTATAAAGGATCAGCTGCCAAAAGAATTAATATGTACCTGAGATGGATGGTCAGAAAGGATAATTCAGGAGTGGATTTTGGATTATGGAGTTCCATTTCCCCGTCAAAGTTGTCATGCCCGCTCGACGTTCATTCAGGAAATACTGCCAGGATGTTAGGATTGCTGGGCAGGAATCAAAACGATGCGAAGGCTTTGAGTGAATTAGATACCAATTTAAGATTGCTTGACCCAACAGACCCCGTGAAATATGATTTTGCTTTATTTGGATTAGGCGTCAACGAAAAATTCCGGTTGTTGAAATAAACTCACACTAAAGTTATTTCATTGAGAAAAAGGATAAAACAACCGGGGATGGGAGGGTGATTTTCCCGCTGATCAGTTAACCAGATGGACAGCTTTCAACAATTCTTTACCAAGGGCAACAGCTTTTTCATTCTCAGGAATGAGTGCATGGTGGCGGGCCGGAAGTGATTTTTCAAGTCCTTTGTGAAGGAATTCCGGTGCAACCAATGGTTTCAGTTTGAGGAAGCCCCCCAGGACGATCATGTTAAAAATTTTGGATAGTCCTCGCTTTCCTGCTTCATCAGCAGCTTCGATTGAATAGATGTTGATGTCTTTCCGCTCGGGAAACCTGGTCAGACCGTTGGGGTCGTATATAAGCAATCCACCAGGTTTGACCGTTTTTTCAAATTTATCCATCGATTGCTGATTCAGGATAATTGCAGTATCGTAGGAATTTAAAATAGGTGAACTGATGCGCTCATCGCTGATGATCACCGTTACATTGGCAGTTCCGCCGCGCATTTCGGGGCCGTATGAAGGCATCCAGCTTACCTCTTTATTTTGCATCACCCCTGAATAGGCGAGGATCTTCCCCATCGACAGAACGCCTTGTCCACCAAAACCTGCAATGATTATCTCTTCAGTCATCTCGATTTACGATTTACGATTTTTGATTTACGATCTTGCATGCCAGCTGTTTTTTGTCACGCTATTTTGCTGACTCGCTCCTTCGCTCCTTTTTTATTTCGTCATTTCAATTAATTTACCATCCACCTTGATGTCTCCCAGCACATAAAACGGGAACATGTTTTCCTCCATCCATTTGTTCGATTGAACGGGTGTCATTTTCCAGCCGGAATTGCAATTGGAAACGATTTCGATAAAACACAATCCCTTGTTTTCCTTTTGAAGTTCAAAGGCTTTCCGGATTGCTTTTTTCGTTTTGCGAACGTTGTTTGGTGTATGAACAGCTTGGCGGGTAACATAATATACCCCTGGAAGTTGGGCGATCAATTCCGTGATCTTTAGCGGGTGGCCCATGGTGGGGACATCCCGTCCATAAGGTGATGTGGATGAACGCATCCCGGGAAGGGTTGTGGGCGCCATCTGGCCGCCGGTCATTCCGTAGATTCCGTTGTTGATAAAGATGATGGTGATGTTTTCTCCGCGGTTACAGGCGTGAATGGTCTCTGCTGTACCGATGGCGGCAAGGTCGCCGTCGCCCTGGTATGTAAATACAAAATGATTGGGCCACATGCGCTTGATGGCGGTTGCAAGGGCAGGAGCCCGCCCGTGGGCTGCACCCAGCATGTCGATATTCAGAAAGTCGTAAGCCAGTACGGAGCATCCCACGGGGGATACCCCGATGGTTTTATCCGAAATATCCATCTCTTCGATCACTTCCATCAGCATCCGGTGAGCCGTGCCATGCCCGCATCCCGGGCAATAACTCAACGGCCGGTCGACCATCAGGTCACTCTTCTTGTAGACAATATTTTCCGGTTTATGTATTTCGGTCTTTGCGAATTGTTCTTCCATAACTACCCTCCGATAATTTTTTGTGTAAGGGCTTTAACGACCTCATCCGGGGATGGGATGATGCCGCCGAAGCGTCCGTAATGTTCTATTTTCACTTTGCAGCCCACCGAGAGTTTTACATCTTCTATCATTTGACCGGCGTTCATCTCAACGACCAGGATGCCTTTCACACGGTTTCCGACATTAGAGACTTCAATGGCAGGGAAGGGAAAGAGGGTGATGGGACGGAACAAACCGACTTTGATGCCTTTGGCCCGTGCGAGGTCGAGGGCTTTCTGGCAAATCCTGGCGGACAGACCAAATGCGACCAGCAGATAATCGGCATCTTCACACTGGATCTCTTCATACAGAACCTCATTTTTCTCCATCATCTGATACTTGGCCTGGAGTTTGAGATTTACCCGTTCCTGGCCGGCCGGGTCAAGATCAAGCGACGTAATGATGTTGTGGTTGCGGGTTTTAGGCCGCCCGTTTGATGCCCATGGACATTGTTTGATCAACTCCTCATCGGTACGCCTGGGAATCTGGTCGAAAAGCACCACTTTTTCCATCATCTGCCCGATTGCTCCGTCGGAAAGGATCATCACAGGTGTGCGGTATTCAAAAGCTTTGTCGAAGGCAAGTTTCACATGGTCACACATTTCCTGAACGGATGCGGGTGCAAGTACGAGCATTTTGTAGTCGCCATGCCCTCCTCCTTTTACCGCCTGAAAATAGTCGGCCTGGGAGGGCTGGATGGTACCAAGTCCCGGGCCGCCACGAACGATGTTGACGATAACAGCCGGTAATTCAGCGCCGGCAAGATAACTGATTCCTTCCTGCATCAGGCTGACTCCAGGGCTGGAAGAAGATGTCATCACCATTTTACCTGTGCCGGCACCTCCGTAAAGCATATTGATGGCGGCCACTTCGCTTTCAGCCTGAAGAACTACCATGCCTGTCCGTTCGAAAGGTTTTTCAGCCATCAGGTATTCCATAACCTCTGACTGGGGCGTGATCGGGTATCCGAAATAGCCATCGCAGCCTGCCCGGATGGCAGCTTCTGCAACAGCTTCATTCCCCTTCATTAATTTTAATTCACCCATGATGTATTTTTTTATTTTTTATTCAGTTTCGACTTTGGCGCGGTAAACCGTGATGACCCCATCGGGACAGACCAGGGCGCAGTTGGTGCAACCCGTACATTCATGGTTTACTTTCATTGCGAAATGATATCCTTTGCTGTTCACTTCCTTCGACATCGCGATCACAGTGAACGGACATGCGGCTAGACAAACCTCACAGCCCTTGCAACGCTCGGTGTTGATCACGATATCACCTTTGATTTTTGCCATATTACGGATGTTGAATTGTTAACAAATTCACAGGGCGAAAATACGAAAATTAAATCATTATTTCGCTGCCTGACTATTTCCCTGCGTTTCGTGGTTTTCCCTGAACTTCCTGAGCCGCTCCTCCAGTGCATGGAACTGTTCGCGCTTCACCAACGATACACAGGCACGGATACCTTCAATACGTTCACTGCCTGTAATGCTCAGGGCAATAGCGCTGATGCCATAGTAGATCAGTTCCTGCAGCAACTCTTCGCCTGTAAAACCCGGATAGGCAACGGTGAAATAGAACCCATCGGCAATCGGGTCGGCTTCATCTTTGTCATAAACAATAGTAAACCCATTGTCGGTAAACATCTTCTTCATGATCTTTGCCTTTTCCCCGTATTCCTTCACCACCTCGACGAAATCAAAGGTGCCGTCGTTTGCGGCTTTCAGCATGGCAGCCAGTCCATATTGTGTGGAATGTGTGGTTCCGGCACTGAGTGCGTACACGGTACCATAAATCAAGGCACGGCCTACGATATCGGTCGTATAAGACCACAACAAGTTGGCAGACCTTGTATTAAACAACTTATTCGAAACGATCATCAATCCGATCCGCTGTCCGGCGTAACTGAATATCTTGGAGCTGGAGATCAGCAAAACATAGTTGTCGGTATATTTTGCGACGGTTGGCTGATAAGGAGGTTGCCCCGGTTTGGAATAATCTTTCCGGAAATCCATGGCAAAATAGGCGAGGTCCTCGATGACGATCACATTATATTTGTTGGCCAGTTCACCGATGATGCTCAGTTCATTCTCTGTAAAGCAAATCCATGACGGATTGTTGGGGTTAGAATAAAGCAGGGAATGGATGTTCCCTTTAGAAAAATAGGATTCTAATTTATCGCGTAATTTGTCGCCGCGAAAATCGTAGACGTCAAAAGATTCGAAGTTAAGTCCCAGGACCCGGTGTTGTTGATGGTGAACGGGAAAGCCCGGATCAATAAACAGGGTAGTATCTTTTGCCCTGTCAATTTTCGAGAAGGTCAGGAAAGCAGCAAATCCACCCTGCATGCTGCCAACCGTAGGTACACAATTCGCAGCATCCACCTCGATATCCAGGAATAATTTGACGAACCGTGCCGCCTCTGTCTTTAAAATCGGTGTTCCTTCGATATCGGGATAAACTGCGGCTACACCTTTATTCAGTGCTTCAATTTCAGCCTGTACTCCGATTGCGGTTGCAGGAAGACCGGGAACACCCATTTCCATCCGGATGAATTTTTCACCGGTCTCCTTCTCAATACCATTGATCAACCTCTTGACTTCCCGGATTGTTGCTTTGCCTATATTCAGGATTTTACTGTCCTGAAAATGCCGTTGAACCACTTCTGACTTAATGGGGGTATCATTCATAAAGCAACTTTTGTGATCTGGTTAGTGAACAGAATAGCAGACAACAAAATTGAAAATAATTTTGAAACAAACCAACGGTTTTTAAAAGGTTTTAAAAAAAACTATTTGTGTCATCAGATTATAGAGCCTGTTCAATTACCTCACCAATATGACAGATCCTTTCAATGTAGTATTTTCCGGCGGAGCAAGCGACGATTGGTAAACGATGATATACACATAGCTCCCCTCCGGACAGGCACTGCCTTTGAACGTTCCATCCCATCCGGCAGCTGGACGATCGGTGGTGTAAATCAATTCTCCATAACGGCTGTATATCTCCATGCTGAATGATCTGATATTCATTGAAACAGGTTGAAATGTGTCGTTTAGCCCATCACCATTGGGAGTAAAGGCATTTGGTGTCCATAAAGCAATTTCACACTCACTGCCTGTTTTGACGAATACCGTGGAACTATCTGCATTTTTACAGCCGTGACCATCGGTATATTTGTATGTGATCATTTGAATTCCAGGGCTTTGTGCTGCAGGATCAAAACTGGAGGCGACAATACCGTTGACAAGGTACGTTCCACCTGCCGGGGATCCTCCTGTAAGCTGGAATGCTGGTTCATTGGCGCATATCGAATCGAATGCGGCAATGTTCACCTGTGGCAAAGGGTAAAAGTTGATTGGAAGCGAAGAAATTGGCCCGTTGCCGCAATCCTTGTTGTATCCCGAAACGGACAGGGTTCCCGAAGTTGCCGATGAAGAATAGCTGACAATGGCAAACGTATCATTTCCAACAATGGTGGCTCCGGTTCCTGAATAGGACCAGGTATAACTGGTTGAATTGGGTTCATGTTTGATCGTATAGGTTCGTGTAATTCCACCTTCGCAAAATGACGGGTCGCCGGCAATCTTTCCTGTTGAACCGGGCGATCGTTTGTATGTGAAACTCACGGCAGGGGCAGATGAACTGGCCACATACCACCAGGAGTTTACGGTATTGGTATCACCGGTAATGTATTCCCAAAGGTGACATCCGAAAATATCCTTGCATCCCGTGAGGTTGGAAGTGCTGTCGGGCAGGAGGCTGTCATCCCAATATATGTCTGGTTTTGGGCCCGGCGGCCTGATGACCTCCACTTTGTACCCGTAATCGTTGTATTCAATATCATAGATGGGAAGATGGGTAATTCCATGGATAAACCTGATAACGGCGGTTACGGATGTTCCGTTTGGTACCCTGTTGCCCTGGCCGTCAAGCCCGTTCCAATGGATGATGTTGTACCCGTTTCCTCCAGGATTGGCAAATACATTGGATGTAAGTTTGACATCCCTTGGATCAGCCCCTGGATTTGGATCGACTTCCACCATCACATCGATCACCCCATCCATGTCAACCTTCACGCCAATGTCGACAGTACCTGACGCGCAATTGGTTGTGGTGGTAATTGGCGGACTGATTCCGGGCTGTGCTTTTCCCGTTGGAAAAATAATACTGTCAGGATCATTTAAGAATACTTTATATTGCGGATAGGTATGGAATCCAGGGCGCGATTGCCTGTCGATGATAAGATTCCCGGTGGTTGAACACCCGGTTTTATTGCTTGAAATTGAAAAAGTGCCGCCGACAAACCCGTTGCAGTTAACGCTGGTAACAATGCTGTCGTCTGAAAGGATGAACATGGTTCCATAGAACCGGCTGGTCGTTGGAGGTGCTTCAACCGGGCCGCAATTGAACTGCCATGCTTTTGACCATACTCGCCCAGGGATCGGGTGGTTACCCGCATTTACTACGGTAATATCAAAGAATTTGAAAGTTACAAAACTGCTATATGTATATATCGTCCCCTGATCGGGGGGATAATAAAATTCAAGGGAGTAATTCCCGGGCATTGAAGGAATGCGTTGAATTGGATCGTATCCTCCGGCAGCAGGAAAAGGCCCGATCGTGTCCTGATCATAGGTGCTGATAAAACCTGCACCTGATACTGGAACCGTTGTTGGCCCGATGATAATGTTTCCGGCAGGGTCTCTCAATTGATATTTTACTTCGACCAGTGAATCGTTCTGGATAACCTTACCCAGTCCAAAATAAAACTTCTCTGTGAGATCAGCGATATAGATATTGATCCTGAATTCGGGAATCGCGTCAAAAAAACCAAATTCATTCCGTGATTTATCAAGGCAGAGCTTGCCCTCAGCCGCAAAAAATGGTGCGATCTGTTTTGACCCTTCCGGAAAACCAACTTGCGGAAGCAGGAGCATGAAAAGCAATAAAAAAGAAAAATCAGAAAGGCGTTTCACTCCCGATATAGCAGGTGATGCCAAGCGATTTGAATTGCTGTGCAATGTTCTCAAGGTTCCCATTTGCCGGGATGTTAAAGTTATTTGTATAATATTGTTTGTCAAGGAGATTGTATTTTTCACGGCCAAGGTGATGCAACGGAAGTAAATTGACCTCCTTGCGACCGGTCGATCGGATGAAACTGGCAGTGTTATTGATATTTTCAGCATCATCATTAAAACCGGGGATGACCGGCAACCTGAAAATCAACCGCCCGGGAAATTCTTGCGCGATGCGCCGGGCATTTTCGAGGATGTTGGAAATGGGTGTATAACCGGACAGGCGGTCAGGCGGACTGGCAGACAGGAGGTCATGGGGACGAGCGGATGGGGAGCGGGAGTAAGTGAGCAGGTCGCCACGGGATTCATCGAGTGTTTTCAGGTCAAAAAAAATCCAGTCGATGTAGGGTAAAGCTTTTTTATAATGGGACCATGCAACATTGCCGCAGGTTTCAACGGCGGTATGGATGTAAGCCTCGTAACAGTGTTTCAGGAAATTGAAGGCGAATTCCGGCTGGGCGAATGGCTCGCCCCCGGTGAGGGTGATGCCACCACCCTCGCCCCAGTATTGCCGGTCGCGATGGATCCTGTTGTAAAGGTCGTCAACGGACACTTTATATCCGCCGATTTTAAGCGCATCTGAGCAACAAGCTGAGGCACAATCGTATGTGTTGCATTTGGCACAAATGTCCCGCCTGAAGTTCAGGTGGTCGCATGTCTCATTCTTTGCAATAGATATTGCACCATGTTTACATGCATTTATGCAGTGTTCATCGAGTGTGCATTTTGAATTCCGGTAGAGCGGTTCAGGATAAAACGATATGCCTTCGGGATTGGAACACCAGGCACATTCCAGGGAACAACCCTTGAAAAAGATTAGTGTACGGCAACCAGGTCCGTCATGAACGGAGAAACCCTGGATGTCGAAAATGTAACCCGTAGTTAATTCTTCCTGTTCCATTGAAAATCGAAACATTTACTTGCAATCATGTCCGGATAAGCCAGTATTGTTCCCATGCATTTGCCAAGAAATTGTTTTTCACTGGTGTAGTGCCCGCAATACCTGCATTTGGGTATTCGTTCCAGTTTTTCACAGGAAGGATTATCCGGACCGGCTTGTTCCTTAGTCAGTTTGCACAATCCCCTGAAGACATCAACAGGCAGGTAAAACCTGCAATTTTTACATGAATCTTCTTCCATTGCTATTTTTTTACCATTTGATAATCTCACTAATTCTCCAGTTCACTATTTGATCTCCTCATACTCGGTCCGGGAAATCACCTCGTCCTGTATCTGTTTTCCCAGTTCTACCCAGTACTGGGTGAATCCTGCAACGCGAACAAGCAAACTCCTGAATTTTTCCGGATCTGCCTGTGCCTGTTTCAGCATTCTGGAGTCAACAATGTTGAACTGTACATGAAAACCTCCTTTGCGAAGGTAGGCCCGGATCAGTTCCAGGAATTTTCGCGAACCTTCGCGGCCTTTTACAACCGAAGGATGTATTTTCATGTTGAGCTGAGAATTTTGCGACTGGGCATGGTTCCAGCATGTGGCTGAATTAAAAAGGGCATAGGGTCCGTTTTTGTCGGTTCCGGGATAGGCAGAAACTGATCCATCGGAAAAAGTTGTACCACTCAGGCGGCCATCGGGACCTGCCATTGTAACAGCACCCATCGGACCATGGGTGGACACGGAGATCTGGCATGCATACATCGGCTGATCATAAAGCGACCTGTAATTGTGTGTCATTTCACAGAACCAGTCTTCCCAATCTTTCATAATGGCATCGACAAAGGAAATATCATTTCCGAATTTCGGCGCATCAAGACTCTGCCGGTGAATTTTTTGCCATAAAACATAATCAGCTGTAGGCAACTGGTCGATCAGTGAATATGATCCGGTTTCCTGTGCCGTTTTATAGCCGAAATTGGCCAAAATTGCCTTCCGGTAATCTTCCAGGGTATAATTCTTTTCACTATAGACATTCTGCTTCAGTGAACTCAATGAATTCACCAGGTTGGCCGTACCACAGCTTTCAATATTGAAGGTGGTATTGTACCGGCATCCCATCTGTCCAATGTCTTTGCCTTTTTTCAGGCAATCAGGCTTTAACATAGAGTTGACCAGGGATGGAGCTATTTTGCGCCAGGCGTCATGCTGAATATTGTTTGTGAGGGTAAGCACATGGCACGCCCTGCTGAAATAATCCTTAAAGGCCTGCCATAATTCATTGTAGGATTCAAGATGATATCCGTGTGATGGAAAAATCCGCTGGCCGGTCCGCATGTCGATGCCATCGAACAGCACTACTTCCAGGATTTTCGGCAGATTTAGAAAGTGAACCCCCACACTGGTAGCAGGTGCTGAACCGCCAGGAATCCAGTGAATAACATCGTCAATCTTCAGTGGCATCCAGCTTCCGGGAGATGTTTCAAGGCAACCCCCGATGGCCCATGCACGGGCCTCCTCCAGATTCATCCCCTCATGGGAATAATTTCCAACCAGGAATTCCATGGCAACCTGGTTATTCACCCATGCGGGGTATCCGGTACCAATCTTGGTACATTCGACCCCTTTAAGCAGGAATTCCTCAGGTAGTTTTTCATCATATAACATGGAAAGGGTAGGCTGAGGGGTATCGCAGGTAATTCCGGCTTCAAGGATCAGCATTTCGAGTTCGTTTGCAGCAGCTGTGCCATCTTTCAACAGCCCGCCGAGACAGAGGTTATTGAATGTATTGCCCGACAAAACCCCGCCGACGACGCCCATGGATGCAAAACAGTCTATTTCAGTGAATTTAACCCGCATGCATTCCAGCAGTTCGAGGGATCGGGCGCGGTCAATGGTGCCATTGGCCATATCCCGCTGCCAGAATGGGTAGAGCACTTGTCCAACCCTGCCAGGCGACAACCCTGAAATGGCATCTTCATTCAGCACGGCCACATGGAAAAGCCAGAGGATTTGCAGGGAATCATGAAAGGAACGGGGCGGACTGGATGAGATCCAGTTGAGTCTTTCTGCCATCTCCAGGTACTCAGTTTTTTGTTTGCCATTCTGTTCAAGTGATGCAAGGAATTTTGCTTCGTCCGCATAATTTTGTATCCAGTGTTTGATGCCCTGGAGCATCAGGATGACGGCTTTGTAAAAATAAAGGCGGTCCATGTCGGGATACCCTGCCACATCAGCCAATGCATCTTCGCAATTTTTGATTATCCCGTCAATACCATACTGGAGTGGATAATAATAGTTCATCACTTCACGTCCCTGCGGAAGCGTATAACCTGAGTCGAACATACAAATGACCGAGCGCATCAAGGCCTCTTTTTCACTGTAACCAGGAACCAGTTGCTCATATTTATGACCGATATCATCGACCGATTTGTCTTTCCATTTCCGGGCGACTTCAAGCATGATTGGCATCTCTTCCACACGGAGCCCGAATTTTCCCGCGATGGAGATCACCATGCCTTCGCTTTTCGTGACATTTCCGCCACCTTTTCCCATCGTCGTAAAGGTGTCGGCTGTAAGTTTACCGGATTCCTGCGCTTCTTTGTAAAGCTTATCTTCTGCAGCCATGAAAAAAGCTTCTGATAACCAGGGCATTGGATAGGATCCACGGAGATATGAGGCCTTACCCATCGACAGGAGTTCTCCCGGAAATATAACGGGTGTCAGGTGTTCAAAACCTGATTTCAATGCTTCAGCCCGGCGAATAATTGGAATTTCACCTTCCAGCTGCTCCCAGCGGCGTGTATACCAATAAGGAAATTCCATGGAAACAGACGACTTTGCTTCGAAATAAAGTTCCCGGGCCTCATTGGCACGTGGCGTCGGTTGTCGCTTGGTTTCACGGGAAGTCACCTCTCTTCCCGGCTCGCTACCATAATAATTAACAGGGGTTTGGATATCGGAACTCATCGTAAATTCAATTTGAGTTATGAATAAGATATCAAAGTTAACCAATCATTTCTGATATTTCAGGAAAAACATTCAATCTTGTGTAAAAACATGTGAGTCGGTTGTTCAGAACCTGACGAATAAATGAAAATTGTTTCAAAGCCCATGAATGATGCATGGCCGGATGTAACGGTTTGCAATTAAATCGTACCTTTGTACCATAGAAAAATCAACATGCCCATAGAAATTAAATTCGACGGAAAGAAAAAAGTAAATGCCATCATCGATGGCTTTACTGTAAAAACCGACCAGCCTGTTCAGTCAGGTGGCGATAATTCAGCGCCGACGCCATTCAGTTTGTTTTTAGCTTCCCTTGGAACCTGTGCGGGGATATATGTAAAGAGCTTCTGCGATCAGCGCAGTATCGACAGTGCAGGAATGTGGATAAGCATGGACTACGAATACGATCAGGTGCAGAAAATGATCGCGAAGTTCATGATGGTTATCCATGTGCCCGCCCATTTCCCTGAACAATATGACACTGCGGTCATTAAAACTGCAGCATTGTGTGCAGTGAAACGGCACCTGAACCCTGCCATCGGAAATGAAATCACCATCGTAAGGGAATAACCCGGTAATGACGCGCCATTGCACGTCGCCAGGGGCAATGAAGCACCGCAGTACACCTCGATCCGCATCACGGAAAAAACCATTAAACTCAAATATCATATGAACCACAAACCAACCGGATTTAACTCGACACTTGTCCATGGAACCGGCCAGAAAGACCCACTTGGCAGTGTTATAACTCCTATTTACCAGACTTCCACTTTTGCGTTTAAAAATGCTGACCATGGCGCCGCTTGTTTTGCCGGTGAAAGCGATGGCTATATTTATACCCGGATTGGAAACCCAACGATCCGTGATCTTGAAAAGACCATCGCCGCCCTGGAACATGGTTTCGATGGCATCGGATGCTCCTCCGGTATGGGAGCGGTGACCACTGTTTACATGGCCTATCTTGGTGCAGGAAAACATATCCTTAGTCACAATGCAGTATACGGACCGGCCCGTGGCGTTATCGAAGGCGCCTTTTCCAAATTTGGCGTGGAGTCAACCTATGTGGATACAACCGACCTTGAACAGGTGGAAGCGGCCATCCGGCCGAATACAGCCTTGATATACCTCGAAACACCGGCCAATCCGACCATCGGAATTTCCGATATCCCAGCAATTTGCAAGATTGCCCATAAGCACAACATCCCCGTTTGTGTGGACAATACTTTTTGCAGTCCATACTTGCAAAATCCGCTTGACCTGGGCGCTGACATTGTGGTGCATTCCCTTACAAAATTTCTGAATGGTCATGCAGATATCGTTGGCGGGATTATTGTAACAAAAACCGAAGCTGATTATAAAAAAGTCAGGCCCCTGATGGTCACCATGGGGTGCAACATGGATCCGCATCAGGCATTTCTCACACGCCGTGGGTTGAAAACCATGGGTATCCGCATCGACCGTGCTCAGGAGAATGCCGTCAAAGTGGCAGAATTCCTCGAATCGCATCCCAAAATTGATTGGATCGTTTATCCTGGGTTGAAATCCCATCCGCAATATGAACTTGGCAGGCGTTTGATGCGCGGTCCTGGAGCAATGATGAGCTTCGGGTTGAAAGGGGGGCTTGAATCCGGAAAGAAACTCATGGATAGCGTTCAGCTTTGTGTTCTGGCTGTGTCTCTTGGCGGTATTGAAACTTTGATTCAGCATCCTGCATCGATGACTCACAGCAAACTTTCGGCATCAGCCAAAAAAGAGGGTGGTATCAGTGATGAACTGGTCAGGCTTTCCATTGGAATCGAAGAGGTAGCTGACATCATTGCAGACCTGGATCAGGCCCTGGCACAAATCAATTGATATTGAATATTGCTCTTCAGACGTTGAGTAGGGATTAGGAACTTGCTTTAATTTTCAATTTGGCTAAGACTCAATGATACGTGTTATCTTAAAACGGTTATTGCCAGTTTTATTGATCTTTCACTTTTCATTTTTCATTAATTATTCCGGAACAGCACAACGCGTTGCACTTGTATTGAGCGGTGGAGCTGCAAAAGGGGGAGCCCACATCGGGGTCCTTCGTGCATTGGAAGAGAACCAGGTTCCTGTCAATTATATTGTAGGCACATCCATAGGTGCGGTCGTAGGTGGCTTATACGCAGCGGGCTTCTCGCCGGATGAGATTCAGGAACTGATGAATTCCGAAAAATTTCAGCGATGGGCATCAGGCATAATGGATGATAAATACGTATTCTACTACCGCAAAGAAGACCCGAATGCATCCTGGATTACAACAAGTTTTGATTTCACGAAGAAAATTACCTCCATCCTGCCCGCACAGCTGATCAAAACGTATGAAATCGATTTTCAGATCATGCAATTGCTTTCACAGGCAAATGCAGCTGCAGGCAGCGATTTTAACAAGCTGATGGTCCCGTTCAGATGTGTGGTTGCCGACATTGATACCACCGCCCAGATGGTACTTCGCAACGGAGACCTGAGCACGGCGGTGCGCGGATCGATGAGCCTGCCTTTGGTTTTTTCACCGGTGGTTATTAAAAACAAACTTGTATACGATGGAGGCATGTATAACAATTTTCCTTGCGATGTGGCCATGCTTGATTTTCAACCTGATGTGATTATCGGAAGCCGGGTTGCCCAGCGTTATGAAAAACCTGATCGGGATGATATGGTGTCACAACTGCTGACCATGCTGATGGAACGACAGAGTGATACCATTTTTTATAAAAATTCGGTAATGATTGTTCCCAATATTCCGACTATCAACCTGCTCGATTTTTCTCAAACCGCTTTGTTGGCCGACAGCGGGTATGCTGCTACCCTTCGGAAAATTCCAGACATCAGGAAACTTGTTAAAGACAGTGTAAGCCTTGAAATGATCGGGCAACGACGCGCAGCATTCAATAGCCGGAAACCTTTGCTTCGCTTTGATTCTATTCACATTTCGGGACTAAATAAAGCACAATCAGGGTATGTGTGCCATATTCTTAAACACGGGAAAAAAACAATTTCACTTGAAGAACTTCGCCATGAATACTTCAGATTTATGGATGAGGGCTTCGTCAAGAGTATATTTCCGGTTGCCCGTTTCAACCCGAAAACAGGTTTCTATGACCTCTACCTCGATATTATAAAATCAAACAAGTTCGGGGCTCAATTCGGTGGCAATTTTTCATTGGGTAATAACAGTGAAGCCTTTATTGAACTTCAGTACAAATATTTATGGACTAAAGCGCTGCACTTTTTTGCCAACGGTTATTTTGGCAAAGTATACAGTTCGGCAAAAATAGGCGGACGGATTGACTTTAACTCTAAGGTCCCCTGGTTTATTGAGGCAAATTATACATACAATCGTTACGACTACTTCAAGAATGCCAGCTTCTTCTTTGATGATAAAACGCCAAACTATATTATTGAAAGCGATTATTTCGGGGATATCAGGGCCGGGATTCCTGTTACCAACACAGGAAAATTATCGCTGGAAATGGTGAATGCCTATACAAATGAGAAATATTACCAGGATAATATTTTCACACGTACGGATACTGCAGATGTGACAACTTTTAAGTTCTTCTCACCATCCGTGTGTTTTGATCTTAACAGCCTGAACCGAAAACAATTCTCCAATGCCGGCATTCGGTTATTGGTCAGGTTATCCTATATCAATGGAGATGAAGAGATGGTTCCGGGCTCGACAGCTGTTAATAAAACCTTTGTTGACACCTATCATGACTGGTTCAAAGTTCATCTGATGTATGAAAATTTCTTTGAATCGCTCGGTCCCTTTAAATTTGGATTGTATGCCGAGGGTGTCCTGTCAAATCAGCCACTCTTCTCCAACTACACCTCCAGTTTGCTGTATGCTTCAGCTTTTCAGCCAATTCCTGAATCACAGGCATATTTTCTACCACCCTTTAGAGCGACAAACTATGCAGCAGCCGGATTAAAAGTGGTGCTGAAGGTTTACAAAAAAGTTGAATACAGGCTTGAAGGCTATCTTTTTCAGCCTTACCGGGAAATACTTGAGAACCCTGAAGATTTTACTGCCTATTTCGGGCCAAAATTCGCTGATCGGTCTTACATGGCTTCAACGGCCATGGTCTACAACAGTCCGCTTGGGCCCATCAGTCTCAGTTTAAACTACTATGACAAGATGCCTGATCTTTTTACCATCAATTTTAATTTCGGTTACATGATCTTCAATAAAAGCGCAATACCTTAAATACATGAGGATTTAGAAATAATTTGTACTTTTGTAGCATAAACGATTCAATTCAACCGGCAGAAGTCGGACACTACTGATTGTATTATAAAAACGGATATTAACCTGAGAATGAAAAAAGCTAAAGCCACACCCCAGAATCCTGAAACGGAAATCGCTGCCGTACAGGAGGAGATTGCTGCCACTGTCAACATTGCAGAGGATAACATCGAAATCGCACTCCCCACGCCTTCAGATCATGCTGAAGTAATCAATCAAATCGAGGAAACTGAGAAGTTGCCTGAAGAAATCACTGATGTTTTAATAGCAGAGCCTGCTGAGGTTCCCGACATCGAACAAACAATGGAACTACCTGAGGAGCCCCGGGAGGAAATCGTTGTGGCTGATCTGGAGGAACCCGTTGTGGCTGATCTGGAGGAACCCGTTGCGGCTGATCTGGAGGAACCCGTTGTGGCTGATCTGGAGGAACCCGTTGCAGATACCATATTAGAACCGGTTGCTGAAATGCAGGAAGAATCCATGGAGGAAAAAAAGGAGAGCATTCCCGCTGAATCTAATGTTGTTCCAATGGCGGAATTGCCTGAAATTCCGGTGGAAACTGTAGTTGACGAGCAGTTTGAGGAACAACATGCAGATCTGTTGGAGGTCCTTTCCGATGACCATCTTGAAGAGCACCTGGATGAGGTGACAGAAGCAAATGTGGAGCACGTGATTGCCGAGGGAGACGTGAAATATGATGGCCTTTCCCGATCCGAATTGGTTGATTTGCTTGAAAAAGCCGTAGCCGAACCGGATTTCATGGCAGTTAAAACGCAAATTGCCCTGATCAGGTTTGCCTTCCTTAAACTGAAAAAGGATGAGAGCCTGCAAAAGTATGAACAAGTTAGTGAGGAGGGTGTTGCCAAAGCGGAACTTGCTCCCGAACAAGATGAACTGGATGTAAAATTCAACGAATTATTTGCTATATACCGGGCAAACAAAGCCCGTCATTCTGTTGAACAGGAAAAGATCAAACAGGATAACCTGAAAAAGAAATTTCAGATCCTTGATGGACTAAGAATTCTTATCAGTTCTGAAGAGACACTGAAAAAAACATATGATGAATTCAAGGTGCTTCAGGAACGCTGGAAGGAAATCGGGATGGTGCCGCGTACGGAGATCAATAATTTATGGCAGAACTACCATTTTCTTGTTGAAAAGTTCTTTGAAAAGGTCAAATTAAACAAGGAACTGAAAGACCTTGACCTTCGGAAGAACTTGGAGTCAAAAATTGCTCTGTGTGAAAAAACAGAAGAGTTGCTTCTCGAAACTTCGGTAATCAAATCGTTTAAAAAACTGCAGAAATACCACGAGGAATGGAAAGATCTCGGCCCTGTACCTGCAGATAAGAAGGAGGAAATCTGGGAACGGTTTAAGAATGCCACCGATAAAATCAATGATCGTCGCCGCGAACATTATTCCCTGATCGAGGAAGACCAGAATAAAAACCAGGAAACCAAAAATGCACTTTGCGAACAGTGTGAATTGGTTGCCGGGTTAACCAATGATTCTATCAAAGACTGGCAGGACAATACCAATAAAATCAATGATTTACTGAAAATATGGAAAAATATCGGACCGGTACCCCAAAAAGTCAACGCTGAAATTTGGAACCGTTTCAAAACCAGTCTCGATGCATTCTTTGCCAATAAAAAAGAATATTTCGATAAACTGAAAGAGCAGCAAATGCACAATTACAACCTGAAGGTGGAATTGTGCATGCAGGCTGAATCGCTGAATTCAAGCACCGATTGGAAAACCACCACCAATGAACTCATACGGCTTCAGGGTGAATGGAAAAAGATCGGCCCTGTTCCAAAGAAACATTCAGATAAAATCTGGAAACGTTTTCGCAGTGCATGTGACGAATTTTTCAATGCCAAGCAATCCTATTTCTCCAATATCCAGGCAAGTGAAGGTGTGAACCTGAATAAAAAACAAACCCTGATGACCCGCTTGAAGGAGCATCAGTTTGGTGAAGACAAAACCGCAAACCTGGAAGTACTGAAGAATTTTCAGCGTGAATGGACAGACATCGGTCATGTGCCCATGAAGGAGAAGGATAAGCTCCACAATGAGTTTCGTGCCTTGGTCAATGAACATCTCGACAAATTGAAAATCAGTGAAGTGGAAATGAGCACCGTGAGTTTCCAGGCAAAGTTTGACCACTTGAAAAACGATCCAAACGCCAGCCGGGTCATCGGGAAGGAACGTGAATTCCTGGCAACCAAAATTACCAAGATGAAGGAAGAGATCACCCTTTGGGAAAATAATATTGGTTTCTTTGCAAAGTCTAAAAGTGCGTTGATTGTAAAAGAAGAATTTGAGAGTAAAATAAACAAGGCCAAGAGCGAACTTAAAGTGCTCGAAGCCAAAATGAAAATTCTCAAACAGCAGGGCAATTAATAATTACAACTGACGATTTACGAATATGGCAATTGGCGAATGATGCGCATATTTGCAATCAATCTCTTGCTTGCCGTAGTCAAACGTTATACATTGCCTTGTCACACGTCACGCTTCAGGTTCCTGCTGTGACAGGCAGTGAAATGATCCGAGCCCCCAAATGATTTCGAGTGAGTCGATGCCAATGATGTTGTGTCTGGGAAAGCACTCTTCCAGCAAACGCATGGCCTGATCGTCTTCTTTACATTGAAAATTTGGCACGATTACTGACTGGTTGGAAATGTAAAAATTCGCATAAGAAGCCGGTAAACGTTGACCTTCATAAATTACCGGTTTCGGCATGCAGATTTCAGCGATGTCGGGTTGCTTGCCGTTCAACAGCCTGAATGTCTTCAGGCGCCTGAGGTTATCTTCCAGGATTTTATGATTGGTGTCAGACCGGCGGGGTTCGACCATGGTGATGACTGCATCCTCGCGGAAAAAACGGGTGATATCATCGATGTGTCCGTTGGTATCATCGCCATCGATGCCTTCATCAAGCCAGAGTACTTTTTCCACACCGTAAAAATCATGCAGATATTCTTCAATTTCGTGTTGAAACATACCCGGGTTCCGGTTTTCGTGTAACAGGCATTGTGTTGTGGTGAGTAAGGTTCCCTTGCCATTGAAATCAACAGCGCCTCCTTCCATCACAATTCCCGGGTAAAAAATAGGAATGTTGAGAAATTTGCCAACAAGTTCAGGAATCTTGTCATCCAGGTCATGGTCATATTTATTTCCCCAGGCATTGTATTTCCAGCTTACGATTGCTTTTGGATCCTTTGCCGCAGGATTAAGTATAAATGCCGGGCCGTGGTCGCGGCACCAGGCATCATTGGTGGGATTCAGGAGCAAGGTGATTTTCGACATATCGACACCAATCAGGGTAAGGTCTTTGATTACCTTTTTTCGAAGGGCTTCATCGCGCACATTGATACAAACCTGTTCTCCTTTTGAAAGTTCTTTGATGAACCGGTTGTAGAACGGGAAAATTTTCTCCAGTGTTCCCGGCCAGGAGTAAGAGTTATCATGCGGGTAACTTAGCCAGGTAGCCCGGTGTTTGGCCCATTCTGCCGGAAAATGATAGCCCAGTTCTTTGGGGGTAGGATGGGGATTAACCATTTACGATTTACGATTTGGGATTTGTCACTTGTCGTTCGTCACTTTCATCGATATACCTGTTTAAAATTGGTTCGTAGCTGTCGATTCT
This sequence comes from uncultured Bacteroidales bacterium, assembly GCA_903903985.1. Lineage (GTDB taxonomy): Bacteria > Bacteroidota > Bacteroidia > Bacteroidales > FEN-979 > CAIVAT01. Next base: position 22,592 of record CAIVAT010000084.1, on the reverse strand, counting down.
GCGATCTCTTAAAAATGGCCAGTGAATGCGCGTTTTTTCAATTTTATGCAGGTCGAGTTTCTGCACGTGAATTTCCTCCTGATCATGCGAGGCCTGGTATAGCAGGTTGCCGAAGGGATCTGCAATGAAGGAACCTCCCCAGAACTTCATAGATCCTTCGATCCCTGTTCGGTTTACCGAAACCACAAAAACACCATTTGCAATTGCATGGCTCCGCTGTATGATCTGCCAGGCTTGATATTGCTGGTGATTCAAGTCCTCACGCTGTGACAATGCCCATCCGATGGCAGTTGGGTAAAAAATAACCTGGGCGCCCAGCAGACTTGTGATCCTGGCGGCTTCAGGATACCATTGGTCCCAGCAGATCAACGTGCCGATTCGTGCATATCTGGTTTGAAATACCTTGTAGCCTGAATCTCCGGGGGTAAAATAGAACTTTTCATAATAACCCGGATCATCAGGAATATGGTGTTTGCGATATTTTCCCAGGTAACGGCCATCAGCGTCGATTACAGCAATCGTATTATGATAAATTCCTTCAGTACGCTTTTCGAACAAGGAGGCTACCAGGACGATCTGCAGTTCACGTGCAAGATCAGATAAAAGTGATGTTGTCGGGCCAGGTATTGCATCTGCCAGTCTGAAATAGTCATGATTTTCTTCCCAACAGAAATAGGTGGAGGCAAACAACTCCTGCAAACAAATGACTTGCGCACCAAGCTTTGCAACTTCCCTGATCCTGGATATGGTTTTTTCCAGGTTGGCCTGTCTGTCAGGTCCGCATGTCATCTGTATGAGTCCGGTAACAACTGAATTGGAACCCTTCATGAATTTCGTTTTAATAACCTGTTTATTGATTCAGAAAGAATTTTTTCGAAAATACTTTTCCGCCGTGCATAATCTCCAGTAAGTAGACTTCACTGGGGAAAGCATTGTAATATATGGATTCACGATTTTTTAACAACTTGCCGGCATCCCTGGATGAAACCTGCTGCCCCATCATATTGATTAACGAGATGGTGGTACATTCGGGTTCTTCAAAATCAAAAAAAATCATCAGCCGTTTGGTTTCCTGATCGTTGTATACACTGATGCCGGCGAAAGGATCGGTTTTATTAAAACCCACCGTATAGTCAAGGGAAAGATCGTCAACATACAAAACTGTTCCGATTGTCATTACTTCCTGGGCCGTCGACATGGCGATGATGTTCATCGAATCAGGGGCAGAGGTGTTTAAATAGTTGATCCACGCCGAAAATGGAGTCCAGTCAGTGACGGTATCCCTGGTTGAAAAACTGCCAATGCCAATGGTGTCTTTGATTGCGCCGGTTGTTTTGGTCAGACCAATACCAATCACACAACTGTCACCGCCTTTGGGGATATATTTATAATATCCTGTCAGGTGGGTTGGCTGATCCGTCAGCGGAACGCCTCCGGTGAGTTCGAAAGTTCCTGCGGTGAGATTGATTGAAAGTTTACCGCAGGTCATGAATCCGGGAATATCAAGGGGAGGGAGCGCAAGGTGTTTTGTTTCAAGCTTGGCGGAAAAACTGCCAGTACCATGGTGGTCGGTGCTTTTCGTCACAACCGGGAATCCCAGAAAAGGTATTGCCATCAGCTCTTCGTTCGGTGTGTCCCAACCGGTCGGATTTGAATAATTGCCGGTTGTCCAGCTTTCAAAACTTGAATTGGGTATGACCGTTTGCGCACAAAGGTCTGAGATTAATTGAAAAAAAATAATACAGATCAGCAACAGAGATTTTGTCATATCGCAGCAGTATTCACCATAAACAAATCAGACATGTAAAATTACGTTATTTCAGTATATCTTTGAAAAAAAATCCCATGAAGCCTGCGCCATATGGCAGATGCCAGATTCTTGCAATGATGTCGCTGATCATGATCCTGGCATTACTGCAGGGTCCCGGGTTATTCGGCCGGGGCACAAAGAGGATCGGGCAGGCAGCCGGTGATTCCTGTAAAATAAAACTTGAAAAGAAAACGGAACGAATATACCAGGAGGGTATCGGCTATCTCAGAAAGAACAGCTATAATCTTGCAGGATCTCAAATGCGCACTGTGATAAAAAATGAACCTGGTTGCGTGGATGCATACTTTGTTCTGGGCCTGGTTAATTTTAAAAAACCGGATAACAATTTTAAGGAGGCCGAAAAAAACTTTCGTAAAGTGGTTGAATTATGTCCAAATTATGATGTATACACTTACTACTATCTTGGAGAGATCTATTATGAGCAGGAAAATTTCGAGTTGGCCATCCGGAACCTGAACGAATTTCTGAAAGATGTTGACAAGATTAAAAATGATAATGATTATAACCGCGCAACAGAATTGTTGAAATATTCGGTTTTTTATCTCGACATGGTTACCAAGCCGGTGCCTTTTGAGCCCAGGGTCGTCGAGGGTATTTCCACACCGGGAAATGAATACCTGCCGATTCTTTCGCCCGATAACCAGATGGCTTTGTTTACCAGGGAAATTAAAATCGACCCGAACAAAAACAGCCTGGTTCAGGAAACGAGGACCAAGGAGAAATTCCTCTACAGCGTGCGAAACGATAAAGGCGAGTTTGATGTGGGGGAGGAGATGCCCGAACCATTTAATATCAATGACAACGAAGGCGGGGCCACATTGACTGCCGATAACAATACTTTGTATTATACGGTTTGCAAATATGACAATGTCTTAAAATACCTTAATTGCGACATTTATTTGTCGGAAAATACGGGTGGCGAATGGAGTCAGATAAAAAGTCTTGGCGACAAGATCAACCTGCCCGGTTCATGGGAATCTCAGCCATCCATTTCTGCTGACGGGCGAATCCTTTATTTTGTAAGCGACCGGACCGGTGGTTTTGGCGGATACGATATATACAGGTGTATAAAAAATGACGCCGGAGTATTTGGAACACCGTTCAACCTTGGCCCTGGAATAAACACCAGGGGCAATGAAAAATCACCGTTCATTCATCCTGATGGAAAGACACTCTACTTCTCTTCAGATGGCTTGATGGGACTAGGCGGGTATGATATCTTTTATGCCAGGCTGGATGAAAACGGCACATGGTCAAAGCCAAAAAACATTGGCTATCCGATCAATTCCCCTGATGATGAAGTGGGTTTTTTTGTAAGTACGGATGGGTCCAAAGGATTTTTCGCTTCGAATAAATATACCGGGAAAGGAGGTTGGGATCTCTATTCCTTTGATCTGTATGATGCAGCGCGTCCGGAACGGGTATTGTTTATCAAGGGAAATGTGAAATCGGAATTGACAGCCGAGCCACTGAAAGCCCGGATTGAGTTAAAAAATATTGAAACAAAGAAAATTTCAGAGATACCGATGGACACATTGACCGGCAATTATGTTGCAGTTGCTCCATTTAGCAGTGATTATATTATGACCGTTAAAAAAGCAGATCATGTGTACGAATCCAAATATATTTCCATGGTCGACAGTATTTTCAGAATACCAGCAAAAGTTGATATGGAAATGAAGCCGATAGAACTCAATAAATCCTACCGCATCAATGATATATTTTTCCCGTTTAACTCATTTGAACTGACCCCGGAATCAAAAGTTGTCATTGACCAGTTGCTGGATTTTTTGAATGAGAACCGCACCATCAGCATAGAGGTTCAGGGACATACGGACAACATCGGCAATGATGCAAGCAATCTCAAATTATCTGAAAACCGCGCCCGTTCAGTTTATAATTACTTAATTGAACAGGGAATCTCAGAAACACGCCTCACCTATAAGGGATTTGGGAAGTCAATGCCCATTGCCGCCAACGAAACTGAAGCGGGCAGGGCAAAGAACAGAAGGACTGTTTTTGTGATTACAAGGAAGTAAAAAGGGGACACGTAACAAGGGACCTGTAAAATGCCACTTGTCTCTCTTCATTCGTTCCTTCTTCTAAAGGATTTCCTTCATTAAATTTGCCATTTCAATAGCCGCAAGTGCTGCATCAAACCCTTTGTTTCCGCCTTTTGTTCCGGCACGTTCGATGGCCTGTTCCAGGTTATCGGTTGTCAGAACTCCGAAAATTATCGGGAATCCGGTTTCCAGGCCAACATGGGCAACTCCTTTTGACACTTCTGCAGCCACATAATCGAAATGCGGTGTGGCTCCCCTGATGACTGCCCCAAGGCAAATTACCGCGTCATATTTTTTACTGGCTGCCATTTTTTTTGCAAGAAGCGGTATTTCAAATGCACCTGGCGACCAGATCACATCAAGGTTATTGTCTTCAGCACCATGACGTTTAAGTCCGTCAAGACAGCCAGATAATAATTTTCCACTGATAAATTCATTAAAACGGGCAATCACAATCCCGAATTTTAACCCGGTGGCATCCAGTTTACCTTCGATCGTTTTCATATTTGTTGTTTTTTAAGTGATGCGTAACAAGTGAACGTATATCGTATTTGATTTTATACCTCTCCGAAATCAAGGATATGTCCCATTTTTTCTTTTTTGGTTTTCATGTAACGGATGTTTTTGGAATTGCTCGTAGTTTGAATGGGAATGCGCTCGATGAGTTCCAGTCCAAATCCTTCGATCCCGGAAATTTTTTGAGGGTTATTCGTCAGCAGCCTCAGTTTTTTTATGCCGAGATCAACAAGAATTTCAGCGCCAGTCCCATAATCCCGCAAATCTGCATCGAATCCCAATGCTTTATTGGCCTCAACTGTATCCATTCCCTGGTCTTGTAATGAATAGGCCCGCATTTTATTATTTAACCCGATTCCCCTTCCTTCCTGTCTCATGTAAATCAGCACCCCCCGGCCTTCCCTGGCTATTCTTTTCATTGCAACTTCAAGCTGGTCACCACAATCACATCGCATGGAACCAAAGACATCACCGGTCAGGCACTCCGAATGAACACGTACCAGGACCGGTTCACCATCAGTTATATTCCCCTTAACAAGGGCAAGATGGTTTTCCTTGTTGATTTTACTGATGTAACTGTAGGCTTTGAAATCCCCATACTTAGTTGGCAAGTCAACCACGGCAGCACGTTCTACCAATGTTTCTGATTTACGGCGGTAATCGATCAACGCAGCGATGGTGATGATCTTCAGATTATGCTTTTTCACGTACGACATGAGTTCAGGAACACGGGCCATTGATCCGTCTTCGTTCATGATTTCGCAAATTACGCCGGCAGGGTACAAACCTGCCATTGTAGCAAGATCAACGGACGCTTCCGTGTGACCCGCCCTGACCAAGACGCCACCTTCCCGGTACTCAATAGGAAATATATGCCCGGGCCGGGTGAAATCCCTTGCTTTGGTTTGGTTATCAATGAGTCTTTTAATTGTGAGGGCACGTTCCTGTGCCGAGATTCCGGTGGCACATTCAATGGCATCAACCGAGACTGTGAATGCAGTCCTGTTCGGGTCGGTATTTTTAACCACCATGCGCTCAATATTAAGTTCTTCGAGACGATCTCGCACAATAGGCAGGCAAATCAATCCACCGCCATGTTTCGCCATAAAATTGATCACAGATGGTGTGACTTTTTCAGCAGCGATCACCAGGTCACCTTCGTTTTCACGGTCTTCATCGTCAACCACTACGATCATCTTGCCTCGGCGTATGTCTTCAAGTGCTTCGTCAATCGTATTGAAATTGTTTTTTATCATTTCCAGTCTTTTATAATTCGATTATTTTTTTCATCACCGAGAGGGCGCATCTTCAATAACTTCTGTTCATCGAGATGTTACTGAGATTTATTTATAAAAAATTATTCCTTTCAAGAAAATCCCTGTCAATTTGTCTGTTTTTGGTATTTGGGCTGTGCAGTTTTTCAATATATTTTGCTATGATATCACATTCAATATTCAGCAGGTCGCCACTTTTTTTATTCATCAGTGTAGTTATCATCTGTGTATGAGGGATGATTGATACGCTGAATGACCGGGAATCGGTATTGGCCACAGTCAAACTGATGCCATCAAGGGCTACGGATCCTTTTTCAACAATGTAGCGCAGGATGCCCGGTTCTGCTGTAATTTTAAACCATACGGCATTATCTTCCTCCCAGCGTCGCTCAATTTTACCCGTTCCGTCAACATGGCCGCTTACCAGGTGTCCGCCAAGACGGTCAATCGGTCTCAGGGCTCTTTCAAGATTGACTGCGCTTCCTGCTTTCAGCTCCCGGAAATTTGTCATCCGGATTGTTTCAGGCATCACATCAATCATGAAGAAATCCGGCCCGAATGCGATAACGGTCAGGCATACTCCATTTGTATTGATGCTGTCTCCAGTTTTGACATCTTCGACAACTAATTTTGCCTGAATGGAAAGCTGGGACGACTGATTGCCATGTTTAATTGATTTGACCAGCCCGGTTTCTTCAATAATTCCTGTGAACATATTTTTAAGTCAAGGTTAACCAGATAATAAGGTGACGGAGTGACAGGTAACAGGGTAACAGAGTAACAAGGTCATAAAGTTTTTAACTATGCTATATTCGTTTGACTAAAATAATCATCATCTTTTCGTAATTGCATTCCCTTCATTCTATTCATCTCCTTTATTGTATTCATTGCATTCAATGAAATTATAAAATCCACCCTTCTACCATCAGATCGTTGCCCACCTTCCGGGTTTTCATATTTGACAGGTTAATTGCATCTGCCATTTTTTCAATTCCGGCCCCTCCAACTGAAGTTGGGGCAGAGGCTCCACCAAGTATTTTTGGCGCGATGAAGCTGATGATTTTATCGACAAGTCCCTCCTTTAATACCGAAAAGGCCAAGGTGCTGCCTCCTTCGATCATGATGCTGTCGATGCCCATGGAGCCAAGTGAATGCATTACAAAACCGAGATCAACACGATTATCTTTCAATGGGCAAATCAAAACCTGGGCACCCAGTTGTTCAATTTGTTTCACTTTCTTTGGTTCAGCGAGTTCAGTGGTAGCCACGATTGTTAATTGGGGATCCTTTTGCAAAAGATTTGATTTCAGGGGAACACGGCCATGGGTGTCGGTGATAATTTTCAACGGGTTCTTCCAGGTTCCTTTCAAACGGATATTGAGCAATGGATCGTCAAACAATACGGTGTTCACACCGACCATGACGGCACTCAGATCCTGACGAAGGCGATGAACCAATTTACGCGATGCTTCGCCGGTTATCCAGCGAGAAGCATTCGTGACGGTTGCGATTTTTCCATCAAGGGTCATCGCTGATTTTAATACGACAAAAGGCCGGTTGGTTGTGATATACTTGATGAATACTTCATTTAATTGCCTGGCTTGTTGCTCCAGGAGGCCAACTTCCACCTGTATCCTGTGCGATTGCAGATAAGCAATCCCCTTCCCGCTGACAATCGGGTTGGGGTCGGCCATTGCAATAACAACACGTGAAATTTTTTGTTCAACGATCAGGTTGGCACAGGGCGGTGTTTTCCCTTCATGAACACAGGGTTCAAGGGTTACGTACAGGGTTGATCCAGGAGCCTGTTTTGATGCAACATCCTGAATGGCATTTACTTCGGCATGACTTCCGCCGAAAAATCCGTGAAATCCCTCCCCGATGATGCGATTGTCTTTAACCAAAACAGCACCGACCATGGGATTCGGATTAACCCATCCTGCACCCTTCTTTGCCAGGCTGATCGCCCTCTTCATGTATTTCACATCATCTGTCATTCGTCACCCGTCAATGGTCATTTGTAAATCATATCTCAACCAATTGCTTCATTTACAATCAAAAACGCCCTGTCACTTGATAGCAACAGGGCGTAATCCTATTTAAAATGATAAATCGGTCAGATTAAATACGATTCTTCTTTCATCCAGACTTTACTGTCGGTGCCGTAATTTCAACGGCTCGGTTCCCTGAAAACAATGTTTTTATATCACTGATTTTTTTGGGAGTCGCGGACTTTACCGCCGGTCGGGAATTTCACCCTGCCCTGAAGAACCAAATTTTATTTTTATGAACAGTTTGATCAGATTGTTTTCCAATGCAAAGATAGTAAAAGAAAGAATCTGTTAATTCATTAACAATTTCTTTCTTTTACTTTTTATTGAACCACCATCTTTTCAGTAATTACTTTTTTGCCAGTCTTTAACTGAACAAAATAGACACCCCTTGTATAGCCGGAAAGGTCAATTTGCTTAATAACCGGAGTTGAAGATACCTCCAGAACTTCCGTGAAAATTGTTTTCCCGTCCATGGATGTGATTGAAAGAACAGGAGCATCGGTACCAATCCCTTTGATCCCTAGTGAAACGGTTCCATGTGCGGGGTTCGGCTGGATGATAAGGCTTGGTTCTGAATTGCTCTGCCCGGCAATACCGGTACAAACATCGAAAACCACATGCTTGATACTTGTAACGGTTCCGGTGCAAGGAGCGATTCCGCTGGCCTTCAGTTTAAGGTCAACAGAACCTGATATTTTATCGTTCAGACTTGGATGGTAGGTTGTTTCCAAAACCGCATTATTGCTAAAAGATCCAGAACCCGAACTGCTCCATTGAAATCCTAAATAATTTGATGCGGTTCCGTGAAGGTCAACAGAGGTGACATACCAGCAAACGGTCGTATCAGCACCGGCATAAACAGTCGGTCTGTATGCCAGGTTCACCAGAATCGTATCGTTGCGGGTTGAAGTTCCATCTGTGGAGGTCGCGATATATTTTGTGTTTTCGGCGGGAGCAGCCTTCGGGCTCTGAATATTAGAGGTGAACCCGGCCGGGATTGAAGTCCAGGAATAAGTATAGGTTCCTGTTCCGCCGTAAGCATTTACATTCAGTTGGGTAGAATCTCCAAAGCACACCGGATTGGGTGTGGCAGTGGTCATGGTCGAAAATACATTGCTGAATGAGAAGGATCCGATTCGTGTCTTCCAGTTTGCATTGGAACTGGTTGAAAAATATTCCTGGGTGTACCAGAATTTTCCATTTTCAGAAGGATCTGCCACCATTGCACTGTAATCGCCCCAGCGTCCGTCGGTATTGGTTTGTGAACCTCCCCCGTTGATGATGCCTCTTTCGGCAATTGTCATCTGCCCAAGCGGATCATTGGCCAATCTGCCGGTATACCTGATGGAAGGATACATGGAACCGCTTGAAATGGAATAGCCAAGTGCGATGTTTCCCGATGAATCCATGGCAATACTGCCCATCCAGCGCCAGTTTTCATCCTCCGGTGCATAAGTGCCTTCCTGGTACAAACTCCACGCTCCCGCCACATTCCTCAATTCCATCCAACGGATTCCTGCAATCCCGTTGGCACTTACAGTGGTATTTATAAGCATCGACCAGTGGTCGTCAAACTTACGGAAAGGCATCCTGAACATTGCCTTCTTGCCCGCCATAACGCTGAGCTTCTGGGTTGTTCCCAATTGAGGAACGATAACCGCCTGAGCGCCCAGGGCAACAAATGGCGATAGTGTAATGTTATAGGCCTGAGCGAAAGTCGAATTGGAAGGTGTCACCCAATCAGCATGGAAGTTATAAATTCTGACATTGCTTGTAGCTGTTGAAGTCAGGTAAGCAAATGGGCAGGGAGTACCCGCGGGTGGAAAATCACTGTCGCAGTCTGCCGGCAATGGACCCCACGATGAGGATGGGAGGTTGAAGGTGATCATGGCTGCAGTTGGATCACCGACAATCATTTTAGATCTGTCCATGGCAACTGCACCCGGGGTCAGAAAGGTTCCGGAACCTGAAGAAAACCGGTGGTCTGTCATATAGTAGCCGTCACCCCAAACAGATAGTTTTGGATAGTCGGGCATATCGGCAAACTGGAACTGGTAGCGATACCATGTTCCCCTTGGATCATTGGTTTGGGAAATGGCTACATTCTGATAGAACGGACCATTTGGGTAATTGGGAAGTGAAAATTGGCTGAACAGCCATTTGTCTGCATTTTCATCATAAAGAACCACTGCATCGCCATCGTTGGAGTTGTTGGGTAACCCATTGAAAATGACACTGCTCAATGTGGGGCCCATCAACTTTGTACCGGCTTTGTTGTAAATTGCAAACCTGGCATTTACAACTTGCATGTAATAGTCATGGCTCACATCACCATCCGAATCGGGAGGATAGGAACCGCTGGCACCCACACCATCAAAATTCTGCATGGTCGTGTCAGAAACTGCATCTCCCATCTGGGTTTGACGCACGGGATCGTTGACAATTAATTCCGAATTGTCACTCCCGGGGTCAAATGCATTCAACTTATTCCGAACGATTCCTTCTTTCCATGAATTGTCAAGTGTTGCATCCGATTTTTGCACCATATCCTGCAGGGGAGGAGAGATGTCAAAATAGACCGGCAGGTTCACAACAGGCTTTTGCGATTCTTTTTGTGCGAAAGAAATGCCTATCCCAGTTAGCAATAGCAATGAGGCGATAATAAATTTTTTCATGACGTGTGATTAATTAAACTTATTGTTGCGAAGTTATTATTCAGTTTACAAAATTAATGAAAATTGTCGTAATTTGAATAAGATGGCCTGCTTTTCTTTACTTTTATGCGCAAAATAAAACTTATATGAACATCATTGTAACCGGAGCAAGCAGGGGTATCGGGTTCGACATCGTTAAGGCATTGGCGAAAAAAGCGAAACATCATATCGTGGCCATTTCGCGCAACGGCCCTGCGCTGTTGGAACTGGCCGAGAGTTGCCGCCTGTCATGTCCGGACTCCCTGGTGATTCCATGTGAATTTGACCTTTCACGGTTCGATTGCTATCCCGATTTGCGGAAGCAAATCAGTGCAATGATTCCTGTATGTGATATCCTGATCAACAATGCCGGTAAACTGGTTAATAAATTGTTCAGCAACGTTGGGCCGGGCGAATTTGACGATACGTTCAACGTGAATGTGAAAAGTCCTTTTTTTCTGACCCAGGCACTGATTCCCATCTTTAGCAAGGGTGCGCATGTCGTGAACATCGGCAGCATCGGCGGGGTCCAGGGTAGTAAAAAATTCCCCGGCCTTGCAGCATACAGCGCCAGCAAAGGGGCATTGGCAATCCTGTCAGAAGTGCTGGCGGAGGAACTTGCCGGGCTGCAGATTTCGGTGAACTGTCTTGCACTGGGAGCTGTTCAAACCGAAATGTTTATGGATGCTTTTCCGGGAGCAGAGGCGTTGCAACATCCTGACCGGATGGCTGAATTTATCGCCGAATTTGCATTGACCGGCCACAGGTATTTCAATGGGAAAGTGGTGCCGGTTTCGTTGTCGGTGCCGTAAGACGATCTACGTCCTACGGCTTACCTCATACGTCTCACGTTCCCTACAAATAATCAACCGAATCAGAGGAGTCCTTCATGAACGGTGCGATGGCACGGTTATAAATTCCATGGACATAAGCAATGGCCATGCCATAATTGGTTACGGGAATCCCTGCTTCAATGGCAGGTTTAAGCCTGCTGATGATTTGTTTGCGGGTTATCATGCATCCACCACACTGGATCACCATCGCATAATCACTGATCGGCTGTGGAATTTTTGTTAAGCCGGCTACGACATCAAATTCGAGTTTTTTTCCTGTGAAGTTGCTCAGCCATCGTGGAATTTTCACCCGGCCAATGTCATCACAGGATACATGATGCGTACACGATTCAAGAATTAAAAGCCGGTCGCCGTCACAAAGCCTTGATATATGCGTGGTTCCCTTCATATAACTGATGAAATCCCCCTTCTGCCGTGCAAGAACGATACTGAAACTTGTCAGGGGAATGTTTCTCGGGATCACTGCGTCAGCCTTTGGAAAAACCTGGCTGTCGGTAATGACCAGTGCGGGTTTCGGGTTCATTTTTTTTAAAAAGGTATCCACCTCACGTTCCTTGCAAACGATGGCGATACCGTCGTGGTCGAGCACATCCCTGATCACCTGCACCTGCGGCAGGATCATCCGGCCTTCAGGGGCCTCGATGTCGATGGGTGTGATGAGCAATACAACATCCCCATAGGAAATCAGGTCGCCGACAAGGGTTTGCTTTTTAAACGCCGTTTCAGGCATCGAAGAACGGATGAGTCCGATTACTTCGTTGAGGTTAGCTGGAAACATTGCGCTGAAATTGACGACAGGTACACCATACAATTCGCTGATTACCCTGGATAGTGCTCCGGTGATCTTCTCTTCGTCCGATTTGTTGTGGATGATCAGAAATGGGAGATCATTGGATTGAAAATCGAGTATTAGATTTTTTTCTGGTTCATCAAATTCATTTTTGGAAATGACCAGAATGGCCAGGTCGATGATCTTCAGGATGTCCCGGGTTTTAGCGACCCGTTTCAGCCCCAATTCACCGGTATCATCAGTTCCTGCCGTATCGATCATCACAACAGGTCCAATCCCTTCAATTTCTATGGATTTTTTTACCGGGTCGGTTGTTGTGCCCGGGATTTCAGAAACAATGGCAAGGTCTTGTCCTGTCAAAGCATTGATCAGGGAGCTTTTCCCATTGTTTCTTCTGCCGAATATTCCGATGTGTGGCTTGGTGTCTCTCCCTTTTGTCATGGATATCTATTTTACGACCGTTTTTGCAAAACTGTTCGAATAGGCTGCAAAAAAGCCAATCCCTCCATTGGTAATATTTCCCTGAACATTGGCAGGTGGGCCGGTAAAAAATGGCAGGTTGAATCCCGATTGCTGCACCTGATTGATAAAATCGAAATATTCTTTGGTTATTCCCGACATCTGGAGCAGTATCGTATCGCCGGGGAATATGGTTTCCCAGGGATGATCGTTATTCAGGTATATCACATCAACGCCATTCATATAACTGCCGTTGTAGAATTTATCATCGGAAACTACTTTTTTGGTGATGGTATCGGTCAACAGGACTCCGTTTCTGTAAAGGTTGAACAGGTAATAATTCACTTCATCTGCAGGTTCCTGGGCAAATAATTTGATGGTCCATATTCCTTTTGGCCCCCACTCGGCATGGAAGGTGGTTCCGATCGAATCGAGATGGGTTACCGGTGGAAGGTACGAAGTGGCTTCAACACTGGATTTCCCGGCAATTTGTTCGGCCAGTTCAACGTGCAGTGCATAGGTATTGCCAACCTGACCAATAAAAAGGGAATCGGTTTCATAAATTCCTGATGTTCCTTTCTGCGTTTCATGTAAAAAAAAAGTGTTTACCCCATCGCCCACGGAAACCGTTGCATTGACGACCCTTGGAACAGGTTCATTGGAGAAGTAATCGGCCGATTTTGTCAGCGCAACTCGATAAACACCGGTACCTGCCGAAATGTTGCCATCCACAACAACCCGGGTATAGGTGCTGTCGAGTTTTACGTCGATTTTCTCGGTGCAGGCCGTTGTAATTGAGATAAGAACAGCGATGATAAATATTTTCCTAATCATTGTTGAAGTGAAAATTGAAAGTTATTGATGGAATAATTCCAAAGAGATAGACTTTTTCAGCATACGTTACATCTGGATTTGTTTTATCCTGTGTGAAATTTATTGACCATGTATTGTGCCGGTTGTATGCATTATAAACTGAGAAATTCAGGTCCCAGTTAAACTTCCTGCCGGGTTTAATCTTGCTGAAAAACGACAGCGACAAGTCGAGACGATGATAATCCTGGTACCGATACTGATTCCGGTCGGAGTATATGGGAATGATTTTCCCGCCAATCTCAGCGCGACCAGTCGGGAAGGTTACCGGAGCTCCGGTGGCATAAACCCAGTTGGCAGAAACTGTGAACCGCTTGCTGATGTTATAATTCAAAACAACGGAGATGTTGTTGGGTTTGTCGTACGGGGCAGGGTAGGCGTTATTGCTGTTTATCTCATTGATTTGCCTGAATGTTCGGGAGTAGGTATAACTAATCCAACCATTGATTTTCTCTTCATTCAGCCTTACGAGAAATTCAATCCCATACGACCAGGCTTTCCCGGTGCGTATCTCGCCTTCCAGTTTGTTGTTGAGCAGCAACTGGGCAAAATCCTTGAAGTCAACGACGTTCTTCATCCATTTGTAGTATGTCTCAACGGAGGTTTCTATGGTGTTTCTCCTGAAATTCCTGAAGTAGCCTATGGCCACCTGGTCAGCGATTTGAGGCTGAACATTGGGACTTGAAGGAAACCAGATATCCAGGGGTGTGCCTACTGTTGAATTTTGAGCCAGCTGCAAATATTGACTTGTTCTTGCATAACTGGCTTTAATTGAATGTTTGCTGTTAAAATCATACAACAACCCGAGCCTGGGTTCAATACCGATATAGGTATTGTAAATCACTCCAGCTCTGTATATGGATGAATCGGTGGCATTGTAGGCTGAATCGTAGTGGAATACAGTACCGGGACCCGTATTCTGGAACATGGAAAACCGCAGGCCATATTTGACCGTAAAATGGTCGCCGATTCTCTGCTCATTGCTGCCGTAAACACCAGTTTCATACGCATAATTATTTGGCACCTTCACATCGGTCAAAACAGTTTCATTCCCGATCCCCCTGGCCTGGCCAGGATTAAACATATGATAAATCAGGGATACACCAAACCGGATGGTGTTTTTCGTGTTCAGATAATAGCTGAAATCACCCTTTACTCCGAGATCACGAAGGTTTGAGTTCCACTCAAACGAGTTGTTATTGCCGGCAGGGGTGCCGAGATTGTAAAGATAATTCGTGTAGATGAAAGAGAAGTTTGAGAACAATTGCTTTGTAAACAGGTGATTCCAACGCAGGGTGGCAGTTTCGTTACCCCATTTCATTCCCGCAAACCCGTTTTTAAATACATCGCGGCCAAAATACCCTGAAAGGAAGACCTGGTTGTTGTCGTTGATACGGTAATTGATCTTGGCATTGAGGTCATAAAAATAGAGTTTATTATTATGGAGTGATTTTTCAGAGGATAGGGGGAGAAAAATATCAGCGTAGGTACGTCGTCCGGAAACAATGAATGAACTGCGGTCTTTAACGATGGGCCCTTCGATTGTCAACCTGCTGGCGATGATCCCGATACCGCCATTTACTTCAAATTTTTTCGAATTGCCTTCGTTCATGCGAACATCCAGCACCGACGCAAGACGTCCTCCGTAATCGGCAGGGATATCACCCTTGTATAGTTTAACGTCCTTGATGGCATCGTTGTTAAATACCGAAAAAAAGCCCATCAGATGTGAAGCGTTGTAAACAGTGGCTTCATCCAGCAGGATGAGGTTCTGGTCGGGTGCCCCGCCGCGCACACTGAATCCGGAAGAGCCTTCACCAACCGATTGAACGCCGGGCAGCAACTGAATTGCTTTAATTACATCCACTTCACCCATGAGGGCGGGTATCCGCTGAATGGTTTTGATATCCATCCTGAAGGTACTCATCTCGGGTTTTACAACATTTTTATCATTTTTTTCGCTTGTGATCTCCACTTCTTTTAACTGGTTCTGCCCGGGTTCCAGTTCAAGTGATATTCGTTGGTCCTTTGTGAGTTCAATCGATTTTTCAATAGTGGTATAACCGATATAGGAGTATACGAGAGTGTATTTCCCCTCACCGAGGGTTAATGAGTAGTTGCCATAAACATCGGATACGGCACCGGTTTTCAGTTCTTGGATAAAAATAGTGGCCCCTACCAGCGATTCCCCGCTGTGTTGGTCACTGATTTTACCGCTGATGGTAAAACGTTTGGGTTTATCACCCGGTTCACTGAATCCACAAACATGAAGAAGCATGAACATGAACAGAAGGGAAATGGGGAAACGATCTTTCATCAACGGTTGTACTTGTTAATTAATTACGGATGATTTGAAAATCCCCGTTTGGATTAAGTTTAATGATACGGGAAGGTCTAAGTTCATGAACCTGGTCCAGGGAGGGATCCACAACATAATCCACTCCCTTGATTATTTCTTCCGGGATATTTCGGAAGTTCAGAGGTGTAGATTCGCCTGAAATATTCGCTGATGTCGAAACGATGGGTTTGCCAAAGCTACGGATCAGCCCAATGCAGAACTCATTTTTAACAATTCTGATAGCCACTGAGCCATCTTCAGCAATTACGTTTTCTGCCAGATTCTTTGCTGCCGGATAAATAATGGTCAGAGGAGTATCAACATTTTTTATCAGGTCCCATGCTATTTCAGGAACGGTGGTTACATAATCCTTGATTTTTTCAGCTGTATCGATTAAGATGATCAGGCTTTTACGCTCCATCCGCTGCTTCAGGTGATAGATTTTTTCTACTGCCAAAGGATTCGTTGCATCGCATCCAATTCCCCATATGGTGTCGGTAGGATACAACAGGATCCCATTTTTGGTCAATGTGGCAAGACAACGATCAATTTCACGTTCGATGGGTGACATGGCAATAATTTCGATTGTATGATAAAAACGTGCAAAGGTAGTTACAAATTGTTCAGCGGGAGCGGCTGATGAAAAATCGGGGAGTCTTTCCTATGCCTGCTCCATGAGTTGTTCAATACGAATCCCGGTTGCACACCTGAAATGCTTTTCGGGGCACGACCGGCAGCCATGGAGACTACAGGGTCTGCAGGCCAGGGGCTCACTGGTTTGAACAATATGGGAAAAGTCGGAGAGCGGGCCAAATCCGAATTCCGGAACGGTGGAGCAATAAATTGCCGTAACGGGAGCATTCACCGCTGATGCCAGGTGCATGGGTGCAGAATCGTTGGTAAAGTTCATCCGTGCCTTTTTCATCAGCGCGGCAGACTGCAGGAAGGTAAGTTTACCGGCAAGACTGGTGAGGGTTTGGCGATCAGCCGCGGCAATGATCTTATCGCAAAGTTGCTGGTCCCCCATGGCGCCGAGAAGATATACAGGTGCCTCCCGGGGGAGACTGCTGACCAGTTCAATCCATTTATCAACAGGGTACTGCTTTGTAAACCATAGCGATGCCGGAGAAATTGTGTAATAATTCCCATTTGAAAATTGAGAAACGGCTGCTTCATCTGCAGCAGAAGGATACATCCGTGGATTTATCATGTGTGAGGTGGAAAAATCTCTGATGAGTTCCTGGTTGCGGGTAACCTCATGGATGCCATTCCCAATGAGATGCGACATCCTTTTTGTATAAAGGAAGGAAAGCGGGTTCTTTGAAAAACCCCGGGTTTCTGATGCCCCTGAAAAAATTGTGAACAAACCTGTTAAAAAAAAACGCTGGATGTTGATCACTAAATCGTATTTTGTTTGTCTTACCTGAAACAAAATTCGCAAAAGGCTTTTATATTTTTCCGACTGTTTGTTCCAAATGATCACATGATGCAGAAAGGGGTGCCCCGTAAAAAGGGATTCATTGCCTTTTTTCGTCAGAAAGTCGATGGAAGACTGCGGAAAAATACGGTGCAGATTTTCGACCAATGCCGTCGCAAGAATTACGTCACCGATAGATGCGGTTTGTATAACGAGTATTTTCTTCATTTAAACAGGTACATCAAACTCACGAAGGGCCTGGTTCAGGGATGTTTTCAGGTCTGTTGACGGTTTTCGCCGGCCAATGATCAGCGCACAGGGAACCTGGTAAATACCAGCAGGAAATGTTTTTGGAACGGTCCCGGGTATGACAACTGATCGTGGAGGGACATACCCTTTGTATTCAACTGTTTGTTCACCTGAGACATCAATTATTTTTGTTGAACCGGTCAATACAACGTTTGCCCCAAGCACTGCCTCACTGCCAACATGGACTCCTTCAACCACTATGCTGCGGGAGCCGAGGAAACAATGGTCCTCGATGATGACCGGGGATGCCTGGACCGGCTCAAGAACCCCGCCAATTCCAACCCCGCCGCTCAAATGACAATGTTTGCCAATCTGAGCACATGAACCAACCGTTGCCCATGTATCCACCATGGTTCCCGAATCGATGTAAGCGCCAATATTGACATAGGAAGGCATCAGGATGACCCCTTCGGCAAGGAATGCACCATAACGGGCAATGGCATGTGGTACAACGCGCACACCCAGCCTGTCAAAGTTGGTCTTCAACGGGATTTTATCATAAAACTGGAAAGGCCCTGTCTCGATCAGTTCCATCTTCCGGATAGGAAAGTAAAGGATGACCGCCTTTTTGATCCATTCGTGTGTGACCCATTCTCCTTTTTCTTTCGATGCAACCCTCAATAGCCCCTGGTCAAGCTGATCGATCACTTCACAAATGGCATCACGGACTTCAGTTTGTATTAACAGGCCCCGGTCTTCCCAGGCTGATTCAATCCGTTCTTTGAGGTTATTCATGAGTTCAATTCAATTGTTATCATATTTCAAGGCGAAGTTTAAAAGGGTGGTAACAGGGTAACAGGGTAACAGGGTAACAGGGTAACAGGGTCACGCGTCACCTTCAAATACTCTTTTCCAAAATTAGATAAAATTTCAAAACTTTGTACCTTTGCATTAAAAATTGGGGATGGGCAGGATTGTTGCGATTGATTATGGTCAGAAGAGAACCGGCATTGCCGTTACGGATGAATTGAAAATTATTGCAACCGGGTTAACCACCGTGAGATCAATGGATGTCCTGGTTTTCCTGAAAGACTATACTGAAAAGAACGATGTGGAGTGTTTTGTCGTCGGCGAACCTAAGCAAATGGATTATACTGCATCTGAATCTTCAGTCTTTATTGAACCATTTGTAAAAGCACTCAAAGCACTTTTCCCCGGCATCCCGGTGCAGCGGGCTGACGAGCGGTTTACATCCCTTCTTGCCTCCCGGACGATCAGGGAAGCCGGTTTGAAGAAAAAAGACCGTCGGGACAAGGCATTGGTTGATACGGTAAGCGCAACCATTCTTCTTCAGTCGTATATGGAAATGGTGAAATAGCGAAATAATGAAAAGAATGGTCAGCTTTTCCGCCTGTTCGCTGAAAACATTTATATAGCAAAGAAACAAACCTATGATATTACCGGTAGTAGCCTATGGGCACCCTGTTTTAAAAAAAGTAGCTGAAGATATACCCCCTGAGTACCCCGATCTTGAACAATTTATCGCAGACATGTGGGAAACGATGTATCTGTCAGATGGCGTTGGTTTGGCCGCCCCTCAGGTAAACCGTTCCGTGCGGATGTTTGTTATCGATGCCACTGCCTTTGCTGAAAAATATCCTGAGGCAGCGCTTTTTAAAAAAACATTTCTTAACGCAAGCATTTACAAGGAGGAAGGTGACGAATTTTCATTCAATGAAGGCTGCCTGAGTTTTCCCGGGTTACGCGAGGATATCATGCGTAAGCCGGTCATTCATATCAGGTATTTTGATGAACATTTCCTTGAACATGATGAACGTTATGATGGCGTTATCGCCAGGGTCATTCAGCATGAATATGATCATATTGAAGGAATTGTGTTCGTTGACCGCATTCCCTCACTTAAAAAAATGTTACTGAAACGACGGCTGTCTGACATCAGCAAAGGAAATGTCGATGTTTCCTATCGCATGTTGTTCCCCCAGGTTAAAAAAGGACGTAAGTAAATGAAGATAAATACCAGATCAATAACCAGAAATATCCATTCAATGAATAAAATATCCCTATTGGCAATTTTAGCAATCACCTTTTTGATGGTTAGCTGCGGGCCTTCCCGTGAAAAAGCGGTGAGTCAGATCCAGGCACTGGAGAAAAGCCTGTTTGCTCCGGAAGCAGTCAGTTTCAATAAAGCAAAGGCAGATAGCCTTTTGTTGATGTATAAATCGTTCATTAAAGATAATCCCAAAGATTCTCTTTCCCCGGGATATTTGTTTAAAGCGGCCAACATCGCGATGAATTCGGGTGACGGATCCACTGCCCTTGGACTTTTTGATCAATACATACAAGAATATCCCGACAAGCCCAAGGCATCCATTTGCCTGTTTTTCAAAGCGTTTATCTACGAAAATATCATGAAAAACCTTGATAAGGCGCGTGAAACTTACTTGCTGTTTATCGAAAAATATCCTTCCGATGATTTTGCCAATGATGCAAAAATGGCATTGATGAATCTTGGAAAATCTCCTGATATGCTTATCCGTGAATTTGAAGCCAAAACAAGGGCAGACAGCCTGCGGGTCGCGGACTCACTCTCAAAAATAAAAAAGCATGGGAAACGCACGTAACCCGATCGTTATATCAGCCTGAAATATAATAAATTACGTGCATTGCCTGCATTATTTAAAAAGGTTCTCCAGAAAAGTTGAAAGATCGCTGGGAGTTGCATTTTCATAAAGCCTGCCTTCATAACAATAGGCAATTTCACCCCGTTCTTCTGAAACTACGATGGCAATTGCATCGGATTTTTCAGTAATACCCACTGCGGCACGATGACGTAAGCCGCAAAACGGCGGAATATTGGCTTTGTTGGATACAGGCAGGATACAGCGTGCTGCCCTGATGTTCTCACCAATAATGATAACGGCACCATCATGTAACGGGCTGTTTTTAAAAAATATCGTTTCCAGGATAACTTCTGAGATTTTAGCCTCAACAGGCTGACCAGTAGAAATATATTGAACAAGTTCATTCTGTTGTGCAATGACAATCAAAGCGCCGGTTTTGGATTCGGCCATTTTCTGGCACGCTTTTACAATTTTATCGATGTTCAGGTTAACCGGATTGTCAATTTTAAATCGCCAGAAAAGGAATCGTTTTCGTTGGTTTTTAATGATCCTGGTATTGCCGACCATAAGCAAAAACTGCCTGATTTCCGGTTGAAAAACAACAATGAGCGCGATGACGCCTACACTGATAAACTGACCTAAGATCTCGGTCAGCAACTGCATTTGCAGCGCTTTCACCACTTTCCAGATCAGGTAAACAGCAATGATCCCGATGAAAATCCTGATTGCTGCAGTTCCCTTTACCAGGTTATAGATTTCGTACAGCAGAATCGCAAACAGGATAATGTCAATGATATCAACTATCCTGAGCGAAAAAAGTCCAACTAAAAACATGGGATAAAATTAAAACCTGAGTTAAAACTAAAATGTCAACATGCCATTTCAGGCAGCACCTGTCACGTGACGGGTTTGCAAACTTACATTTTTTCCCCTAACCGAGCATCCCCACCAGCCTGATTGCCTCAATCGCCTCCTTCACATCATGAACCCTCAGGATACCAGCCCCTTTCAGGAGTGCTATCGTATGAAGTACCGTCGTGCCATTCAAGGCTTCAGATGCCTGAATATTTAACGAACAGTAGATCATTGATTTTCTGGAAATACCAACAAGGATGGGTGCACCCGCGGTGCGAAAGTCTTCGAGGTGTGCAAGCAATTCGAAATTCTGTCCAAGGGTCTTTCCAAATCCGAATCCGGGGTCGAGAATGACCTGTACCACTCCTTTTACACGGCATTGCATCAATTGGTTCTCAAAGAAATAGGCAACCTCTGCTACAACATCGGAATAAACAGGGTTTTCCTGCATGTTCGCAGGGGTGCCTTTCATGTGCATGAGGGTATAGGGTACTTTTAAGGATGCCACTGTCTCCAGCATTCCATCTCCAAAGCGACCTCCATAAATATCATTGATCATGGATGCTCCATGTTCAATGGCAGCGCGGGCAACACGGGCCCGGTATGTGTCCACAGACAAGATGCACTCCGGGAATTGTGCCATGATTGCCTTTACCGATGGGATCAGGCGGTGAATTTCTTCATGCTCGTCAACTATTCCCGCCCCAGGCCGGGTTGATATTGCACCTGCATCGATGATGGATGCACCGTCGTTCAGCATCTGTTCAACATGCCGCAATTGACCATCAATATCCGGAAACCTTCCCCCGTCGTAAAAGGAATCGGGAGTGAGGTTCAGGATGCCCATCACTGCAGGTGTCGATAAATCCAGTACTTTGGTTCCGAAAAAGATTTTATCAGACATGCCGGATTCAGTATAATATGTTCAAGTTAGCAGAGTGATCGGGTTCAAGATGATTTACTCAGATTAATTCGCCATTCCGCATGAGCTATTTATGCTTCAAAATATTTTCCACGAAAATGTGCGTTGTAATCTGCTCAACCTGCGTGATTTTTTTCATTGCAATATTAATCATTTGATGAAAATTATTCAACGCATCGGTATTCTGTTTTTGCTGGTGGTGTTCCAATGCGGAACCATCGGAATATCTTTCTTTAAATATATCTGTACCTGACAGGGAAAGACGGAGATCACCCTGCTCCCGGAATCAACCATCAGCAGGATGCCTTCTATGGCATCAATTTAAATCATGGGCATGAACCGAACTTCAATGCCAGCCTGATTTTCACAACCTCATTCAAAACATAGAAACACCGGATTTCAGCCTGTATCAGCAGTTATGCTGATGATTACAATTAATAATTTAAATGCAAAATGCAAAATGCCGAAATTAATCGTAAAAAAGTTAAAAGCAAGATATGAAAAAGATTTCGAATGATCACAATGGATTTATATCCTGCAGCGTATTAACCATTCGGATCGATATTGACCGGATTTATTTTCAGGATCCTTAACCTGAATCAGAATTGTATTATTTTTCCTCTATAAATCCTTGTGTCAACCTGGTATATGGTACACTAAGCAAAATAAACCGAATGAACCGATCTCAAATCCTCTTACAATCAAGCACAAATAAGCATCTTGGTAAATAATTTCCTCTGCGAGTTCAGGACTCAGGTGTGTGTG
>CAIVAT010000083.1 GCA_903903985.1 uncultured Bacteroidales bacterium | reverse complement strand
GTCATTTTCCCGGATACGGTCAATTAAACCAGAGGCATGAACGAAATATTCTTTGCCTGTCTCGGAGTCCATAATAAATCCAAATCCTTTTGACTCATTAAAGAATTTTACTTTTCCATTTTTCATAATAATAATCGAATTTTAAAAATAATATTCGCAAAGGTAGATATAAAAATTATAATATCAACCAAATATTAAAAAATATATTTACGATTTACGATTTACGAATTACGCTACGGTCATTTCTTCCTGAACCCACCTTTACGGAAAGTGCTCCTGTGTTTTTTGGGTTCAAAGGCCGGCCCTTCCCCGAGATGCACCGGTACCGCTCCTTTGTATATCGATTTACCCAACAGGGTTTCAATAGTGGCAAATTTTCCCTGGTCTTTTTCATTGATCAGGGTGATGGCAGCGCCCTTCGCTTTTGCACGTGCCGTGCGGCCGATGCGATGGATGTAATCTTCCCCGTCGTTCGGTACGTCAAAATTGACCACCATGTCAATGTCTTCAATATCAATGCCCCGCGATACGATGTCGGTGGCAACCAGGATGTTCAGCTCTTTGCTCCGGAATCGGTTCAGCACCTTCTCGCGTTCGGGCTGATCAAGATCGGAATGGATCTCCTCTGCGTTGAGACGTAGTTTTTTCAATGCAGCACTCAGTTGCTTGGTTGCACTTTTTGTTGAACAGAAGATCAGGATGCTCCTTAATTTCAAATCTTTCAGCAAGTATTGGACCAGGGGGATTTTCTGCGCGTCATAAACCACGTAGGCCATCTGAAGGATATTCTCAGCAGGCTTCGAGGGGGCAATATTGATTTCCACAGGATCCTTCAGGATTTTCCTGGCAAGATCCCGCATGTCTTTGGGCATGGTGGCTGTAAAACACAAGGTTTGACGGTTTTCCGGCACATACGACATGATCTTAAGGATATCGTCATAAAACCCCATATCCAGCATCCTGTCTGCTTCATCCAGGATCAGGTAGCGTAAACTTGATAAATTTACATATCCCATATTCAGATGTGCGATCATCCTTCCCGGAGTGCAGATCACCATATCGGCCCCATTCGAAAGTGCTTGCCGTTCCCGCGAAAACGAAGCGCCATCGGTGCCCCCATAGACCGGGATGGAACTCACCGGTGTGAAATAGGAGAGTCCCTCCATGTGCTGATCAATCTGCTGGGCAAGTTCGCGCGTTGGAACAATGACCAACGCCTTGATGGCATCATCATGGGGTGTGGAAATGATCTTCTGGATGATCGGAAGAAGAAATGCAGCCGTTTTTCCGGTACCGGTCTGGGCCGAACCGATTAAATCTTTCCCTGCTAAAATAACAGGAATGGCTTGTTCCTGGATCGGGGTGGCGCTTTCATACCCCAATGCTTCAATGCCTTCAATTAAACGCGCCTCAAAACCAAAATCGTGAAATGTCAAAATACTGAATTATTCTACAAAGGTAAGAAAAAATGACAAATGACAAGTGACAAGTGTCGGTTGGGTAAAGGGTGACAGGGTAACAGGGTAACAGGGTGACAGGGTGACAGGGTGACAGGGTAACAGGGTGACAGGGTGACAGCGTAACAAAGAGAATAGAAGCGTAATAACAACTTGGCATGCTCCACTTGTCATTTGTCACTTGTCACTTGTCATTCGTAAGGGGTGTGCCTCCGTGTTAAACACAATCTTTCCCAGATCGACAACCTCTTCCGGGGCAAAAAGCAGGTACGCGTATTTCAGGGTTTCTGCCAGGAAAAAGCTTTCCATTGAATCGGACAGCTCAAGGGTTTTAACGTTTTTCACCTGGGAAAAACCGGCTTCCGTCTTACATTTAGTGAGGATATCATTGATCATTTGCTGGCCCATCCACAGGTATGCCTGGTCTTTGGTCGCGCGGTAGAGATAAAAGCAACTTTCAATGTTTTCGGGGCGCAGGGCATAGGATGGGTCGGTTACCCGGCCGGTCCTGAAATTAAATTCCTCCGGCTCGGGATGGAATTTTTTCCACATGTAAAAGTTTCCTTTCTGGATTTTCCGTGCTGTTGCGGAATCTCCTGATAATGCCAGGATCCCGGCATAGAATGCATCCAGGGCGCCATACAGCGAATGGGTTTCCTTGCCCGATTTCATATCCACCCTTGTGAAATAGCAGCCCGATGGAACTTCGGTCAGCAGGTACTTTTTTATTGCTTTGTTGTGAATCTCCCATGCCTGCTTGCAGTCGGTGTCTCCAAAAAGCAACCAGGCCTTAAAAAGATATTCGTAATATGAATCGATCCGGGCACCGATCTGGCTCTCCGTATTTTTCCATTCCCCTGTATTCACATCAATGGTCGTGCCTACGAGATCAATGTCGCTCCGCCTTTTGAAAACTTCAAATGCAGCCTGTTTTGCGACGCGGTAAAAGGTTGAATCCCCGGTAAGCCCGGTGAGTTTTCCGAATTCAAGCAAGTACGTGCCAATTTCGGCAGGGTTGCTTAATGGATCGCGGGTTTTACCGGTTTTTAGATTCACAAAACGATACGGCATTCCGGTCGGAGAGTTGAATGCCGGCAACAACCGGGTGCCAAGGTTTTTGGCCAGTTCAAGCAATCGCCGGTCCTGCGATAATTCGTAGGATGACAGCAACCCGCCCAACAGCCGGATGTTGACCTCAAACAACTGGACCTCCGCATCAACATTGAAATTGAGACTGGAAATCACCATCTCTTTGGCCTCGTTTGCTTCATTCGTCAACCCAAGCAGGTAAAAGGTATCAAACGCATCCACCGGGGTCATTAAGAAAGAGGTGCCGTACCAGTTGTGCCCGGTTTTGCTGATCGGTTTCAGGGCATCAAAGCCTGGTGCATATTTTTTATAGCCTTTCCATGCGTGCAGGCATGCTGCTTTTATTTTTTCGCATTCAGCCGATTTTTCCTGGGCCGTAAAAGATTTCTGTGATTTTCCGGCAATGGAAAATACAAGCAACAGTGCGGTGAGCAAGTGGAGCCTTTGGGTGAAATTCATCAAATCAGTTTTTTTGATTCCATTAATCCGATGATGGTATGAACGATCTCTTCTATACTGAGGGTTTGACAATTCAGGCAGATGTCGAAAAGGGTTGGATGGAATTTTCCCCCGGTCATCAGCTCGATAAGCGCTATCCGCTTTTTATCCATTTCAT
This sequence comes from uncultured Bacteroidales bacterium, assembly GCA_903903985.1. Lineage (GTDB taxonomy): Bacteria > Bacteroidota > Bacteroidia > Bacteroidales > FEN-979 > CAIVAT01. The sequence goes on along the minus strand of CAIVAT010000083.1, from coordinate 9,137 downwards.
CAACCAGTTTGGAGGCCTCCGGCCGGCTCAGGTTTCCTGATGTACAGGTTTCCCCGATCCGCCATTCGCGCGGAGCCTGCAGCCGTATATGCACCGTGGCGGGTGCATGCTGAAGAATGCCTGCACCGCCCCTGCCAACGATCACCACATAACCCTGTTCGGCAATGGACCTGACCACGGAGGAGATTGTTTTTCGAATACGGTGACTGCTTACATACGATTGGGAAAAAGAAGCCATTACATCTTCTATCAACCCCTTGGTCCCTGCACTCAGCAGGTAATTCACCTCCGCGGGATTCAGTTCGAGGCGTTTGGCGATGGCTTCAACAACTTCCTTGTTGATGAACCTCCATTTCCCTGGTGTGTCGATGCCATTGAACCTGTTCAATTCACTGGTAAGAAGTTGCGCAACCAGCTTTGACGGGCATCCGGATTCTCTTGAAATCGTAACGACAGGCCCCGGACCTTTTTGTTGTTCGATACCCCGGTCGGCAAAGGCACGTTCAAGGTATTCACGCAGCAAGTTTTCCATGACTTATCCTTTCAGAATGGGTGATAAACAAAGATACGAAATTCACTGCTGAATAGCAATAACGGTTGATTGTTTTTACAACTAAAGCGTTGCGATGAGTTGTTTCAGTTTAGTCTCCGCCACCTTGGCCGTATAGGCGAATTGGTTATTCCTGGTAAGGGACTGGATATAACTCTCTTCGGCCTGCCTTACCTCAAGGGCGGTGGTTTGCCCCAGCCGCAGACGGTGCATTGCAATGGTCAGGTTTTCCCGTGCAAGCAATGTATTGCTTTTCTCCAGCTCAAGAAGTTCCATGGCATGTTCATAATTCGAAAGAGCATTCTGCAGCTGAGTGTTAACCTCTTTTTTCATGCTTTCAAGGCTGTAGGAGGCCGATTTCTGCTGTAACCTGGCCACATTGACCTGGCGATTAATGTTCCCGCCATAGAAAATCGGGAAATTAAAGGAGCCGCCGACTTCTGGTCCGAAAGTCTGGTTTTTAATCTGGGTGCCTGCTGAGTTGCTGCTAAGAAGATAATTATACCCTGCCGACAGGGAAAGCCAGGGCAGCCGCTGGGCTGATAATTCACGGATCGCAAGTTTACTCACATCAACCTGCTTTTGCAAATCCAATACCTGGGTATTCTGTGAATACAGCTTTTGATTGAGATCAGCCTTGTCGGGAACGTAAGTGAGCGTGATAGAGTCGATCACCTCGAAGGGGGTATCGGCATCCCGGCTGAGCCATTGATTCAGGGATCTTTTGGAGTCGATGATTACGGTTTGCTGGATAATGGCGTTCTCCAGGTAAACATTCAGGTCGACCTGCGACTGCAAAAGGTCAGTCTTTGGCACCAGCCCCGCATTAAAACTGGCTTGCAGTATATTGACCCGCTCCTTGTTATAACGAATCACTTCATTGATGGAGGTCAGCTGCTGTTTTTGTCTTACGACCTCGTAATATGCGAGGATAACATTGTAGAGGGTTTGTACCACTTTATCCCTGAACTGAATTTCACCAAGCTCCTTGATTTCCATCAGTTTTTTCCGGGTAATGAACATCCTGCCCCCGTCAAACAGGGTCCAGTTGAGATCAAGCCCTGCGGAGAATGAATTTGAATGTGCATCAGGAGCGTTGGTGGTGCCGCCGGATGAAAGATCGATGGCTACATTTTTATATGAAAAAAGATCAGAGGCATTTAAACCGATGTTTGGGAGCATCCCCGCATTCCCTGCAGTATTGTTGGCGGCATCAATATCTGCAGATGTTCTGGAAACCAGGATATCATAGTTTTGTTTCAGCGAAATACCGATCGCGTCTTCCACCGTAAGGAGAGATTGCCCGAATCCTTGAAAACAGGCAGGGAGGAGGAAAATCAGAAGGAGATGGCGAATTTTCATTAATGGTTGGATCATTTGGCGGTTTCAGTAGGATCAATGATGTCTTCCCTCGTTTTGTTGCTTGCCATGAGGATATACATGGTCGGGATCACAAACAGGGTGAGGACCAGTGCAAAAAGCAACCCGCCTACAATGACGACTCCCAGGGGCACCCGGCTCGAAGCGCCGGCGCCAAGTGCAAGGGCAATGGGTAATGCCCCGAATACTGTGGCAAGTGAGGTCATCAGGATCGGGCGCAGACGTGCTGCGGCAGCTTCAAAAGCTGCTTCTTCCTTTACCAGTCCTGCCTTACGCTTCTGGTTGGAGAATTCAACGATCAGGATGCCATTCTTGGTGACGATCCCGATCAGCATGATGATCCCGATCTCTGAAAAAATGTTCAGCGTGTTCCCGGTAAGCCAGAGGCTTAAAAGGGCTCCGGCCACGGCCAGCGGCACCGTAAGCATGATGATGAGGGGGTCACGGAAACTCTCGAACTGCGCGGCCAGGATAAGATAGATGAGCACCAGGGCCAATACCAGCGCGAAGGATGTGTTGGAACTGCTTTCAGCAAAATCGCGCGAAGGACCAAGCAGGGCTGTCTGGAAAGAATCATCCAGGACTTTTTTTGAAACCTTCTGCATTTCGGCAATCCCTTCGCCCAGTGTATGTCCGGTGGCCAGTGAAGCAGAAACAGTGGCGGACTTAAACCGGTTGAAATGAAAGAGGGTAGGAGGGCTGCTGTTTTCCTGCATGCTCACAAGGTTGTCCAGCTGGATCAGTGTGCCTGCATTGTTGCGCACATAAAGAGAGGTAATGTTGGAAGGCTCACTGCGCGATGGCCGCTCCACCTGGCCGATCACGAAGTACTGCTTGCCGTTGCGGAGGAAATAGTCATATCTCCTGCCGCTCATGGCGAATTGAAGGGTATTTGAAATATCCATTACATTGACTCCCAGGTCGGTCGCTTTTAAACGGTCGACGGTCAGGTTCAGTTCAGGTTTGTTGAATTTCAGGTTTACATCCACATTGCCGAAAACACTGTCTTTCCTTGCTTCCTCCAGGAAAGTGGGAAGAAATTTCTGGAGTTTTTCAAAATCCAGGTTCTGGAGCACGAACTGGACCGGGAGTTGTGAACCTGCTGAAAGCGATGTGGAGATCGTTTGCTCCTGGTTGGGGATGATCCGGGCTTCAGGGAATTTTTTATAAAGTTTGGTCAACCGGTCATACACCTGCTGCTGGGTTGCCTTCCGCTCATTGGGTTCGGTGAGGAAAATATTCAAACCACCGGTGTTGGTGCTTGAAGCACCGCCTCCCACGGCAGTTCTTGCAAATACCAGCCTGCCTTCGGGAATGCTGTCCATCACCCGTGTGGCGATCCGGTCCATCAGGTTCTGCATGTTGTCGAAGTCGGTTCCTTCAGGTGCTGTCACGCTTGTCCTCAGGATGCTGTGATCTTCCAGGGGGGCCAGTTCCGATTTAAGGGTCGATCCCAGCAGAAGGATCAGGATGATGCAGACTCCAAGGATGATGAATGAAATATATTTACGGTGAATGACATAGCCGAGCATCTTCCTGTAAACATTGTCCAGGCCGGCATAGAAAGGTTCCGTTGCATTGTAGAACCGGGAATGGCGGGAAAGGCTGCCACCCATCATGACATTAAGGACTGGAGTGAGTGTAAGCGAAACGAAAGCGGAGATCAGCACCGCTCCGGCCACCACAATACCGAATTCGCGGAACAGTCTGCCGGTAAAACCACTCAGAAAGATGACCGGGATAAAAACGATCGCGAGTGTCAGTGATGTGGAAATTACAGCAAACAGGATCTCCCGGGTACCTGAAAACGCGGCTTTCCATTTATCCATGCCGAGTTCGATCTTCTTGAAAATGTTTTCGGTGACAACAATACCGTCATCCACCACAAGTCCGGTGGCAAGTACAATGGCCAGCAGGGTAAGAACATTCACGGAGAAACCGAAAATATACATGATGAAAAACGAGCCGATCAGTGAAACCGGGATGTCGATCAGCGGGCGCAGGGCAATGACCCAGTTGCGGAAAAAGAGGAAAACGATGAGAACAACCAGTGAAATGGCAATGGCCAGCGTTTCACCGACATCTTTTACCGACTGCCTGACAAACTTGGTTTTGTCATAGCCGATGTCCAGTTTCATCCCCGCCGGCATTTCTTTTTGAATTTGCTGGAACCGTTTGTAAAATTCATCAGCGATCTCGATGTGGTTGGCCCCGGGAAGAGGAATGAGCGCCAGGCTGATGCCTTCCACCCCGTTGAGTTTGACCTGGGTTTCTTCATTTTCGGGACCGAGGACTGCTTCTCCGATGTCGGATAACCGGATCACCTGGTCGTTGGTCTGGCGGATGATGATATTGTTGAAATCCTCCTCCGTAACCAGTCTTCCAAAAGTCTTGATGATAAGCTCGGTATTCTTGCCCCTGACTTTTCCACTCGGAAGCTCCACGTTCTCTTTATCCAGCGCCAATTTGATGTCTTCTGCCGTGAGGTTGTAGGCCGCCATCTTGTCGGGGTTCAGCCAGAGACGCATGGCGGGACGTTTCTGCCCGTAAAGGCCGACTGAACTGACCCCGGGGATCGTCTGGAGTTTTTCCTGCAATACATTTTCAGCATAATCGCTGAGTTCAAGGGCATTCATGGTGGTGCTCTGAACCGCAACGGTGATGATGGGGTCGGAATTTGCATCCGCTTTGCTTACCACCGGCGGAGCATCGATGTCCTGCGGCAGGCTTCTGGTAGCCTGTGATGTTTTATCCCTGACGTCGTTGGCTGCTTTTTCCAGGTCGGCGCCCACATTGAATTCAACCACGATGGTACTGCTCCCGGTCGAAGAGGAGGAAGAGATCGATTTGATCCCTTCAATCCCGTTGATGGCTTTTTCAAGGGGTTCGGTGATCTGCGATTCGATAATATCAGGATTTGCCCCCGTGTAGGATGTTTGAACATTGATGGTGGGCGGGTCGATGGCGGGATAAAGACGAACGCCAAGGAAGGTGAATCCCACTATTCCGAACAGCACAATGATGAGGCTCATTACGATGGAAGCGACCGGACGTTTTAATGCAAAATCGGATATTGACATTTTACCTGTTTAGCAGTGGTTCACGCCGGCGTTAGCGTATTTTTGAAAATTTCAGATCATCATTCTGCCTCACGAACAGGATCCCTGTCGTAACAACAGTATCCCCCGCATGAAGCCCTGAAACCACCTCGACGTCCTTCATTCTCCGTGTCCCGGTTTCAATGGTTACGAAAATTGCCTTCCCGTTCCGGGCAATGATCACCTTCTTGTTACGTTCCTGCGGGATTACGGATTGAGTGGGGATCATCAGTGCATCGGGGACAATCGCCAGGGGAACCTCGACGGTTGCGAATTTTCCCGGCCGCAGAGACGGATCTGGCCGGCTGACAAGGGCACGGGCCCGCAGGTTGCGCGTGGTAGCTTCAATCCCACCCTCAGCGGCGATGATCCGGGCGGTAAAAACGGTATCTGCACCCATCCCCTGAACGGTAAACCGCACGGTCTTTCCCTCGGTAATTTCGCTGCTGTATTTTTCCGGAACGCTGAAGTCAAGTTTGAACTGGTTCGTCTCGCGAATAGTGGCAAGCGGAGTTCCCGGCGTTACCTGTGCCCCCAGGCTGATGTTCCTTAACCCGATCACTCCGTCGTAAGGCGCAAGAACCACCAGTTTGCTGATCTGGGCCTTCAGCACCTCGATATCGTCACCGATGGAGTTCACCTGAAGGGTGGTCTGGTCGTATTCAAGTTCACTGATCCCGCTGACGGTGAGCAGTTCGGCCTGCCTTTTTTTTGTCGTGCGGGCAATCTCCAGCTGGGTCTGCAATTTTTGAAGGCTGGCCTGGAGGTCTGCGTCAAAAAGTTTGACCAGCACGGTTCCTTTTTTAACGAATTTGCCTTCAGGCAGGTTGATCATCACGACACGCCCCGATACATCGGGCATCAGAACCGTCTCTTCGAAAGACTTTACGGTACCTGAAACGGTAATGGATTGTTCAAGCAGGGCCGGCCTGACAATGTACCCTTCAACCACCTGAGGGCCCTTCATCCTGCTGTTTTGCTGGTTTTTATCATTCTTGCCGTTCTGACAGCCGAATTGAATGAATGCAAGCAGGAAGGTGATGGTGGTAATTATTTTTAGTGGCTGTTTCATAAGAGCTTTAGCGGAAGTTCCCCGGGTTGATGATAAACTGAGTGCAGTTCTGAATACCGGAATATTTTGCAACTGCAAAATTACAAAAAATCATGAATTGCAGGGGTTTGAAAATTTTCCTGATGGGTTAAATTTTACAGCGGCAAATTAAACCGGAGGCTGATTGTGTTTGGCATTCTGAAAAAAAGATGTATTTTTGCAGGCAGAATGCCTCGGGATGTAGCGCAGTTGGCTAGCGCACCACGTTCGGGACGTGGGGGTCGGAAGTTCGAGTCTTCTCATCCCGACATAACTAAAATAAAACGGCTGTAAATCAATAACTTACAGCCGTTTTATTTTGTTTATCAATTGATTCCGGTTCACCCCCGACTTCCAGGAGAATGCCGCCATTCAACCAATGAACCATACTGATTTTATCGCTTTCCCTTATTGTTTCACGAATTTTCCAAACCTGGTTTCTTTGCTGTTTTTCAGGCAGACAAGGTACAAACCTGCCCGGAGTGAACTGACATTGATTTCGATTCCGGAACCATGCACCTGCTCCTGGATCACCTCACGCCCCTCTATACCATAAATGATTGCAGAACTGGTTGTATTGCCTCCCGGTTCGGTGAGTTCAATGGTTATCTTTCCAGTCGCAGGATTTGGAAAAACAGAAATGGAATTGATTCGTGGGCAAATGGTTGCTGCGCCGGTTATGATCGATGCATAACTTGCTTCGTAACTGTATTTGTATAAGGAAAAAATGCATTGCTTATTTGAATAAAGACCCAAGCCGCCCATGCCAGGTTCCCAATTCCCGGATAGCCAATCCTCATAATTCCCTGTTACGGAGTTTCCGTATGCATCATAGGTGTATGTGTATTTCGAGTAATTGACCCAGGCATCGGTTTGCCATCGTTCCTCTTCCAGCGTAAGCATGCTGCCGGTTGCATCGTAGGTACGGGTGATTCTCTGGGAATTCACCCAGGCATCGCCAAACCAGCATTGAAAAACATCAGTCAGCATGTTTCCCTCTGAATCATAGGCATAGGTGTGTATCGCAGAATTCCACCAGCCATTTTGCCACCATTGTTCGGTTAAATCAGTCAGCATATTTCCGCCTGCATCGTACGTATAAGTGTTCTTTTCGTTATTAATCCATCCGTTGTTCTGCCATTTTTCCCGCAGCAAAACAAGCAATTGTCCGGTTGCATTGTAAGTAAGTGTTCCTTTCCTGTAGTTCACCCATGCATTGGTTCCCCATAATTCAGATAAAGAGGTCATCCAGTTCCCGTTTGCATCATAGGTATAGGTGCATCTGTAATAGTTCACCCATGAATTTGCCTCCCACCATTCCTCTAAATAGGTAAGCATGTTTCCATTGCCATCGTAGGTATAAGTAATTCTGGAATAATTCACCCATGCATTGAGTTGCCATTGTTCGCCCAGGCTGGTCAGCATATTCCCGTTTAAATCATAGGTATAAGAATATCTCGAAGAATTCACCCAGGCATTGTTTTGCCATTCTTTGAATAATTCAGTCAGCAGGTTTCCGTCTAAATCGTAAGAAAAATTAACTCTCTCAAAATTCATCCATATATTGGATTGCCATTGTTGTGTCAAGCGAAATAATACATTCCCGTGAATATCGAATGTTTGGGAGAGCCTTTGCAGTATTCCCGCAGTATCGTAAGTCAATATCGTATCCCAGTTCCAGATGTCTGTCCCGGGGTTGAGCATCATTGCATTTTTTAAAGGAAATGCCGGGCCATCCATACCTGTAAACAGCATTTCGTTCGATTTGGCAAAATGTTCCCTGCTTTTTTCGGGCCGGGGATCGATTATTTCATGATGCCATTGGCCAAATGCGAAGGACCCAAGGCTGATTAAAAGAGCGGAAAACGAGATAAACTTTTTCATAAAGGATGTCTTTAAATGGGTATTTTCCCGAAAACATGCAATTCAAAAAGCTGAAACATCATATGAAGGCCGTTGGAAGTTCAAATCAAAAAATCAAGGACCATTTATTAAATGTTGATATGCTGTTGTTTACAGGCGGTATTCAAAAAACAACCGGACACTAGTGGCTTAAATTGATATGCATAGAACTCATTGATACTGCTATTACAATGGCTGCAACAAGCCCGCCACCCAGCACCGTTCCGCCAACTGATGGGACGAGCCACGAGGCGGTGGTTCGTCCTTTGGCTTTCACATATAGTTCTGCCTGCTGAATGGAGGAAAAAGCAATTTTGATATTCCCTGTGTCATATGGTGCCGGCACCACTGAATCCTTTACATACAGGTGAACTTCATCAAGCACATACAATTCATTGGATTCTTTATTCTTTATATACCTGTTCCCGCCCGTTGGTTTTGTGGTCAGGAATTTATAGCGGTTTTCGGGTAAAACAGAGAGTTTGCCGTAAAGCATATCCTTGGTGGACAGGATTTTCGTTAAATGCCATGCTTTGTCTTTTTGGTGTAAAATAATGTACTTGTCCAGGGAATCGTATGTTTTAACCTCATGACGGTTAACCTGGCTGACGGTTTGCACTTTATAATAATATTTGCAACCCTGAAGTGTGCCAAGAAACAGCAGGAGGATGGCAATGCTCACAGGTTGAATTTTGTTCAGATGCAATTTTATCTTTTTCATGGCGGTGTTTTTTGGAATGACGTTACGAATTTATGGCAGCAGGCAGGTGAATCATAATTGATTGCTGCGGCAGGGAGTTGATCATTTGCAAAAAACACAAAATAAGGGGTTGGTATCAGCCGTATCAAGTAAAGAATGCAAAATCAAACCGATGCTGATCCTGTTTTTGCATTGATGGATTTTTTTATTTTCTCAATCCATTGCCAAATTCAATTTCCAGTTCAGATCAACCAGCCCCGGTTTATTGACCCCAAAAATACCGTGATTATTCCGGGCAAACAAGGCCACTCATTCCGGAGTAAACTAGGCCAGCGATTCCGGAGCAAACTAGGCCACTATTTCATATGTCAAATGGTTGCATAAAATTACTAATTTTTCTCAAGTGTTTTTCTTCTC
>CAIVAT010000082.1 GCA_903903985.1 uncultured Bacteroidales bacterium | reverse complement strand
CTTCCATTGCCAGGCAGGTAATGTTCCACCGTTGACAGGGGTTGCATTGAATGTCACGCTGGTTCCGGCACATACCGGGTTTGCGGAGGCGGAAATTGAAACGCCGACAGCAGAAAAAGCAGCACACCCGGATGTGAAGGAACGTTCATTGCCATAGGCCACACCCACGCTGTTGGTTGCATAGGCTCTCACATAATAAAGGGTATTGGGGGTCAAACCTGCCAGGTTGCTCACAAATGTGCCGGTGCCGGTGCCATCGGTGGTATGGCTATCGGCGATGGTGGGATTCTGGGCCGTACTCCAGCAGACTCCCCTGGCCGTAACCGTGGCTCCCCCATCTGAAGTGACCGTGCCCCCGCTGGTCGCGGTTGTGGGTGTTATATTGGTGATGGCAGCCGTGGTAATTCCCGGCAAAACAAGGTCCGGCATGCTAAAATAATAGGTGCTGTCGGAGTCCGGGCTGTCAATGATGACCTGATCGCCAAACCCATTTGAATGTGCGGTGTAGAGCATCGAGTTTCCCAGGTAATAGATAAAACCTGAGTTATCCGTGTTTTTCAGGATGCTTTTTTCGACATTCGGCGTTTGCCCGAGATATTGAATGTCATTATAACCATTGGTTTGTCCGGTGCTGATTATTTTTATGGAACGGTTGTTATGATCATCAGACACCGCCAGCACCAATACCTTATTCCCGGAGGATGAAACGGCAAAGGAATGAAATCCTTTTCCAAGTGCGTTGTGATATTCTGCCAGGCGTGTCCCCAGCCCGTCAAATAAAACCAGGTTCAGCGCTCCGCCGTATTCCCTGCAGATGCTCACGGTTGTGGTGCCATGGAATGGGTTGGGGTAATTCTGTTTCAGGAGGAAGGCTCCCGGGTTGCCGTTTATTTCGCCAATCCCGACCGGCCACAGGGCATTTAAGAAAAGCACGGGTGCTGGGCCAAACAACGAAGTATCGCAGTTCTCCACCAGGTTTTTAACATGGACGCTGTCGAGCGGGATCACACTCTGGGTGGCCGCATTTTTACCCATAAAAATCAGCGTGATCTGTGTCTGGGAAGATACGAACACAGGAAAAAAGAGCACAACAAGGAACATCAAAACTGTAGCGAATGTTTTCATAACAGGGATTTTGGGAAGGAAGAAGATGAAATGTCGGATTGCAATACTTTGTTAAATATTTCACAACAAATTGAAAATAAACAATCTACAAAAGGTTATGTATGGGTGCATCCATAACTCAATGTTGTTTAATAAGAGAGTTTTAAATTTAGAAAAAATAACAGTATGTCCGCAATGAAAAACCTGAAATATATTTTTTAACTGATCCCGACCCTTGGAGGGTCCGTGACTCTCCAAGGGTTTTAACTCAGAGAATATAGCAATTGCTTCTCTGTAGATTAATGCCGGAATATCAGCCAGGCCCGGAGAAGAGACGCTGTGATTCTCCGTGCCTTCTCTGTGTACTCTGTGAAATTAAAAAAAGCTGGTTAACAATTGACCCCTGATTCTTGTGGTCCATGAATTCCCTGCATGGCAACTTTATTTCCGGATTTTAATGATTTTTTATCTGGCTTGCGCGAATTGCCGGCCATATTTGGATGTTTTGCAACTCCCGGCAATGAATTGACCGTTTTTTTGGTTTTTATGCCAAACCGACCCTTGCTGGCGTGCAGATCAATTTTGAATGCATAACCTCATGGGTTAGTTTTGTATATGAATTATTCATGATAAACTTTTCTGTAATGAGAGCCTCCCTTTGCATATTGTTCTTACTGACGATCTCTTTTTCAGCCAAATCGCAAACAGAAACAGCCGATTCAATCGCACCATCCGTTCTTTTGGGCAATATTGAAAAAACCCTGAAAGCTGCAACCAGCATGAGCATCATTACCTGTGCTTACCAGGCAACGGGACTGAGTTTTATCGTTGCCAGCCAGCGTGAATGGGACTCAGATGTGTATCTGGCGGTAGGTCTCACCGCGGGGATCGGGGGTGTTGGCATGGGAACGAATGTTTCCATACTTACCGGCAAGGCATACAGGCATTTCAAAAGCTGGAAGTGCCCCGGTGCTGACAGCCTGTTTAAAAAGAGAATCCTCAGAAATATAAAAACGGCCAG
>CAIVAT010000081.1 GCA_903903985.1 uncultured Bacteroidales bacterium | reverse complement strand
GTGTACCTGAATATTGTTTATGTTTTCCAGAGAACCGGGATTGTCCATATCAAAAACAACTTTAAAATCAGGGATCTGATCAAGAGCAGTTCTCAGGCTTTCACGATATATGATGTTTTGGTCGATTATGACAATATTCATTTGCTTTTCTTTTGCAAATAAGTTATTGTCAAATATACAAGGTCCTGGATTTAAGCAATTACGGGGATGCTTTTAATTTGTCTAAAGGGAAACCATTATTTGGTATAAGGGAAAACCCTTAGAAAAAAAGGGAAGGATGAAACTATTCTATCGAAAAATAGTTGTTTTTGATAGCCCAAAGGATTAACTCGCTGCTATTTCTTACAGCTGATTTTTGAAAAATATTGGTACGGTGGACTTCGACCGTTTTTATACTGATAAACAGTTTATCTGAAATTTCCTGAGAAGTAAGACCGTTGCATACCAAATTGAGAACTTCCAGTTCGCGTTGAGTCATCTGATCAGTGCCATATGAGAAATTAACAGACCTGAAGGCCATCTTCTGCAATATTTCCTGACTGAAATAATTTCCTCCTGCATACACGGTATTAATTGCTTGCTGAAGTTCATACTTGTTGGATTTCTTTAAAATAAAACCTTTTATCCCTGCATTGATCATTTGGGTGTAGTGGGTCGTATCGGAGAACATGGTAAGGGCAATAACATTCAGGTTTGCTTGTAATTCTATCGCTTTTCGGGTTGTTTCAATGCCGTCAATAACTGGCATATTAATATCCATTAACACCACATCGGGAAACGAATTCTGCAAAAATTCAAGGAATAAGATCCCGCTTGAAGTATCAAAAACAACTTCAAAATTCTCAATCTGCCCTAAAACCAGCCTGATGCCTTCCCTGAAAAGGTCGTGGTCATCAACAATTGCAATTTTAATTTGCTGCATCGGCGGGGATTTCTTTATATGGAACTTTAATTGTCGCTTTCATGCCCTTGCTTTGCCGGCTGTCAAAAAGAACAATGCCTTCCAATGAATGGATACGGCTCTCAATATTTTTCAGACCCATTCCTTGTTTTGACCGGATTTTTTCGTCAACGAAAAATCCAATGCCATTGTCCTCATACACGAGGTTAAGCATGTCATCCGATATAGAAATAGTAATACGAATCAGTGTTGCCTGCCCATGTTTTATCGTGTTGTTGATCAGTTCCGAAATAGTCCTGTAAATAGTCAGTTCTTTTTTCAGATCGAAACGGTTAAACTTTTCGAAGTTAACATCGAACCTGATGTTATCGCTGATCCTAATCTCACTTAAAAAATTTTCCAAAGCAACAGTCAGCCCATAATTTTCAAGAATGTGAGGGCTGATATTATGCGAAATTCTTGACATGTCGGCTATTGCATTATCCATAATGCTTTTAAGTTTTGATTCAATATCATTTTTGCCCGTGATTTCTTTCGCATCAATATAGGCCTGAAAATAGAGTTTTGCAGCCGATAACAATGGACCTAACCCATCATGCAAATCAGCCGCTATTCGCTTTCGTTCCTTTTCTTCAGTCTGAATAACTGCTTCAATCATTTTTTGCTGAATTTCTTTTTTTTCGTCCATCTCTTTTTTCAGTGCACAATTCAAATATTCCAGATCATCCGCTTTGGACTTCAGTTCATTCATGTTGGACTGAAGCCGGGTATAAAAATTGACTAAAATGTAATAGATCAAAAAACCAATCAAAAGAAAATGCAAAATGCGAACGATTACGCAAGTGTACTGACAGTTTTCAAAATGATAATCCAAAGGAATAAAGGTGCTTTTTGTAATCATCATTATACCGACTGTAAGGATCGAAAGAAATGAAATAAGAAAAATGCCCAGTGTCACTCCTCTTTTAAAGGCAAAAAGAGAATATATTATTGCAAGGACAAACCAAAGGCTCGCCATATCGAGAAGTCCCAACATTAAATTAAAACAGCCGGAAAGAAAAAGCAAAACAATGAAGATCCATATCTTCAGTTTGAAATTCATATTGTTTTTAAAGGAAGCCAGTATGATGGCGGCCAAGCCCAATATCGGGGGGACATATCTTGGCCACTGGTAAACGCTTTCATCCAAAGCAACATAGATGATCGCATTAAACGGCAACACCATTAAGACAATAAAAAGGATGCTTTTATCGGCTATTTTATTGATCAGTTCATCTTTCATAATTCATCACACAATCACTTCATTAGCTGTTGTAAAAATATACTTTTATTTTCAATTTGGCATTTTCTGCAAATATTCAAGATTGTATAACAAGCTACATTGCATAACTACTTGAACCAACTATTTGAAATTTAGTTTTATCCATTGTCGTAAAGAAAAGTAATATGAATAATTATTACATGACAAGGTTTGTACAGTATTCATTTGAGGATCCGCATTGGGTGATTAACAATCCGATATGTGGATAACCATGACTGGATCGTAAATCTAAAAGGATGGTTATGTTACGGTGATACGATGTCGATATAAGAATCTACCAATGTGTAAGCAAGGGCTAAAAAAATGTTTTGGGTACTTATCAGGATACCTAAAAAAGCAAAACCCGCTATTGAAGCGGGTTTTGAGATGATTTTGTGCCCGGAACAGGACTCGAACCTGCACATCCGTACGGATACTAGTCCCTGAAACTAGCGCGTCTACCAATTCCGCCATCCGGGCGTAACATGGTACCAGGTACCATTCAGGGAGTGCAAAAGTAACACTTTTTTTTGAAGTAAGAAATTTGTTTTATGGTTTGTTCAAACCGGAGGTGGTCAAGGCTGATAGCAATTCAAATAATAAGGACAACATGACCCTGGACTTCAGGTAATTTACCGGGGTCACGGGGCTTTCACCGACTCCATAAATAATGTAAATTTGTAAGATATTCATAACTGATCCTGCAAAAATGAAAAAATACATACTTCTTCCAATGGTTGTCCTGCTATGCTCAAACATCCTATGGGCTCAGCAACCGATCGAACAACGTGGTGCTTTTTATTGCCACCAGAAAAAGACATCTGCCGGAGTTGTTCCCGATATGACGGACAACTCCATATACAGTGTTCCCCATAGCTTTGACGTCCTGAAATATACGCTGAACCTCAGGTTGAATCAGTGTTATTTTTCCCCCTACCCAAAAAACTTCAGTGCATCGGTCATTATTAAATTCAAAGTTGATTCCACATTATCCGCCATCAGCCTCAATGCGACCAATTCATCCCTGGCTATCGATTCAGTGCGGCTGGCAGGAGTCTCCTTCACCCATGCAGGGAACATGCTCACCATTGCGCTTGGCCGGACCTATATCCCCGGTGAAATTGCCGAAGTGAAAATATACTACCGGCACCTGAACGTTTCAGATGGAGCGTTCTTTGCCACAGGAGGCATGCTGTTTACCGATTGCGAACCTGAGGGCGCACGAAACTGGTTCCCATGCTGGGACAAGCCAGCCGATAAAGCCCTTCTCGACCTGACCGCCAGGGTTCCTTCAACCGTCAAATTCGCATCGAACGGCAGGCTTGCCGACTCTGTCTTTTCAGCCGATACCCTCATTTATCACTGGGAAAGCATCCATAATATAGCGACTTATCTTGTCGTGATGACTTCCAAAATAAACTACAATCTTGACATTGTTTACTGGCACAAACTTTCAAACCCCGGCGACAGCGTTCCCATGCGGTTTTACTATAATGCCGGGGAAAATGTCGGTGTGGCAGAAGCCGTCATAAAGCCGATGACGGACTGGTATTCCCAGCATTTTTGCGAACATCCTTTTGAAAAAAACGGGTTCGCGGCGCTGAACAGCCAATTTGCATGGGGTGGCATGGAAAACCAGACCCTGACAAGCATTTGCCCGAATTGCTGGAGCGAATGGCTGATTGCCCACGAATATGCCCATCAATGGTTTGGCGATATGATCACATGCACAACCTGGGCTGATATATGGCTGAATGAAGGCTTTGCTACATGGTGTGAGAATTTCTGGGCAGAGAAAACCGGGGGCTATGCCGCTTACAAGAGCCAGATATACAGCGATGCCTCCAATTACCTTGGCAACAACCCTGGGTGGGCCATTTCTGTACCCTCCTGGGCAACCACCACACCCGGTGTAAACACCCTCTTCAATTATGCGATCACCTATGCAAAAGGCGCATGTGTGCTGCACATGCTCAGGTATACCCTGGGCGACTCCTTGTTTTTTGCATCCCTTCAGGCCTATGCCAACGATACCAATCTCCGGTTCCATTCGGCAGCCATCGCCGATTTTAATGATAAAGTCAATGCCGTCACCGGTGCGGATTTTGATTGGTTTTTCACACAATGGATCTTCGCCCCCAACCATCCTTTATATGCGAATCAATATTATTTTGAAAACCTGGGATCCGGCAACTGGGATGTCCATTTTATGACCAAGCAAACCCAGACGAATGCCCCGTTTTTTCAGATGCCGATCGTTCTTAAAATTCACTTCCTGGATAATAGCGATAGCCTGATCAGGGTGATGAACAACAGCAATTACCAGGAATATACCTGGACCTTCCCGAAACAACCCACCGCATTTACCTTTGATCCCGGCAATGAGATCGTGCTGAAGCAGGCGACCCTGGCTCAAGGTGTATTTTACACAAAAACCTGGACCGGCGCGGTCAGCGATGACTGGACCGTAAGCGGAAACTGGTCGCCCGTGGGAGTACCCGTGAATGAGAGCGTGAAGATCCCCGCCAGCGCTGTCCGGATGCCGGTTGTTCGAACCAACGGCAAGTCGTGTGGTTCAATCCTGATAGAGACTGGCGCGGTGCTTTCAATCTCCGCCGGGGTTAACTTTTCGGCCCAGGGAACGGTGATCAAACAATAAATTATTTTGTAGTGCATCCGCTCGGAGAACTATAAATTAATGTTTTTTCTTGTTTTTATATTCTTCAGACTGTATCTTTACCCTCTCATTGTTTGATTGAGGATTCCAGCAAGGTGATCCGTAGCCGGGTGGTTGATTTCCGACCCTTGTCGAACTTGTTTTGTTTATATTTTATAATTAATTAATGCAATGATTCTCAATCAGATAATAAATTTTATCATTTTTATAAACAGAATTAAATCTTAGAATTATGAAAAAAAATCTCCTTTTTTTATCTGTTTTCTTCCTGCTGGCCATGGGTTCATGGGCACAGGTTGACACCTACAGTTTTGCCAGTTCGTCAGGAACTTACACCCCATTGGCAACAGAAACCATTCTATGGTCAGGTTCATTCGATGAAAATATTTCAGCGTCGATTCCGATACCAGGGTTTACCATGGCAGGAATTACCTATACCAATATGTATGTAACTTCAAATGGATATGTTACGCTGGGCACGACGGTTGCGCCTTCAGCTTATTATTACACCCCCATTTCTGGAACCACTGCGTTCGACAAGGTACTTGCTCCATTTGGCTGTGATTTGGAGAATGCAGGTTCCGGTACCCCAAAAATTTCATATAATACCAATAATGCAGGTGAGATCGTAGTGCAGTGGCAGGATGTCAAACAATATTACAGTACCTATGCCGGGCACCGGCTCAGTTTTCAGCTTCGGATGAATCCATCTACCGGCACGATCAGGTTTGTTTATGGAGGAACGATCACCGCAACTGCTATTGCTGCTTATCCACAGGTTGGATTAAGGGGAACAACAAATGCAGATTATAGTAACAGGACTAATGCAAACAGCAGCTGGTCTGCGACCGCGACCGGTCTCGCCAATAATGCTACCTGCACATTTTCTTCGACATTCTTACCTGCAGCAGGTTTAACCTTCACCTACAGTATTTGCAATACCATAACGACCTTCCCGTTTAAAGAAAGTTTCAATGGAACAACCTTTGCGCCATCTTGTTGGTCAAATGTAAACACAGCAGGATTAAGCTTCCCCGGCACATGGGACCGTCAAACTGCAGGATTTAGTCCGACATGTTCCCCCCATTCGGGTATAGGGATGGCCCGTTTTAATTCTTATAATTATAGCGCCCCGACTGCCGGTTACCTGGCGACTCCCCAGTTAGCCCTGCCTTCTGATCAATATGAAGTTCATTTCTGGATGTATCGTGATGATGGCTTTTCCACATGTGCTGATTCGATTAATGTTTACTACAATACTTTCCCTACCACGGCAGGTGCAACCCTGTTGGGAACCGTGCACCGGTATTATGGTTTTTCACCCATTGTACCGACGGCAAATCAATGGTACGATTATATATTTTATATGCCTCCGGGTACCTCAGGCAACGCATTTATTCTCTTCGAAGGAGTAAGCCAGTATGGAAATAATATGTTCCTTGATGATGTAACAGTAAAGAAAATCTTTGAGTGTCCCTGGCCTGCAACAGCGGAACAGGAGCCCTGCGGATCCGATCTCAATGGTGGGTGCAACATGTCAGTGCCGGCATTTGAACCCATCAGTCTGGGAGAAACCAAATGTGGAACCGTTTTCAGTAATCCAGGCTTGCGCGATACCGATTGGTATTCCTTTACGCTGGCAAACCGAACGGATGTTACACTGACAACAAACGCTGAAGCAGGTTTACAAATTGGCATACTCCCTGCCGGATGCCCTGCAGGTTCCTGGCTTGCTTCGACTTTTGGAGCTGCTTATACGCTCACTTCGGTCAATATAATGCTGGATGCCGGAACCTATTATGCTTTTGTCGCTCCAACTGATTTTATTGATAATTCATGTGGCAATGAAAACAAATACATAGCTACCTTAACAGGAGTTTCTTGTTATATCAACTCTTTCCCGTTCAGGGAGAGTTTTAACGATCCGACCTTTGCTCCCCCCTGCTGGATAAACCAAAACACGGCCGGACCAAGTACGCCAGGAACCTGGGATCGGCAGACTGTTAGTGTTAATCCTGCCTGTAGTCCTCATTCAGGTGCTGCAATGTCTCGTTTCGACAGTTGGGACTATTCTGCCGGTACCACCGGGATCCTTGTAACTCCTCAGTTAGCCCTTCCGTCTGATCAGTATGAACTTCATTTCTGGATGTTCAGGGATTCCGGGTTGCCTACAGTTGCAGATCGGGTAAACGTATATTATAACACCGGTCAGAACACTACAGGCGCCACCCTCCTTGGAACGGTGAACCGGAGCTATTTACTTTCGCCTGCTGTGACAATTTCCGATCAATGGTACGAATATGTTTTCAACATGCCTGCCGGATCATCCGGACCAGCATATATTGTCTTTGAAGGGATCAGCAATTTCGGAAACAGTATATTCATTGATGATGTAAAGGTAAAGGCGACATTTAACTGTCCTGCCGTTTCAACGACAGAAATTGAACCTTGCGGACAAGACTTCAACGGCGGATGCAATATGGGTACCCCTGCTTTTGAACCAATATCCCTGGGAGAAACCAAATGCGGGACAGGTTGGTTTGATGGTGGTACGCGGGATACCGACTGGTATATTTTCACCCTCACCGAAACAACCGACGTAACTTGGACCGTAAGTGCGGAATACCCCGAATTGATTGGTTTTATCGCTGCCCCTTGTCCGGCAATCTCATTCATCAATTATAATATAGGAACAGCTATTACCCCTGTATCGGTTACTTCGACACTGGCTGCCGGGACCTATTATGCCTATGTCGCGCCGGATTTTTCTATGTTGATAAACTGCGCAGAAGACAACAAATACTGGGCTAAACTTGAAGTGTCATGTCCTCCCGGCTCAACAGCTGAAATTGAACCATGCGGTGCTGACCTCAATGGTGGATGCAACATGGCAACGCCGGCCTTTGAACCCATCACCCTTGGTCAAACCAAATGCGGAACTTCGTGGTGTGATGGAAGTGAACGGGATACCGACTGGTACACTTTCACACTGGCCCAAAAAACCAGGGTAACATATGCTGCAAAAGCTGAATTTCCATTGTTGATCGGTTTTATCAGTGCCCCTTGTCCGGCGGTTTCATACATTAATTATTTATATGGCCCTGCCGATACGACCATTTCAATTACTTCAGTGTTGGATCCCGGCACCTATTATGCCTGGATCGGACCAGCAGGATGGGGTACCACCATTCAATGTGGTGGCGCCGACAGGTATTGGGCAGTCTTGACAGGGAGCACTTGTTTTGAACCCACCGGTGTAACGGCATCACTGGTAACTGCGACAACCGCGACCATTTCCTGGACTGCTGCAAGTCCGGTACCTTCAGTTGGTTACCAGATTGAGATCCGCACCAGCGGAGATCCGGGCAGCGGATCGACTGGGTTATATATGTGGGGTACGACGGGACCCGGAGGGCTGAATGCATCCCTTTCCGGACTTATGCCAAGCACCACTTACATTGCTTATGTCCGTTCAAATTGTGGTGGAAACAATTTCAGTCCATGGTCATCGGTCCAGTTTGCGACCCCATTCATCGCGGCTAACCTGAATATTCTTAACGATATGGTCAATGGTGGACAATCCAAATGCTATAATGCGTTGCAGACCATCACAGTTGGCGGGAATCCCCCGACCTTTGGTGTTTTAAGCGGAGGGAGTGCAACCATGATTGCAGGGCTGAATATTCATTATCTACCGGGCGTTTTTGTTGCTTCGGGAGGCTATATGCTAGGAACCATTGCCCCAAGTGGACCTTTTTGTGTTACTCCTCCTTTGGTCAAGTCCTTTACGACCGAAGAAATCGAAACCCAACTTGTCACAGAGGAACCATACTTTAAAATATACCCAAACCCCACAACAGGAAACTTCACACTGGAACAGAAAGGGGATAAAACCTACAGGAATGTTAGCATAGTAGTGTATGGTATGCGTGGAGAAAGGTTGATGACCGGGGAAATGCAAGGAGAAAAGAAGCACGAATTTTATGTATCAGATCTTCCCCACGGGCTCTATTTTGTGAAGGTAGTTGCTGATGAATACGTTGAAACCTTTAAACTTATTAAGGTAAAATAACACAAATTTACAGAAATTGGCAACCCGGGGATGTGACAGGCATTAACACATTCCCGGGTTACAACTGCCATCGGCAACTATATCCGGTTTCAAAATTCAACAATTGATGCGATCCAATGAACCTGCTTGATAAAACACGATGGGATTATGCATATCCCTGGGGAAGTATGATAAATCCTGATACGGACAAGGAAATTTGCATCAATAAAAACCTGGTTACCTTTCATCCTGACGGGTCAGTCCATTTTGGTTGTTCAAATGCCATTTGTAACGGATGGAAAAGGGATAAGAATTGGAATGTTGTCACGACCAGTTCAATATGGTCTGTCGGAGCAATCATAGCAAAAGAGGAGCACCGAACCCATTTTGGGACCTATCATTTTGTAATCAGGCTGCCGAACTTCAGGGGATCATGGCCTGCCATCTGGCTGATCGATCTCCACCCGGCACCGCCAAAAGGCGATGGCATGGGCATGCCTCCTGAAGTTGATGTATTTGAGCATTTCAGAAAAGACGGGTTCCTCACCCGCTTTCATATAACCCAAAATTTTCACCAGGGTCCAACTTACGCAAATAATACGGTGATCACAAAAACATACTGGAAGCTGATCCCGTTGGATCTGAACGACATTGAACTCAAATTTACCTGGTTGCCGGCCGGCATTGTATTGACCGTGAATGGAAAACAAACCATGACAGTTCCGTCTGATACTCCGAACTATCCAACCCTGCCAATGAATTTGATCATCAATGCCGGTTTGGGGTTGGACTGGAAACCGGTTGCGGGCAACTTTAATGATTTCATCGTTAAAAAAGCTGAGTACGATCCTGCCTGAAAGAAGCGGATTTTTCTTTACTGGAGATCCCAGTTCCGGTTAAAACAGGGCACAGGCCGCACGATAATAACACATGTAGTTGATAATGTTGAAAAATACCATACCTCACCCTATTGAATATTTCATAAAACCCTTGCTTTCTTGCTGTTAATTTATTAACTTGTGGGGCTCAACAATCAATCAGGACTCCATGAAAAAATTCTTTCTTACGGTAGCGTTTGCCGTTTCCTGTTATGCCATGGCCATGGCCCAGGTGAGCATCAACGCCGACAGTACTGCAGCCGATCCATCGGCCATGCTGGATGTAAAATCATCTCAGAAAGGAATGCTCGTTCCCCGGATGACTATGGCGGAACGTGATGCGATCAGCAATCCAGCCACTGGATTATTGATTTTCTGTACCGACAATAACCACTTTTACACCAACAAGGGAACTCCTGGGACACATAATTGGGTAATGATCAGCAGCCAGTGGGTGTCAAATGGTTCCGACATCTATTTTTCAGGTGGAAATATCGGGCTGGGGCTTACAAACCCTGGTTATCCCATTGATGTAGCGGGTGACATCAACTACTCCGGAATGTTGCGAAAAAACGGCATTCCGGTAGTGACCGGCGTGTCTGGAGTTACAGCTACCCTGCCTTTGCTTAGCAGCGGAGGGGACCATCCTGATATCTCGGTCCCGCAGGCGACCTCATTGGCAGATGGATTCCTTTCGCATACTGACTGGGGTTTGTTCAATGCCAAGCAAAACGTGCTTACATTCGGGAATCTGACCTCGTCTGATCTTACCATTACCGGGGGAACTTCCGCAGTGGTTGGCAGCGGAACGACCCTGACCTTTAAAAAGGGAAACCTTGCCGAATCGACCTCATCCGTATTGATCATTACCAACGGAAACAGCTCAGTCCTGGGAACAGGCACTACCATCCGTGTGAGGCAAGCCAATACCACCCAATCGGGGTACCTGAGCAATACCGACTGGAACACCTTCAACAACAAGCAAAGTGCTTTGACCTTTGGAAATCTTACCTCTGCCGATATCAATGTAACCGGTGGCACAAGCGCCGTACAGGGAACCGGGGCAAGCCTGGCCATCAATAAAGGCAATCTCACCTCTTCTGATATTTCCGTCATAGGAGGCTCCGGTTCTGTACTTGGCAGCGGAACCGCATTGACCATCAACAAGGGCAACCTCACTGAAGTAAATTCCTCCGTTTTGAACATCACATCCGGCACCAATGCGGTGCTGGGAACAGGCGGTGCCACTATCGAAGTCAAACAAGCTACCTTTGAGCAATCAGGCTACCTGGACGCAGGCGATTACAATTACTTTACCGGGAAGCAAGATCAGCTGAGCTTTGGCAACCTGGCCGAAACCGGTTCTTCGGTGCTGACGATCACTGGCGGGAGCCATGCAGTTGTAGGTTCCGGCGCCTCCATCCAGGTAAAACAAGCAAATACCGATCAATCCGGTTTCCTGGGCAGCGCTGACTGGGATTCATTCAACAACAAAGTAAGCAGCCAGTGGGCATCAAATGGCCTGAAACTGCATTATACTGCAGGCAATGTAGGGATCGGCACAACGAATCCGCAAAACAAGATAGATATTGCAGGGAACGCTGTGATCGGTTCAACGTATTCCGGCGCTAATGCAGCCCCGGAAAATGGGTTGCTGGTGGAAGGTAAGGTCGGGGTTGGCACAACGGCACCTGCAACCTCGGCAGCCTTTGAGGTCAACAGCAACAACCATGGAGTACTTTTACCCGTAATGACCCTTGACCAGCGCAATGCCATTGCCGGTCCTGTAGAAGGCTTATTGGTTTTTTGCCTTGATTGTTCTTCAAATGGCACCTTAAGTGTATATTCAAATGATGCTTGGCATATATTCACCCTGTGCAATGCACCGCCATCCGCCCAGGGCACCAATATTGTATCGCCAGGCCAGATCATCTGGAACTGGACGACAGTGACCGGTGCCACCGGTTACAAATGGAACATCACCTCCAATTATGGAACGGCCATTGACATGGGAACTGCCACATCCAAAACCGAAACCGGCATTACGTGCGGCTCAACAAACACAAGGTACGTATGGGCTTACAGAGCCTGTGGTGTATCTGAACCGGCAACACTCACTCAAACCATTTCAGCCACTCCCCCTGCCATACCCACCGAGGGAACGCATGTTCCGACTAAAATATCCATCGTTTGGAACTGGAATACTGTTGCTGACGCTATAGGATATAAATGGAGTGCAACCAATGATTTTGGCACGGCAACCAATATGGGAACCGCTACCACGAAAAGCGAATCCGGTTTGACCTGTGAAACGGCTTACACACGGTATGTATGGGCTTACAACAATTGTGGCAATTCCGCACCGGTTACCCTTACCCAGATGACCCTTTATTGCTGGGCCTGCGGAGACCCGGGAACAATCAATCATGTACAGGGAACCGTTGCGCCGGTTACCAAGACGGTCACTTATGGCACTGTTACAAATATCCCCGGAGAACCCACAAAATGCTGGATTACCAGCAACCTTGGCGCCGACCACCAGGCAACCGCTGCAAACGATGCCACCGAACCCTCGGCAGGTTGGTATTGGCAGTTTAACCGCAAACAGGGATATCAATATACGACAAGCCGAACACCCAATACCACCTGGATAACCGGCATCAGTGAAATCACTGGTTGGACTGCCGAAAATGACCCTTGTACCCTTTTGCTTGGCAGTGGCTGGCGTATTCCATTCAATACTGAGTGGTCAAATGTAGATGCAAGTGGAGGTTGGACAAACTTAGCCGGTCCATGGAACTCAGCGTTAAAATTGCACGCTGCTGGGTCACTATACCACAACGATGGTTCACTGGTTAGTCGTGGCTTAGAAGGAACCTATTGGAGTCAAAATGCATACAATGCCACTACTGGATGGGAACTGGACATAAACAATGCTTGGAGCATAACGGGCTTCACTGACAAGTCGAACGGCTTTTCCCTTCGCTGCATCAGAGATCAATAGCACCAATACAGGAACAAAACGACCGGGAACGAATAATCCCAGTCAATTTTACCATCCCCCTACTGCCTTCAGCGTAAACAAGAAGCGCTGTAAAGATAACGTTCACAGCGTTTTTCATTGTTTATCGGTACCCAGGACAGTACTCGAACCTGCACATCCTAAGGTCACTATCCCCTCAAAGTAGCGTGTCTACCAATTTCACCACCCGGGCAATTCCAATGACGAATGACGAATGACGAATTGGGAGTGGAAAATTAGTGATACTTTTCTTTCTGACAAAGAATTTACGATTTACAACAAAGAAAGATACATTAACCCATCATTTATATCATAAAACCCTTGCTTTCTTACTGTTAATTTATTAACTTGTAGACCTCAACCATAAACCGGGATCCCATGAAAAAATTCATTCTCACAGGAGCGTTGGTTCTTTCGTGTTATGCTCTGGCTATGGCCCAGGTGAGCATCAACGCCGACAGCAGTGCAGCCGACCCATCGGCCATGCTGGATGTGAAATCATCCGTTAAAGGCATGCTCGTTCCCCGGATGACCATGGCAGAACGTGATGCAATCAGCAATCCAGCCAATGGATTACTGATTTTCTGTACCGACAATAACCACTTTTACACCAACAAGGGAACCCCGGGTACACATAATTGGGTAATGATAAGCAGCCAGTGGGTGTCAAATGGTTCCGATATCTGGTTTTCCTGCGGCAATATCGGGCTGGGCCTTACAAACCCTGCCTATCCCATTGATGTGGCGGGTGACATCAACTACTCCGGAATGTTGCGAAAAAACGGCATACCTGTTGCGACGGGGGTGTCGGGGGTCACGGCAACCCTGCCATTGACCAGCAGCGGCGGGGGCAATCCGGATATTTCGATCCCACCGGCAAATTCAGTGACCGATGGCTTTCTTAACGCTGGCGACTGGAGCAATTTTTACAACAAACAGGATGCGCTGATCTTCGGCGACCTGACATCCGGGGATATTTCGGTTACAGGAGGTTCAGGTTGCATTGTCGGGATGGGGACAAATTTATCAATAAACAAAGGGAATCTGACTGAAATCAATTCATCGGTACTTGATATCACCGGAGGAGCAGGCACGATGCTTGGAAGCGGCGCATCCATCCATGTAAGACAAGCAAACACCAGCCAGCCAGGTTACCTGAGCAGTGAAGACTGGAACAGTTTCAATGACAGGATAAGCAGTCAATGGACAACCAACGGAGGGAAAATCTATTACAATTCCGGCAATGTGGGGATTGCAACAACGAATCCACGAAGCAGTCTGGATATCTCCGGAAATGCAGCAATTGGTACAACCTATTCCGGAACCACGGCTGCACCTCCGGATGGATTGCTGGTGGAAGGAAAATTCGGATTGGGCACTGCCGCTCCAGACCAATCTGCAGCGATGGATGTGTGGAGCACAACAAGCGGGGTGTTATTGCCCAGAATGACGATCGATGAGCGGAACTCGATAACCGGCCCTGCTGAAGGATTGCTGGTATTTTGCACCAACTGCGGTATCACCGGGGCTTTAAGCCTTTACTCCGGAAGCGTATGGCGTACTTTTTCTCCCTGTGAATCACCAGCTCCAACTGCCGGAACGAACGGTGCCTGGTCAAACCGGGTTGTATGGAACTGGAATGTCGCAACCGGAGCGGCAGGCTACAAATGGAATACTGTAAACAATTATACAACAGCCACCGACATGGGCACTTCCATCACAAAAACGGAAACCGGCCTGATCCCGGGCACATCCTATAACCGTTATGTATGGGCTTATTTCACCTGCGGCACATCGGTTTCAACCATGTTAACTTCTGCAACCCTCCCATGCGGGTCACCAATCACAGACAGCAGGGATGGCAAAACATACAATACCGTGCTGATTGGAATGCAATGCTGGTTTGCCCAAAACCTCAATGTGGGCAGCAAGGTTAACACTGTTCAAACCAATAACGGTACTATTGAAAAGTATTGTTTCAACAACAATGATGCAAATTGCAACACTTATGGAGGACTATATATGTGGGATGAGATAATGAACTACACAACTTCAAGCAGTTCCAATCCCAGCGGGAGACAGGGTATTTGTCCATCCGGCTGGCATTTGCCTAGCGATGCGGAATGGTGCCAGATGGAAACCTATCTGGATGCAGTAATAAATTGTGGTCCCAGCGGATTCCGTGGTGTCAATGGCGGGGGAAAAATGAAGGAGACGGGACTAATCCATTGGGTAACTCCAAATACCGGGGCAACGAATTCAAGTGGCTTCACGGCACTTCCTGGTGGGAACTATACTGGCCTGGGTGGATTCGGTTCCCTCAATTATTTAGCAGAATTCTGGAATGCAACACAGCTTGATGCGTATAATGGCTGGTTCCGCAGCCTGTCTTTTAATACTGCCCAGGCAGGACGTTACAACGATTATAAATCGTCCGCTTATTCCGGTCGCTGTGTCCAGGATTGAGACACAGGAAATTCATCCGTAATTTTCAAATCGAGCGGCAGCCTGATTTGCAGGATTTCAGGTAAATTATGTTACGTATATGATCTGAATAACTTGACTTTTTAATTTACCTTGTGTATATTGCAGCCTGTTTTTTAATTAACAAATGCCCCTCCGTGGAATAATCCAGTCATCAATACAGATAAACATGATCAACATTATCATGAAAAAACTATTGGTTCTCCCGGCAGTAGTGGTTTGGTTTATTACTGCTTCATATGCACAGGTTAGCGTCAGCAATGACAACAGTTTGCCGGATCATTCAGCCATGCTGGAAGTAAAAAGTTTCAACAAGGGCGTCCTGATTTCCCGTTTAACCCACGATTCGATCGCACAAATAACCAATCCAGCCAATGGGCTCCTGGTTTTCTGCACATCGAACAATAAATTTTATGCCTATGATGCCAGCTCGAATGTGTGGCGTGAAATCGCCTATGGGCCGGGGACGATAACTCCCGCAGGTTACGATTGTTGCCGGAACTGCAACAGGCAGCCAGTCTATCGGGTATAACCATGTTCCATCGACCATCAACTCCACTCCTCCTTCCGGCAGAAGCAGATACGATGCATACCAGTGGCAATGGGGAACGACGATCAACTCGTTTTTCGACATTTTAACAGAAATTTCCATGAGCTATCAGCCCGGTTTACTGACCCAGACAACCTATTACCGCCTGCGGCAAATTGATAATATCGGCCACGATACGGCTTATACGAACGTGGTTACCATCACTGTTCCTCCATGGAGCTGCGGAAATATCCTCCTGGATGCCCGGGATGGAAAAACCTATCCAACGGTTCAGATTGGTGGCCAATGCTGGATGGGAAAAAATCTAAACAC
This sequence comes from uncultured Bacteroidales bacterium, assembly GCA_903903985.1. GTDB lineage: Bacteria > Bacteroidota > Bacteroidia > Bacteroidales > FEN-979 > CAIVAT01. The sequence continues at coordinate 11,110 of CAIVAT010000081.1, read as the reverse complement.
AGGAACAAAAATCAGTAGTACCGCAGAGCAGATAAACAATAGCATCATCGAAAAATATTGTTATGATAATGCCGATGCAAACTGCAATACCTACGGAGGGTTATACCAGTGGGCTGAGATGGTTCACTATCTGAACGGAGCAACCAATAATACAACATGGGTTCCGGCGCCAACGGGCAATGTGATCGGAATCTGCCCAACCGGCTGGCATCTGCCTGCTGATGCTGAATGGACAACCTTAACGTCCTTTCTGGGCGGCGAAGCGATAGCCGGTGGAAAGATGAAGGAAACAAGTACGACACACTGGGGACCACCAAACACCGGGGCCAATAATTCGAGCGGGTTTACAGCACTTCCTGGTGGCCTTACCGGCACGGGTGGGGCATTTAATTATATCAATTACTGGGGCTATTTCTGGTCTGCATCGGTTTTCAACAGCAATAACTCCTGGACCAGGTCGCTTTATGCCGATGGCATCAACGTGGACAGGAGTTATTACTACAAATCTTCCGGGTTTTCCGTGCACTGCATCAAGAATTGACAGGAAAGGGATCAAGTCTTACTCCGGGGGATAATAGAAAATAAAGTGTGCGTGTGGTCTTTCCCCCTTCTCAGTAGCGTTGGAAACGGAAGCTTTTTGATTCTGTGAATCACTTTTAATTGTCCTGGGAGCAGCTGAAATCATCAGCCCAATCCAGATGGCGAGACCGAAAACCATTAACTTTTCCATTGCTTCATTTATTTATGATTGATGTTTCTGTGAACTATGAACCAAATTTACATTCAGGATATGCCCATAATCAATTTAGTTATACATGTTCCGTGATTTATCCTCTAAACCAGTGTAAACCTGATGTAAATGCACTTGCCTGCTGAAATGCGGCATTCACCGATAAAAACGGGAGGAATTGTAAAACGTAATGCAGTATGGAAGGAACCAACTGTATGTGAAATTAACATCCGGTCCCGCAGATGGATCAGGGGGATTGTTGTTTGTAATAGCCCTGATGTGTGCAGGCACTACATTGGCCACAACCACAAGTAACGACAGAAGCCAGGCCAGGCTTTCATGAGTGAATGTTTTTGATTGGTACAGATAAGACGTTCAGTTATTGAGTGTACTGGCTAAATTACCACCCAATCACACCAGGCCAGGCAACACGTTGGCCCGGAAGTATTTAGAGTCTGTTTAAAATTTGTTGTTTTTGATGAAATTAAAATACATTTGTATACGGAACATCATCAATTCCGGCATTGACAGGCACATTTTTGTTTGAAGGCATGCAAACACAGATACAGGAACTTTAAATTTTACATTGCCCATGATTACAGTATTTATCGCTTACCTTGCCGTTACCATGGGGATCGCATGGTGGTATTCGCGCGGAGGAAAGACACATGAAGGATTTGTCCTCGGGGGAAAAAAATTTTCCGGTACTGCCCTGGCGCTTTCCGAGCGGGCTACCGGAGAATCCGCCTGGCTTCTTTTGGGGCTTACTGGCTATGCCTATTCCGACGGACTGAGCGCAATATGGGTTGCGATGGGATGCGTTATCGGCATCATCTTCATATGGTTTGTGATGGCAGGACGACTTCGTGTTGAAGCAGAAAGAACCGGGTCGATGACCATCTCCAGTCTTATCGCAAAAAAAATACCTGGTTCGGAACGGTCGATCGGCATGCTCTCTGCCATGATCATGGTATTCTTCTTTGTATTCTATATCGCTGCACAGTTCAGCGGTTCCGGGAAAGTATTGAACAAGACCTTCGGGCTCGATCCTTTTTGGGGGATTATCATCAGCTCTGTAGTAGTCACGGTTTATTGTGTAATGGGCGGTTTCATCGCGGTTGTGGTCACCGATGTTTTTCAGTCCATCCTGATGATCTTCACGCTGGTTGTCTTCCCGGTTATAGCAGTGGTGGTTGCGGGTTCCCACAATATACAAATTATCCATTCCATCCAGGAAGCCGGGCCTGACTATCTTTCAATGACCAGGGGCATGACCGGTTCTTCAGCGGTGATACTGGTGATGAGCGGGCTGAGCTGGGCACTGGGATATACCGGCCAGCCGCAGCTTCTGACCCGGATGATGGCTATTCGCGACAACCGTGGAGTTCAGACTGCCAAATGGGTTGCTACGGTGTGGACGCTGTTCGCCTATGTCGGCGCCATCCTGATCGGCCTTTTCGGAATCGCGTTTGTGCATGGAGGTTTGCTTGGAAATGAGGTAACCAAACTATCGCAGGACACAGAGAAGATTCTGCCGGTGATGGTGGTCACCCTGGTCAGTCCGATTCTGGCAGGATTCCTGCTATCGGGTGTGATCTCCGCCATGATGTCGACCGCTTCTTCAGAATTGACCGTTTCTTCGTCATCCATTACCGAAGATATCTATTCCAACTTCAGGAAAAAACAAGATTCCGCTAAAAAGATGCTCTATCTCAACCAGTTGATGACCTTTGTTGTCGGGGCTATCGCCATCGTGCTGGCTTTTACGATGCAGGACACGGTTTACGGGCTTGTTTCTTATGCCTGGTCGGGCATCGGTTCATCTTTCGGTCCCGCCCTCCTGCTGCTGCTATTCTGGAAAAGATTTTCACGTGCCGGGATCTTTGCCTCGTTGATTTCAGGCACCTTGTCGACTGTGATCTGGAAAAATCTCTTCGAGGCGCAGACAGGCATTTCGGAAAGGCTGGCCAGCTTCATCATTTCCTTCCTGCTGGCCGTGCTGTTCTCCCTGATGATCCCTGAGAAAACGAAAAGCAAAACTGAATAATAAATGCCGGGAAGTGACAATTCATGCGTTTTTCGCGCTTAGCAATTTCAGATCCCCGTCGGTCATCCTGAACTTCATGGCCCCAGTGTTATCACCGGCATGCGATTCCTTCGTGGCTCCGGGGATTGCTACAACAGTTTCCCCATGCGCGTGGATCAGCCAGTTCAATGCAATCTGCGACGGCGGTACCTTGTATTTCATAGCGAGTTCCCTGATCAGGTTGATCAAAGGCCTGCTCTTCTCAAGACCCTCAGGTTTGAATGAGGAAGAATATTTCCTCCATCCCAGGTTTTTAATAAGTTCCGGGTGATCATGGAACTTCCCGGTCAGCAATCCCTGTGCAAGGGGGGAATAAGCGATGATGGAGATCCCCAGTTCCATTGCGGTGGACAGGATCCCGTTGGTTTCTATGCTCCGGTCGAGCAAACTGTATCGGACCTGGTTCGAGACCAGCGGAATACCGAGATTATCCAGCGTTTCCCATGCATTGCGCATTTGCTTTGCCGAAAAGTTGCTTACTCCGATGTGTTTTATCTTACCGGCCTTCACCAATTCCGCCATGGCTTTCACCTCTTCCCGTTCATTGGAAAATCCAAAGGGCTGGTGCACCTGGTAGAGATCGATGGGGAATGGATACAATGCTTCCAGCCTCTTTTCGATGGTCTTCGGAATGTTGGAAGCAGTCCGGAACAGGGGCCACCATTTGGTTGCAATAAGCACATCCCCGGGTTTTTTTTCAAGTTTTGTCAGTGCAGCGGAAAGTGCCTTTTCCGATGCGCCGTTCCCGTATACTTCAGCCGTATCAAACCAGTTTATGCCACCCTCCAGCGACTTTTTCACGATCGAAAGGATGACCGAATCATCCAGGGCAGGCCAAAATTTGCCTGCCATATTGTTCCTTTTGCTGAATTGCCAGCATCCAAGTCCGATAGGAGTGACATGCAGGTCAGATCTGCCAAGGAGTCTTGTTGCGATTGATTCCAAAGTGAATGGTTTTAGTTCAGACAAATATAATGAATTTTGATCAACAGAAACCCGTTTAAAATGAGCTTCGCCTGGAATATTTGCCCCCGTTAAGGCAACTCCCGGTGGAAGAAAAAGAGATCAAACACAAATGAAAAAGCCCGTAAGTGATTAACTTACAGGCTTTTTACGCTGGTGCCCAGGACAAGACTCGAACTTGCACATCCTAAGGACACTACCCCCTCAAAGTAGCGTGTCTACCAATTTCACCACCTGGGCATGACCAATTTCGATTTTTGATTTACGAATTGGGATGGCAAAATTAGTTATTTTTTTCTTACAGACAAAGAAATCTGGAATTACAGCAAAGAAATTCCGAAAGCGACGCCCAATCCGAGCAATACAGTGATGAACTTTTGAAGGTTGTACCGGTGATTTTCTTCCGTTTCAAATAAAATTGAGGTGGATACATGCAGAAAAATACCAATCACCATTGCAAGGATATAATTGAAGTAAGTATCAAGCGATGTCGTCAGCGATGCATCCAGCAGTGTGCTGAAAACTGAACCCAATGGGGTCATCAAGGCAAAAATCAGCAGATAGATAAAAGCTTTGGTTTTAGAGCATCCGTAATGAAGGAAGAGGCTCATCAGTGTAAGCGATATGGGAATATTGTGGATGACGATGCCAATGACCAGTGTATGCTGCAACTTCATGTCAAATCCCTGAACGATTGGCATCCCCTCCAGAAAAGAATGAATGCACAGCCCGATCAGGAGCAGAAAAGGAGCCGCCTGCTCATTTTCCGAATGGGCGTGTTTGTGACCATGTTCAGCACCTTCGGTGATCAGCTCCAGCATCAGCTGAAGCAAAAACCCCAGGAGGACAAACAATCCCGTGAACATGGCCGGTTTGCTGAATACCTCCGGGACCAGCTTTAAAAAGGTAATGCCAATCAGGAATGCCCCACTGAAAGCAAGCAAAAACTTCAATACCCGCTGATCATCCGGTTTGAAAAGAAAGATAAGCGATCCGCTTCCCAACACAGTCATTACCAAAACAAAATAAACAATACTCATATCCTCAACAATTATCTTTCACTATTTCCAACCTGTTTTCCCAAAATCGTAATTCGTAATTCGTATTTGCCCTATTTTATTGCACCTCAATGACCCTGTAGGCTGTGCTGACCGGCACTCCCTTAAAATTCTCCATCAACCTGTCAGATATCCGTTTCAGGCATCCTGCATCGGGCGGCAATCCCAGATTCACCAGGTCATTGGCCACTTTCAGATAGAAAGTTTCACTCAGAACGATCCGGTTCTCAGCGCTCCTGGCCATCAGCCGTGCCGTAAGGTCAACATCGCTGCCATAATAATCATCGGCGCCTTCGAAAAAAGTGATGTTATATACCTCGGTACAGTAATGGATCGCCACCTTGCAGTTAAGGTACAGGTCCTGATCCGGGTGGTTTTTAATAAGATACAGGGCTGAATAGATATCTTCAAGCAAGGCAAAACAGGTGTTGTTTGAAAATTTCTTTTTCAAGGCATCCTCAGGTATAAAGAGCATCATTTCATCACCGATGCCTTTGACAACGTGCTGTTGAAAATGGTTTGCATACAGGAGGTTGTTGAAGGTATTGTTCAGTTTCCGTCCCCAGTCTTTCAGTCCGCCCTGGTATTTGATATCTGTTGACCGGTTGATATCCATGAAGAAACAGACCCCCGGGCAGCGTGGAATTTCTTCCAGTACCCGAACCATTTCCGGGGATGTTGGGTCGGTATAGTGAATATACTGGACCATTAAAACACTTTCAGTGCTTCCTCCCTGGATGAATAAATCTCAAAAATGCTTGTAAAACCAGAAATCTCGAAAATCTCCTGGATGTTCTCCTGCAAACAGCATAAAGCAAACTTGCCTTTTAACAGGGTGATCTTTTTCAAAGCCATCAGAAGAATCCTCAATCCACTGCTGCTGATATAGTCCATTTTAGAGCATTCAACCAGGATTTTATCATGGTGGTTCTCGGCCAGGTCCATGAGTTTCTTTTCCAATACCGTGTAGTTTGTCGTATCCAGACGGCCAACAATGCCTATGATGATGCATTGATCTGTTTTTTGTTCAGTAAGTTCCATAATTCAAATATGCTGTTTTGATGTTAAAAATTTTTAGTTAATATAACGACATTCTTATTATCAGATCGTTCATATTCAACATTTTGCATCATCTCTTTTGCAAAATGAATTCCCAATCCCCCGACTTGCCGTTCGTCGATTGTTTGCTCAAAAATAGCGCCTACCTGCTTTTCCAGCAGATTAAACGGTTTGCCATCATCTTCAAGGCGCATCTTCAGTATCCCTGCATCCGGAAGGCTGAAATCAAGCGTGATAACATGTTGCTCCTGATCTTCGAATGCATAAAACACGATATTTGCAAAGAGTTCCTCGATGACAAGATTGATTTCCATCACCGTTTTGGCAGGGATCTTCCAGGCCTCAGAGAGCTCTTCGATTTTGAGCATGATTTTTTCGAGTTCGGTAATCTGGTTCAGCAATTTCAATTGGGAGTGTTGGCCGGTCATCACTTGGTTTAATGTTGAATCCTTATATTGCAGGGCCAGGATGGTGATATCATCGGCCTGCTCTGCTCCGCTTGAAAATCGCCGGAGTTCAGCGATCAGCAGTTCGGTGAGGGCTTTGGTGTTTTTATTCGCTAATGCCGTAAGGGAAGCCGCCAGTTTTGACTCTCCAAAGAAATCATTTGCCACGTTCAAGGCATCTGTGATCCCGTCGGTGGTAAGGACCAGGATTTCGCTGGGTTTAAAACTGAACTTTCCACAGGTATATTCGGCAGAATCAAAGATCCCGAGAGGGAGGCCATTCCTGACTTTCAGTTGCCGGATCTGCTCTCCTGACCCGAGGATATACGGGTAGTTATGGCCGGCATTGCAGAACTCCATTTCTCCGGTTTTCAAATCAACGATCCCGGCAAAAAAGGTCACGAACATCTGGTTTGGATTATCCTGGCACAATTCATGGTTGATGCTCGACATCGCTATGTGGATCGGGGTACCCGACACTGCTTTGGCGCGGAGCAGGGTGCGGGCTATCATCATGAAAAGTGATGCCGGAACCCCTTTCCCCGCAACGTCGCCGATGGCAATGCAAAGATGGTCCTTATCCAGATAAAAAAAATCATAGAGATCGCCTCCGACTGCTTTTGCCGGATCGAGGGTGGCAAAAAGATCCCAGTTTTCGGGAGTTGCAAAACCACGCGGGAGCATTCCCATCTGGATGTTGTGCGCCACGTTCAATTCGCTTTCGATCTTCTCTTTCTCGGCGGTTGTTACTTCCAGGTGCTGGATATAGTTACGGAGTTCATCCTGCATCTTAGAAAATGCCCGGGTAAGCTGGGCAACTTCATCCTTTGATTTTCTGACGGGCAGTTTTGCATCGAAATCGCCCTGCCCGATTTTGTGGGTAGCTTCCACCAGCCTCACAATGGGGCGGGTCATTCTTCGCGTAATAAAAATGGTGGTAATGAGTAATATCAGGATGCTGATGCCAAACATCCACGACATTATTTTTAAAAATTTAACCATGTCGTCATACAACTCCTCTTCAGGAAAAAGGATGCCAAAAGACCAGCCGGTTTCACCCACAGGGGCATAACTTAAAAATGAGGGGTGCTTTTTGGCTTCGAGACCATCCATTGATTTAAATCCGGATTTTCCCTCCATCATCTCCCGGATGGCCTCCTGCGTTTCTTTTCCCCCGCCTTTTTTAGCGAAGTCAAGAATGTTCTGGTTATTCATTCTTGCCCGCGGGGAAGCAATGATCTTCCCCTGCCTGGAAATCAGCAGGCCATAGCCGGTTTTGAAAATGGTGATGCTTTTTACAATGCGGGCAAAGTTTGAGAAAGAGACATCCATGGTGAGGACGCCGGTAAAAATCCTTTTGCCGTTGATGTTCCTGTAAATCGGTGTGGAATAGGTACACATCAAGGCATCGCCACCTCCTTTATCATAATAAGGTTCTGTCCACACCGGTTTATTCAGCAATTTCGGAAGGCGGTACCAGTCCATTTTAAAATAATCATACTCCGGGCTGCCAAGGACCTTTGAAGTTAACTTGCCATTTTTTTCATAGGCATACAGAGCATACCAGTAGCTGTCACTTTTATAAAAGTTTGGTTCGAAAGCAAGGCAGGTGGCAAACACATTGGGATCATGAAGCACAAAATTCCTGGCAATACGTAACACTTCCGGATAGCTGATATTGGGATTTTCCATAGACTGAACCAGGGTCTGGGGGACCAGTTCAGTTGGCTGAAGCACGTTCTCAAACTGGGCAACTGTTTGGTCTGTCATAATTGAAGCCTCTTTCTGTGCCTTCAATAGCAGCAGGACGCTGGAAGAAACATATCCAAAAAGCAGGGGAAAAAAAAGAATGATCAGGATTGAAATAAGAAAAAAGAGGCTGTACCGGAACGCAAGCCCACGAAAAAATCTGAACCTTGGAAAATGGAATCGCAAAATGACCGCTATTTATATTTCCCTGTAAAGGTAAAAAATTATCAAATGGGTAATCCGGAATTTGATATTTTTGGTGAGCCTAATAAAAACAAAAAACACAAACAATCATGAATATGGATATACATCAACTGCAACCTGAAAGACTCTGGCACTATTTTCTGGAGATCTGTAAAATTCCGCGCTCATCGAAGAAAGAAGAAAAAATTGCCGCCTATATCAATGAATTCGCAAAGAAGCACAACCTTTCCTGTATCATTGACGAAGCGGGGAATGTGATGATCAGGAAGCCTGCCGCCCCGGGGTTTGAAAAACGCAGGGGGGTAATCCTGCAATGTCACCTTGATATGGTTTGTGAGAAAAACTCCGAAACCATTCATGATTTTGATACCGATCCCATCCTTCCCTGGATTGATGGCGACTGGGTAAAGGCAAAGGGAACAACCCTGGGGGCCGATGACGGAATCGGGATCGCGGCAGCGCTGGCAATCCTGGAAGCAACGGATATTCCGCATGGTCCGCTTGAAGCCTTGTTTACGATGGATGAGGAAACCGGCCTCACCGGGGCATTTGCATTAAAACCCGGGCAATTGGAAGGCCGGATCCTCATCAATCTCGATTCCGAGGACGAAGGCCAGTTATTCATTGGCTGTGCCGGTGGAAAAGACACTGTTGCTACCATGCCGATTGAGACCGATGAAGTTCCTGCCGGCCATGTTGCATATAAGGTTAGTCTCACAGGCCTGAAAGGAGGTCACTCCGGCGACGACATCAACAAAGGGCTCGGCAATGCCGTGAAACTCATGAACCGTTTTCTGTGGAATGCACGGGAGACATTCGAAACAGCTTTGGCCGATTTCAATGCAGGCAACCTGCGTAATGCATTGGCACGGGAAGCCTTTGCCGTTATTACTGTCCACCGGGAGAATGAAAAGTCCTTGCTTGATTATGCTGCATCCTTTTACAAGGAAGTCAGAAACGAGCTATTGATAACTGAGCCCGATATTTCATTCATCATCCAACCTGCCGAAAAGCCTGAGTTCGTATTAAACAGTGCCTTGCAGGCTGACTTCCTTGATGCCTTATATGCATGCCCGCATGGTGTGATCAGCATGTCGCGTGAAATTCCAAATTTCGTCGAAACATCCACCAATCTGGCTTCTGTGAAGTTCATTGATAAAAAAATTGTCATTACAACCAGTCAAAGGAGTTCTGTTGAATCCTCAAAAAAGGATGTTGCAGACATGGTTGCCAGTGTATTTTATCTCATGCAGGCTGATGTTGAACATTCTTCCGGCTACCCGGGATGGAAACCCAACCCTGATTCAGAGATATTGCGCATCAGTGCTGATGCCTACCGCAGGCTTTTTTCCATAGAGCCGCAGGTACTGGCCATTCATGCAGGCCTCGAATGCGGTCTGGTGGGTGCGATTTACCCGGGGATGGACATGGTCTCCTTTGGCCCGACGATCAAGGGGGCCCATTCGCCTGATGAACGGCTTGAAATTCATTCTACTGTTAAATTCTGGGATTTAACGCTGGAAATACTTAAAAACATTCCGGAGGCCTGAAAGGCAATGCAGGCAATTCCAGCATTGCCTGCATTATTTAACCTAGAGTCCTACGCCCACGCCGAGCCTGAAAATCGGGTTTGAGTAGGGTGAATTGTACGAATCGTTCAGGTTGAAAAGGATCAGGAAATCCATGGAAACCCGGTTTGCAACAGGTTGCCGGTAACCGCCACCGACAAACACGCTGTTGACTTCGACCACCTGTTTACCTTGTATATATGAATTTCCATAGGGGTCATAAATATGGCCACCGTTGGCATTGATGAATGGACGTGTATAGTATTGGTATTCGTATTCCACGTGGGCAAACAGGTTGCCCAGGAAATTATCAAACAGGGAATTCAGGTAATACCTCAGGTAGATGCCACCGCCATAGATACTCGATTCATATCTCATATATTCTTTGGTGTCATCATTCCAATAATAATTTTTGTAGTTATAGTATTGGTAAAGGAAGCGCAGGCCAAGGTAGAGATTGTCGACCGTTCGGAGTGAAACCTCCGGAGAAACGGTGACTCCCGTAACACTGCCAAATTGAACACCCAGGTTTCCCCCCACGGTGACTCTTCTCCAGAAGCTATCCGGTTTGCGGGGGGCGGAGGAAAGCGAGGGAATGGAATCCTGTGCAGAGGAAGTTGCCATATATATATATAAGCAAAGGAAGATCAGGATAAATTTCAGTATATATTTTTTCATGGTTTCAGGTCTCAATCGGATTTTTCAATCGAACTACAAAAATAATCAAAAAAAAACAAAAACGTAAATATCTCCATGCTATTGTTTTACGTCAGTTCAAAAAAATAAATTGAAGGAATATTCAAAAAAACATAAATAACGCTTGTTAGTTCGATTTTAATATGTACTTTTGCACTCCCGTTTCGATGTTCTTTGAATATGATTGCAAGAAAAACCAACAGTGGCGAGTGATTTGAAATGATTTTGGCAGTGGGAAAAACTTTTTTACATTTTTTCAAAAAAAAGTTTGGTGGATAAAAAAAAGGTTGTAAATTTGCAGTCCGATTTAAAACAAAGTACCCGGATGGGGAAATGAAGAAAAGTTCTTTGAAAGACTGAAGTAAATGTAGTAGCAAATATCCCAGATTAATAATTAACCTAGTTAATTTCTTTTGGTAATAGTAACCCTGAATAAGATTAAATTTTCCTTTTACAATGGAGAGTTTGATCCTGGCTCAGGATTAACGCTAGCGGCAGGCCTAATACATGCAAGTCGAACGGTAACAGGTCCAGCAATGGATGCTGACGAG